>NZ_JBMPPC010000008.1:0-220784 GCF_049340185.1 Undibacterium sp. Rencai35W
TACTACGCGCACTTAACTCTTCACTTCTAAAACCTGCATTAACTGCTTCACTTTCTTTTCTTGCCTTCCCCGCCTCTCGACGGGAGCCGAACTATAGCAAATCTCCCCCTACCTTGCAAGAACTTTTATGATTAAACATGATTTTGTATAAGCTTGACTGCTTGCAGGCCGTTTAAGAAGTCGGTATGTTGTCCGCTTATTTACTACTTACTGCAAAGTCACCTATGTCTTCTCAATCTGACGGCTCTACTAAAGCAATTTTTTATGCCTTAGGTGCTAACGGCGGCATCGCCATCTCAAAATTTGCCGCCGCCGCCTTTACTGGCTCTGGTGCGATGCTTGCTGAAGCGATTCATTCTCTGGCAGACTGCGTCAATCAAGTATTTTTACTCGTTGGACTAAAAGAGGCTAAGCGCCCCGTAGACGCCTCTCATCCCATGGGTTACGGTCGGGTCGTCTATTTTTGGGCAATGATGGTAGCTCTTTTACTGTTTTTTATGGGTGGCGCTTTTTCCGTCATTGAAGGTATTAAGCATCTCGAACATCCTGAGCCAATAAAAAACCCCTTAGTAGCGATTGCCGTATTAGGAATTTCAGTCCTGCTCGAAGGCTTCTCTTTATATGGCGCAATGAAGGAAATTCGCAAAATTTCTGGCGACAAGTCGTTTTTCCAATGGTTTCGCGAAACACGCCAATCAGAGCTTATGGTGGTTGCAGGGGAAGATATCGCTGCGCTTGCCGGTTTGGCGATCGCATTTTTTGCTGTCGTGCTCACAGTTATAACGGGCAATCCTTTTTGGGATGCGGCGGGCTCTATCCTAGTGGGCATTCTCTTAATGGCGGTCGCCTTCTTTGTAACAAGAGAAGTGAAGGCAATGATCACGGGTGAGTCAGCAGCGCCTGAAGTTAATGCGGCGATCAAAACCCATATAAATAATCATCCTCAGGTCGACCATGTCATCAATCTCATTACCTTGCAATGGGGTGAACAATTAATGATCGCGGTGCAAGCAAAAATGCAGCCGCAAACATCTGACCGGGCGTTGATTGATGCCATTAACGAAGTGGAAGAAAGCCTGCAAGAAGAATGGCCGCAAGCGAGGTGGTGCTTTTTTGAACCGGATATCGACTCAAGCAAAGAATAAGCGAAACCTAGTCGAAAAATTATTCCCCAGCCAACAACGACTTTCGCTAGATAAAACGCCGAGAATTACACGCTCAGCGTTTTATCCATCTGATCTGCCGAGACCAGCAGCGATTGGACTGCCCGTTCGAACAAAGGCTCTTTTTCCATAAAGCGGACGCGCCCATGATTCATCATGCGTTGGAACATACGGATGCTAACCATTGACGGCTCATCCTGTCCTTCGAGACTTAAAACCAGATTACTTAAATTCGGATTAACCCAATTTAGCCGACCTTGGCTAGGCTTTCCACCGAGATTAATTTCTAAGGCAATGCCGCTGCGCAGCCGCTCCTGAATCAGCGCTGGGGTTAATTCAACCTGGTTCTCGCGCAACAAAATATCTTTACTCTCATGCGGCAGCTCCTGGTCAAACACTTGATCCAGCATCTGTACTTTGAGATCCAGGTCTTTAATCGCCTGATCCAAGTATTTCTGATTCTTCGCCAGATCTTTATATTCGTTAGTCTCCTGCTCCGTTGCCTCGGGATTATTTACAAAATTAGTAAAATGCTCGTGAATCGCTGACAAGGTTGGTACATGCGTCAACGTCTGCGAATGCGAAGCCCTCAACACACTGGTATGCGCATCGACTAGCCAGTTCAATAATTTTTGCTGCGCGACCGGATCCCACTTAACCAGAGCCAATCCCTCTCTCAAAGTATTGAGAATAATGGGCAGCAAAGCAAATAACTGCGTTTTATCATCTTCTTTCAGTTTCGGAATAATGCTCCATAGCAAATCCGGAACCAGTAAACGGTAGCGGCGCGCGCGTTTGACGTCCTTGCGCTCAGCCTGCTCAATCGCATGTACCCAGGTATTTTCCAAAAACTCCTTCAGATAACTGTCAATCGTCAGCCCAAGCAACGCCTCGGCCAGTTGCGCTGCAGTGTGTGCAAACCGCAATGTACGGTTTTGAACTTGCTCGACAGCATCAATCGTACGTTCGATATTTTTATCACTGGCGCGCAATTCTTTAGCGATAAAAGCATCGAATTCATCCAGCATTTTTGCGAACAGAACCACACTCTCGCTGTCATCCTGCAATAGCGCCTCAACGATACGGCAAATCTCTGCAGTAATATGTACGCCCGTAGGATCAAGCTGTTTTAAGCCTAAGGAAATAGAGCCTATACGGTTTACCAGCATCCGCGCCGGATGACCTTTTTGCGTGAGTAAAGAGGTATCTCGCAAGGCCACCTTCAATACCAGAAACTGCAAACGACCTAGCTGGGCGCGAATTTCTGCCGGAACCTGATTGTCCCTGAGAATAAATTCAAACAGCATTGCCACGATGTCGATCGTCATTTGCTCATCGACATCCTTAGTCATCTCGTTTAATGCGGATCTTTGCTCCAGGATTAGATTACGTACTTCACCATGTCCGTCCAGCATCTCTGTCGTTAAAGGTGTTTGCGCTCTTTGCATACCTTGTACGGACTGAGCAAGAGGTGATCCGTTTGCAGACATGACGCCATGTGTCTGCGAATGGCCGGCCTGACCATGCTGCGATACTCCCTGACCAGTCTGGATCTGATTTGCAGAATGCGCTGGATTACCTGCAGAGGCATAATCGCCAGCCTGCCCTGCGGTATTGGCATACACGGAAGCATCCGGCTCGTGTCCTCCCGACATATGCGGCATTCCCGACATACCGTTCATACCGCTATGACGAAATCCCGCGGCAGCGGCACGATCTTCAGGTGAGGCGACATCATTGGAAAAGAATTTTCTCAATACACTGCCAACCGCCTGCCCTCCGGATAGCCAGCCAAATTTACTCTGGGACATATCCTCTGGTGAAGATTCTTGCGAGGACGGATAAGCGGCAGACTGTTGAGCGGAAGTGATGGTTGCCATTTCTGAATTGCGCCTTGAAACACCAGATGCCATGCCACGTACGGAGGCAAATAGTTGCTCCATTCTGCGCTTCGGTGTATCCGTCGACACGGCTCTTGCATCAACATTGTAGGACTTGCCGCCAATATCATAATTGGCCGCATCCATTCTTGCGCGACTATTCTGAAAAACCTGTTCTTCACTTTCTTCTGCCAAAGCTTCTTCAGGCAGCGTGTCGCCAACAACAGAGGTCGGCGATTTTTTTATCTTGAATTGTAATTGTGCGGCAAGGCCGTGTTGTGCCAGATGCGTATTCACATCCTTATAAATACCTGCGACAAAACTCGCAAAGCTGGATGCTAATTGTTCCAGCAAAACGGCGGATAACTCAGCAGTCAGACCAAAATTTTCAAGCGCAGACGCAATACAGCGCGAAAACAGATAAGGGCGAAACGGGTTTTCGCGCTCCTTGATGGTGTCTTGCTCAAATAGCAGAGCGACACGGATATTCAGGTCACGCAGCTGCTCTTCGGCCTCGCTACGGAAGCGCTTGGTAATATCATTAATGCGCAATTCATCTTCAAATGCCGACGAGTCGATTAACGACAGGCTGTCAGCGTTGGCAGCTAATGCAGATGAGGGCCGGAATGTATTGTAGGTTGTCTGGAAGCTGCGGTTTAGCAGATGCTCCATACTATGAGCCATTTGCTGAACCAGGAATTCGCCTTTGTCCTGTAGCAAGGTGCGAGCGTTCAGATAACGACTTTGCTCAGATGACGAGTAGCTCGCATCTGCCTTGCTAAATAGCTCTTCTATACTACGCGGTAACGTTTTTTCAACGGCAGCAACAAAGGCGCGCATAAATTCTGCGCGCGTCGTCGCCAGTAAACCATTTGGATCCATATTCTTCCTTGAGTCTCAGCTAGGACAGCTTGCATGGAGAACAATCCAAACTATAAACCAGATACTTATATTATGTATATGGCAATACAGACGAACAACTAATAATTTTTGTTAAATATCGTCAAGCTGCTTTCTTCTTGGCGGCCGTCGTTTTTTTAGCTGGCTTGGCAGCCACCTTTGCAGTCGCTTTGACAGGTTTCGCGACAGTCTCATCAGAAGCCGCTGCCGCTTTTGGTTTGGCAGGGGCTTTCGCTTTGCGTTCTTCAAATTCGAAGCTGACTTTGCCATCTTTACCGCGCACCAAAAATGCCTTGAACGGGCGGCGCGTGCGTTGCGAAATAAAGCCCGGCAGCAAATCGGTTTTACCCCCCTTGAGTAACTTACTCATTTGTTCAGGCAAAATCTCTTGCTGCAAAATGATACGGCCGCTACGGAAATCACATGCCTTTGGCTTGGCTACGGTTTTTTCGCATACATAGGTCAATCCCATTTCGTACACACCGCTACCGCATTTAGGACAAGGGCCCAACGAGGTGTGTTCAGTAAAATCGACCGGCTCCGCATCCTCATCGTCCTGGTTCTGGCCAAAATCAAATTCCAGCTTGAAATTATTATGCTCTTCGTCGCGCACGATCTTCAGAATCGCCGCAAAAGGTCTGCCCATTTTTGAACGGAAACCTTGCAGCGGTCCGATCTCGCGCTTACTCAGAACCTCTTCAACCTCAGCTACCTCAAATTGACGGCTGCCAGGTGTCTTACTCATCGAGAATTCGCATTTAGTGCAGGCAAAACGGCGATAATTTTCTTTGACGACGCCACCACAATTCGGGCAAGGCGTATGTAAGGTCGCATAGTCACCTGGGATGGTATCGTTATCGTATTCCTTAGCGCGCTTCACGATGATCTGTGTCATCTGAGCGATTTCGCGCATGAATTCTTCGCGACTAATTTTGCCACGCTCCATTTGCGAGAGCTTGTATTCCCACTCACCTGTCAATTCGGGTGACGTCAACTCATCCACACCAAGTCCGCGTAACAGCGTCATCAACTGAAACGCCTTGGCAGTCGGCATTAACTCACGGCCTTCACGCAGCAGATATTTTTCATTGAGCAAACCCTCAATGATGGCCGCACGCGTCGCCGGTGTACCCAGGCCCTTACCGGCCATAGCTTCTCGTAAGCCTTCATCATCGACCAGCTTACCGGCGCCTTCCATTGCAGACAATAAGGTCGCTTCTGAATAGCGTGCAGGCGGTTTGGTCACCAGACCATTGGCAGTGACTTTTTCGGTTTTGACTTTCTCTCCCTTGGCGACTGCAACCAGATTACCTTTGTTTTCGGGATCATTATCGTCAAGGATTTCTTTGCCATAAATTGCCAACCAGCCAGGATTAGTCATGACCTTACCTTCGGTCTTGAACTGATGACCGGATACTTCGGTAATGCGGGTCGTGACCTGAAATTCCGCGGCAGGGAAAAATACCGACATAAAGCGGCGTGTCACCAAGTCATATAATTTTTGCTCTGGCTCAGACAAATTCTTTGGCGCCTGACCGGTCGGAATGATGGCAAAGTGATCACTGATCTTGGCGTTATCAAAAATCCGCTTATTCGGCTTGACCCAGTTGTTATTCAGAATCTGAGCAGCGAATTGATAATAATTATTATTTTCTGAGACCGTTTCCAGCGTCTGCTTCACCGTGTCCAGATAATCCTCCGGCAAATGACGGGAATCGGTACGTGGATAAGTCAGTACTTTGTGCTTTTCATACAAAGCCTGCGCCAGACCGAGGGTGTTTTTCGCGGAGAAACCAAAACGTGAGTTAGCCTCGCGCTGCAAACTCGTCAGATCAAACAAGGCTGGCGCCATTTGTGTCGCCGGTTTGGATTCTTCACTGACATTACCCTGCTTACCGCGACAAGCCGCCACAATCGATTCTGCGGCTGCTTTGCTCCACAGACGTTCGGCTTTTTTCTCGGTATCGTGTTCGTCTTTTTTAAACTGATGATCTAACCAGCGACCTTCATAAATACCGACTGCACAGACGAATTCGGCACGCACCTCCCAGAAATCGCGGGACACGAATTTTTTAATCTTTTCTTCACGCTCAACCACAATCGACAATGTTGGCGTCTGCACCCGGCCTACGGTGGTCAGGTAAAAGCCACCTTCTTTGGAGTTAAAAGCTGTCATGGCGCGGGTGCCATTGATACCAATCAGCCAGTCCGCCTCGGAGCGGCAACGGGCTGCATCGGCCAGCGGCAGCATCGATTCATCGCTGCGTAATTTAGTAAACCCCTCACGGATCGCAGCCGGTGTCATTGACTGCAACCACAGACGGCTAACCGGTTGCTTGGCCTTCGCATGCTGTGCAATCAGACGGAAAATCAGTTCCCCTTCGCGGCCCGCGTCACAGGCGTTGATAAGGGCGGTCACGTCTTTACGCTTGATCAGCTTGTTCAGCACTTTCAAGCGCGATTCTGTCTTGGCAATCGGGTTCAGCGCGAAATGCGGCGGGATCATCGGTAAATGCGTGAAGCTCCATTTGCCGCGTTTGACGTCGTACTCTTCCGGAACCGTGATTTCCAGCAAATGGCCAACCGCCGAGGACAATACATAGTCGTCAGACTCAAAGTAATCATCATGTTTAGTGAAGCCGCCCAGCGTTTTCGCTATGTCGTTGGCGACGGAAGGCTTCTCGGCAATGATGAGGGTTTTGGTCATGGTGTTATTTCTCAGTCGTTTCTGTATTGACTCTATATGGGGGCGGACTCGATCGGGGCGAATGAAGCCAAACCAAGCAAGACTTGCCTAAATCAGGACTGCGGCAGACGCACCAAGCATGTGCGTCAGCAGGTATATTAAAGGCGAATGATAAACGTGAACTACAAAAAACTGCAATGAGATGTTTTTTTAGCCACAAAACAGCGAATGGCGGTCATTTTGTCTCTAATGCAGCAAACGAGGCTCGCTTTCTTCGTCCGACAACAGGAGCTCGTCGAACATCAGCATGTCAGGTTCTTTGCCCTGACTCCACAACATCATCAGTACGATGACTTTGAGTTTATCCAGGGGAACCGGCGAATCATGAATGGCGACAGCGCGTTCAATGACAATCTCACGCTGTTGTGAATTAATCAATCCTGCCGATTCGAGAAAATGCAAAAATCCCATTGCAGGCGTGCCCAGGGCAGCAATTTCACGGGCAGCATAGACGCGGAAGCCTTTTGAGGCAAGCGCATCTTGCTCAGGCAACTTATCTAATTCATTGGTAGTGTCGGCCAGTACCGTGAGCCAATCCAGCGCCTCGGAGATTTCATCTTCTTCAAAGCCGACGGCGGAGAGTTTTTTAGCTAAAACCGCCGTATCCGGACAAGCATCTGGACGGTAATAGGTTTCGTAGAGGTATACAAGAATATCGAACATGTCGTTACTGTAGCCTCAAGGAGAATTCGAAACAAGCCCCGTTTGAACGGATTTCAGGCGGAACTTGCTTATTTAAAGATACTACATCCCAGTATTTTAACAGCACGCCGCAAACTGTGCGGCTCAAGCCTTGTTTTTACCTATACTCCCCCTGATACAAGGTATAGATGGCGAAATTATCTGTTTTCCAGAGTCGGGCATACGTGCTACTAACCGATGCGCTTTACCATTCCGCCTGGCAATTGTTCGATGTGGCCATCAAGCTCTAATGTCAATAATACACCGCTCAGCTCGGCAACATCTATCCCCACCCGCTCAACCAGATGATCAACATGAACCGGGTCATAGCCTATCGCATCCAGCAGACGCTGATCCGCGCTTGTGATTTCTGCTAAGGATGCCGATGTCATCTGCTTTGACGAGGCAGCGACCGGGCGCATCAAGGGTAAAAATCGTAATTCATCCAAAATATCTTGCGCCGTATCTACCAGCTTCGCGCCCTGCTTGATCAATTGATGACACCCTTTGGCAAGCGGCGAATGAATAGAGCCGGGAATGGCGAACACATCGCGCCCCTGCTCAGCAGCCATGCGTGCTGTAATCAGCGATCCCGACTGTGCCGCAGCCTCAATCACCAGCACCCCTTTTGCCAGACCGGAAATCAGGCGATTGCGGCGCGGGAAATTAGACGCAATTGCAGGCATGCCAAGCGGGTACTCACTGACAATACAACCGCCGTCAGCAATTAAGTGGGCAAGCGCCCTGTTGCGCGCCGGATAAACAATATCAGCACCGGTACCAATCACCGCGACGGTTGAACCTGCGCCGCGCAAGGCGCCGTGATGGGCTGCCGCATCGATCCCGGCAGCCATACCGGAGCTGATCGTCAAACCGGCTTTGCTCAAAGCTTCAGAAAATTGCTCTGCGTTACGGATTCCTTGCGCAGTTGCATTTCGGCTGCCCACAACCGCGATCGTCGGCGCATCCAGCAAAGCCAGGCGGCCTTTGACATAAATCAGTACAGGAGGATCAGGAATATCGAGCAAAGCACGCGGATAATTAGCATCTATCCAGGTCAGCACCTGATTACCGGGCTGACTGCACCAGGTCTGGATTAGCTCGATACGTTGCTGCAATTGCCCCGATTCGGGCTGCAAAAGAGCTTTAGCGACTTTGGCAGAGACAACTTTGCTGAGAGCGGTAAAGTCGGCAGCAAAAATTTGTGAAGGCAGACCAAAGGCTGCCAATAGCTGACGTGCCGTTTCGGGACCGACACCGGGTGTCTGTTCTAGCCGCAACCACTCCACCCAGTCGCTGGCAAGCGCATTGTGTGGAGTCACTGACGGCCCGGCTTCAGACGGTTTATTCTGGAGAAGTCGCCAGATCGCCAACGGCAACCGTGTCCGTCACCGTCATAATCAGACCATAAGAAATATTGTCGAAAACGCGGAAAATAAACAGACTACCGTAGTGCTCATCCGGCAGACGAATCGGTTTTTTCTCGTCAGTTTTGTCCTGAATGATTTTTCCGTAACGGGATAGTTCCAGTACGGTACCGATATTCAGCCCCGCACTCGCCCCCTTGTTGATACTGACCACCTGATTCTGTCCCGCCTGACTGACGCCACCGTAAATCGAGACGATACGCGCACGTACGTCACGCTCTGGTGGATGCGGCACATAATTCTGGATCGGCGTAGGCGGAATCGGCATCAGACGGTCACCGACTGCCATTTCTTCTTTGGCACTGGCGACGATAAAACTATCCACGCCATCAGGGGTTTTCGCCGTGCGTTCCAGCTTCAATGTGCCTAAATAGACCGCTTCATAGCCAATCACGGTATTGTTTTCAGGATCCTTGAGCGGAACGCCTGGACGGAACACCTGGAATGACGTACCGCCCTTCAGGTCGCCACGCACATAGGCTTTATCGCTCTTGGCAAGAATCACGCGCCCCTCCTGGGTTGCGACAATACGTGGCGCGGTCAGCAAGGTGTCTTTTTCTATGACCAGAGGCTGCGACAAAAATGGCTCGATCAGATTCGACGGTATTGCGGTAATCGCATTTTTTCCGGTGTCTTCGGTGCGAACCTGGGGTTGCAGTCTGCCGCCATCTTTAGCCGAACCATCGGCACCCGAGCCACCGACGGCCTGCCCCAACCGCAAGCGGCCATTAACGCGGTCAAAATACACGATCTGATTTGGATAGATCCAGTGCGGATTGCGGATTTCGTCACGGTTCATGCCCCAGACTTCAGGCCAGCACCATGGATTACTCAAAAATTTGGCCGAAATATCCCACAGAGTATCGCCCTTCACCACTACATGTTTGTCCGGTGCATCCGGTAAAAATGTGCATTTACCCGCCTTGGCTGCGTTGACAGCTTCTTGCGCGAAAGCCTGGGAACTTGCCATGACTGGGAAGGCGACAGCGATAAGCAGGGCGATTGTGCTAAACTTTTTCATGAATGTTGTCCGATGCATGCTGCAGGATGATGAAGCGAATAGGCAGGCACTAACTTGCCAAAGTGAATCAAATTTTGCCTATAAATCATTGAAGTAGCAAGAAAAACCGCATCGCAACGCCCTTTCGTTGTTGTGAAAAGCCTTATGTCTATACTAAATATCCTGCGTTATCCCGATCCACGTTTGCATAAAGTGGCCAAGCCCGTCAGCGTTTTTGACGACCGAATCAAGCAACTGGCCGCCGATATGGCCGAAACCATGTACGACGCACCGGGCGTCGGCCTGGCTGCCTCACAGGTCGATGTACATGAACAACTGGTGGTCATCGACACCTCAGAAACCAATACCGAATTGCAGGTATTCATCAACCCGGAAATCATCTGGGCCAGCGAAGAAAAGAAAGTTTACGACGAAGGCTGCCTGTCCGTTCCCGGCATTTACGACGGTGTAGAACGTCCTGCCGAAGTCAAAGTCCGTGCGTTTGATGTCGATGGCAAACCATTTGAACTCCACGCGGATGGTCTGCTAGCCGTATGTATCCAGCATGAAATGGATCATCTCAAAGGCAAAGTCTTTGTTGAGTATTTATCGCCTTTAAAGCGAAATCGCATCAAAACCAAGATGATCAAAGAAGAACGCGAAGAGCATCGCAGCAAAGCGAAGGGGCGCTGATGCGCGTCATCTTCGCTGGCACGCCTGAATTTGCCGCGGTTGCGTTGCAGGCTATCCATGCTGCGGGATTCACGGTGCCGCTGGTACTGACGCAGCCCGACCGGCCAGCTGGCCGGGGCATGCAATTACACGCCTCGGCGGTCAAACAATTTGCGTTACAACACGATATTCCGGTGGCGCAGCCGACATCGTTAAAGCTCGACGGAAAATATCCTGATGTAGCACAGGAAGCACATGAGTTGCTGCGCAATACACCGCATGACGTTATGGTGGTGGCGGCGTATGGGCTGATTCTGCCGCGCTCGGTGCTGGATATACCTCGCCTAGGCTGCATTAATATTCATGGCTCTTTGCTGCCACGCTGGCGCGGTGCCGCGCCCATCCATCGCGCCATCGAAAGTGGTGATGCGCAAACCGGCATCACGATTATGCACATGGAAGAAGGACTGGACACCGGTCCGATGCTGCACATGCAGAGTGTTGAGATTGCCGCAGATGACACTACCGGCAGCCTGCATGACAAGCTGGCGCAACTCGGCGGTGAAATGATCACAGAGACTTTACGTCAGCTACAACAAGGCGCGATACCCGCGACGGTACAACCGGAGCAAGGCGTCACCTACGCAGCCAAAATCAGCAAAGAAGAAGCTGGCCTGGATTTCAATTTATCCGCAGAACAACTCGCCAGAAAAATTCGTGCCTTTAATCCCTTTCCGGGAGCACACGCCACGATCGCTGGCACAACCGTCAAACTCTGGCATGCGCAAGCCGTCGATGTCACCTCAGGAAAACCACCTGGCAGCATCATCAGCGCCAACGCACAGGAGGGTGTCCTTGTCGCCTGCGGTGCTCAGAGCCTGCGTCTGACAGAGTTACAAAAGCCGGGAGGCAAACGACTGCCTGCCAGCGAATTCCTCAAGGGCTTCCCAATCGAGTCCAGTCAAAGTTTTAGCTAAAGGCTGTTACCTATGGCAATGGTGAATATACTCCCTATAAGTATATTCACTATCCCTAGATGAAATTTGCGGATTAAGGCATGTTTTATAACATACTCCCCCTATTACGCCTCAATATCACTATTCAATAGTAGCGTTCACAGTACATAAAGCAATCAACGTACATGAATCCACTGCCCTGATCATCGGCCAGCATTCCGCTCCCCTCGCAACAAATCCCGCGTACCAAGTAGTTCTACTGTATTGTCTTTGCCAGTTGCCAAATATAGTATCGAAAAGCACAAAACAAGCTAAGGAAATTCTGCGTCGCCTGATATTTTTAGTTGTTAGCAGAATAATCTTAAAGATAAGAGCAACAGGAGACCGGGGACACTCATCATCCCCCATAGACGCACAGCGATTAGCTTGCTGCGTCCCTCTGCAACGCATGAGCGCGGAGTCTCTATGTCGCCATCGACGGTGATCAATACAAAACAATAAAAATCATTACAACGGCTAACTACAGTTAATTAGAGCTGATTACAACTGATACCCAGACAGGAGACTTCATGAAACGTTTTGCCCTCAGCACGATTGCCTTGCTCACCTTGAGCACCTGCGGCCTCAATGCCTACGCCAAAGATATCAAAATTGCCCACGTCTACGACAAGACCGGGCCGCTTGAAGCCTATGCCAAGCAAACCCAGATCGGTCTGATGATGGGTCTGGATTACGCCACCAAAGGCACCATGATGGTCAATGGCAACAAGATCCTTGTGATTGAAAAAGACAGCCAGGGCAAACCCGACATGGGCAAATCATTACTCGCACAGGCTTACGGTGATGACAAAGTCGATCTGGCCATTGGTCCCACCTCGTCAGGTGTCGCTCTGGCGATGCTGCCTGTTGCAGAGGAATACAAAAAACTGCTGATCGTGGAACCTGCCGTAGCCGACTCGATCACCGGTGACAAATGGAACCGCTATATTTTTCGCACTGGTCGCAACTCATCCCAGGATGCGATTTCCAACGCCGTCGCGCTCGATAAACCGGGCATCGTGATTGCCACTCTGGCACAAGACTATGCATTCGGCCGCGACGGCGTAAAAGCATTTAAGCAATCGCTGTCGGGCAAAGGTGCCAAACTAATCCATGAAGAATATCTGCCGACCTCCACCACCGATTTCACCGCCGGTGCGCAGCGCTTGATCGACAAACTCAAAGACCAGCCAGGTCGCAAAGTCATTTTTGTACTGTGGGCAGGCGCAGGCAATCCATTCAAAATCGCCGATCTGGACCTAAAGCGTTACGGCATCGAGATCGCCACTGGCGGCAATATCCTGCCGGCGATGACAGCCTACAAACAATTCCCCGGTATGGAAGGCGCGACGTATTACTACTTCGGTATTCCCAAAAATCCGGTCAACGAATGGCTGGTGGCCAACCACTACAAACAGTACAAAACACCACCTGATTTTTTTACAGCAGGCGGTATGACAGCAGGGATTGCCGTAGTCGAGGCGCTGACCAGAGCAGGCAAAGATACCAGTACAGAAAATCTGATCAAGACGATGGAAGGTATGGAGTTTCAGACGCCAAAAGGCAAAATGATCTTCCGCAAAGAAGATCACCAGGCGCTGCAATCCATGTATCACTTCAAGATCAAAGTCGATCCCGCATTTGCCTGGGGTGTACCGGAACTGGTACGCGAACTGAAGATCGAAGAGATGGCGGTTCCGGTAAAAAACAAACGCTAATACAAACGTTAATACCAACATTAATAAACACGTTAATAGTAACGTTAAAGCAACAGCGAACCGCGTAACCGTATCAGCGCTGACGGATGGTCATCAATCAATATCAGCAGTCAGCGCATACGAACTACGTCTGTTTTCACCGGATACAGACTCCAAATATGTATCAGTCAACGGCTGACTTACATACCTGCATGAACGCTGCGGTATTCCATCAAAGGTCTCCATGAGCATTTCACTAGAAACCCGTGCGCTGACAGTCAATTTCGGCGGACATATCGCGGTTGATCGGGTGTCCTGTACATTTTCACCGGGCACACTGACGGCAATCGTCGGCCCTAATGGTGCAGGCAAAACCACTTATTTCAATCTGATCTCAGGTCAGTTACCGGTCACCAGCGGTCAGGTCCTGTTGCACGGTCAGGACATCAGTAATACTAATGCCGCTACGCGAGCTCAACATGGCTTGGGACGCGCCTTTCAATTAACGAATTTATTTCCTCGGTTAACGGTTATGGAAAACGTCAGGCTGGCGATACAGGCACGCGTGCAAAGCCGGGAAAAGCGTGGCCTGCAACTGCTCTCAACCTGGTTCTCTCATGCAAACTGGATCAATGAAGCAGACCAAATTTTGACCCGCATCGCATTGATCAAGCGGCGCGATATGCGTGCCGCTGAATTACCGCATGGCGATCAGCGCAAGCTGGAAGTCGGCCTGCTACTCGCGATGCAGCCCAGCGTATTTATGTTCGACGAACCGACCGCAGGAATGAGCCACGACGAAGCCCCGGTGATACTCGACTTAATCGCGGACATACAGCAGCAACGGGACAAAACTATCCTCTTAGTAGAACATAAAATGGATGTAGTAGAACGGCTGGCAGACCGCATCATCGTCCTGAACCAAGGACAATTAGTCGCCGACGGCAAACCTGCCGAAGTCATGCAATCGGCAGTGGTACAAGAGGCCTATCTCGGGGTTGCCGCAGAATCCGGGGAGGTCGCAGCATGAGCGATATTTTGTTGCAACTCAGCGGCGTGCACACGCATATCGGTCCGTATCACATCCTGCAAGGTGTCGACTTGTTCGTGCAGCGCGGACAGCTCACGATGCTATTGGGGCGCAACGGTGCAGGCAAGAGCACCACATTGCGCACGATCATGGGCTTGTGGCACGCCAGCGCTGGCTGCATCACGCTGGATCAGACGGCAATCACCCACATGAGCACAGCGGACATCGCGGTACAGGGCATCGCCTATGTGCCAGAGAACATGGGCATATTCAGTGATCTCAGCGTACGAGAAAACATGTTACTGGCAGCACGGTCGGGATCAATCGATCAGCGGCGCCTGGACTGGATTTTTTCATTGTTCCCGGCACTTCAGCAATTCTGGCAAAAACCGGCAGGCAAGCTCTCCGGTGGTCAAAAACAAATGGTCGCCATCAGCCGCGCCATCATCGAAAAACGCCGTCTCTACATGTTCGACGAACCATCAAAAGGACTGGCGCCTGTCATGGTCAATAGCATGATCAGCGCTTTACGTGAACTCAAAAAAGAAGGCGCAAGCATTTTACTGGTCGAACAAAATCTCGCGGTAGCACAAGCGCTCGGCGATCAGGTTGCGGTCATGGATTCCGGCAAAATCCTGCATCACGGTAGTATGCAGGCGCTGACCGGCAACCCGGAACTACAACAGCAATTACTGGGCTTGAACCTGGGATCTGCAACGGGAGCACACGCATGAAACTGATGACGAAAAATTTGCCCAAATTACTAATCCCCGCCGTCATGCTCGGCTCACTAGTCTTACTTCCCAGTCTGCCGACCTGGATCACCTTGACTGTCGCTGGTCTGGCGATGGGCATGATGATTTTTATCATGGCAAGCGGTTTGACGCTGGTATTTGGTCTGATGGATGTCATGAACTTTGGTCATGGCGTATTTATCGCGATCGGCGCCTTCGTTGCTACCAGCGTGATGTTGCCGCTGGCGGGCTGGATGCAGGCCGATAATGTAGCGCTCAACTTGCTGGCAATTGGCATGGCAATGGCTGCCGCAGCAATCGTTGCTGGCTTGCTCGGCTGGGGTTTTGAGCGTGTGATTATCCGCCCTGTGTATGGCATGCATCTGACACAGATCCTGATCACAACCGGCGGCCTGATCATTGCGGAACAATTGATTCATGTGATCTGGGGACCGGAGCAAATCCCGCTGACACGTCCAGCGAGCTTACGTGGCTCCTGGATTTTTGGCGATGTCGCGATTGAAAAATTTCGCGTGATCGCCGTTGTACTTGGCCTGCTGATTTTTATTGCCATGTGGCTGATACTCAACCGTACCAAACTCGGTTTATTGGTACGCGCCGGTGTAGAAAATCCAGAGATGGTCGAAACGCTGGGCTACAAAATACGCCGCCTGTTTGTCGGTGTGTTTGTCGCCGGTTCGGCACTGGCAGGTGTCGGCGGCGTGCTGTGGGGCCTGTATCAGGAAACGGTCACCGCCACAATGGGGGCGCAGCTCATGGTCTTAATCTTCATCGTGATCATTATTGGTGGCCTAGGCTCGGTTGGCGGCTGCTTTGCGGGTGCCTTGCTGGTCGGATTGCTGGCAAACTATGTCGGTTTCCTCGCACCCAAGGTGGCCTTGGGTGCGAATATCTTGCTAATGGTCTTGATCTTATTGTGGCGCCCTCAAGGCCTTTTTCCGGTGGCGTCACGATGAAATTGATTACCTCTACTCTTCTGTCCGGCGACACGCCGCGAAGCCGCGTGCTAGCGATCCTGATGCTGGCGTTGTTATTCGGATTATTGCTGACACCGGCGATTTTTCCGGGTACCAGAGCACTGAATGTCGCAGCTAAAATTTGCGTCTTTATTGTGCTCGCGAGCAGCTACGATCTCTTGCTTGGCTATACCGGGATTGTCTCGTTTGCGCATACGATGTTTTTTGGTATCGGTGTGTACGGTGTCGGGATTGCCATGTCGCGCTTCGAGGTCAGCTGGTTGGTGTTATTTGCGGGAGCTGCCAGCGCCTTAATGCTGACGCTGCTACTGGCACTGTTGCTAGGCATGTTATCGCTACGTGTGAGAACGATTTTTTTCGCCATGATGTCACTGGCACTGGCAAATTTCTTTGCGATTCTGGCCTCGCAGTTTTCGGATTTTACTGGTGGTGAAGATGGCTTGAATTTTAAATTACCCGAGCTGCTGTCACCAGGAACTCAGTTGCTTGAAAATCCGGTATTCGGTATTGATTGGACGGGTAAAACACTGAGCTATTACCTAGTTTATTTTTGTGCGCTGCTCCTGTTTTTATTTTGCCTGCGCATCGTGAACTCTCCGTTTGGCCGGGTATTACAGGCGGTACGTGAAAACGACTTCCGGGTTGCAGCGATCGGATTTAATCCGGTCAAATATCGTACTATCGGTAATTGTTTATCCGCGTTGCTGGCCTGCTGCGCGGGTATTTTATATGCGATCTGGTTGCGTTATGCCGGTCCGGATACCGCACTCAGTTTTGACATCATGATCGATATTCTCCTGATGGTCGTCATCGGCGGCATGGGATCGATGTATGGCGCGGCACTGGGTGCTGCCATTTTAGTCATCTCGCAAAATTATCTGCAAGACGGTATGAAACTCCTGCACGGGAATCTGGAGAGCGTGCCTTTCATTGCGAATTTTTTTCATCCTGATCGCTGGTTATTGTGGCTGGGCGTATTGTTTGTCTTATCAGTGTATTACCTGCCTCTGGGCATTGTGGGCAAGCTCAGAAAATCCTGATTTTTTTACCGTTTTTTTGACCGTTTTTTTGTTGCTATGTACGCCTGCATTCAACTGGCGTTAATCTTTATTAAATACCTATCTCATGACACCGATATCACGCTACCTCAGTTGTTGCGATCGCGAGCTGCACTTGATGGAATGGGGTTCAGCGGACAAACCTGCCGTGATCTTATGGCATGGACTGGCAAGAACCAGCCGCGATTTTGATGATCTGGCCATGGTACTCGCCGAAGAATATTACGTCATCGCTCCGGATACGATCGGCCGTGGCTTATCCCAATGGAGCCCTCTGCCGGCACAGGAATATTGCCTCGATTTTTACGCTCGGCTAGCAAACGACTTAGCAGACCAACTCAACATCCAGACCATGCGCTGGGTCGGTACCTCGATGGGAGGGGCGATCGGTACAGTCGCTGCAGCTGATTTATTAAAAAATCGTATTACTCATCTGGTATTGAATGACAATGGCCCACAATTGGCCGACCCGGCCATCCAGCGTATCCGCAGCTATGCGGGCTCCCCTGTAAGCTTTTCAAGCGTTACTGAATTTGAACACTATTTGCGCCAGATTTATGTACCCTATGGTTGGCTAAGCGATGTGCAATGGCGACGCATGGCAGAGAGCTCGGTGCGCCGTTTGCCTGACGGGCGAATTACGTCGCACTACGATCCGCAGATGGTCATGCAATTTACTGAACACGATAACGATTATTTGCGCTGGGACGAATACGACAGCCTCAGTTGTAAAACTCTGGTGCTGCGCGGTGAGCATTCCGATTTATTGCTAGAAGAGGTCGCACAAGCCATGACGAAGCGTGGTCCTAAGGCACAATTAATTACGGTGGCAGGCTGCGGCCATGCACCGGCTTTGAATGTCACTGAGCAGATCGAGATTGTCCGAAATTTTCTGAAATAACAGAAAATAATCCAATCAAAAAAATGCTCATCCCTCAGAGTTGTGGGGCGACGATCTGTTGCTAGCCACATTACCAAATAAATCCTGCTGTGCGGCACGGCTAATTGCCAGCACAGCGGGATGCGTCAGCTTTCTCTGAACCGAGATCGCATAAAACTGTTCTTCAATATCATCCGTCTGTCCAACTTGGATCAGGTCATACTGACGCATCACCATATCGGCAATCGCTGAAGGCGCAGCAAAAAATCCCGCTCCAGCCTGACCAAAAGCACTCATCAAGGCGCTATCGTCAAACTCACCCGCAATTCTCGGATGCAATTGCTGCGCGTCCAGCCAATGTAAGAGCTTGGAGCGTAAGGCAGCGTCCTCACCAGGCAAGAGCAGAGGTGCCGCCTCCAGACAAGCAGGAAAAGCGGCTGGATATTGCTGCCGTAAGGCGGCCGTGGCAAAAAAACTGATGCCGCACTGACCGAGCAAATGATTAAAACCGCGCACGTTCACTGTGGGCGGCATTGGACTATCAGACATGACAACGTCAATCTTGTGCATAGCCAGGTCTGCAAGCAATGATTCAAGCTTTCCTTCGCGGCAATTGATGCGCAAGGTTTGCGGCAGCTTAAGCGCCGGTTCTAACAAGCGATAAGCCAGGGCTTTGGGTAAGGCATCTGAGACGCCAACCCGCAATTGCACCGTACGCTCGGTTGGCCGATGGTGCAAAACTTCTTCAAGCTCCTGTCCCAGCGAAAAAATTTCTTCGGCATAACCCAGAACCAGACGACCGGCTTCGGTCAGCTCCAGATTGCGACCATGTTTTTTAAACAGCTGTTCTCCCTGAACTTCTTCAAACAAACTAATCTGGCCGCTGATTGTTTGCGGCGTCAGATGTAACTGCTCGCTGGCCCGCGCAATGCTGCCGGCTTTGGCGACAGTCCAGAAATAATGGAGATGTTTGTAATTAAGATTACTCATCAGAAAGGAAGTAGCTGGTAGCTATTTAGGGTAAAAATTTACCAAGACAGCAAACACATCGAATAAATCGAATAATTTATCAATTATATTCGACTTTTATTGTAGATTAACGCGAACTACACTGTTGCTACCTTCTGTTGGGAAGGTGAAGGTCTGATCGCTCTCTTTCAGATCATCAACATTTCAGGAGAAAAGCATGAAAATTCTAGATCGTTCCGCCTTGCGCAATGCGCAGACTGTCGATTACATCGACTCCAGCGCCGGTGCTGGCAATAAAGTATTGCGCAATACCTATATGTTATTGTCGATGACGCTGTTATTCAGCGCCCTGACCGCGGCGGCAAGTGTTGCCTTTGCGCTGCCGGGCCCAGGCATCATCATCACACTGGTCGGTTATTTTGGCTTGCTGTTTCTGACAACAAAATTCCGCAACAGCGGTCTCGGTCTGTTGTTCGTGTTTGCGCTGACTGGTTTCATGGGACTGACCATCGGGCCAGTCATCAGCCGCTATCTAGGTATGCCAGGCGGTAGCGCAATCGTCATGGGGGCAATGGGCTTGACTGGTTTGATCTTCCTGGGCTTGTCGGCGTATGTCTTGGTTAGCAAACGGGATTTCAGCTTTATGGGCGGCTTCCTGATGATCGGTATGCTAGTCGCTTTTGTCGCTAGTCTGGGTGCGATTTTCTTTCAGATCCCGGCACTCTCACTGACGATTTCGGCGGTAATGGTGTTGCTGATGTCCGGTATGATTTTGTTTGAAACCAGCAATATCATCCGTGGCGGAGAAACTAACTACATCATGGCAACCGTGAGTCTGTACATCACTATCTTTAACTTGTTCATGAGCCTGTTGCAATTACTAGGCTTCATCAACGAAGAATAAATCTAGCTAATTCATCAGTCGCCCAATTCCGCACCACTGCAGCATCCGGTGCGGAATTGCCATTGATTAGCAAAACAAGTCAAAGCGACACAACCACATAAATTTTCTTGCCGATAGAAGAACGCCCAAAGCAATCCAGCAATCTGATTACTGTAGACAGCTCTTTCGAATTTGATCTCAGGTTTTTATAAAAATAATAGGATTTACTATGTTACACAGCGTTGCCCAGCCCTGGATGTGGGGCGTATTTATTGCGTTTGTCCTTGGCATGCTTGCACTCGACGTGTTCGCCCTGGGCGGTTCACGCTCACATAAAGTCAGCATCAAAGAAGCCGCAATCTGGTCCTTGGTCTGGGTCAGTCTGGCCTTGCTGTTTGACTTGGGCCTCTGGATGTATCTGAGTGACACCGTAGGCCGCACCATCGCCGATGCCAAAGCGATGGAATTCCTGGCAGGCTATGTGATCGAAAAATCGCTGTCGGTCGACAATGTATTTGTCTTTTTAATGATCTTCGGTCACTTCTCGGTACCGTTGCAGTACCAGCGTAAAGTCTTGCTCTACGGCGTGCTCGGCGCCATCATCTTGCGTATTGCGATGATATTGGCAGGCACCTGGGTAGTGACGCAATTTGCCTGGGTTTTATACCTGTTCGGAATTTTTCTGCTGATCACTGGCTTTCGTATGTTGGTTGCTGTCGACAAGGAACCCAATCTCGATGCGAATCCGATATTACGCTTTGCAAAAAAATGGCTGCCCTTTAGCAAAGAATTACACGGTGAAAAATTTAGCTTCATTGAACAAGGCAAACGCGTCTACACGCCACTGTTATTGGTATTAATCCTGATCGAAATTTCCGACGTCATCTTTGCAGTGGATTCGATTCCGGCGATTTTTGCAGTGACAACCGATCCGTTTATTGTATTTACCTCCAACATCTTTGCCATCATGGGCTTGCGCGCGCTGTACTTCCTGTTGGCTGACATGGCAAACCGGTTTCATTTACTCAAATTCGGCCTCGCCTTTGTCCTGATGTTCGTCGGCATCAAGATGCTCATCGTCAAATGGATGCATATCCCGACCGCCATTTCACTGACCGTCATTGCCAGCATTCTAATTAGCTCCATCGTTGCCAGCCTGATTGCAACACGTAAAAAGAAATAAGTTTTACCCGGCAGTTCCCTTTTGGGCATGTTATCGATGTTGATGACATGCCCTTTTTTATTGGTTTTTCGATATTTATTTAATATGATGAAACCGAGCCGTAGCGGTGAATATCTCTACAAAAATTATCCGCCGGACATGATCATCGCCTCAGACCGGATGACGTTAGCTACCCGGCGCGGCGGAAACGGGTGGCTAACTGGTATAATCCACGCTCAACAGCGCCGATTTGAGATTCAGATTGCGGGCGCGTAATAAGTGCTGCTAAAAGGACGTCGCCCGATCCGCCAGCATGCATGAGCCGATCGGGTTTTTCGTTTTTGCGAGTAATCATCATGACCAAGACCCCTGCCGTTTCCGCCACCGAAACCCGTCTCCGCGAGCTGTTGCAAGAACGCATCCTGATTCTCGATGGCGCGATGGGCACCATGATCCAGCGCTATAAGCTGACTGAAGAAGATTATCGCGGTGAGCGCTTCAAAGACTTCACAGGTCCAGAGGGTGTGCGTGAACTTTTCGTCAAAGGTAATAACGAATTACTGTCCCTGACGCAACCGCATGTGATTCAAGAAATCCACGAGCAATATCTGGCCGCTGGTGCCGATCTGATCGAAACAAACACCTTCGGTGCTACCACTGTTGCGCAGGATGATTACCACATGGCGCATCTGGCGTATGAGATGAATGTCGCCTCCGCCAGAATTGCCCGTGCTGCTTGTGATAAATACTCAAGCGCTGATAAACCGCGTTATGTCGCAGGCGCACTCGGCCCTACGCCAAAGACAGCATCGATTTCCCCTGACGTAAATGATCCTGCTGCACGTAATGTGACTTTTGACCAGCTGGTCGCCGCTTATCACGAGCAAGTACGCGGTCTGGTCGAAGGCGGTGCTGACGTCCTGCTAGTTGAAACGATTTTTGATACGCTCAATTGCAAAGCTGCGCTGTTCGCGATTGATCAGTATTTTGAAGAAACCCAGACCCGCTTACCGATCATGATTTCCGGTACGGTGACGGACGCGTCCGGACGTATCCTGTCCGGTCAGACGGTACCGGCTTTCTGGAACTCTGTTCGTCATGCCAAGCCACTGACCATCGGCCTCAACTGTGCTCTCGGTGCTGCGTTAATGCGTCCGTATGCGGAAGAACTATCCAAGATTGCGGATACCTTCGTCTGTATTTATCCGAATGCCGGTTTGCCGAATCCGATGAGCGATACCGGCTTTGATGAATTACCGGCAGATACTTCGGCACTCCTCAAAGAATTTGCCGAAGCGGGTTTTATCAATATTGCCGGAGGCTGTTGCGGTACTACGCCACCGCACATCAAGGCGATTGCGGACATCCTGCAAACCCAGACACCACGCGCGATTCCAGCAATAGCACCGGCCATGCGCTTGTCTGGACTGGAACCATTTACGATTGACGACGAGTCCTTATTCGTGAACGTCGGTGAGCGTACCAACGTCACCGGTTCCAAAGCCTTTGCCCGCCTGATCCTGAATGAGCAATACGACGAAGCTCTAGCAGTAGCGCGTCAACAGGTCGAAAACGGTGCCCAGGTCATCGACATCAACATGGATGAAGCGATGCTGGATTCACTGGCCGCAATGACGCGCTTCCTGAATCTGATCGCGTCTGAACCTGATATTGCCCGCGTGCCCATCATGATTGACTCCTCCAAATGGAGTGTCATCGAAGCTGGCCTGAAATGCGTGCAAGGCAAGGCCATCGTCAACTCGATTTCGATGAAAGAAGGCGAAGAACAGTTCCTGCATCATGCAAGACTGTGTAAACGTTATGGCGCTGCCGTGATTGTCATGGCCTTCGACGAAAAGGGTCAGGCCGATACGTACGAACGTAAAATCGAAATCTGCAAACGTGCCTATGATTTATTAGTGAACGAATGCGCGTTCGATCCTTATGACATCATCTTCGACCCGAATATTTTCGCGGTCGCCACTGGTATCGAAGAACACAATAATTACGCGGTCGACTTTATTGAAGCGACACGCTGGATCCATCAAAACTTGCCTGGCGCAAAAATCAGCGGCGGCGTATCGAACGTGAGCTTCTCCTTCCGCGGCAATGATCCTGCACGTGAAGCGATTCATACGGTATTTCTTTACCATGCGATTCAGGCTGGTATGACCATGGGTATCGTCAACGCTGGTATGGTCGGCGTGTACAGCGAACTCAATGCTGAATTGCGTGAACGTGTCGAAGACGTTGTTCTCAATCGTCGAGAAGACGCGACCGAGCGCATGATCGAATTCGCAGCGACACTCAAAGCCGGTGGCAAGCGCGAAGAAGCGACGCTGGAATGGCGCAATGAATCGGTAGAAAAACGCCTTTCGCATGCGATGGTGCACGGCATCACCAACTGGATTGTCGAAGATACCGAAGAAGCACGCCTGAATGTGTTGAACAGCGGCGGTCGCCCTATCCATGTGATCGAAGGCCCGCTGATGGCAGGGATGAATATCGTCGGTGACTTGTTTGGTCAGGGTAAAATGTTTTTACCGCAGGTCGTCAAATCCGCCCGCGTCATGAAGCAAGCCGTTGCGCATCTGGTGCCCTATATCGAAGAAGAAAAACGTCTCAGCGGTGACAACAAACCCAAAGGTAAAATCGTCATCGCCACCGTCAAAGGCGACGTACATGACATTGGCAAAAACATCGTCACCGTAGTTTTGCAATGTAATAATTTCGAAGTCGTCAACATGGGCGTGATGGTGCCCTGCTCTGAAATTTTAGCCAAAGCTAAAGCCGAGAATGCCGACATCATCGGCCTCTCTGGCTTGATTACACCGTCGCTCGAAGAGATGGCCTATGTCGCCAAAGAGATGCAGCGCGATCCGCATTTCCGCATGCTAAAAATCCCGCTCCTGATTGGTGGCGCAACCACCAGCCGCGCGCATACCGCCGTCAAGATCGCACCGAATTACGAAGGGCCAGTCGTCTATGTTGCCGACGCCTCACGCTCGGTATCGGTCGCCCAATCACTGCTGACACCAGAAAGTCGCGAACAATACATCGACGAACTTGCGACCGACTACGACCGCATCCGTACCCAGCACGCCAATAAAAAAGCCGTGCCTATGGTCACACTGGCTCAAGCACGCGCTAACAAAATGCGTGTCGACTTCAGCGGAAAAAATACGCCAGTCAAACCCAAGTTCATCGGCCGTCGCCTTTTTAAAAACGTCGATCTGGCAACCATCGCCCACTACATCGACTGGGGCCCGTTCTTCCAGACCTGGGATCTGGCTGGACCTTTTCCCGCGATTTTGACTGATGAAGTTGTAGGCGAAGCAGCGAGCAAAGTATTTGAAGAAGGTCAGGCGATGCTGAAAAAAATCATCGAAGGCCGCTGGCTGACCGCGAACGGCGTGGTGTCTCTGTTACCAGCGAATACCGTCAATGATGACGACATCGAAATCTACACTGACGATACCCGCAGTGAAGTCGCACTCACCTACTACGGCACACGTCAGCAAACCGAGAAACCTGTCATCGACGGCGTGCAAAGACCAAACCAATGTCTGAGCGACTTCATCGCACCGAAAGACAGCGGCATCGCCGATTACATAGGCATGTTCGCCGTCACCGCAGGCCTGGGAATAGAGAAGTACGAAAAACGCTTCGAAGATGCGCACGATGACTACAGCAGCATCATGCTCAAATCCCTCGCCGACCGGCTCGCAGAAGCCTTCGCCGAATACCTGCATGAACGTATCCGCAAAGATCTTTGGGGCTACGCCGCAGACGAAGCACTCAGCAACGAAGACCTGATTAAAGAATCCTACAAAGGCATACGCCCGGCACCAGGCTATCCGGCCTGCCCGGAACACACGGTAAAAACCGAGATGTTCAGACAAATGCAATGCGAAGAAATCGATATGTTCATCACCGAATCATGGGCCATGATACCGGGCGCAGCAGTGTCAGGTTTCTATTTTGCGCATCCTGAATCCAAGTATTTTAGCGTTGGTAAGATTGCCGATGATCAGGTGGTGGATATGGCTGTGCGGCGAGGGGTGGCGAAGGAAGAAGTTGAGCGGTGGTTGGCGCCTAATTTGTGATGAGAAAAAGCAGCGCCGTGCTCGAATCGTATCGCGGGTTCACCCGTTCCATATGACTAAATTGCTTGTAATCACGCGAGCTGGATAAATATCTATGAAGCACTGCACAGAAAAAACATTGCTAATGTTTCTGAGTACCTATCAGCTATTAGAGAAAGAGGTCATGTTTCATTGTATCGAGGTCAAGCAAGCGTAGCGTGCGTATTCATAGTTTTGTAGGGTGCGCCGTGCGCACCGATTGCTAGCGCTCAATAAGCTCACCATTTTCCTTTGTTCAAAACGGTACGCAGGAGCGGGGGCAATCCAACACTGTTCTGACTGTATGCCTTAGGCTTCAGATCATCGGCCATACTCGGTTCCTCTCCCGTAAGTGGCTGCCGGGCTATCCCCAGCTTGTCAGCACGAAGCACAAACCATGCAGACTAGAACGTAAGCAAGCTCTCGGACATTATCTCCAACCCTGGCAATTCTAAGCGCTACAATTCAACAATCCTCTCAGCATCCACCCAACAACACATAAAACCCTATCAGGAGACCTCCATGAGCACCCATAGCAAACTATATCGCCGCTTAAGCCGTCATATCCTGCTCACCTTTATGTTAATGACCATCAGTTTTTTACTGTTTGGCATATTGACGCTGGATCTGGTGCGTGTGCTGACACTGAATGCCAGCTATATCGTGAGCAATGGTTGGTCAGGACTGATGGATGGCGGGTTGCAGCAGTTTCTGGAGCTAGGTGTGAGTGCGCTGGGAGCGATGGCTTTTTATGTACTGTTTAAATTATGCGAGCATGTCATGACTGACCGCCTGTCACATATCCGGCATGAATAAATGGGATGATGGCCCGTGTCTGTATGTCTCAGAACGAGATGACAGATAGCGCGACATCTCTGCTTATCAGGTTCCGAGAGACAGTTAAAAGAGAGCTTCTACAAACTCTTTAGTCCCTATTTTATTTAACCACTTAATCGCACTGCTCCTGTCTTTTCTCTATGTCTCCGTATTTCCGTGTCTCGGTGGCAAAAGGTCTTGGTGTTGGCGTCAGTCCTCTTGGTGTGATGATGTGATTTTTTAATTTGGAGGTTTTTAGAAGTTCCCAAAACTGATCCCGCAGTCTGTATGCGGCTTGCAGACTGAAATCACGCCACAACCCGCATCAGGCTTGCGGGTTCGATTTACACATGAAATGACATGCCGGTATTGCAGCACCTACAGCATGATTGTGGTTCTCCGTTTGGCGCATTGTTTGTTTCTCACTATTTCTGGGTCGACATGTTGAAAAAGATGGATTTTTCAGAAGTGTCGTGTTAATAGTACAACTTGTACAAAACAGCTCTTGAATCTAGGTATTCTGCGACGAGCTCTATGACTGATATTCACACACAATTTATCGACGTTTCGCAGCTCCGGATCGGGATGTTTGTTTATCTCGACATGGGTTGGATGGATCACCCTTTTCCGGTGAATAGCTTCGAAATTCGTAATCAAGATCAGATTACGACGATACGTTCGCTAGGTCTGGAGCGCATACGCTATGCACCCGATAAGAGCTCGCCAGACCCTGACGCTGTAACGAACTGTGTAACGACTGACGCAGCCAGCACGCCCCCTGCAGAATCACCAAAAGCCATTGAGGCGCGCAAGCGGCGTGAGATGCTGGCCGATCAGCAAGCTAGTCTGCTGGTGTGCGAACGTCAGTTCAGCCAGGCATCACAGACCTTCAAGCATGTGACCGAGATTGTGCATGCACAGCCACAAGTCGCCAGAGAACAAACCGAGAATCTGATACAAGGTTTTTTAGCCGGGATGCTGGGCGAGGATGAGGCGGCGATTCGCCTGTTGTCCGAAAAAGCTGGTGAACGTACCTCATTGCATTCGATCAATGTGACGATTATTTCGCTGCTGCTGGGTAAGGCGATGGAGCTGAGCAAAGTCGATATGCTGGAACTGGGCATCGGTGCTTTGCTGCATGATATCGGCAAGATGGAATTACCTGATCGTCTGCGCTGGCCCGAAGATCATTTCAGTCATGCGGAGCGTCAGTTGTATCAGAGCCATGTCATGCATGGCGTCAATCTGGCGCGCAAACTGGCGCTATCTGCGAATGCAACGCTGCTGGTCGCGCAGCATCATGAACATATCGACGGCTCGGGTTATCCGACCCGGATTCTGGCGGATAAATTGTCGCCGCTTGCCAAGATCGTGTCGCTGGTCAATCAATACGATAACTTGTGTAATCCCGGTAATCCGGCGCTGGCGATTACGCCACATGAGGCTTTGTCGCAATTATTCACCCAGCATAAATCGCAATTCCATGCGCCGACCATGACAGCGTTTATCCGCATGATGGGCATTTACCCGCCGGGTTCCGTGGTGCAACTGACCGATGAACGATATGCACTGGTGGTATCGGTGAATTCTTCACGTCCAATCAAGCCACGTGTCGTGATCCACAATCCCGAAATCCCTCGTGACGATGCCCTGGTGATCAATCTCGAATACGAACAAAGTCTCGGCATCCATCGCAGCCTGAAACCCTTGCAGTTACCCAAAGCCGCTTACGATTATTTGTCGCCGCGTAAGCGTTTGTGCTACTTTTTTGAGCGCGGCCGGGAGATCGAAGCTGTGGAAGCTAGCACATGAAAAACCAGCAATGGCAGGCGTTGATCGAAGGCATGCTGGAAGCCGTGTTACTGGTCGACCCTATCGAGTTGCTGGTGCTGGCGGCGAATCGCTCCGCGCACCACCTGTTGCAAGTACCGGGCGGTACGCTGATCGGTAAAGCCGTCATCGACCTCGCAGCGGCTCCCGAAGATGTATTTTTCTGGGAGGACGCGGCAGCAGGTCTGTCGGACAATATTTTTTCTGAAACCGTATTACAACGCGCCGATGGCGGCACGATTCAGGTCGAGCGTCGGGTCACGCTGGTACGCACCGGCATGGATAGCAATATGTATGTAGTTGCAATCCGCGATCACACCAACCAGCGCCATGTAGAAAATGAACTTGAAAAACTGATCGCGGAACTACGCGCAACACTGGAATCCACCGCCGATGGGATTCTGGTCACGGATCTCGAAGGAGGCATCCGTAGCTACAATCATCTGTTTGCAAAATTGTGGACGCTGCCAGACGAGTTGCTGACCCAGAGAGACGATCAGGCGATCTATGCGTGGATGGATAAATGCATGGTTGACGCCAGCCATTACAGTGAGCGTCTCGGTGCCATCAACCGCTCGCCGCTGATGGAGGCAACCGATGTGCTGGTACTGCGCTCAGGCAAAATCCTGGAGCGTGTGACCTTGCCGCAATACGCGCGTGGCCGTGCCATCGGCAGAGTGTACTCCTACCGCGATATCACGCAGCGGCTTGCCGATGAAGCGCGCTTACAGCTAGCCGCCAAGGTATTTGAATCAAGTACAGATGCAATCTTCATCACCGATGCAGAACAAAAAATCATCACCACTAATCCTAGTTTTGAGCAACTAACCAGCTACACAGAACAAGAGATGATCGGTAAATCGCCGAGTGATTTCTTTTCCGAAGAAAGCAATACGGTACTGGTAAAACAGTTACTCGAAGATCTGGAAACCAAGGGCTTCTGGGAAGGCGAGCTCTGGAACCGGCGCAAAAACGGGCACGCCTATCTTTGTATGATTTCTCTGGTCCGGGTGCAGGATGAAACTGGCAACACCATGCATTACATCGGTTTCTTCAAAGACCGGACCGAGACCCATACCGCAAAACAAAAAATCGAAGAGCTCGCGTTCTCCGATGTGCTGACCGGCCTGCCCAACCGCCTGTTACTCGCCGAACGTATCAAGCAATCGATCACGGCAGCAAGCCGCAACAACGGTAGCTTTGCGCTGTTATTCCTAGACCTTGATCACTTCAAGCAAATCAATGATTCGCTCGGCCATCCATTCGGCGACCGGGTACTGATTGATGTAACCGAACGGCTAAAAAAATGTATCCGTCAGGTGGATACAGCGTCACGCCTAGGCGGCGACGAGTTTGTCTTGCTCTTGCATCAGGCAGATGCCCACGGTGCCGAAATTTGCGCACGACGTGTGCTAGAAGAACTGAATGCACCATTCACCCTGGATGGCATGAGCTTCTCGGTCAGTTGCAGTATTGGGGTTGCGCTGTATCCGGCAGACGGCAATAACATGGACGACCTGATCAAAAACGCCGACAGCGCGATGTATCACGTTAAAGAGAGGGGTCGCTCGGATTTTCGCTTTTATCAGCGCCAGATGAATGTCGGTCTGCTGTCCCGCATGAAGCTCGATCATGCAATGCGTCAGGCGCTTGAGCATGACGGTTTCCGTCTGCATTATCAGCCGCTGGTCAATATTGATAATGGCGAAGTATTCGGTGCCGAGGCACTGATACGCTGGCACGACAAAGATCTGGGCGAAGTCAGTCCGGCACAATTTATCCCCATCGCCGAAGAAACCGGTGTGATTGTCGCCATCGGTAACTGGGTCATGCACACAGCCATCCGTCAGGCAGCCCTGTGGAATCTGGATAGAAAACTTCGCATCTCGGTCAACGTATCGGCGCTGCAATTCCAGCAAAGCGACTTTGTAGACAACGTCGCCAAAGCGCTCGCCGACGCAGGCCTGACACCCGATTGCCTGGAATTAGAATTGACCGAGTCGATACTGATCCGTGATGTAGAAGAAGCGATTATTAAACTTGAATCGCTTTCCGTACTAGGCATCAAACTCGCGATTGACGATTTTGGCACTGGCTATTCCAGCCTCAGTTATCTGAAGCGCTTCCCTATCAGCAAGCTCAAAATCGACCGTTCGTTTGTCATGCATCTGCCAGACGACGAGAGCGACGTCGCCATCGTCACGGCAATTATCAGCCTGGCGCATGCGCTCAAGCTCAGAGTCATTGCTGAAGGAGTAGAAACGGAAGAGCAACGCACCCAGCTCAAGACCCTGGGCTGCGACGAACTACAAGGCTATCTGTATTCACCAGCCTTATCAGTCCATGATTTTGAAGCCTGGTATCGCAAAGTGATGCCAGGACTGCCGCTACATCATTAGCACTGATCTGTGAGCCTGAATGGTCTGATGCCGGTCAAAACTGCGTCAGACAGCATCAGTCAAATATGGGATCGATAAAATAGCAACGGTGTTGTCTCGATATCACGAGAGAGCAATATTTTTTCCTTATAGGTCCTTGAGATTTCACATCAGGATTTGACCAATTCGACCCGACGATTCTTGGCGCGGCCGCTCTCTGTCGAATTGTCTGTCAGAGGATGCTCTGCTCCCATTCCGGCAGCCGTCAGGCGGGATTCTTCTATTTTCTGCGCCGTAATCGCCTTGATCACCGATTTCGCTCGTGCCAGTGACAAAGTCTTGTTATGGGCAGCATCACCCACGTTATCGGTGTGCCCTTGAACCTTCAGTTTCAACGTACCGTCTGTACGTAGCAACTTCACGATTTCATCAACAACTGGCGTACTTTCAGGACGGATTACGTCGCTGTCTGTATCAAAAGACAGGTACAAAGCGATATGGCCTTGTTGTTGCAAGCCCGAGGCCATCGTATCGGCCTTAATCAGACCGACATTTTGCTCCAGTGCTTTTTCTTCTATTACCAATAAACTCGTGTTGATGCCATCATCAAACGTCGCAACAGCAATCCAGATATTGGTTTTATCTGTGCGTATCAGGTAAACATCATACGAAGTAACACCGCCACCCTGAAAATTGGCGCCGGCATAGCCCAGGCGTAATTTTTTAAAGACTGCTTCAATATCACCTCCCTGCTGTTTCACAAACGATTCATCAGACGGCTGGGATTTATTGACCTTTACCCCACCAATCGATTTGATCACGTCTTCATAGTTGCGTTGCGATGCCAACGCCGACATGTTCAAGGTGTTGTGAGGAAACGTACGGTGAGAAATTCTACCTTCAACCGCTCGCAGCTCATTACCCGAAATGATGTACGCCTTATCGAATTGCGTATCGGTAACGATATGGTGATAACTCTCATCAAGCTTAGCCGGGTAATCCACATAAGGAAAAGCAGGTAAAACAGCCGTCGTGTGCGGAACGGATTCCGGATCAAAGGCATTGTTGGCTGGATTGGCGGCTGTCGCGTTGCCAGTGTTTGCCGCTACATCTTGGGAAGGCGTGTTGGCTTTGGCGGGCGCTTCTGGATTTTTCGCTTTGCAAGCATTGAGTATTAACACAACACACAAAAAAGTTCCATGCAGCAATTTCTTAGTAATGATCATAAATAAAATTTTGTAGTTAAAAACACGCGTAATAAGGCTTGTCTTGACAGATAAATAGAGAAGTCAATACAAGAAAACCGGAATCGTTTCCGTCCAATTTTATTACTGAAAAGAAAAATATTCCTATGTAAATTCAACAGCTTACCAATTTTAAAGAGAATTAAATTTACTTAATTAATAAAAATTATCCAGTAAAAAATAAGGTGTTGCCAAAAACAAATGTAAAAAAATAATTACATTGTAACAATATGTAATTATTTAAAAACAATTGTTTTTTATTCATTACTATCCGGATCGACGTAGCCTCATTATGTCGCTCAAGTTCAAACATTCCCATGGAGAAATTATGAAACATTTAAATCTGCGTAATCGTCAACTCGGCCAAGGTATGACTGAGTACATCATTATCGTTGCTTTGATCGCTATTGCAGCAATCGGCGTATATCAAGCATTCGGTGGTGTTATTCGTGGTCAAACTTCGGTAGCTGCATCAACACTGGCTGGTGGAGCAAGCACACAGGCACGTACATTGGTTACTACAGAAACAACTAATGCAAACAACGCTGCTAAAGCAAAAACACTCAAAGATTTCGAAAAATAATCGGCTTCCCCCTGTTTTCATAAGGGAAATGCACGTGAACCGGAGGATATTCCTCCGGCTTTTTTTGAGAACGAGAAATATGAAGGTCAAGTGATGCGACGCCGTACGTTAAAAGACAAAGGACAAGCACTAATCGTATTTTTGGGCTTTGCTGCTGCGATGGTTGGTCTACTGCTGGTCGCTTTTAACTCGGGTCAGGTAACCAATGCAAAAATGCGCGCCATGAATGCAGCCGACGCCGCAGCCTACAGTGGCGCAGTATGGGAAGCCCGTACACTCAATTTTCAGGCATACATGAATCGCGCCATGGTCGTCAATGAAGTCACTATCGCACAGTCGGTCAGCTTACGATCTTGGGTCGACTACATCGCCCGATTTGTCACTAACATCAATTACATCACCCGGTTTATTCCTTATGCCGGTACGGTAACCCAGGCGATTCAGCAAGTGCTGTCTCAGGTAAATACCCAAGTACAAAATTTCCTTCCGTTAGCAGAACAGGGATTGCGTTTGATAAACGTTGGAGAAAACGGTTTACAAGTTGCTTTTAACTACACGGGTCCCGTTGCCACTGATCTGGCAACTAAAGTCGCTAATTTAAACGGAGCAACAGTGAGTCACGGTGGCAACCTATTACTCGCGAAAAATGCCGTCGACTTTTTAAATTTCACCAAAGATTACAAAAAATCTAGCGGCAGGGTTGGAACAGATGGTCGCACCCGCTTACGCGAGGTCACACTGAATTCACGCGATAGATTTACCGCAGAACGCGATTGGAGCACGGGTCTTCCTTGGGTATTTGAAATCAGAAAGCAAGGCGGTACGGACCTGATCGATTTTGATGCCTGGAAAGGTCTGGACTCCGCTGAGCTACGCACAGTCTACAACCCTCTTAAAGGCGACTGGACAACCAAAGTGCCAGTAGGCTGGGGTGGCGCACAAGCATACAACCCAAACAAAGTCACCAAAATTGGCACCCACGGGCAGTTCAACCAATGGAATGACACTGATGGCCGCCTGGCAAGAAACGATGCAAATAATAATACTTATGCAAAAAAATTGAACAACCCATTCCCGAATTACCGCGATCTGGCAGATTTAAAAGGGACAACAAAGCCGTCATTCAAACTGGCCTACCCCATTGAAGTAGTCATCCCAAACAGTTCGATTCCATCAGCGAATAGTGCATTCAATGCAAAAGCCGTGCTGCCCAACGGTTCCACACTGGAACATGATCCCAACTTCCCTGGCAACGCTGGTGTTTATGCAATCGCTACAGGTTGTGTCAGTTTCGAGCGCCCGTATCGTTCAGATCGCGTAGACGGCAAAACAGAATTACCAAGTTTATTTAGTCCTTACTGGCGCGCCTCGCTTGCCACAGATAGCAGATTAACCCGCACCATTGTCGGCGCAGCAAAAGCTTTGCCACCTATCGGCGCACTCCTTGGAGGCGACAGCACGTGTTCCTGACAACCACTAACAAAACACGATTTGGCTCAGTCTTCAGTATCGTGTTTTTGACTGCTTGCGGCAGCGGCAGTAACTCACCAGCAGCCGCAAATATGCCACAAACACCGGTAGCTTCCGGTAGTTACGAAGTGGTCACAACGATTCGACCAGAAATAATCAGCAAATATCAGGCGATCGCCAAAGTGATCTACGATGGTTGCGTCAGCTCAGCGCAACTGAGCAAACTGTCTTACAAACCTTTTGTGACGATCCCCGCCTCTTTCATCAGACAAAAAGATACCTATATCAGCGATGGAAAAGCGTTTTATACAAAAACAGACACTTGGAGCATCGATATCAGCGACACCCAGCCGGATAAAGGCTGTGCCACCAGCATTGCACATACAGTGTCAACACAATCCGTTCATGACGGCTATATTTATGCAGTCGATATCGATAAGGATGGGCATAGTAATTCCTCATCGCCTGAGCAATACAACATGGCTGCTGCTGCAGCGGTAGACAAAAGCGCTTACAAACTTGCCAAAGCAATCAACAACGTTTCGCTGGGCTGTCTTGACACCAATGATCTGCTAGCAGGTCTGGCAACAGAATTCTGTATTGTCAAAGATGCGGCTGGTGTGGCGCTAACGACATTTGATCAACAACCTATTCCTGCGTATGTACGTAGCCTGGCAACCAACGATGCAGAAGGTGCGATGTTGACCGAGCCGGTCTCGGCAAAAATTGGCATTCAGGTTAACCCTTCCGTTTTTTCCATCGGCGTCGCAAAACAATGACTATCCTAACCATTAAACCGACGCAACGCGGGCAAGCCATGGTTGAAGTCGTCGTTATGACGGGCGTTATCATCGCTCTTTTCCTTGGCGTCTGGTATCTCGGGAAATTCCACGATATTCAGGCGAGTACGATTCAGGCAGCACGTTATGCTGCGTGGGAGCGTACAGTACATACGCCTGCTACCTTTAACAACACAACGCTGGAAAATCAAACCCGTGCCCGCATTTTTACGTGGAATCAGAATGCATTTTTAGCGGCCGACAGCAAATCGGGAACCCAAGCATGGGGCCAACAATCGAGAATGTGGAGAGACCATTCGGATTCAGCCTCTAAGCTACTCATCAAAGATCCCGCTGCTGTAACCATAACGACAACGGTAGGTGCGTTGCCGGGTAATGCGGCAGGTGCGATCACGAATATCGTTAGTAAAGTTGGTGGCGTCCTAGGCGCAATTACTGGTGGCCAAGCACTGCCGTCAGATGGTTTATATACCAGCGAAGTCAGCGTTGCATTGAACGCCGCCGCTTTGCCAACGACAAAGCCAGCCGACTTTAATTTTGCCCCTCTTGTTCTCAAAGAAAAATCTGCACTTGTCACAGATAGCTGGGACGCAGATGGAGCGCCGCAGACAGCGTTACGTACGCGTTCTTTTGCACCGGCATCTGCTTTCCAACGCGTCAATACAATTCTGGCACCCATCACTTGGGCTTTGTCATGGATAGAGCCAGCGTTTAATAATTTTAACCCAGGCCAAATTTGTCCAGATATTGTTCCAAACGACCGGGTTGGGAATGGCATTTTGCCCGTGTATCGAGGTCCAGCTCCAGGTGTATCACGATGCTATTAGCCTTGCGAAAACAAAATGGCAAACCGATTTCAAAGAACACATCGTTCGCCAAACTGTTGTTCTTCGTCACGGCCTCGTTTGCCGTGACATCCGTGTACGCTGGGTGGCAAGACACGCCAGATACTCTGAGCGTACAAGCTGTTGGGGAAGATATGCAGTTAAACGGCACGCCGATGAAAATACGTGCCTTCACTACAGATCTACCGATGGAAACCGTGCTTAAACAAGTTCAGGACAGCTGGGAGCGGGCGCGTGACCACAATGTTGTAACACGATCAAAAGTAGGAACCTGGACCGTACTAAACCAAACGGTTGGCAACGAACATCGCAGTTTCCAGATTAAAGAAACAGCGCCCTCAAGAACAGAGGGGTATGTCGCTCTCACTTCCCCACAATTAAAGCGAGAACCCAAACTTGCTGTGCGTTTACCGAATGACATGCAATCAATTTCTATTATTGATTCAATTGATCAAGGTCGAATTTCACAACAGGTAATAGCCGTGTCACCGCGTTCGGTTGACGCAACTGCCAACGCTCTGGAAGCAAGCTTGAAAGCAAGCGGATGGGAACGCCATGCGTTTAAAAAAAATGGAAATTCCATCCTGTTATCTGCAAACAAAGGTACCCAAGAATTTGACGCTACATTAAGTGGGCAAAAAGCAGGGTCATTGGTCATGATGAATACGATTATCCAAGGTAAATAATAGGCAAGGTGCATGATATGGTCGGCAAGGAAAACAAATTTAGTATCCTAAAAAATGTATTCCATCGCAACGAACGTGGACAGGCGATGATTGAATACATCGTTGTGACGGGTGTCATGGTGCTTGTGATGTTTACGCCGCACGCGATCACCAACAATCTGTCGCCAGCAGAGTATATCGCTCAAGCGGTACGCAGTTTTTTCCGTGGTTATAGTTTTCTCGTATCCGTTTTTTAAACTTCATTCATATATTCCCCTTGAAAATCTCGAAAAATACTCTGTTACTTGGCGGAGCCGTTACGTTGGGCATCTTATGTTTTGTGGGTGCACAATATTATTTTCGAACCTATTTATCGCAGGCAGAAGAGCGCTTGGCAGGTTCTTACAAGACAAAAAAAGTGGTCGTTGCTGCGGTAGAAATCCCTGCTGGCGGTGTGCTATCAGCTGACAATCTCGCCGTTCGTACAATTCCCGAACGCTATCTGGCCAGTACGGTAGTCGATCCGGAATCCTTAGATATGGTTGCTGGCCAGAAAATTATGGTGGCAGTCAAACCGGGTGATCCAATTGATCGTGGAGCGCTAGAACGTGCAGACCGTGCCGCCCTATCTACAACAGTTGGTGTGGGTGAGCGCGCGATTACCTTTCCTGTGGATGAAATTAGCTCTATCTCAGGAATGTTAGTTCCTGGTGACATGATTGACTTGCTCTACACCGGACCGGGTACTACTAAAAATTCGTATAACACTGGCGCGGCCCCCACAGGAGAAAGCACTAGTGCTGGCCCCAAAGACCTAATGCACGTGCGCCTGATCATGCAATCAGTTCCCGTCATGGCGACTGGTAAGACAACCCAAAAACGTATGGTTCGTACAGAAAACGGTGGTCAGCAAGAAGTCAATATGGACTTTACTACCGTCACCTTAAAGGTCAACCCGCAGCAGGCCCAACAAGTATTGATCGCACAAAAACTAGGACAACTTTCCGCAGTATTGCGTAATCCGGACGACAAGGGTGAGTTGGGCAAAATGGTGTTAGACGAAACAACGTTCAAGATGGTTGATGGACCACCGGCAGCGGGCGTAGGCAATTATGTGGAAATGATTATTGGTGGTACGGGTGCAGCTGGTGGCGTTAAATTGAAATCAGAAGTAGGTCAACGTTTGTTGGGCGATATGCTCGGTGCAGGTCGCTTACCAGCATCAAGCACTGAGAAGCCACAAGCTAGTGCGTTGGACGTGAAAAATCGCTTGGGAATCAATTCCCCACCGCGTGCTGAAAATTCCCCTTTTAAATTGAAGTAATGATCGGATGTGTGACGTGATAAAAGCATTTGTATTGGCATTGAGCATTTTGTTTACTTTGGATGTCAGCGCGGCAAACAACAACGCGCAAAACGAAATTGAAATGTTTAGTGGTCAGGCTCGGGTTTTTCCGTTAGCAGTGACTCGTGTGGCAATTGGTAGCGGCAAAGTGATTTCGGTATCAATCATTGCCAACAACCAGTTGCTGATTTTGGCAGAAGGTGTAGGTATATCTACACTGCATTTATGGCTCAAGGATGGTTCGCAAAAAGATCTGACTGTGTTTGTGCAAGAAGCCAATATGGAACGAACTTTGGCAGATATCAAACGTTTATTGAGCAATGTAGACAATGTCACAGCTCGGATCGCCGGTTCAAAAATTGTTCTTGAAGGTGAAATGGTCAGCGATATCAATCAGGAACGTGCGCAATCAATTTCCAAAATGTATCCCGAACAAGTAGTGAATTTCATCGGTAAGGTTGGTTGGGAAAAAATGATTTATCTCGATGTCAAAGTCGTTGAACTGAGTAGTAAAGGCTCCAGGGACTTGGGTATTCGCTGGGACTCATCGATCAATGGGCCTCACGCTGGGGTGCTGGCAGATATCTATAGCAATCCTTTATATCGGTATGTACCTAGTGTGCAATCAAGCGGTTTAGATTTCACTAATGTGCCTTTACCAGGGAACGTCTGGCCACCAAAAGGTTTCATCACGATGGCATCATTGATTACCTCCAAAATCAATTTGCTCGTTCAAGATGGTGAAGCACAGGTATTAGCTGCGCCTAGCCTGACAACACGCAGTGGTTCTAAAGCACGCTTTGTGTCTGGTGGTGAAATTCCGATTCCACAGGTAAGTAGCTTTGGACAAACGTCCGTTGAATATAAAGAATACGGGATCATCCTTGAAGTAACTCCGGTAACCGATAAATCTGGTGCGATTTACGCCAAGGTAGATGTGGAAGTTAGCAGTATTGATCGATCAGTGACAGTGTTGGGTGTCCCTGGCTTCCTAAAACGTAAATCGACGGCTGAATTCAATTCGCGCGAAGGTGAGACCGTAGTATTAAACGGATTGTATTCCTATGAAAAATCCAGTGACACACAGAAGGTACCCGGTGCTGGCGATGTGCCGCTGATAGGTGGCCTGTTCCGCAATAAGGGAAGCACGACATCAACACGGGAAGTCGCAATCATCATCACGCCGCGCTTAGTTCAACCTACCTTAAATATGGATAACCAGCCAAAAGACCTGAACTCTCAAAAACTATATGAGTTCGATAAGAGGGTACGTGATCGCGAATTGCTGCCGAATGCACCGTCTACTTTGACAATAACGGAATAAAACCATGGTAAGTTTGTTGACCTTTGAGTACAGGCGTGTAGATGGACAGTTAATCGACTATTCATTGGAACAAAGCACAATCCTTGGTAGCGAAAGTGACTCAAAAATTCCGCTGCCATCCAATGTAGGCAAGCGCGCTTTACGCGTGACTTTTGATGACGCAGGCATAGCAACAGTGACTGATCTCGGGTGTCCATCAGGCGTGTTTGTGAATGGTGAACGTATAGTGCGATATGGTCCCTTGCGAGTCGATGACAGCATCACGCTTGCTGGCCAGGTATTACGTGTAAAAACGCTGGGAGCACATCGCCAGCCAGAACAAGTAAAACCTACTATGGCACCTGCAACATCGGTCGCAGCAACAAAAGCCCCCGTAGTGCAATTGCCGCGCACGGCGGGTACAGCGCCGGTAATTGCAGAACCGGTCAAATTGGTAGCTACAGCACCGGTGACGCCTAAAGCAGAACAGCACATCACCATGCAGTTCAGTGATGAAGCGCGCGCGCATCAGCTCGCGTTATCGACAAATGCCGAAATTCTTCATAACGAACTCATCAAGACTTTAGACTTGCGCCGTCAGGACGTTACCCGTATGGGCGATGTAGAGTTACGTATGATGGCCAGTAAATTAATCGATGAACTAATTAGGAAAATACCGTTACCAGCAATAACGGATCCAGACGAATTAGCTAAATTCGTATTGGATGAAGCAGTCGGACTAGGTGTACTGGAAAGCCTGCTGGAAGATGAATCCGTTACAGAGATCATGGTCAACGGTGCGGAAGATATTTTTGTTGAACGTGCCGGTCAGACTCGTCGTTCTGATATCGCCTTCAGTAGTGAAAAAGCGATGATGGGCGTCATTGAACGTATTGTCTCGCCAATCGGTCGCCGCGTAGATGAGTCAACACCGCTATGCGACGCACGTCTGAAGGACGGCTCCCGCGTCAATATCGTGATTCGGCCAATTGCTTTAAAAGGCCCCTCCATTTCGATTCGTAAATTTGCTCAACGCCGTCTCGGAGTCGACGATCTGGTCAAGTACGATTCGGTAGACGAACAGATGGTACGTTTTCTGAAAATCTGTGTTGAGCAAAAAAAGAACATTATCATTTCTGGCGGTACCGGATCTGGTAAAACCACCCTGCTCAACATCATTTCTAATCTGATCCCCCCATTTGAACGGATTGTCACCATTGAGGATGCTGCTGAGCTGAAGCTGTATCACGATAATCTTGTTACCTTGGAAGCACGTCCCGCTAACGTGGAAGGTCGCGGTCAAGTATCGATTCGCGAACTAGTAAAAAATGCGTTACGGATGCGTCCTGATCGCATTGTAGTTGGTGAGTGTCGCGGCGGGGAGGCGTTAGACATGTTACAGGCGATGAATACTGGCCATGACGGCTCCTTAACAACAGCACATGCCAACTCCCCACGTGACATGTTATCTCGTCTGGAAGTCATGGTCTTAATGGCGGGTATGGATTTGCCGGTGACTGCAATTCGCGAACAGATCGCATCTGCGGTACAAATTATTGTGCAGCAAACCCGCTTTGCCTGCGGTACCCGAAAAGTCACTAGCATTACGGAGATTACCGGTATGGAGCGCGGCGTAATACAGATGCAAGAAATTTTCAAATTCCAGCGAACGGGATTTTACGATAACGGCAAGATCCGCGGACAGTTCATGCCTTGCGGTTATGTTCCGACCTTCTATGAAGAGTTGCGTGAATTTGGCGTAGATCTGGATCTCAGCATTTTTGGCGATGCGGATGAAGTAAAAAACCGTACTGCCAATGGACATGTCATCAATGGCTGAAGAATTTCTCCCTAGTGTACTTGCCTTTGGCTTTGCGCTGACGGCGGTGCTGTTGGTAATTGCGATCTGGGCAGTAGCTCGTCGCTTTGCCAGCCAATATCGAGACAATGTATTAGGTACAACCAGCGTCAAATTATCTGACATGTTCATCTTTTTGGATACTGCTTATCTGATGAAAGTCAGTATTACAGCGACCATCATCGTACCAATTTTGTTATTACTGCTGACCCGTAATCCGCTTGTTGCGATTGGTGGTGCGGTGATCTGCCTGTTTGGCCCCGGTTTTGTTCATAAAAGACTGAAAACCAATCGTCGCAAATCCTTGATTCGACAACTACCAGATACCCTCGACTCATTGGTCGGCGCATTACGCTCTGGTATGAGTTTGCAGCAAGCCTTGGGTTTGTTATCGGAACAGTTACCGAAGCCGTCTAATCAAGAATTTGGTTTGGTTGTGCGGAAATTACGTATGGGTGTCTCGCTGGATGACGTGCTGGAAGAGCTGGAAAAAAGGATTGAATCTCAGGAGTACACCATGTTCACGACAAGCATGCGTATTGCTCGTGAAGTGGGTGGTAATTTGACCGAATCTCTGGAACGGTTGGCCGATACCATGAGAAAAAAATTAGCCATGGAAGACAAGATCGATGCACTGACGTCACAAGGAAAACTACAGGGCATTATCGTTGGGTGCCTTCCGCTTTTTCTCATGTGGGTCTTGAATATCATGGAACCAGAATCAATGGCACCGCTATTTAATACCTTGATGGGGTATATGGTGTTGTTCGTTATTTTTTTACTGGAATTTATTGGTTTTATTTTGATCCGCAAAATAGTGAAGATTGATGTGTAGCCATGACAACCATAATTGAATTCCTTTTACCCGCCTTGTTTGCCTTGGCAGTGGTATCGATTATTTTGTTTGTATATCGTATCGTCAACGCAGTCAAAAGCGAAGACCGGACATACGCAGATAAGCCACCACCGTTACTAAATCGCATTTGGCCTTTGATTGAAATCGTCACCTTCTATGTTGGGCCTTATTTGTCCGTTGAGTACCGTGAAAAAACCATCCGGCGCTTACGTAAGGTTGAGTTGGATTATGCGCTGTCGCCACAGCAATGGTTTGCTGCAAAGATTGTTTTTGCTTTGCTCATAGGCGGATTTATGTTTCTGATGGGCTTGTGGGTCGGGGCGCGCAGTATGACAGTACCTTTAGTCGGCAGTTTGTTTGGATTTTTTTATCTGGAAATCTGGTTACGCGATCAGACCAAAACGGTAGAAATTCAAATCCTGAAAAATCTACCGAGCTTCCTGGATATGTTAACCCTGGCGGTCGAATCCGGATGCAATCTCACTGTCGGCATTGCGATCGGTGTTGAAAAAACGCCTGATAATCCTTTACGTCGTGCATTTGCTCGTTTGTTACGCGAGATACGTTCTGGGCGTACCCGGGTAGATGCCTTACGCACGCTGGAAGAGCGTTTAGATATCCCTGCGGTGACATCACTGACGAGTGCATTGGTGCAAGCAGAAAAAACCGGTGCCAGTCTAGGAACAGTATTACGTGCGCAATCCACCCAGCGTACCAACGAACGCTTCTCACGCGCTGAAAAATTAGCGATGGAAGCACCAGTAAAAATGTTAGGCCCTTTAATTTTATGTATTTTCCCCTGCACTTTCGTCGTAATCGGCTTCCCAATCGGGATGAAGATGATGAGTGCATTTCAATGAGTGAGACTGTATGTTGAAAGTAAAACGATTTATTTTGGCGGCAACGGTCGTCGCGACGTCTGGCTTGATCTCCGCATGTGTTACAGCGCCAACTGCATCAGTTGCGCCAAATGAAAGCATGTCGCGTATAGAGATGGATCAGTTAGTCGCCAATGCGGAACAAGCGATTACGATGAACAACTTGGTCAGTGCAATTGCGATATATAAGCGCGTGTTGACGGCACACCCAGACAATGCGCCAGCCTGGTTCCGTTTGGGGACGGTGTACATCCGCAGTAATCAAACCATTCTCGCGCAACAAGCGTTTGAGCAGGCGCTGCGCGCTGACCCGAATATGACTAAGGCGTTTGCGAACTTAGCGTTGGTACATATCACCCAATTTCGTGCAGCGGCGACTGCCGCAATCAATAGTGACCAAGTCAGTGAAGCCAATCGCGCCGCGCTCAAATCACTGTTGCGTGATGTTGACCATACAATGAGCCCCGTGGTCAGTACACCGGCAGCGGTGAGCAAATGAGAGCTGGCCGCTTTTGCTGGATGAGCACCGCTCGCCGTCAACTGGGAGCGGCCACAGTGGAGTTCTATGTTGTGTCATTTTTTGTTCTCATTCCCGTGATTATGGGAATGATGCAGATGGGCATGTTCATGGTCGCAAAAAATACGGTCAACCTAGCCGCACTGGCGACAGCGCGCGCTGGTGCGGCATCTAAAGGGCATAAAGGTGAAATGGCAACAGCCTTCGCTACGGCCTTGTCTCCTCTGTATGTGGCAAAAGGGATAGGCGCTTTAAATAATGCAGGGTTTACTGATGTCAGCAATGGTAATTATGCGCAAATCATGGGGGTTGCTTACTCACGTGCCAGAACGGATGTCTCTATGCCATATAACAGTATTACCAAGCTCAATCCTACGGCTAACTCATTTGCCGATTTCGGGGTCACCGATAGGAGCGGTAACCGCATTATCCCAACAACCAATATTCTGAACGATAACGCAGTGGGGGCGAAGTCAAAGCAAACCCGCGCCGATGCTCTGCTGCTGAAAGTGCAGGTGCGTTATTGCTATGAAATGGTGTTTCCTGTGATCGACGAGTTAATTTATAAGGCAATGACAATTAACCCGCTAACTCAGCTACCGGCAATTCTTTCGCCGGCCGAAATGGCATGTATGGCCAGAAAACCGCCAAATAATTTACGTGGAATTCCTATCATTTCCCAAGCAGTAGTCCGAATGACGACTCCGCCCTTACAAAGCAATTTCTGATGAGAGCCAATATTTGCATACAGGGCGTGAACATTATTCACGCACATCACTTCTGGCAACGATTGATTGGCTTGATGGGACGTCGCACTCTTCCAACGGATCAAGGACTATGGTTATCCCCCTGTTCTAGCGTACACACGGGGTTCATGCGGTTTGCTATTGACGTCGTATTTCTGGACAAAGCCGGAACTATCGTTTCTATCGTTCCCGGTTTACGTCCCTGGCGCGCTGCTATAGCACGCCGCGCGCATTCCTGCCTTGAATTGAGCAGTGGCAATGCCGAGCGCCTTGGTTTAGAGCCTGGGCAGCAGTTGATTAAGTGACATAACCATGAATATACAAAAAAAAAGTCGAGTTTCATTACACCATGTCGCAAGAATGTTTACAGCGGTGTTTTTTATATCGCCATTATTTTGTATCAGTGCAAACGCGGCGATTTATACCTACGTTGATGCCAGTTCTGGCGTCACTATTGTAAGCAACACACCAGCTCGTTCTGCTGCAGACAAGACGACAGACGCGCGGTTGTCACAGTATGCAATCCCGCCGGTGAGTCTTCGGACAGCGGGTAGCACAGTGAACAGTGCGGTGACAAACATGGCAGCAAATTTCCCCCGCATCAGTGCAGAAGTCCAGAAGGAACGTGATGTCGAACGTAAGGACATTCTACGCAAGGAATTGATGTCCGAGCAGCAAGCTCTGAGCACGGCCTTGGCGCAGAGGGCGATGGAAGATGTCGTGCATCGCCATCAGATAAACATCGCAGCCCTGAAGCGCGAGCTCGGGGGTATGCGATAAAGAAGCAAACGAGTTAGTCCTTGATCTGCCATCCGATTTTCGGCGGCAAGAAGAAAAAGTTAAACGAAAAAAAGCAAACGCTCTTTTACAAAAAAACAAGTAATGATTTTTTATTGGATAAGTGTATGAAATTGAATGCATTGAATAACAAGTTAGTCGTGATACGTAGTGTACTGGCCAGTATTACCGCATTAGCCCTGGTCGCTTGCGGCGGCGGCAGTGGCCCGGCGGGCACGGTTCCAGGAATCAATTCTGGTCAGGGAGTTCCGACAACAAGCTCACAGTCGCCTAAAGTCACACTCGCTCTGACAGATGTGAATGGTTTGCCTGCAAACAATATGACTGGTGCCAAGCCTTTGTCTGTATCAGCAACGGTAGTGGATGAGCGTGGTCAGCCGGTCTCCAATACATTGGTGGCATTTAATGTGGATGCATCATTAGCAGTGCTTTCTCCCTCTTCAGGTACGGTCGCCACCGATGCATCTGGTATCGCAAGAGTCAAAATAACTCCGGCATCAATGAGTGCTGCGGGAGGTGGTTTGCTCAAAGCGGTTGCGATGGTCGGTGACAAGACCGTATTACAGCAAGTTGTTTTCTCTGTTGGTGCAAGCAAAATCACCCTGAAACTGGTGACACCTACAACGAATACAATGGTTCTAAAAGCCTACGATTCAACCGTTGTGACGATGGATGTATATAGCGACGGCGTGCTACTAACCGATCCTGTTTCTCTTTCGATCACGTCTGTGTGCGGTTCTATTGGTAAAGCGATAGTGCCTACCGCTGTTACGACAATCAATGGTCGCGCCCAATTCGTTTATCGTGATCAAGGTTGCGCCCAGAACGATACACTGATAGCCTCAATGGCAGGTACCGACGCATCTATCACGACTAATTTTCAGATCGGCAGTCCTAACATTGCTTCGATTGAAGTTAGCAGCGTCGTGCCTGCCGACCGCTCAATCGTGATCAAAGGCGCGGGTGCCAGCGGACGTACAGAAACAGCGATCGTCAAATTTAAAGTATTGGATCAATTTGGTAATCCGTTGGCGAATCAACTAGTCACTTTCAACACGATTTCTACCAAAGCAGTTACCCTGAATAAAACGTCTGACACCACAGACGCATCCGGCCAAGTCGTGACCGTAGTCAATTCCGGTACTGAGCCAACAGCTGTGCGCGTACAGGCGACTTTACCAAACGGTTTGTCTACTATTTCCGACACCATTTCAGTCACGACAGGCATACCGACACAAGCCGCGTTTTCATTGAGCGCAAAAAGCTACAACATCGAAGGCTTCAATTACGATAATACGCAAACAGATGTGAACATCTTGCTAGCCGATCAATTTGGTAACCCTATTGCTGATGGAACTGCTGTTGTATTCCAAACTGACAGCGGTGCAATTGGCAGCTCTGATCGTGGCGGATGCACGACGGTCAACGGTGGTTGTACAGCAGTATTTCGTAGCCAAAACCCACGCTATGCGTCAGATGCAACCGCACCGCAAAAACGGGCAGGTTTAGCCTCTATTACCGTGTCTGCCTCTGACAATAGCAATGTACCGTTGACCGGAAAACTGGCGATTTTCCTGAGTGGTAGTTTTGCATCCAACATTACGCGGATTCTGGAAGACGGCTCGTCCTACCCAGTCAATGGCTCAATTGCCTTAACCAATAACGGTTGCAGCTCTATGCCAGTTCGTCTACGTCTAAGCGATAGCCGCCTGAATCCTTTACCTAGCGGGACAAATCTTTCATCAGGCGCGTTGGATAATCTGGACGTCAGCGATATTTTTCCGTCAGTCGTTCCAAGTATGAGTCCTCAATTTGTTGGCGGTATCGTGACAGGCGACCAAGGCAGTGTGCACTTTATTCCTGTGAAACCAAGTGCAGGCGTCTGCGTAGTTGGTGGCCCGAATCGCACCACAGGCAGTGCTGTGATTCAAGCAACGACGCCCAATGGAAATGTAACTCCACTGGTCATCACCATGACCTTCCCAAGCGCCTGATTCTCACTGACACAACTGGAAAATGTTAACGCAGAAGCAGGCGAGCGGTTCCGTCAGCGATTGCGTCCAGCCACGACATCTCGAGCTCGCCGTTATGGCGAGTCTTGACCAACGCTGGCTGTTGGCAGTCTACCTAATTGTTCCTGCTACAGTACTTACCATCGTGCTGGATCATTGGGTGTTTGGGCAAATACTACGTGTCGCTATATTGCCTGTTATGCCAGAGCAGTGGCCACTGTGGGTAATCCTCTTTGGCTTGCCTCACGTGGTGGCAGGCACGCTGACCATGGCAGATAGTGACTATTTGCGGCACTACCGAAAGCAATTTATCCTACCGCTAATTCTATATAGCACGGTTGCTCTGGCAGGCGTTTTGGGACCATCCCTAGTGCGTGTTCTGGTACCTGCATGGCTCGGCATCTATACGATCTACCATTTGCTGACGCAGCAGATTGGGTTAAGCTTCACGATGTTACGCCCGTCACGCCTGATGCTGTTCTGGAAGTGGATGATCTTACTCACTGGTTTTTTGCTCTATGCCGGAGTGTATGTAGGTGCGAATATTCCTGATGCCACCATCGGTGGTTATGATCCGTATGCGCTTTGCGTGATTTTTTCTGGTAGCAGTTTGTTGTTGTTGACAGGGTCTTCTTTTTTTCTGTTAAAGACCGTGACTGCGCCCGTCGGCGCACGCTATCTATGGGCGAATGTGGCAATGATAGGGAGTGTGTTTTTTGCGTTTGTTTTCGGATACACGATTTTTATCGTCATCATCCCACGCGTGATTCACGATCTGACAGCATTTTTAATTTACGCCAACCATGACCGCAACCGGAATGCGTGCACGCCGCACAACTACTTATACCGGCTTACACGATCCCTACCATTACCTTTTTTTCTGATCTTGCCTTCAATTTCTATCACACTCGCTTACCTATTACAGGCAAGTCATCATTGGCTGTTTGCAACAATCATCTATCTGCTTACCTTCATGCATTACCATACCGAGGCAATTGTATGGCGCCGCCCTAATTTGCACCGGCAGCACCTTAACTTTGCTTGAATTTTCCTTGCTTCCAGTTTGCATAAGCCTATGTACTCGTACTCAAAAAATTTGAATAACTGGTCCTGGCTGTCGGTAAAGATTCTACTAGCAGTCGTGTTTGGGACTGCACTGACGTTATCTTTTGCACCTTCGGACGCCTGGTGGTTTTCACCATTTTGTCTGATGGGTTTATTTCTTTTGCTAGCAGAGACATCCGTATGGCAAGCGAGTTTGATCGGATTTAGTTTTGGTTTAGGTTGGTTTGCCACGGGTTTTTGGTGGATGGTACCGGCACTGAATCACTATTCTGCAAGTGGTCTAGTATTTTCATTTTTCTTAACCAGCATTCTGGTTTTATACCTTAGTCTATTCCCGGCAATAGCCACAGCTCTGTCACGTTATTGCCGCTGGACTCAAACTAAGAACATTATCGACACCACGTTACATTGTACGGCGATCGCTATCGTATGGACATCTATGGAATGGTTGCGTGGCTGCCTGTTTGGCGGTATGCCGTGGCTTATAACAGGTTATGCGCAGGTAAGCGGCCCTTTTTCGGGTTTTGGGCCATTAATCGGCGTGTTTGGGTTGAGTTTTTTAAACGCGCTGATCGCTGCTTTACTGGCCAACATTCTGGGGGATCTAAAAAATTGGAAGAAAAAATGGGTGTTTTGTATCCTCGCGATTGTGAGTATTGGAATGGGGGGACAAGCTCTGCAATCAGTTAGCTGGACTAGCGATACGGGTCGTAGCTTATCGGTTCGCCTGCTACAGGGCAACCTGTCTCAGCACGAAAAGTTCACTCAAGAAGGCTTCAATCGCGCCTTGTCACTATACGGAAATTTAGCCAACAATAGCAATGCTCAATTAACTGTACTCCCTGAAACAGCGTTACCTTTTGAATGGTTTTCTTTGCCAGAAGGTGTAGTACCCACTTGGAAAAAAATCGCCCACGACCGCAACACGGCAATCGTGATTGGTACAGTCGTCGCCAAACCTGGCTCATCCGGCGAAACGGACACCACCAATAGTGCCGTCGTAGTCACACCAGAGAGTAGTGAAAATTCCTACAACTATCGATATGATAAATTTCATCTCGTGCCATTTGGTGAAACGATACCAAGCGGTGCCGAATGGATAGGCAAACGGTTGAGCTTAAATTTTGGAACGTTTGTTCCTGGAGAAGAAATGCAAAAACCATTGATTTTGCCAGGTGCCATTGTCGCCCTTAGTATCTGTTTTGAAAATTTATTTGACACAACAATAGCGCGCAAAGCGCAAGATGCAGAAGTAATATTAAATATCACGAATTTCGGCTGGTTCACCGAAACTTATGCACCAGCTCAACACTTGCAGGCAGCTAGGATGCGCGCATTGGAAACCGGGCGCTGGTTTATCCAAGGATCGAATACAGGAATGACCGCACTGATCGACACGCACGGTATCATTCACGATACATTGCCCGCGGATGTGACGGGCGTATTGGATGGCTCGGTAAAATTATTTACTGGGTCGACTCCATTTATGCGTTACGGTAATGTGCCTCTACTCATATTTTTTATGTCACTCATGGGGTATCTAGTTTTTCGACCAGTAAAATCAAAGAATGCAACGAAAAAAGTGTGACGTCAGTCTGAGTTTTTCACTAGTTTCTTAGTTAAAAGTTGAAGCCACAAAAGTAACGCTTATTTATCTCGATGTAGATCATCATCTGAGCGCGCCGCCCAGACAGCACGCGTCATGTCGTACACCGCCGTGTCCATCTCATACCATCGTTCGATACCGCGATATTGCATACCTAGTTTTTTCATGACATGGGCAGATCCCTTGTTATCCTGATGGCAGACAGCGCAGAGCAAGTCGCCTTTGAGGGTATCAAATGCAAAGCTTGCCATGACCTCTGCGGCTTCTGATGCGAAGCCCTGACCCCACTTATCCTGACGCAGGCGCCAGCCAATCTCCAGAGGATTGGCCGGATCTCTGCCGAGATGCTGGATGCAGCCAGCACCAATAATCTGCTCGCTCTCCAGTTCGACAAAGCTCCACCAGGAAAATCCGAACTCTAGCCAGCGTGCTTTGACGCGCTCTATCATGGCGAGCGTGTCATCGCGGGTATCTGCTTTGCCTGTGATGTAGCGCATCACCTCAGGATCACTATTCATCGCAAACAAGCCATCGGCATGCGCATCTGTCATCGGTTCCAGGCGTAATCGTTGCGTAGTGAGTATGGTCATGTGAGTTAGTTTTTGAGTAAAAAGGTAACCGGAATATTAATGGAGGTGATGCCGTCTATGAGAAAACCCGGGGTGAGGTGCGACATAAATTTACATAGGCTTGAAGCGCCATGCATAGGCCTGGCTGACTTTGAGTTTTTCGCTGCAACCGCGTAATTCAACGGTGTATTTACCCATTTCATCCCGATGCGCCTTGGCGATCGCATCTGCACGCACGACGATGCTGCGATGGATTTGCCAGAACGATTCCGGGTCGAGGCCGTCGACAATTTCTTTCAAAGGCTTGCGTACATGGGCTTCATCATCGGTGCTGACAACGCGTGTGTATTTTTCATCCGAGCTGAAGAAGAGAATTTTCTCTACCGGGAACATCTTGATCGTATCGCCGACACTGGCGCTGATCCAGCGTATCCGTTCCGCTGCGGGGGCACGCAGACGCTTGTCTAATTCCAGCATGAGCTGGCTGACATCGGGGGCGACCTGTTTGCTGGCAAAGCGTTCTTTCAGGCGGGCCACGGCCTCTTTCAAACGTGGGATAGAAACAGGTTTTAACAAATAATCGACAGCACCGGCGGCAAAGGCATCCAGCGCATGACTGTCATACGCCGTGGTAAATACCGCATGGCAGCGTCCTTTGATGGCGTGGGCGACATCGAGGCCCGACATGCCTGGCATACGGATATCGAGAAACGCGATATCCGGTGCATGTTGATGAATCGCCTCCAGCGCGTCAGCGCCGTGCTCACATTCAGCCAGAATCACTAACTCTGGCCAGAGCTCGGCTAGCATACGGCGCAGCTCTTTACGCGGAAGATCTTCGTCGTCAGCAATGATAGCGGTGGTCATAACCTGTCCTTATTTATTGAGTCAGAGGTAAGCGAATGATCGCAGCGACACCGCCGTCGGGACGTGCTTTCAGTACCAGTTCAGCACGCTTACTGTACATGGCGCTCAGTCTCTCATGGATATTGGCAAGACCAATACCGCTGCCCGAGGTCGAGCCGCCAAAACCAACACCGTCGTCGGCGACAACCAGTTCCAGCATCGCTTCGCCTTGCTGCACAATGCTGCGGGCTGTGACGGCGATATGGGCCGGGCCAATCTTCGGTTCAATACCATGTTTGATCGCATTCTCGACCAGCGAAATCAACATGAGCGGCGGCAAGGCGGCATCGCTCACATCGGACTCCACACTAAAACTCAGACGTGGGATCCTGGCTTGCATCAACGCCAGATACGCCCGTGCCGCCTCTAGCTGCTGTGCCAGCCGCGCCTGCTCAGAGCTGCCGTCGCTGCGCATCTGTGGAATCGTGGCGCGCAGGTAATCGACCAGATGATCCACAATCGCCGTTGCACGGGCAGGCTCGGTCAGAATCGCCGAGCGTACGCCCGCCAGAGTATTGAATAAAAAATGCGGCTCGACCTGCGCGACCAATACCGATAAACGCAATTCTGCCTCGCGCCTGGCACTTTGCTCCAGCTGTAGCTCTTGCAACTGCAAGGCCTCCAGCAGACGTTTACGCTGACGAAAAAATAGCCAGAAGTCGATGCCGCCACCGACATAGATCAAGACGCTCGCCATCAGGACAAAACTCACGAACTTACCGACCATCACACCGGCATCTGCGGGGTCTTCCTCCTTGTCTTCCACCTCGGCTTTGCTGTCTAAAGACACGGCTGGGCTACTGCTCGCTGATGCTGATGCTGATGCTGATGCTGATGCTGATGCTGATGCTGAATTCAGTTTATTGCCCGCATGTTTCGCTTTATTAGCAGGTCCTGACGATGTGCCGATGCTAATGATGATATTGCCGTCGCCATAAGAAATGTATTTAGCAAGATAACGTGTGCCGTCGAACATGCCGTAACTCACGGCAGCGCCAAGCAGCAAGGTGCAGATCAGCAGGATGGCTTCTTTGGTTTCTGCATAGGCTTTTTGCCTGACCCATACCGCGCCGGCAGTACCAAGCAAATGTAAGGTAGTAAAGCCCAAGGTCGTCGGAATCGCGACCGTCAGAAACTTTCGCATATCGGAACTCAGCACCAACGCGATGCCGGTGATCACCACCAGTGCCGGTGCGAGCACGCCAAACCATGCCAGAGAACGGTAACGATACCAGGTGCGGGAAAACACAGGATAGTTACGCGCACGGGTTAACCAGGTATCGCTTTGCAGCGAGACTTCTGAGGGCAAGGGCTGGTCTTGCAAGCGGCGTTCAGTATCAGTATTAGGCGAAATTGATGTCATGGCGATTCCTTACGTTGATGCTGCCAATGTAAGGCAATGAAAGAAGCTGGTGGAAGATTGCGATGAAATCTGTTCTGGCAGGATGAACCCGCACTAAGTCGGGACGGAAGCAGAGGACTTATTCTGCGGCGGGGCTTTCATCCAGCTTGTCGAGCTTGTCCGCTGTGACGGCTGGTTCGCCAGCGGGCTTGGCACTTTGCTGTTTGGCGAGGCGGATGATGGTATTGCGGATCGACGTCAGGACGGCGACTGAATTAAACGGTTTCACGATAAAACCCTGAACACCGCGCTGCTTGGCGGCCTCCAGCGTTTGTGCATCAATCTTTGCCGAGACCAAAAAAACCAGAGCCTTGGGTATCTCGGCGCGGATGGTATCGAGCACGGTTAATCCGTCCTGATCGGTTTCGCCGATATCGACACAAATTACCTGGGGCCTGAGCTTGACCATGCGCGCCAGGGATGCGGGGCTGATGTTGCCGTCACCGATCACTTCATGACCGCCGTTGGTCAATACCGAACTCAGCAAATTACGTGCGACCGCTTGATTATCTAGGATGACCGCTTTTAGCATGGCAGATAGGATTTGTGGTGTCAGAAACATCATAAATCAAAAGCATCGACTTGTGCCAATTTGTACCAGGTACATGGCGATTACCCATACTAGGGAAGAGTATGTCTAACAACACATCGGTTCCGCTTATAAACAGTGCGGAATTAAAGATGGCGTCAACATACTCCCCCTATTTATCACCATTCACCACTCTTATAGTAGCAAACTGAGCTAGTGACAGGACACCAGAGCGCTGCTCCAGCCCCGGTTTGGGACTTGGTTTGATGCTTATTTTGTTGTCTCAACTGGCGGCGGGGCATTTTTTACATGGTTGTCCAGCCAGCGATCCTGCTCCCACAGCATCTGCAAAATCGATTCACGCGCACGGTAGGCGTGGCTCTCGTTTGGCAGCATGACGAGCTTGGTGACTGCCCCCAGACCTTGCAGAGCCTGATACATGCGCTCGCTCTGGATAGGGAAGGTGCCGGAATTATTATCCTGCTCGCCATGGATAAACAAAATCGGATCCTTGATCTGATTCGCAAAATTGAATGGTGCCATGGCCTGATACACGTCTTTCGCTTCCCAAAAATTTCTGTCCTCCGATTGAAAACCAAAGGGCGTCAGGCTGCGGTTGTAGGCACCTGAGCGGGCAATCCCGGCACGGAACAATCGCGTATGCGCCAGCAGATTCGCGGTCATAAACGCACCGTAGCTATGACCGCCAATCGCGATCTTGTTACGGTCCGCCACGCCCAGCCGCACGACCTCGTTGACGGCAGCCTCAGCATCCATTTTGAGTTGCGGCAGATAGGTGTCATTCGGTTCTTGTTTGCCTTCCCCAACGATCGGCATTGCCGGATGATCAAGCACGGTGTAACCGCGTGCCAGCATAATTTGCGGCCCCCAGTAACTGATACGGTTAAATTTATAAGGCGAATCTTTGACCTGTCCTGCTGCTGAGGCAGATTTGAATTCTTCCGGATAAGCCCACATCAGCATGGGTCTTGGTCCGTCACGTTTGGGGTCGTAACCAGGCGGCAGATACAAGGTCGCCGACAGCGCAACGCCATCAGTGCGGGTGTAATTGATCTGCTGTTTTTGTACCCCTTTAAATTGCGGCGTCGGATGCGGAAATTGCGTCAATGCGCGCGGCTCAGCCTTACCCGTGAGATCGCGTAAGTAAAAATTAGGCCGCTCATCGCTGGCTTCCCGGCTGGTGATGACCTGCTTGCCAGCGTCATCCAGTACTGTCAATACATGCTCGTAATACGGTGCGGCAGAACGCCACAGGCGCGTGCTTTGTCGGGTCTTCATGTCAAAGCGATCGAGGAAAGGACGATCGCCCTCAGGACTGGCACCGGCACCGATCAGGAACAGACTGTGACCGTCCGCCGCCGTACGCAGCACAGCACGGCCAAACTCATTGATACGCTTGGACGGACTGCCGGGATCCGCATAACGGTCCTCAGATTTATACGAAAACATCAACTCGGGCGGCGCGGACTGTGCCTGTTGCGCTGGCGATCCGGGCGAGATCCGCCAGGTCTTGAGGTCACGGGTCTTCCACCAGTATTCCGTTATCAGAGCAAGATCATCCCGTCCCCAGTCCACATCTGCAAAACGTGTTGCCAGATCTTGTAATTTTTGTGGTGCGGCGTCGAACGGGGCGGCTTGCTGAAACAGACTGTCGCGGATTTTCGCCTCGACATTCGGATCGCCTCCGTCCTGCGCCTCGGCCCAATATAAGGTTGCAGGCTGATCGCTGCGCCAGCCGTAATTACGCGGACCGGTCTGTACCGCATCGTTGCCCGGCGGCAGGCGATCACGTAATGGGCGCTCGGTCATGGTTTTCAGTTTTTTCCCTTGCATATCCCACATCTCGATCAGTTGCGGAAAACGTGAAATCGGCAGCATGTTGGAATACGGACGACGCAGCTGTGTCGCCAGAATATATTGACCGTCCGGAGAAGATTGTGCCGCCAGCAAAACCGTAGCCTGACCGATACGTTGTACCTCGCCTTTAGTAGTGACGACGGCAAGCTGGCTTTGCAATTGCCAATCCAGCAGATCGGCGTCGGCAGGGGATTTCAGCATGTCGGGGTAGGTGCGGTTTTGGGTGACTTTGCCACCCAGACTTTCTTGCGTATTCGGACCGGCCGGTGCGATGGGCGCGACGGGGGCCGCAGCCTGTTTCAGCGGATTCAGGCGCACCAGCAATTTTTGTGGAGCCTCTGCTTTATCAGCATGGCTGAGGCCGTTCAGCCAGCTAAATCCGGCTCCCGCGACGGCATTCAACGGTTCTTTGATCAGGCGATAGGCACTGGCCTTGTCAACATCCAGCAACCATAACTCAACACCCGTGTCGCTCCAGCGACTAAAGGCAATCCAGCGTTCGTCTGCCGACCAGGCGGTATCGGCGATACGCGGATTGGCAGGCAGCCCGGTGACATTGCGTATCTTGCCGGAAGCCACATCCAGCAAAGACATGCCGTCACCAAACTCAAACCGACTGGCAGCGCGGAGTTTGCTGTTAATACGCAAACCTGCCAGCTTCAGCTCCGGTTGCGCGACATCGACAATCCCGGGCAAGCCAGGCAAATTCACCAGCAAGGCGAGTTTACGTTGCGGCCCCATCTGGAATGACGGGCCACGCGGTGCATCAACCACGGCTTGTAATTCGGCGGCAGGTAACTGATAAGTAGTATTCACGGCAGGACTTTCGGCGGCGCTTGCTGAGGCGGACAACACCAGACTGAGGCCTGTCAGCAGCGGTAAAAATAATTGAATCGGGGTGGAAACCATCATGATAATGCCTCGAAAAAGAAAAGACGGCAGTAAGCTGCCGCCGGTGCCTTTGTTAACGTCGCCTTGGGTCAGGATCAGGGTCGAATTAAATACAAATTAGGTTCTGCAAACAGATCAACCGAGCCTTGAAGCACGACGGATCAATGCGGAGAACGCTGTCAGACGCCTCGGCATTGACATGCCTTTATTTCGTCACAAGCGGTGCGAAACCATTCGCCGTAATATCCAGCTCAGTGACCTCGCCGTACTGAGCCGCAATACCACGTATCGCTTCTGCCTTGCCGATTAACAATAATTGCAGCTTATCTTTAGGGAAGTGCTTATCCACTAATTGCTTGGCTTTTTCTGGCGTCAGACTGTCGACGTCGCGCATGAAATTGTCGATCTGTTCGCGACCGACTCTGGCGACATACATTTCACTCAGCAAACCAGACAATTGCTGATTGGTTTCAAAGCGTGGCGGATATTGTCCTTTGACATAGGCCTTGGCAGAATCCAGCGTTGCTGCATCAATGCCCTTATTCCACAGACGCTGATAGGTTTTGTAGGCCAATGCCAGTGCGGCCTCGGTTTTTGGCGTGGCCGTAAAACTCGATACGGCAAAGGTTCCAGCCTGAGATAGCGGAGAAAACGCACTGTTTGCGCCATAAGTCAGGCCAGAATTAACGCGTAATTCGTCGTTTAACCAAGAGGTAAAGCGACCACCCAGAATCGTATTCAGTACTTGCAGCGGTACATAGTCAGGATCGTTGCGGGCGATCCCTGCGCCACCGAACAGGAAGGTGGTTTCAACCGCATCAGATTTATTCACCAGCCAGACCCGTGCTTTGTCAGCCTGCACTTTGCCATTGTCGGCAGGCTTGGGCAGAGTACCTGCTGATTGCCATTTGCCGAATAGATTTTCCAGTTGCGCACGCATTGCCGTGGCCTTGAAATCACCGACGATGACGAGTGCCGCATTATCGGGACGATAGAAGTTTTGATGAAATAGTTGTGCATCGACGGTTTGCAATGCGGTGACGCTGCTCACCGTTCCGCTACCGGCATTCGCATAGGCACCGCTGCCAAATAACATACTGCGGAAATAGTTCTGCGTGACGTTGCGCGGACTCTCTTTCATTTGCTTGAGACCATCGACCGTACGCGAACGTAGTTTGCCAAATTCTTCTGCGTCAAATTGTGGATGCTGAAGCACATCTGCAAAAATCGGCATCAGCACTGCGGCATCGTCTTTGGCAAAATCAGCGACCAGCGACGTTGATTCTGTTCCGGTTGCGCTGCTGATTCTTGCTCCGCGAAAATCGAAACTTTGATCGATCGTTTTTTTATCAAATCTGGCGCTACCAAGTAATAAAGCGTCTCCGGTCAGATTAGCGAGACCGTTCTGCTGTGCGTCACTGACCGCTCCGGCTTTGATTACGGCACGTACCGCAATTAAGGGAACATCATGGCGCTCCATCAAATAGATGGTCAGGCCGTTCGATAGTTTGCTGGTTTCAAATGCCGGTAAGCGAAAATCAGCCGCATTGGCCGATGTCATCACAGTCGCCGCGCTCAGCAAGACCACGGACGTCATGCCCGGCACCAGAATATTGAGTAATTTATTAGTCATTGTCTTATTCCTCACTTGCCGCTAATACACCGACGGTGCGTTGTGATTTTTTGAAATATGTTGCAGCGACATTTTTGATGTCGGCCACACTCAGTTTGCGATAGGCATCCGGCGCTTCAAAAGATTTTTTGAAGTCGCCGAAATACACTTCATATTCACCGAGCTGGGCGGCTTTTCCATTAATGGTTTCCTGTGCGCGGTAAAAATTCAGTAGCTTCTGATTTTTCACTTTTTGCAATTCGTCTTCACTGACACCGTCTTTAATCAGCTTGTCGAGCTCAGCTAACAGCGCCTGCTCTACTTTGCCAGCCGGCACTTTGTTCGCGGCGACGGCAAAGAAATTGAATAGACCAGGATCAAAAGCTTTGCCATGATCGGCACCGACACTGGTTGCCAGACGTGTATCTACCAGTGCCTTGTACAGGCGCGAGGTTTTACCATCGGTCAGGATGCTGGATAAAACGCTGAGTGCGTAGTAGTCAGGATGATTGGTCGCCGGCATCTTATAAGACACCATCAGATTCGCGCTGGTGGCAGACTCTTTGAGGACAAACACACGACGCTCGCCTTTTTGCTCAGGCTCGACGGTCCGTACTGCCGGAGGCAAGGCACGCTGCGGAATTTTGGCAAAATACTGTTCTGCCAGACGTTTGACTTCATCAACTTTAACATCGCCAACAATGACGGCGACCGCATTGTTCGGCGCGTAGTAGACATTGAAATAGCGTTGCAGGTCGTCTTGTGTCCAGGCTTTGATATCGGACTCATGACCGATGGTCGGAATCGCATAAGTATGTGCGGTAAAGGCAGCCGAATAGACCTCTCCCCACAAAGCGCGCAGATTCGAATTCTCCAGGCCGGTGCTGCGTTCGGATAAGACCACGCCGCGTTCACTCTCAACCATTTTTGGATCGATCGACAGATTCGCGATACGGTCGCTTTCCAGATCAAATATCGTCGGCAATGCCGCCGCCGGGAACCAGTCCTGATATACCGTCAGGTCGTTATTGGTATAGGCATTATTGGCACCGCCACTGGCCTCCATGACGCGATCAAACTGTTTGGGACCAAATTTTTTTGAACCATTGAACATCATGTGTTCAAAGAAGTGCGACAAGCCGGTGATGCCCGGTACTTCATTACGCGATCCGACTTTCCAGTAGGTGTACATATTCGCGTTCGGGATGGTACTGCTCTCCAACACCAGAAATTTCATACCATTCGGCAAAGTAAAGGTTTTGACCTGATCGGCACTCAGTGCCTGGGCACTGCCCGCCAGACCAGCCATGCTCACTAGCAGACTGCCGGAGACAAGTAGGGTTTTCCACTTCATCTTGATGTCCTTTTTTGTTGATATTGTTATTAATACGTTGTTGATATTTTTGTTGATGTCTTTGTTGATAAAGCGATGCTCTTATTGGAACGGAAGGACGCAGATTCGTTCCGTCCTTTTGTACTTCATTCGCATTGGACTTACGGACTTACACAGAAACTAAAACCTCTCACCACAAATGTACGGAGACACAGAGAAAAGACAGGAGTAAGCGACTTCATGGAATACCGATTAAAGGGCTTTTAGAAATTCACAAAACGAATCCGCAAGCAGAATGCGCCTGTTGGCGCAAAAACCCTTGGAAAGCCCCATCCAGCCTACGGATTCAATGTATAGGGTGGCCAGCAAGCGGTCATTTTGCATAAATCCTCACCTGGTAAAGATTGCGTGTCTAGTCGTCAGTCATCCAAAAAAAAACCATGGTCAGGCGTTTGCTCTGGTCGTCATGACCAAAATAACGGGTCGCGCTGTGCACCAGATTGGCTTTGTACACGATCAGCCTGTTGTACACATTCCTGACACGCAAATCCTCTTTCCAGGCTTGTGGGGGTAAAAACCTGACGTTTAGGGCATCGACCAAGTTCCTGTGCGGTGCGGGACACAGATTACCGCTCAGAGTACCGTCGGGATAACGCAAGCGAAATACACTGGTACCAGCATCCTCCGGCGCATCGGGATTGAGATAAATGACCGCGGCATAGCGGCAAAATACCCGGCTATCCGTATGAGGACGGGCCACGCTCTCGGTCTCGCCGACCATTTGCGCGACATTGTGATCCAGCTTGAGTCCGCCCGGTGCTGTGGTGACCCACAATTTGTCTTTGCCTGTCGCGGCTTTCACCCAATTTTCGATGCCATTAATTTCATCCGGCAGCAGCGCCTCATGTACGCGTTTGCCCGGCCAGGTCTCTTGCGCGTAGGGTAAACCCAATTGCCAGTCATCGCGCGCCAGAATACGCGCCCTGACCGCGTCGGGATTAGCCAGCGCGTTGTCTAATATCCAGTAATCCCGCCCCTCTTCTAACTGGACATACGGTAAAGAAGGACGTGGGAGCAAAGAACTCATGTGCAGCATCTGCCTTACAAGTGAAGAAAGAAAACCATGTGGAGCACTTCCCACAATACGCAATTTGGTAACGCTGATGAAAATCCAGTGCCAGAGTGTCAGCGAGAGTGCGGACGATTATTTCAGAGCAGTAACTAAATGGCAATGTTTATCTTTATCTAGTTTAGGTAATTGATCCACGTTACCTGCACTTTCGCAACAATTCGCGTCTTTTATTCGACGTATTTGTTGCGACGCAACACATCTAGTTTCAGCCGCTTTTACCGGCATGTTAAGCTACGCGCCGAATTGACTCAATTCAACTCATTTACAAGCTTTTAATGAAAATATTTTTGCGAACAACGCAAATTCTTTATCCAAAATAAATCACGGAGAGCACTTTGAACAAAATTCAAACGCCAGGTGCGCACACTATCCTGGGGCATCCAGATAGTCTGTTTGTCCTGTTTTTCACAGAAATGTGGGAACGGTTTTCTTACTACGGTATGCGCGCTTTGCTCGTGCTGTTTCTGGTCACGGAAGTGGCAAAAGGCGGCTGGGGTTGGACCCGCGCTGATGCGACAGCCTTATATGGCTGGTACACTGGCCTGGTCTATCTGACACCGATTTTGGGCGGCTATATCGCCGATCGTATCCTCGGTAGCCGCAGAGCCGTCGTTTTGGGTGGCTTCGTGATTGCTGCCGGTCATGCGTGTTTGTTGTTTGATACACCGACCATGTTTTATACCGGTCTGGGTCTGGTGGTTGCCGGTACAGGTTTGTTTAAACCAAATATCTCGGCGATCGTTGGTCAGTTGTACACCAAGGACAATGAAGGCGGCCGCGACGGTGGTTACACACTGTTCTACATGGGCGTGAACTCCGGTGCATTCTTCGGTATTTTGTTGTGCGGTTATATTGGCGAAAAAATCTCCTGGCCACTGGGCTTCGGTCTCGCCGGTGCCTTCATGATGCTGGGCGCGGTACAGTTCTATTTTGCTCAGGGCATTTTCGGTCAGATCGGTTTATCCAAATCGCAAAAAACTGAAGAAGTCGTGCATGAAGAAGCCGCACCACATATCGTTGCCGATCGCCTGAAAGCTATTTGCGTCTTTTCATTCTTCACGATTTTCTTCTGGTTTGCGTTTGAGCAATCCGGCGGCTCGATGACGATTTTTGCGGCGGACTACACAGATCGTACGTTAGCCGGTACCAGCGGCATGACTTTTAAAATCATCAATACGCTGATCACGATCATCCCGACTTTCATCCTGTCCTGGTTACTGGTGAAACTATTCGGTGGTACCGCAAAAAAATACCTGATGTCCAACATATTGCTGGTGATCTGTATGGCCTTGATCTGGTCGCTGGTGATCTGGATGTTGTCACGTGAATTTTCTCTTGATCAGTCTAGCGTACCGGCCACCTGGTTCGGTGTACTGAATTCGTTCTTTATCGTGATTCTCGCGCCGATGTTTTCTAAAATCTGGGAAAAATACTGGAACCCTAGCGGTCCTGTTAAATTCGGTACTGGCTTGATTTTGCTAGGCTTAGGTTTCGCGGCTTTGTCCTACGGTTCTGCCAGCATTCCTGCCGGCGCGAAGACAGCGTCGGTAAGTATGGTGTTCCTGATCGTGGCTTATCTGTTCCATACCATGGGCGAATTGTGCATCTCCCCTGTCGGCCTGTCCTATATCAGTAAACTGGCACCGCCGCGTCTGCTGGGCCTGATGTTTGGCGTCTGGTATGTGAATACAGCCATCGCGAATAAACTTGCTGGTTTTACCGGCAGCTACATCGATCACATTTCTGAGACTTACTCCCTGTCGACGTTCTTCCTGATTTTTACCATCATCCCGATTACAGCGGGCCTGGTATTCATGCTGCTGAATAAATGGATGCATAAAAAAATGCACGGTATTCACTAACGCCATCTATCAGCTTTTGCGTTTGACATATCCTCGGAGATACCGTCTGACGCATAAAAAAATCCCCGCTTAGTTTATGGCGGGGATTTTTTTATGTCTGATCAGCATTCAGCTGACACTAAACAAGATACATAAGCAACGATAGGCTAAGCAATACTGAACCGTGTTGTACAAAATTCAGCTGCTGAAATCAACGCTCGATTGCCAATGCCACGCCCATGCCACCGCCGATACACAAACTTGCCAGGCCTTTTTTGGCGTCGCGACGTATCATTTCATGGATCAGGCTTACCAGAATACGGGCTCCTGATGCGCCGATAGGATGACCGATTGCAATTGCACCGCCGTTGACATTGATCTTACTGGTGTCCCAGCCCATTTCTTTGTTCACGCCGATTGCCTGTGCAGCGAAGGCTTCGTTAATTTCCATCAGATCGAGGTCTTGATGACTCCAGCCAGCCTTGCGCAGGCAGAGTTGTGCTGCGGGTACCGGGCCCATGCCCATGATGGTTGGATCGATACCGGCGGAGGAGTAGGCTTTGATACGCGCCAGCACTGGCAGACCCAGCTCTTCTGCTTTGCGTGCAGACATCATGATGACAGCGGCTGCGCCATCGTTGAGGCCGGAGGCATTGCCTGCGGTGACGGTGCCGTTCTTGTCGAATGCGGGGCGCAGCGCCGCCAGGGATTCCAGCGTTGCGCCGTGCTTGATGAACTCGTCGCTATCGAACACGGTCGCACCTTTTTTGCTGGCGATTTCCAGCGGAATAATTTCATCCGCAAACTTACCCGCTTTTTGTGCAGCTTCTGCCTTGTTTTGTGATGCCAGTGCGAACAGGTCTTGTTCTTCGCGAGTCACGCCATATTTCTTGGCGACGTTTTCGGCAGTGATACCCATGTGGTATTGGTTGTACACGTCCCACAAACCATCAACGATCATGGTGTCGACCAGTTTGGTGTCACCCATGCGGAAACCATCGCGCGAGCCATTCAGTACGTGTGGCGATGCGCTCATGTTTTCCTGTCCTCCGGCAATAATAATATCGGCGTCACCTGCCTTGATCGACTGGGCGGCGAGATGTGTCGCCTTGAGGCCGCTTCCACAGACTTTATTGATCGTAAATGCAGGCACCATATTCGGCAAACCCGCTTTGATGACGGCTTGACGCGCCGCGTTTTGCCCTACGCCCGCAGTCAGAACCTGACCCAGGATCACTTCGTTAATCAGATCAGCGCTCAAACCCGTTTTGGCTAACAAGCCTTTGATAACATGCGCGCCCAGATCGGATGCGGCGATTTTTGCCAGTGAACCACCAAATTTGCCTACTGCGGTGCGACCTGCAGCAACGATGACGACGTCTTGCATTTGATTCTCCTAGTTGAAATGCTCTTTTTAGAGCCTGATGTGTGACTGTATTTTAATGCCAGCGCGCAGATAGCGCCTGTAGGATCGGCGTTTTAGGCAAAAAAATAGGCCCGACGTTTCCGTGGGCCTATTTTTTGATGCAAGCTGTCAATGACGTAACGATAATTTGTGCTTACCTAGACTTGTGCTTAACTAGGTATCAGCAGTAATTAGCGCAACCAATTAACGCAGCACATTCACCTGACAGTCATGACTTGCGTCAGATTACTTCTTGCTGCGTGTAGTTTTTTCAGCAGCTTGCGTAAATTGCTGAGTGGCTTTCGCCAGATTGTCTTCCAGAGTCTGTACTGCTTGTTTGCTAGTTTTAGACAATTGCTCGTAACCTGCATTGATGTTACCGACAACGGCTTTCAGTGCAGTCACTGCCTGCTCGGAACCCGCTGGTGCATTTTTTGTGACTTCGTCGATCAAGGCGACAACTTTCGTGTTTGTTTCAGCAATATGCGCTTCAACTGCTTTGGTGAATTCCGCTTGAGTAGCAGAAGTGATCGATGCCAGGTGACGGCCATAAGCCAAGGCTTTTTCTGCACTCGGTTGTGCTTGAGCTGCTGTCAAAGAAAAGAATTCTTTTGGATCTTTTGCGCTGACGAGTTGCTTAGCAGCGGCAGTACCTTCTTCGATACTTGCTTTAGCCGCATTGACGTTCAAAGCAACGAGTTGCTCCAGACCTTCAAATGCTTTTTTGTTCAATGCTGTCAAAGAAGCGAATTGCGCTTCGAGGCTGGATTTAGTCGCAGCGATAAATTGTTCTGGTGTTGTAAACATGGTGTTCTCCTGAGGAAAAATGATAAAAAATGAGGATTTTCACAGCGCTTTCCATCTCATTTACCAAATGGTGCACCGCAACAATTCTTATTCTACACGCTTATTTTTAACGGTCAAGCAGTTTTTTGTGCACTGCACCAAAATATTTGTAACAGCGTCTTCTGACCGAAATCCCTGCTGACATGCGAAAATATTGCTATGAATACAAATACCTTACATAGTCCTGGCGATCACTCTGCCAGTACCTCTGCCACCTTATTCTCTACCCACTGCGCCGATCTACCCTGGGTGCGCTGGGCGATGCCTGGTGCACAATTCAAATTGCTCAGCGCTGATCCGGACAGCGGTCGTTTTTCGCTGATGATCAAAGTCGAAAAAAACAGCTTGGCTCCCTTACATCGCCATGTCGGTGCCGTAGAGGGCTATATTCTCGAAGGCGGCTTCCATTACCACGACGACCCGGCGACTTGCTTTATTGCAGGCGATTATCTGCTGGAAAAAGATGGCGCAATACACCGGCCTGTCAGTCCGGAAGGCGCGGTCATGTTTGCTGTATTTCATGGTCCTGTAGAGGGCATCGCCGAAACAGGCGAAGTCATCGGTACAATCGACTGTCAGTGGCATATGCGTACCTGGCAATCGGCACTAGATAAAATCACCAGTCAAGACGGGCAGAAAGCGCTCACCTCGCAGCCAGTCTAATCATTTTCTGAAACCAGAATCAGGCAGCTATGTTCTCAACCCGTAGCAAAATCACGACCGGTATTGCATGGCTGCTATTTACCCTGCTGATGGTGCTGGTCGCTATTCAAGACTATCGCCGCGAGGGCGGCAGCACCATCTGGCAACCTATCTTATGGGAAAGCTCCTCTGCAGTGGTCGGCCTGTCGCTGTGGCTGACGCAAAGATACTTCACGCAAAAGTATGACTATCTGCTGACGACGCCGTGGCGCTGGTTCGGCGTGCAATTACTGTGCATGCCACTGATGTGGCTAAGCTTTGTACCGCTGACGTTCGGGATACGCCATCTGGTGTATTACTGGATGTCCACCACGTATCGGCACGACTCCTGGCCGCAGTTATTTTTTTATGAGTCATTAAAACTGTCTATATTTCTTGGATTGTTTACGGTGATCCTGTTCGGGATTTTGTCTTACTTTACCCTGATCAAAGAAAAACTCGCCGCCGAACGCTCAAACGCTTTATTCCGCCAGGCGCAACTGCAAAGACTGTCGCAGCAGATGCAGCCGCATTTCTTATTCAATGCCCTCAACACGATCTCCTCCTTGATGCATACCGATGTCGAGCGAGCCGATGCGACCTTAATCCAGTTAGCCGATGTATTACGCGCTACGCTGGAAGTCAGTGAATTGCACGAGGCACCACTGGCTACAGAATTACGGCTGGTGCGCGGCTACGCTCAGGTGATGGCAGAACGCTATGCAGACAGAGTAGCTATCACGTGGCAGATCGACGAGGACACACTGGCCTGCACGTTGCCGGTCATGAGCCTGCAACCCTTGCTGGAAAATATTTTCAAACACACGGTAGAGCAATGCCGCCAGCTTACGCAAATTCAGATTGTGGTGCAGCGCGAAGATCAGTCGCTGCTAATCAGATTAAGTGACGATCAGGGCACGCTCAAAGCCAGCAGCGCCAATCCGGGATTTGGATTGCGCAATATACGTGAACGGCTGGCGCTGATGTACGGTGATGCCGCCAGCCTCGCCCTCGTGCAACTTGAGCCTGCAGGTGTGCAAGCGGAAATGCGTTTGCCATGCGCATACTGATCGTTGATGACGAGCGTCCGGCCAGAGAGAAACTGCGCAGACTATTGAATCAGGAAACTGATATCAGCGCCATACAAGAAGCTCGGGATGCCTATGAAGCGCTACACATCATTGCAGAATTTCAACCGGATGTCGCCTTCCTCGATATCCAGATGCCCGAAGTGACAGGCATTGAGCTGGCGGCATCTCTCCCCTCACCTGCACCGCTGATCGTCTTCGTCACGGCCTATGATCAATATGCGATCCGCGCATTTGATACCAATGCGATTGATTACCTGCTGAAGCCCTTTGATCAGGCACGTTTGCAGCGTGCCTTGCTGAGAGTGCGAACCCGGCTGCAAGAGCGTATGCCAGATGACAAGCTCGCTTTGAGCGCACCGCTAACACCCGCAACGGCGGCGGCATACCCGGTACAACAATTACTGATCACAGAGCGCGGCGTCACCCGTGTGGTCCGTACCGAACAGATACGCTGGATAGAAACTGCCGATAACTATGTGGTTCTACATTGTGAACATGAGCATCCCCTGATGCGCCAGACCCTGAGCAGCCTGCTCGACACTTTGGGTGCGCAGTTTGCCCGCTGCCATCGCCGCGCTGCAGTGCAGTTAGACTGGATAGACCGGATTATTTCGCTGGAAAAAGGCGATGCAGAAATCGTACTGCGCTCTGGTGAACATGTCGCTTGCAGCCGCCAGTACCGGCTAGAACTCATCGAAAAAATACAGGCGAATCCGTCTCGCCCCGGCTAGCACCCGTTTCGCCCCATTCCGCTAGATCAGACGCAACGTGTCACTTATTCTGAAATCCGTTCTCATCTTTCAGAAGTGATCACCATGGATCAACACACTACACCGTTATCGCCAACACCGGCATCCCGTCTGTACTTTCTGGACTGGGTGCGGATTTTCGCCTTTATGCTATTGATCGTGTATCACACAGGCATGTATTACGTGACCTGGGGTTTTCATATCAAAAGTGATTTTGCCAGTGACGCGATAGAGCCGCTGATGATGCTGTCGTCGCCGTGGCGGCTTAGCCTGCTGTTTATGATCTCAGGTGTGGCGTCGGCTTTTATGCTGAAAAAGCTGAGCGCCAGCCAGTTCATGCGACAACGCAGCAGCCGCCTGCTGATTCCGCTGCTGTTCGGCATGCTGGTGATTGTGCCGCCTCAATCCTATTTTGAAGTGGTAGAGAAAGTTGCATATCAGGGCAGCTATCTCGACTTCATGCAACTGTATCTGAAAGGCTATCACGGCTTTTGCGACAAAGACGGCTGTCTGCGCCTGCCCACCTGGAATCATCTCTGGTTCGTCGTCTACCTATGGACGTACAGCATATTACTTGGTGCACTGATGCTGAGCCTGGGTAAGCGCTTTGACGCGATCTCAGAGTTTCTCGGGCGCTGGCTGAGTGGCTGGAAAATTATTCTGATTCCACTGGCAATCCTGGCACTGGAACGGATCACCTTGTTTTCGCAATTCCCGTCTACCCATGCGCTGGTGAACGACTGGTATAACCATGCGAACTATTTTGTCGTGTATTTACTTGGCGCGCTCATGGCGACGCAGACCAAATTCTGGGCCAGTGTCGATCAGCAACGCTGGATAAATCTTGGTCTGGCCCTGAGCTGCTGGAGCTTGTTGATAGTGTATTACGCCATCGGTGACAAGATCATCCCCGCTGCGCAAATCGAATTCTGGCGTCATCTGCAACGTGTGGTGTATGCGCTATGCCAGTGGAGTGCCATCCTCGCCGTATGCGGCTTTGCCCACCGGCACCTGCAATTCGACAGCAGCAAACGCCGTTATTTAACCGAGGCTGTTTTCCCTGTGTACATCCTGCATCAGACGCTGATCATCGCGATGGCGCATTTCTTCAAACCAGCCAAACTCAATCCCGTACTTGAAGGCATGATCCTGATTACGCTGACGATAACGCTGAGTTTTGGCTTGTTTGAAATCGTACGCAGAATCGCGGTCTTGCGTCCGCTATTTGGTCTGGCAAAAATCAAACAAGCTCAGTCACAGGTGCAGGATGCGAACCAAGCGGTTAGCCATTCCGATCAAGCTGCTGTGCTCAACCTACCGCGAGTGCCTGATAGGCAAGGCGTTTAAACTCAAACGAAAACGGATGCCAGAAACTCATCTGACGCTGCGTCATCAGCAAACCCGCAATCTGATGATGCGGAGAAATCCACCAGTGTGTGCCAGCGATACCGCCCCACTCGAATTCTCCGGCAGAACCAGCGGGATCAATCGACGACGGTTGCAGAGTCACTGCGCCACCAAGGCCAAAACCTTTACCCGGGACATTGCCAACGCCGGGAAAAGCAATGCCACTGCCCTCCGGTAAATGATTCTGCATCATCAGCGCCATGGTCTCGTCACTTAAAAGACGCGGACCGCCTTTCATCAGGCTGCGCATCAGGGCGACCATATCGTGCAAACTGGAGACCAGTCCGCCGCCACCCGATAAGCGGGGTACGGACGTGACGAAAGCACCGGGGTAAGGCGACTTTTCCAGACGTTTCAGGCCACGCTGCAAAATATTGGCCGGATCGCTGCCAGCGTAATAAGCAGTCAGCCTGTCCAGCTTGTCGGCTGGAACGACAAAGCCCGTGTCATGCATACCCAGCGGGTCGAAAATAGATGCTTTCAGATACGCATCAAAACGCATACCACTGACCACCTCGACCAGACGCGACAAGACATCGGTTGCAATCGAATATTCCCATTTAGTACCAGGATGAAAAGTCAGAGGCAAATCTTCCAGCACATCAATCATCGCCGATAGCGGTGTCATCGCATTCATGACTTTACGCTCGACATACGCTTTATAAATCGTACTGCCGTGATCGAGTAAGCCGTAGCTCAAACCAGACGTATGGCTGAGTAACTGACGTATCGTGATCGAAGAGTGTGCCGGTTCCGTATCATCAATACTCGTAGCACCAGGACGCAATACGCGGCGGCGCGCTAATTGCGGCAGATAGTGCTCGATGGCGTCGTCCAACTGTAATTTGCCGTCCTCCATTAACTGCAGTACGGCAATTGAGGTCACCAGTTTACTGTTTGAAAACACCCGGAATAAATGATCCTCGCGCAAGGCAATCTGATTCTCTTTATCCGCCCATCCGGCGCAATGCACATCAAGCAGATCCTGTCCGGCCAGGATCGCCGTTGACACTCCTGCCAGAATGTCTTTATCGATGTAACGCTGCATGGCATGGTGCACTTTACTAAAATCGTGCTTAGTCTGATTTGTCATGGTTTGCCTTAATTTATCTCTCTTAAAATTTTTTGATTATTCTGATTGATCTAGATTCTTTGGGTTTTTTGATTCTTATTCTTATTTATCCTGCTCTCACAGAATTGAGTCCTTACTTGTGTCCTTACTTGCGTGCTTACTTAATTCATTCATCTCTTCGCCATCCTACCTTGTGCAGAAAAATCGTGTCCGATCCGCACGCTTGCAACCGCACGGCTTACGCATTACCACATCGCTGATCATGTTTAGAGGTGACACACTAAATCAACGCAGAGTGTTTGTGAATAAAGCTTTCGTCAAAAATAGTCCTTTTTTCTTCTGGTTTTTGTTGCATTGCAAATTGACAACATCGCTCTTTCGTTTCGATACTTGCCACCGATTAGAGACAAATGCACGTTCAATCAAATAAAAATTTCATCACTAAGAAGACGCATTTCCTGATCATTTTTCCTGTTTCTGTTCTACGGTTTTACCTGGTTTTTCTTTCCATGGTTTACACGCAGGAGCCTGATAATGAAGCTGATACGTCTTTTTACAAGAGCACTGTTCATCGTATTCCCGGTCACATCCAGTAAGGCCTGTGCAATTGCTCACCCGCCCGCAAGCGCTACACAAATTATCCCTGGCAAGAGCCTTTCTCCATAACGCGGACCACTAGCTACGTCGACGAGCCACGTCGACATGCAGCCGGTCTATATCACCGCGTTTCAAAAAAGTATTACCTAGCCAGATGCCGGATGATTGTCGTACTTATATCCGTCTCTGTAGAAAATTTTACCGCGCTACAGACATACTAAAAATTGAAAGGAGAGCATCTTCAACAACTAAACCGCCAGCAAAAAATCATACGACATAACGATAAAAATCCCCCCCAGAGATTCACTCAAAGGAGACACAACATGAATAGGAAATTCCGTACCGCACTACACACATGGTTGCCCGCACTTGCCTTGCCTGCCCTGCTTGCGTTTGGCTCAGACGCGATGGCCAGTACTCTGAACCAAAACGTTTCCTGGACCATTGACCGGGCTGGCACTACCTCCAAATACCGCGTAGTGGCCTATGGCGATTCTATCTACGCCGGTTACAACGGGTCGATCAGCAATGCGGCGAAATATTCCGCACCGACAGTCGACGCGGAATATCTCTCTGCCTTGTGGAACGCCGACATCGAGAGCGTACGCCGCACCAAGTCCGGAGCGATTGCTTCAGATGTTTATCAAAATAAGATCGTCGCAGAAAAGTCCTACATGCAGGCCAGTTCTACCCGCGTCGTCACGTTCGAAATGTGCGGCAACGACGGTTTGCAGGCACGCACCAGTTTCAAGGGCCAGACCGGCACCTGTGATTACACCGTGCTGACGACAGCGGAAAATAACTGCAAAGCGAATGTGGCGGCAGCAATGGATTACATCAACGCCAACGCCTATGCCGGTGTCAAGCTCAAGGTCGTCTCGAACCTGCATTATCCTGGCTATGCTGCGGACAATACACAGAGTTCATGCAAAGACGCGACAACCGGCGCAACGGTAAAAATGCAAGATAAATTCTTACCAGTGCTCGCGCGGATGAACTTCATGATGTGTGACACTGCACGTCAAAAAGGTTTCCAGTGTGCGGATAACTTTGCCCAATACATGGGTGCAGATTACGACAGCAATGGCGACGGACAGATCGACTCCGATGCACTGCGCTATGTGAATGGCGAAAGTCAGGCAAGTTACGTCACTCGTATTACCTCAACACTACGCTCTACTATCCGCGACGCCAACACACACTTTGTTTCGGCCAGCAGCAGCTACGACTACATCCAGTCTGACGACACCCATCCAACTTACAACGGCAGTACGGTCTCCGCCGGTCTGTTTAGCAGTACCACTGGCACGGGTGCGCCACGCTACACGACATTTACCGGCGGCAAAAATCCGATCTGGAACCAGTATGGGCATGAGCGTATGGGCTGGGCAGTATCGACGTTTAATCCGGCGACACCTTAATCAGCCGGAGCCAATCATCCCATGAACGCACCGCGCCGTTCTGGCCCGCCATCACCCAAACAGGGCGCTGGCGGGCGCACCTGGCGACCATCCGTCGCCTACCTCGCTATCGCCATTGCGCTGGCGCTGGTCGCTGGCGGACTGGTGTTTTTGCTGCTGTCGTCGCCAGAAGATCCCGCCGATCTTGCCGCCAGGATGGCCGCTCAGCCAAGCTCAGCAAGCGGCATGGCTAGCTGGCCGCCGCCGATGCCAGTAACCCCAATAACGTCGGCGCAAGATATGTCGAAAACTTTACCGGAAGGCGATGCCGATCCGACGCGTGATCTGTCCAGCTATGTAATGCGCGGTGAAAATCCGACCATGCCCGAAGTCATCGAACGTCTGCATCAGGCTGGCATCCATTCCGGTCTGGGTGCTTTTTCTTTGCCGGGCACCCGTCCACCGATGATCGGACTTGCGGTGCCGGAGGACTTCGTGCTGCCTGCTGGCTACGTGCGCCATCATCAGGCCACCGATGACGGACAGCGCATTGAAGCGATTCTGATGTTTGCGCCTGATCACCAGTTTTTTGACGCTAATAAACAACCCGTCGTGATTCCAGCGAATCGCGTGGTACCAGCCGAACTCGCACCGCCCGGCTTCCCTATCCGGCATATCGTTATCCCTGCACCTGTCGAACAACAAAAATCCGGACACTGAACTCCATGATCTTATTTTCGTCTCCCATCGTACGTATTGCCACAGGCATTTTCGCGAGCGCGCTTCTGTCTGGTCTGTATGCACTTGGCGGCGCTGGCTGGCTGCTTGGTTTTATTCTTTTCGTGCCATGGCTATTGACGCTAAACGGCCAGCAGACACTGACCGGTACGCTGGTGTCTGCCTATGTGATGTCGGTCGCCTATACCGCAGCAGTATTTGCCTGGTTTGGATTTGCTATCGGCAGTTATACGCAGCTCGGCGCGCTCACTGGCCTGTCGGTGCTATTACTGGCAGCGCCGCTATTTCAACCGCAGTTCCTGGCCTTTGCTGTAGTACGTTATCTGGCTGGCCGCCAGCATGGTCCGGTGCTCCGCGCGTTTGCAGCGGCCGCGGCGTGGGTAGCGACGGAATGGCTGGTGCCCAAGCTCCTCGGCGACACACTCGGATATGGACTTTATCCATCCCGGCTGCTGCGTCAGGCTGCCGATATTGGCGGTGCGGCAGGTCTTACGGTCATGCTCTTACTGGCGAATGAAGGCATCGCCGCCGCCATCGCAGGTCGTACGCAGGGCTGGCGCGCCATTGCTAAACCCCTCGCACTCAGCGCGCTGTTACCACTACTGCTGGCAGGCTACAGCCTGAGCATACTCTACGCAATATCCACCCCGGCAGCCACTAGCAAGCCGCTGCGCATGGGATTGATCCAGGCAAATATCGTGGATTACGAACGTCAGCGGCAGGAAAAAGGTGCTCATGCCGTGGTGAGAGAGGTACTCGATAAACATTTTGCGATGACTTACGACGCGGTGGTTCGCCAGCGCGCAGACGCGGTAATGTGGTCGGAGACCATTTATCCGACCACGTTCGGCCATCCCAAAAGTGAGGCGGGCGCCGAGCTGGATCAGGAAATTCTGGGCATCGTGAATGCGGCCGGGGTACCGTTCGTCTTCGGCACCTATGATCGTGATACTGCCGGAGAATACAATGCGGCGGCGTTCGTGGTACCCGGAACGGGACTGTTAGGTTTTTATCGGAAAACCCGGCTGTTTCCGCTTACCGAATACGTTCCTGCATGGCTTGACAGCACAGTGCTGCGGCGCTGGCTGCCATGGACGGGTAACTGGCGCCCTGGCAATGGTGCACGCGTCTTTCCGTTGCGTCTCGCTGATGGTCGAGATATTCCGGTATTGCCCTTGATCTGCCTTGATGATGTCGACACTGGCCTCGCCATCGACGGCGCACGGCTCGGAGCACAGGCCATCCTATCGATGTCCAACGATGCCTGGTTCACCAATTATCCACAGGGTGCAGAGCTGCATCAGTCGGTGGCGGCCTTCCGTAGTATCGAAACGCGGCTCCCCCAGTTTCGGGTTACCACCAACGGCTATAGCGCCGTGATCGATACCAGCGGCACCATCCTGGCCGGTGCACGCATGGGCGAGCGCACGCTAGTGATTGCCGATGTCCTGGTACCTGTGCCACCGCGCACGCTGATGGTGAAGTGGGGTAACTGGGTGGGATTGGCAGGCAGCGTTTTTCTCATGCTGCTGGCTGTGTTGGCGGCGTTCTCCTCATGGCTCAGGCACAGCACACAAGAGCTAGCAAGCGCATCCGACACGAACGAGGTTATGCGCTTTCCAGCGAGGGTGACGGTCTTGCCGCCTGCTGCTCGTGTGACCGCCGGAGTATTTCGCTGCATCGCGCGTGGTGGGTTGTTACTCATGGGCGCCGTAATGCTGTTCAGCGATACGTTGCAAGGAAATACCTTGGCACAAATTCGCGTTTTTACGGCGATCTTCCTGCTCCCCGAGGCCATTGCCTGGTGTGTCCTGTTCGCCTTTGCCGCACAGCTCACTATCGAAAACAGCATGCTGGTGATCACGCGCGGTGCACAGCGACTGGAGATCGCGGTTACCGATATTGCTAAAGCCGACGCCTGGCGCTTGCCCGTCCCCAGCGCGGGTATTTCGCTTTGGCTAATCTCCGGCCAGCGCTGGCATTACGGGCTTGCGCTTGCCAATCCATCTGCCTTTATTCGTGCCCTGCGGCTAGCTGGCAGTACCATGATGCAAGAGGACAAATCCTCACGCGGGACAATGTATGCACAAGCCCGGTTTGCGATGCGGCGCGGACGTCTGGATCAGACGCTGGTGAAATTCGTCCTGCTCCCGTTGGTGCTCGTGCTTCCGGCCTTTCATCTGCATCAGCACATCGCTTACGGCAGTGGTTTCGGCGAATACTATAGCTTCGGCATGAAAGCCTATCTCACAGGTTTCGCGCTTTGGTGGGCCGCCTGGACTATCGGCGTGGCGCTGGGCGGTGCCGCGCTGCGCACCTCGATTGAAGCGCTAGCGCTGCTCGGCGCATTTGTACGACCAGAGCAGGCAATCAGCGTCCGCCGCGTGCTCGAACGATGCGGGCTGGCGATACTCTATCTTGGCCTGCCAGCCTGGTTATTTCTGCGGATCTATAACAGCTAGGTGCAAAATTCAGTTGTTCAGCAACGTAGCGGCACTCACATATAATTTTTGTGGATTTACATATTGAATCCGCAGACTGGGTGCGGCTTTCCAAGGCATTTCAAGCCAGCAGGCGCATGTAGATTGCGGATTCGTTTTGGGAATTTCTATAAACCTCCAAATTAAAAATCACATGGATAACTTGATGCAAAAACCAAGACCTCTCACCACAGAGACACTAAGGAACTGAGGCACTGAGAAAAACAGGCGTTTTAGGAATCCTCTTTGGGAAGGCATATACACGCTTATTCCCGTTCATATTCACACCGGGATTCATCTCGCTGACAAAACACGCAGCAAGATGCTTGGCTTCAGGTACGTGACAGTTCATACCGGGTTTGGTTTATGATGCTTCGTCTGATGTTGTATTGAATTTTGACGCCACTGTTCATCCTGTTCTTGCCGTATTGAGCGTGCGCATCCGCCCCCACCCTGACCAAAGCCCGCGATGACGATTACCGATCCCGACTCTTTTTTACGCTCTCTGTACCAGGTTGCGGTTGACGCTGTCAGTGCAGAAAAATGCCTGCCTGCTTTTTTGCCCTCACCGCCCGTCAATGGCCGCACGCTAGTGATCGGCGCCGGTAAAGGTGCGGCGGCGATGGCGCGAGTCGTTGAACAGCACTGGCAGGGTCATGCATCGGAGCTGTCGGGCCTGGTCGTTACCCGCTATGGGCATGGTGCTGAATGCCAGTACATCGAGGTCATTGAAGCAGCGCATCCCGTGCCGGATGCCGCGGGTCAGCAGGCAGCCGCACGTATTTTGCAGATGGTGCAAGGCTTGACGGCAGACGATCTGGTGCTCTGCCTGATCTCCGGTGGCGGTTCGGCTTTACTCGCCTTGCCCGCCGCGGGGATTACACTGGAGCAGAAACAGCAGATCAATAAAGCCTTGTTAAAAAGCGGGGCCAGCATCAGTGAAATGAATTGTGTACGCAAACACCTGTCGGCAATCAAAGGCGGTAGACTGGGGCTGGCCTGTGGCGCCGCTACAGTCGTGACCCTGCTGATTTCGGATGTGCCAGGCGATGAGGCCGGCGTCATCGCCAGCGGCCCGACTCTGCCCGATGCGACCAGCTGCGAACAGGCGCTGGCGATCCTGCATAAATATGCGATTGCCATCCCCGACGCAGTTCAAATGCACTTACGCTCTGATCAAGCGGAGACACCGAAACCCGATAATCCCTTATTCGCCAGTCACCGGCATCACATCATCGCCACCGCCCAAGATGCGCTGGAGGCAGCGGCGGCGACGGCACGTGCTGCTGGTGTTGCTGCCTACATATTGTCAGACGGGATCGAGGGAGAAGCACGCGATGTCGGCATGGTGCATGCGGCACTGGCCAGGCAGATTGCCGATAAAAATCAGCCTTTCAGCAAACCTTGTGTGGTCCTGTCCGGCGGTGAAACCACCGTCACCGTGCGTGGCACAGGTCGCGGCGGGCGTAATGCCGAATTTTTGCTGAGTCTGGTCAACTCTCTCGACGGACATCCGGGAATTTATGCGCTGGCCTGCGACACCGACGGTATCGACGGTTCGGAAGATAATGCCGGTGCAATCTGCTCCCCAGATACTGCGAAACATGCAGCCAGTCTGGGTTTGCGGCCAGCAACGATGCTTGACAATAATGACGGCTATAGTTTTTTTGAAGCGCTTGGCGACCTGATTGTCAGCGGGCCAACGCTGACCAATGTGAATGATTTCAGAGCGATACTGATCACTTAATCATCCTATAGAACGACGCAGCTCAATGATGCTGCACAATGACGCTGCACGACGGAGAGCAGGATTGATTGACAGGCGACAGCGATGATCGCTCTGATTTTTCAGAGCAAACAATATCAGCGCGATATGCGCAGGTATTGTTCGCTGTTGGTGATGTTAACTACATCGGTGATGTGAACGATGCGGACCCTAATTATTTAGGTGCAGGCAAGTTGAATTTTGCACGGCAAGTGGTGCGCATTTGTTTTTCTTCTTTCATGCTCTGTTCCAGCGGCGGCGGATTGCCAGCGTTCTTGGCTGCGCGCGTCGCTCTCTCGGTGAACAACTCTGAAAAACATTCGCAATATTCCTGAAGCTTAGGATTTCCCTTCAGGTCCGCTTCGCCGCCATATTCAACAGGCATCTTGATCCCTTGTGTCATGCACATTTCTGCATAAGGACTAGGCGATTTTGGCGCAGGAGTGGCCGCTTGGGACGTAGTCGTTGCCAGTAATAAAGTCGCGAACAGCGTGGTAAGTAAAGAGATCTTCATAAGGGTCCGTGAGTGGTTAAAAAGGCCGTATCCGGCGGTTAAATAATATGAATGTGTCATTTTAGCAAAGATCATGTCTATTTATTATTTTTTACACTGTACTCACTGCGCTCATTAACATCTTGCATCGCATTCTGGCGCAGATCTTGCGTCAGCAATTCGTAGTTTCTGTCGATCAGCACTACTTGTTAGCACGGCTTATCAGCACTGTGTAGAGTACGAAAAACCTTAGCGGCAATTTATAATGCCAGCAACCGATTTTTGTTCATTCCCTTATTTCGCTTCAGAAAGCTCACCTTGATATTGCCTGAATCCGCTATCAGCACGCCGCCAGTAACACCGCTAAGGCTGGAACTGACGGGGATTTCCAAGCGCTACCCGGCGGTCATTGCCAACGATGATGTTAACCTGCAAGTCGCCCCCGGAGAAATCCATGCGGTACTCGGCGAAAACGGGGCAGGTAAATCAACACTGATGAAGATCATCTTTGGTGCAGTCAAACCCGACGCTGGTGTGATGCGCTGGAACGGGCAGGAAGTCCACATCCGTCATCCGCAAGAAGCCCGGCAGCTTGGCATCGCCATGGTGTTTCAGCATTTCTCCCTGTTTGATACCTTGACCGTAGCAGAAAATATCGCGCTCGGTTTGCCATCCGGTATCGATATGGCTGAACTCGCGATGCAAATACGCCAGACGGGCGACAACTATGGACTGGCGCTGGAGCCGCACCGGCATGTGCACACGCTGTCAGTTGGTGAAAGACAGCGCGTAGAAATCGTGCGTGCCTTGTTGACCAGGCCGCAGTTATTGATACTCGATGAACCGACCTCGGTACTGACACCTCAGGCCGTACAAAAATTATTTGTGACGCTGAGAAAAATTGCGGCCGAAGGATGCAGCATTTTGTATATCAGCCATAAGCTCGATGAAATTCGTGAACTTTGTCATCAAGCGACCGTCATGCGCGGCGGCAAAGTCACAGGCACTTGCAACCCGCGTCAGGAGAGCGCTGCCAGTCTGTCACGCCTGATGATCGGTGCGGAACCAGAACAGCATCCACGCAGCACCACCCAAAGTTTAGGTGAACTGCGCTTAAAAATCACTCAGCTCAGTTTGCCGAAAGCACATGCCTTCGCCACGGCATTAGACAATATTACGCTCGATCTGTTTGGTGGAGAAATCGTCGGCATCGCCGGGATATCCGGTAATGGTCAGCAAGAATTGCTAGCCGTGCTATCCGGTGAAGACCGACGCGCCAAGCCCGATATGGTGCGGCTAAAAGCTAAGGCTGTCGGGCATCTCGGCCCCAAAGCCCGCCGCTCATCAGGTCAAAGCCTGGTACCGGAAGAACGTCTGGGACGCGGTGCGGTACCTGAGATGAGCCTGGCCGACAATATGCTGCTATCGCATCAGACCGCACCGCTGGTCAGCCATGGAATGATCCAGTTCCGTCAGGTGACGCAGCTTGCGGCACAGATCATTGATCGCTTCCGCGTCAAGTCTTCCGGACCGAGTGCATTAGCAAAAAGTCTGTCCGGTGGCAACTTGCAAAAATTCATTGTCGGTCGCGAGATCATGCGCAAACCCGATGTATTTATCGTCGCCCAGCCTACCTGGGGCGTCGATGTTGGTGCCGCCGCACAAATTCATCAGGAGATCCGTCTACTCAGAGAATCGGGTTGCGCCGTTCTGATCATCTCGGAAGAACTCGACGAGTTGTTTGCCTTATGTGATCGCCTGCACGTGATCGCTAAAGGCAAGCTCTCTCCCTCGGTTCCGACAACGGACGCAACACGAGAACAAATAGGATTGTGGATGAGCGGTTTATGGAATGAACGAATCGATGCGACGAACAACAGACTAACGACGCATAGCGCCGGCGGGGACTCCGTATGAGCAAGCCTTTGTTCGCATTGGAATTACGCGCGACACCGTCCAGACCGTGGGCCTACTTATCGCCACTACTGGCGCTGACGTTGACACTGCTACTCGGCGCACTCTTGTTTATCGCTTTAGGTAAAGATCCTGTGAGCGGGTTACAGGTATTTTTGCTGGAGCCGATTAAAAGTAAAGCGGCGATTGCAGAACTCTTGCTCAAGACAACACCGCTGGTCTTATGCGCATTAGGTCTCTCAGTGTGTTACCGGGCCAACGTCTGGAATATCGGTGCAGAAGGTCAGTTGATCGCTGGTGGAATTGCAGCAGGCAGTACGATCCTGATGTTTGATAATGGCCTGCACACACTGTCCGGCGGCATGGTCTTGGTGTTGGCGACAGGTGCAGGAATTGTGGGCGGCGCATTATGGGCGTCTGTCACGGCCTTACTCAAGGACCGTTTTCATGCTAATGAGATTCTGGTATCGCTGATGCTGACTTACGTTGCGCAGCTCCTGCTGATGTATCTGGTGAACGGTCCGCTGAAAGATCCGCATGGTATGAATTTTCCGCAATCGAAGGTCTTTTCCAGCGACTACATTCTGCCGACCTTGTTTGCAGGAAGCCGTCTGCATATCGGCTTTATCGTGATGCTAGTCGCGACGGCGGGCATGACGATTTATATCTACCGTAGTTTTGCAGGCTATCGGCTGACCGTCGGCGGACTCGCGCCACTGGCGGCACGCTATGCCGGTTTTTCCGGCCGTAAAGCGCTGTGGACGTCGCTGCTGATCTCGGGCGGGTTTGCCGGACTGGCGGGGGCATTTGAAGTCGCCGGTCCTATCGGCCAGGTCTTGCCATCGATTTCTCCCGGTTACGGTTTTGCCGCGATCATCGTCGCCTTTATCGGGCGACTGAATCCCATCGGCACTGTTTTTGGCGGCATCATTTTGTCGCTGTTTTATCTTGGTGGTGAAATGGCGCAGTCACGTCTGGGTTTGCCGTCTGCGATCACTGGCTTATTCCAGGGGATGCTGCTGTTTTTATTGCTGGCTTGCGATACCTTGATTCACTATCGCCTGCGCTGGAAATAGGGCAGGCTCTCCCCTCGTCCGCTCACCGCTCAATGCGTACAAGAGCGGATGAAAAATAGAAACCACATAGAGGTAAGGATGGAAAATTTTGCTGCACTGATTGCTGCGTCAATCAACTCAGGCACACCGCTCTTAATCGCTGCGCTGGGCTTACTGATCAATGAGCGAGCCGGTGTCTTAAATCTAGGAGCCGAAGGCATGATGCTGGTCTCGGCCATCGTTGGTTTTGCGGTTGGTTACCAGACTCATAGCCCTGTCCTCGGGTTTATTACGGGTGCCATTGCTGGCATGGTGATGGCAAGTCTGTTCGCCTGGCTGGCACTGATGCTGGCGACAAACCAGGTAGCAACCGGACTCGCTTTATCGATTTTCGGTGCTGGTCTGTCGGCCTTCATCGGGCAGTCTTTTGTCGGGATGTCGATTACCAATCAAGTCACGCCTTTGCCGTATTTATCGGCACTGCCTTTTGTCGGTGTGGCTTTTTTCAGTCATCACTGGATGGTGTATTTCAGCTTCGCCTTATGCGTTGCGATTACCTGGTTCTTATATCGCAGTCGTGCTGGCTTGATCTTGCGCTCTATCGGTGAATCACCGGAGTCGGCTCATGCGCTCGGCTATCCGGTACGCACATTACGCTTCGCTGCACTGCTATTTGGCGGTGCATGTTGTGGCCTCGCCGGTGCATATTTATCGCTGGTCTACACGCCCATGTGGGTGGAAGGTCTGGTTGCCGGTCGCGGCTGGATCGCACTGGCGCTGACAACCTTTGCGACCTGGCGTCCGGCACGGGTCTTGCTCGGTGCTTTACTGTTTGGTAGTGTCACGATTTTGCAATTTCATTTTCAGGCAATCGGGATCGCCATCCCTTCGCAAATTTTATCGATGCTGCCTTACCTCGCAACGATTGTGGTGCTGGTGCTGATCTCGCGTAATCCTGACTGGATACGCTTGAACATGCCCGCCTCGCTAGGTAAACCGTTTCGCCCGGGATCTGCGTAACCCCCATTTTGAATTATTCTGTTATTTTTGATTTTTTAGTTTGTCGTTCACCTCATGTTATTCATGTCATTCACTTCACTAAGCAAGGAAAGCATCCATGAAATTTACACGTAGACATACACTGGCAGCCGCCTTGTCTGTGGCTATGCTGAGCCTGTTTGGCTGTGGCAAAAAGGCCGAAGTCGCCTCCGTTGCATCTGCGCCGGTACCTGCCGCAGAAGCCAAAGCCGAACCCTTAAAAGTCGCCTTCGTCTATGTCGGCCCGGTTGGCGATGCAGGCTGGACGTTTGCGCATGATGCGGGACGCAAAGCGATTGATGCCAAGTTTGGTGACAAAGTTAAAACTAGCTTTGTTGAAAGCATCCCAGAGAGCGCCGCCGATGCTGAACGTGTATTCCGTGATCTCGCAAGCCAGGGCAATAAGCTCATCTTCGGCACGACCTTTGGTTATATGGAAGCGATGCTGAAAGTCGCTAAAGATTTTCCTGATGTGAAGTTTGAACATGCAACTGGTTTTAAGACCGCCGACAATATGGCACAGTACGACGTCCGCACGTATGAAGGCGCGTATCTGGCAGGCGTAGTTGCGGGCAAATTGAGCAAGTCCGGCAAGCTCGGTGTCGTAGGCTCATTACCGATTCCTGAAGTCCTGAGAAATATCAATTCCTTCACGCTGGGTGCACGTTCGGTCAATCCCAAAGCGACAACTAAAGTCGTCTGGGTGAACAAGTGGTTTGATCCGGGCAAAGAACGTGAAGCTGCGATCACCCTGATCGGCCAGGGTGTTGATGTATTGATGCAAAATACCGACTCCGCCGCCGTCGTACAGACCGCTCAGGAAAAAGGTGTTCTGGCATTCGGCTGGGACAGCGATATGACGAAATTCGGTGAAAAAGCGCATCAGGCGGCGTCCGTCATTGACTGGGGCGTGTATTACACCAAGCGGGTCGGTGACGTACTGGAAGGCAAGTGGAAAACCGATACAACCTGGTGGGGTCTGAAAGAGAACATGATCGACCTGAAAAACTTCAACGCGACCTTATCTGACGAAGTGAAGAAACTCGTCGCAGATAAACGTCAGGGCGTCATCGATGGCAGCGCGCCGATCTGGAAAGGCCCTGTTAAAGATAATACTGGTAAAGAAGTATTAGGCAAAGATGCAGTCGGTGACGACAAATTCCTGCACGATGTTAATTATTATGTAGAAGGCGTTGAAGGCAAGGTACCGGGTTAAATCTCTGGCTGCTTAGTCCACAGAGTGCGCTGCTAGTTTTGATCTGTTGATCACTACGGCATCACATAAAAAATGGCTGAAAAAAGGCTGACACATGTGTCAGTCATTTTTTATCCGTGAACCGATTTGAATTAATTAATTAATTCAATTATTAAGGGAAACGTTACGGCACGATCGTCGTGAACAGATATACCGCAAAGATCACCAGATGAATGGTTCCCTGCATGATCGTGGTCCTGCCGGTGCCGAGCGAGATCGTCGTAATCATCAGTGACAACAGCAGCAGCACGGTAGATTTTGCATCGATACCGAGAGACAAAGACCATCCCGTTACCAGCGAAATCACGGCCACCACGGGAATCGTTAATCCAATACTGGCGAGCGCCGAACCCAAGGCCAGATTAATACTGGTCTGCAGGCGATTCGCCCGCGCCGCCCGAAAGGCCGCGACGCCTTCCGGCAACAACACCACCATCGCAATGATGATCCCCACCAGCGCTTTCGGTGCGCCTGCCGCGGCTACGGCGTGCTCCAGCGTCGGCGCCAGTGCCTTCGCCAGCAGAACCACAGCACCGAGGCACAGCAACAGAAGAACGGTACTCATCCATGCCATCTTGTTCGATGGCAAAGGCGCGTGGACGTCCTCATCACTGGCCGCGACTTCGGGTAAAAAATAGTCGCGGTGACGTACGGTTTGCACCAGCACAAAGGTACCGTACAACACCAGTGAAATCACGGCAATAAACGCTAACTGGCTAGGGCTGTAATACGGACCGGCAAGGGTCGATGTGAAGTTCGGCAATACCAGAGTCAGGATCGCCAACGCAGCCAAGGTTGCCAGTGACGTACTCGCTCCTTGCAAGCCAAAACTCTGTTCCCTATGCAAGCTGGCACCTGCCAGCAGACACAGTCCGATAATGCCGTTCAGGATCACCATGATCGCAGCAAACACCGTGTCGCGCGCCAGACCGGCGGTCACCTCGCCACCGGCGAGCATCAGCGACACAATCAACGCGACTTCGATCAGCGTCACTGCCAATGCCAGTAATAAGGTACCGAAGGGTTCGCCGATTCTGTGCGCAACCACCTCGGCATGATAGACCGCTGTCAGTACTCCACCGAATAAAGCCAGTGTCAAAAAAATTGCATAAAACGCGCCAAGATCCAACAGGCTGCCCGCCAAAAATAACCAGGCAACAACCGGTATCGCGATTGACCAGAGAGGCAAATTGGGAGGAATTTTCATGCGTGATCCTTACATAACTTACATAAGATGAATGGCAGCTGTCGGACATCATGTGATTTCACAATGAAGAACAGACCCTAAGCAGAAGCATACAGTTCCAGAGGCAAGCCGTCAGGATCGGCAAAAAATACAAACTCGCGTTTGGTGTACTCATCCGTCCTGATGGCTTCAACTGCGATACCCAGATGTTCAAGCCGGGCTTTCCAGTCATGAACACTATCGACCTCAAACGCCAGGTGCCGTAAGCCCTGCGCCTCGGGATAAGATGGTCGCGCTGGCGCATCGGAGAAAGAAAACAACTCAAGCTGAGACCCGTCCGGCAAGGCCAGATCCAGCTTATAAGAATCCCGTTCTATGCGGTAATGCTCTGCCAGCACGGATAAGCCCAGAATATCGGTATAAAAATATTTCGACCGCTGATAGTCAGCACAAATCAGGGCAACGTGATGGATGCGTTTAAGGATCATGGGCTTCACTACTTATGATGAGGATTTACACAAAACGACAAATGACCTACCTATCGCCATATTATCGCCATATAAATTGAAACCGCATATAGCATGCGGCCTCCAGAGGCATTTCGCGCCAGCAGGCGCATACCGCTTGCGGGTTCAATTTGGCTCTGATATCTCACGAAACTACTTATTCCTGTTTTTCTCCGTGTTTCTGTGTTTCTGTGGTGAGAGGTTTTAGTTTTTGCACAAACCCTAATGATCATAAAATCAGACTACGATCAAAACAGGAACGCGATTCTGTTTTTTACAAAAAGGGCAGTATGTCACCCAGCATATGCGCCACAACCGTAGGCCATAGCAAGCGCGTCCTGAGATAAAACAAGCTGACCACCAGACCAAATCCGACCACCGACATCACACCGAGCGGCCCCTGATAAATGTGATACAACAAGCGCACCAGCAGACTCAGGCCAATCGCAAATGAGCGGCTATAGGTGCTGAACCCACGCACCAGATAGCCGAGTAAAAACACTTCTTCATACGTACCGTTCACCAGCGCAACGGCAAAAATATACGGCAAGGTCGGTGTCGACTGATTCATGATCTCGGTAATCGGCTGCGTTGCATGACCCGCACTAAATGGCATCACAGCCATCCAGCTCGCCAGCACCGTGACGAAGTACAGCACCATCCCCATCATCGTTCCCTCAATCGAGGGCACGGGTAACAACGTCGACAAAGGATACGAGCGGCTGCGCAAAACCAGCAAGGCAACTGCAGCCATACTCAATTCCATCAGGATCAGATACACAAAGCTGGCGTCCGAAAATCCACCACCGCTGCTGCGCTCCTGAACATCAATACCTGCCGCCGCAACCGAGGAGTAAATAAACCACCCAAAACAGATCGTGATAATGCTGGCGACTTCAAACAAATTCGGGACAGGTTTATGTTGGCTGCTCACAAATAGATCAATCAGAGTTGTAGAGGACTAAGAGAAAACAAGGCTAAGGAATGGACAAGTTGACGACTTGACGACTTGACGACTTGACGACTTGACGACTTGACGACTTGACGACTTGACGACTTGACGACTTGACGACTTGACGACTTGACGACTTGATTTTAACTTAACCTTTAGGGAAATAAAAAAGCCAGTCAAGCGACTGGCTTTTGTGATCATGCTAGCGACGAATTACTTCGCAGAAGCCTCAGCAGATGCTGCTGCCGGAGCCGCTTTCACTTCTGGCTCTTTAAATTTCGCACCACCGGCATTCGCCATGTGAACAACCGCACGGGCAACTTCAACATCGTCCAGATCCGGGTTACCACCTTTAGCTGGCATCGCGCGGATACCCAGGATCGCATGTTCCACCACTTTGTCGTAGCCCTGTGCAATACGGGCAGACCAGGCACCTGCGTCACCGAACTTAGGCGCACCCGCCGCACCAGAATCATGACAAGCAGAGCAAATGGCTTTGTATACGGCTTCGCCAGATTGCAATTGCTTAGGACCGCTAGCGTCTTTGAATGTGAAACCGTCGTCAGCTACCGGATGAATACGGGCAGCAATCGCCTCAGGTGTCAGTGCATCAGAACCTGCGCCCACTTTGCTGTCACTGGAAACAAACTTCACCAGCAAAACGATGATGATGATCGGAACGATAAAACCTGCCGCAATCGCAACGATAAGTTGTTTTGGGGTCTTGATCGCTGATTCGTGGTCGTCGTGTGCGTTGCTCATGGTGTCCTCATTGCAATTTATAGTAACTGGCTGCGGGCTGAAAAGATTGCTTATTCAGCCTATCAAACCTGTGATTATAGAGGCAAAGCGTGCCGTTTGGAACGAAAAACCCACGCTTTCACCACAAGAATGACGTGACAATCGCCGAAATTCCGACAATTTTCGGGCATTTGCCAATAAGTGCACCGCTATTATGGGGTAACAAGCAGCCCTGTTTTGCGCTAGCCAAATGCAATTCATCCCACTTTGTGTTGTTCATTTCGGGAGTGGGGGTGCCGGGTATTTTCATGTTTGGCTTAACGTTGTAGCCATATACCGCAATGTGTCCGGTTAAGCGACGAGCTACGTCCGTTACTTTGGGCCAGCGGCTGGCGCTGTATCCCTGACGAGCAATAGGTGGCCCACCTGCTCGTTGGATGTATCGATCGGCCGATCAGCGAAACAACCATCGACGGCGAGCGCACGGTCACCTCGCTGAGTCCGGGTTGTGGAAATGTATAAGCGAGGCAGCAGACCCGGAAATACCACAGGCCGGAGTTGTGGTGGGTCTAGTGGCGGGCATGCTCCCTTGATTACCGAGAGAAGCTCATCAGCGGATGGCAACCGCCACCCGTCAGGGCTACTTTGTAGCTCTGCCAACGCTTGTCGCTGCGTCAGCCATTTTGGCGTCCCCGCGCAGGACTGCAGATCGCGATCCCAAGTTTGTCCATAGTTGCAGCGCGCCCATGTTTTTCCCGTGCGTCTGTCGAGCGCCAGATCATTTGCGAGAACGAAGTTTTCACCGTGGAACCTCCAGCCACTTCCCGATGGCACTAGCACCGGGATTGATGGGCGAGAGGTTTGGGCATGCGCGTCTTGAGCGATAGCTGCTAGGAATAACAACGAAATGATGAGCCGCATAGAGATAGAGATAGAGATACCTAACGCTGGAGTTTAGCTGCAGCCGAGGCTGTCCGCTGGAATGATGGAATGGACTCCTGCGCCTGGTTAGGGATCAATCTTGTATACAAGCGGAATCCTATCCAGCCACATCGTTGCACGAGATCCACAGTCCCAGTCGCAGCGGTCATCTGTTGATGCCAATCGCACTGAAGCTGTGTTCCCCGCGAATGAGATGATGACTTTGCAGCCCGGAGGGTCATCTGGCTTCTGCGGTAGCACCAGGTTGCCGCGCACCCAACTCGCAACTCCTTTTGCGTGACAGGAATGATCGTTATCGCCGCGCGTCCAAATCTCCACCCGTGCCGTCGTTGACGAGATCCGCCTGATGTCAATGGATTCGGTGGTCGTGAACTGGCCGCAGTTGGGGTCAGGATCATCTGTGCAGTCCATGGAATAGTCGCGATTCGGGACATCCTGAGCGTATCGCTCGAAAGAGCTCGGTCGCGCTGAATCGGCTATCGCAACGTGTCCAAGCAACATCAATCCTATGAGCGCGGTCCTCCGCATTTTCGTCACAGCAGTCATGATCCCTAACGCCGATTTGAAAGGCGCGCGCGCCGATCAGTAAATATTAAAAAAGCGCTTAATCGCGCGTCATTTTCGAAAGTCATGTTAAATCTTTTTTTCTGGTTATCGTCCGCTTCTTCCGCGGCACAAATGGCGCTACTTTAAACAAAGCAACGCCAAAGGGCACAAGAAGCAAGGGCAAAAGAAAGGTCACCCATCGAAATACTAAATCATCCGAAGGAATGCCGTTGACAAGTACCATTCCTCCCGGAAGGATATTTGAAACACTAAGAACAGCCATAACCGAACCGCCCACCACAAAACTGACTGCCATAACGCGTCGAGTCAAAAAATTGAACAATTTCCAGTGAACTTCTGAATAGGTCATGAGATTTAACGCAGAGGTGCCGGGATCGCCGTCACGATAAAATTTATAAATAGCGGGATCGCTTTTGGCGATTCCCTGCCGACCGTCCTGTTAAAGCTCACGTACATTTTCTATCCATATCATTTCGTTTGGATGATGATCTTCAATTGTTTCAAGTGCTCCATCTAGTACATTTTGCGTCTCACCGCCAAGGGGATAAATGAAACGCGAAACATTGCGGCCTTTTAGATTGCCATAGTCAACTTCAGAAATTGCGTCGGAGCCGCACCAAATTGCCGATATGCTCGCATCAGCAACTTGCAATGCATTCATTAGTCCAGTTGGTGTAATCGCGAGGAAAATCATATGAGTTTTAACGTGATTTAATTTTCATTTTGCAAAATTAACCTGCAACAAAAAAAGGGATCGTCAGTTTCTCTCCCCTTGAAACCCTTATGGTTCCTAGTTCAAATCGGTTTTAGCTTAAAAACATTAGTGATAACCAAATCGTGAAAAAGTGCATAACGTAGAGATATTATTTTATCAGTGAAATTAACAAAATCGCATTTTTTTGACCGACAGCTAACGCCCCAACGTTGGCGTTAAAAAAATTGCCTATGTTGAGATGAAATCGACATTATCTTGTGCATCGACGGGGAAACTGGTTTTGAATAGCGCAAAAAATAACAAAAAAATTGATTAGTCGCTGCTCAAACAAAGATTTAGTCCATTTTCTACCAACACAGTAGAACCCAAACGGCTACAATGGCGGTCTGCAAATATTTGCGCATGTGACCGTCTTCCAACGGATAGGATGCTAGCCTCCGAAGCTGGCGATACAGGTTCGATTCCTGTCGGTCGCACCAAATTCCCTTACCTCGTCTTTTGCCCCTCACCCCGACTTCTGTCCTTGTCACGCTTTGTGCACAAGATGTCTGGTGTATCGTCACATTCGCAAGGACAAATTATTTTGTCTATCTGCTAATATCCAAGTCTGACTCTTTATCGACCTTCCACATAGGCCAGACTTCTTATGACATCGTCACGTTTGCAGCTATCTACCCTGAGCTTGTCCATCGCAATCGCTTTTATGAGCGCCAGTCCGGCGACTTGGGCGGCCGGGGTCGCCGCCCCCACGGCGGCTAAAGCAGCCAATACTGCCAGCGTGCCGGCAGGTATGAGCTTTGTGCGGGATGTTGAAGGTATTAAGGAATACCTGATGCCGAATGGCTTGCGCGTGTTGCTGGTGCCGGATGCGAGTAAGCCGACTACCACGGTGAACATCACTTATCGTGTCGGTTCACGACATGAGAACTATGGCGAAACAGGGATGGCGCATTTGCTGGAACATCTGATGTTCAAAGGAAGCAAAGCACATCCGCGTTTGTGGGAGGAGATGTCGCAGCGTGGCGTCAACTTTAATGGTACGACCTGGCTGGACCGCACCAATTATTACGAAACGTTTGCCGCGAAACCCGAGACTCTGGCATGGGCCATTGCGATGGAAGCGGATCGTATGGTGAATTCGCGTATTTCGGGGGAAGATCTGAAAACGGAATTTTCTGTCGTGCGTAATGAGATGGAAAAAAACGAAAATTCGCCGACTTCCGTATTGATGCAGCGCGTTATGTCAGCCGCGCATCAGTGGCATAACTATGGCAAAGACACGATAGGTGCGCGCAGCGACGTAGAGAATGTCAGCATCCCGCATCTGCAAGCCTTCTGGCGTAAATACTACCAGCCCGATAATGCGATCCTGATTGTCTCCGGTGCGTTTGATCACCAGGCTACGCTGAAATTAATCAGCCAGCAATTCGGCAAAATCCCAAAACCCAAGCGCGTCATCGAGTCGACCTACACATTGGACCCGGTACAAGATGGTGAACGCGACGTCGTCGTACGCCGTGTTGGTGAGTCGCCGTCCGTGATGGCGCTGTACCACACGATGCCTGCCGCTCATCCTGATTATGCAGCGACCGAAGCGCTGGCAGTGATCTTGGGTGATTCGCCCAACGGGCGTTTATACAAAGCGCTGGTCGAGAGTAAAAAAGCCGCCGACGTATTCCCATGGGCAGCCAATCTCGAAGAGCCGGGATTCATGCTGCTAGGAGCGAATTTACGTAGCGAGCAAGATCTCGATGAAGCGAAAAAAATCCTGATCAACACGGTTGAAGGATTTGCCAGAGAGCCGGTCACCGCCGATGAATTAAAGCGTGCCAAAGCCAATCTGGAAAACAATCTTGCGCAGGTGTTTAACGATCCTGAAAAATTTGCCGTCTCGTTGTCTGACAGCATAGGGAATGGCGACTGGCGCTTGTTCTTTTTATTCCGCGACCGCATGCGCGCGTTGACGCTGGACGATGTGCAACGCGTGGCGACAACCTGGCTCAAATCAAGCAACCGCACCACGGGTCGCTTCATTCCTGAAGCCCAGCCAGTACGTGCCCCCGCGCCCGCCAAGGTCGCATTGCAAGAGCAAATCAACACCTTCAAACCTGGTGTCGCAATGGCGCAGGCGGAGAACTTTGTCACGACGCCGGAGAATATCGATAAGCGCACCCAGACCGGCGCTCTGAGCAATGGATTGAAATACGCCTTGCTGCCGAAAACCACACGCGGCAACACCGTGGTTCTGACGATGGAAATCAATCTCGGTGATGAAGTCAGTCTAAAAGGCAAAGCGAATGATGCCGGACTTGCGGCAGCCATGCTGAGCCGCGGCACCGAGAGCTTAAGCCATCAGCAGTTCTCAGAACAGCTCGACCAGCTCAAAGCCAAGCTGCAAATTTCCGGAGCGGCGAGTTCTGCCAGTATCACTCTGGAAACGACACGGGAAAATCTGACCCGAGCCCTTGAACTGGTACGCGATGCCTTGCGCAAACCTGCTTTTGGCGAGGCGGAATTTACTCAGCTGATCACCGCACAGTTAGCCCAGCTGGAAGAATCACGTAAAGATCCGCAAGCCATTGCGATCGATATGGCACGCAGGGCAACCAACACTTGGCCTGCCGATGATGCGCGCTACTACCGCAGTACCGATGAAAAAATCGCGCAGCTCAAGGCCGCAAAATTAGCGGATGCCAAAGCATTCTGGCAAGCGTTTTACGGTGCGAATAATGCACAGCTTGCGGTGGTTGGTGACTTCGATGCGAGCGCGATCAAAGCTCAGCTTCAACGCGATTTCGGTGACTGGCAAGCCCGGCAAAAATTTACCCGCCTGGCGAAACCTTTTGTGGCAGTGAAACCGGCGGCCTTGAGCCAGATCACGCCGGATAAAGCAAATGCGTTTTTCTTCGGTACGCTGAGTCTGCCTGTCAGCGATCAGCATCCTGATTATGCGGCGCTCACACTGGGAAATTATCTGCTCGGCGGTAGTGCAAATTCACGCATACTGGATCGTATCCGTCAAAAAGACGGGATCAGTTATGGCGGCGGCTCGTTCTTCAATGCGTCGTCCATCGATGAGGCCGCCAGCTTCACCGCTGGTGCGATTTTTGCGCCACAAAACCGCGCTAAACTCGAAGCAGGCTTCCGGGAAGAAATCGCCCGCGTACTCAAAGACGGTTTTACCGCGGTGGAACTGGCAGAGGGTAAAAAGAGCCTGATCCAGCAATCGCAGCTAGGTCGCAGCCAGGACTCAGGACTGGCGCAAGAACTGGTGCAAAACCTGTACCTCGGCCGCACCATGCAATTCGATGCGGCGCTGGAGAAAAAAATCATGGCGCTGACTAATGCCGATGTCAAAGCAGCCATGAATAAATATCTGGCCTACGACAAGATGCTGACGGTTTTTGCCGGTGATTTCAAATAACGCAATAAATTCACGGCAGACAATGCGATTCGCTTGGCGGATCGCATAAGCGCCACAAAAATCCGGCAAAAATTACATGGTCAGTCTGACGTAGTTTTCGGGCCGGTCGCCCAGAGTAGTCGAGAGGAGTTCCGGTCTGTTGATATTCACACATCCTGCAGGCGATGTGTGGTGTCAACAGAGCTGACGATGGTCAAGTAAATTACGCTACACTGCACTATCGTTTTTACTTGATTCCCCCATGAAAACCCGGGCGTTCTCTCTCTTTATCGCCATGACCGGAATGATTGCGCTGACAGCCATGTCACCAGCAATCGCCGACGACACGGTGATGCGTCTGGCCAGTCTGGAATGGTCACCGTACGTCGGCTCACAGTTACGTGACGAAGGCCTGACGGCGTCGATTGTGAAAGTCACTGCCCGTCAGATCGGTATCGATACAAAAATCAGTTATGCGCCCTGGAGCCGCACCGTACAAGTCGGTGGCACCGATCCCGCCTATGCCGGATATTTTCCGGCTTTTTATACCAAAGAGCGAGAGAGTAGCTGTTATTTTTCGGGGATATTGGGTCGTAGTATTGTCGGCTTTGCTTACCTGAAAAAGCGACCGTTTGACTGGTTAAGATTGAGTGATTTACAAGCGTACAAAATCGGTATCGTACAAGACTATGCGAATGGCGAAGAGTTTGACGCCATGATCAAAAAAGGATTACTGAAAACCGACACCGCACCGTCTGATGTCAGCAATCTGCGCAAACTGCTGGCACAAAGAATCGACGTGATCGTGATTGATAAAAACGTCTTACGCCAGCTACTGATCACCGAACCGGGCTTGCAGGCCAATCGGGATCAGATCGAGTTCCACCCTCAGGAACTGACAAACTTCTCCATGCATATCTGCTTTCAGCATACCGAGCGTGGATTGGCGATGCGCAAAAGCTTTAATGCTGCGCTGGAAAAAGTCGATATCAAAAAATTTGAGAATACCTATTTTAAGCTAACAGACGCTGCGGGCAGTCGCTGATCGTCGTACATTAAACATATACTCCCCCATTTTTTTGAATAAATACCCATAATCCGCATTATTTCATTAGTGCTTGTAAATATACTATGGGGCAGTATGTATATTTATAGCCGCGTAGCATTACCAGCAATCATCCACGCTAAACAAGGGAATCTGCTCCGCCCTCAGCGCCGCCTGCTGCGTACTCACAACAGCTCCCAGGCCAACACCCAGCCCTAACAAACGCACTGGCAAGTTACGGCGCAAGAATCCGGTTTCCATCAGTTGCCGGAACAGTTGCTCGTTCAGTTCATGACTGCGGCACTCGACGGTGGTTTGCCGGAAATCGCTGAAACGGATTTTGATATTTAACTTTTGTATCGACTCTTCAGGCTGCACTCGCTGCACCCTGGCAACCAGCGACGCATAGAGCAAAGGTAGCTCTGTCATACAAGCCGCCAGATCGGGCAAATCGTTTGTATAGGTTTCTTCGACGCTGATGGATTTGCGTTCTGAATGAGCGATCACCTCACGCCGGTCAATCCCGCGACATAGCATGTAGAGGCTATTGCCCAGCTTACCGAACTGTTGCACCAGGTCCTGCACGGACCAGGCACGCAGATCACGGCATTCTTGTATGCCAAGCGCATGTAATTTGGCTGCGGTGACCTTGCCAACGCCAAACAGGCGGGCGACCGGCAAGGCAGCAACAAAGTCCTCAACCTGATCCGGCAAAATCACGAACAAGCCGTCTGGCTTATTCCAGTCACTGGCGATTTTGGCGAGGAACTTATTGCTGGCGACACCCGCTGATGCCGTGATGCCGACGGTGGCGGCAATGCGTGCGCGTATCTCTTGCGCAATCAACGTGGCACTACCTTTGTGCTGGGTACAGTCGCTGACATCGAGATAAGCCTCATCAAGCGACAAAGGCTCAACCAGATCGGTGTAATCACGATAAATCGATAAGATGGCTTTGGAGGCGACACGGTATTTTTCCATGGCCGGCGGCATGACCACCAAATCAGGGCAGCGGCGCAGCGCCAGCGAAGTTGGCATAGCAGAGCGCACACCGTAACGTCGCGCTTCATAATTGCAGGTAGCAACGACGCCGCGCTGATCGGCACGGCCACCGACTGCCAGAGGTTTATCACGCAAACGCGGATCATCCCGCATCTCGATGGCAGCGTAAAAGCAATCACAATCGCAGTGGATAATTTTTCGAGAAACAGGAGGCACGGTAATGACACGCTAGGCTGTGCGAGACAATCGATATTTTACCCTATCAACTGTATATATGATCAGTAAATACATCTGTCATATTACTTCGTAATATTGCTTAGCCGTGTCACTTAACATCGCACCTCCGGGCTGCCCGCAGAAAAGCGATCAGGTCCGGGAGAGCGACGTGAGATGGCTTTGCTTCGGTTTGAATTGCTGCGGACTGATACGGAATTTACTGCGTCGGTCGCCCATGAAGGCACGTAAGTCCTTGATGCTGTAATTCGAAATCTCATGCATGCGTATCAGCAAGGATGCACCAACGGACAAACGGCGGTGGCGGATTTTGCTGATCACTGGCGGAGCCACTTCGAGCGCACGCGACAAGGCGGCGTCATTTTTGAAATGTAATTGGTGGATCAGGGTATCCAGCAAGTTATCTGGATCATAGTGAAATTCTCTGGTTTGAAGTTCTGATAGATTGTTCATGATTCCCTCGGTTTTATGGTGTTTTAATGAGTTTTAATGGATTTGATTGGCTTGCGGATACAAGTACGTCGTTAAACAACCGGGTCAAGATGGATTAAATTCTTATGTCTGAGAAATACTTGACCATAAGTCAGTTTATAAACTGCAATCCGGCATCGCTCTGTGCGGTTCACCACAGAGCGTAGCGGCTCATGACAAATTCCGGTAATTGCGTCATCATGTAAAAACCGGGCAAGAGCATTGCTCCGGTGTTTTTTCCACTCATCTATGCTGGCAGCAAGACAGGAGTGCTGCGAGCGCATCATGCAAAGAGAATTCTCATGAAACAATTAATCGCTATCTGCCTCAGCCTGTTTTTCACGGCAGCACTTGCCAATCCCGCCCAGCCTTATGATGAGGCCGCCGATGCTCAGGCAGAATTGACTAAGGCTTTGTCAGCAGCGCAAGCCGCAAATAAAAAAGTGCTGGTGATCTTTGGTGCCAACTGGTGCAAAGATTGTCTGGAACTCGATAAGTCAATCAAAGGACAAAGTGCCGCATTGATTGCCAGCAAATTTATTGTGGTCAAAATCGATGTTGGTCAATTTGACCGCAATCTCGGCATCGCGAACCGCTACGAAAATCCCATCAAAAAAGGCATCCCTGCTGCTGTCGTACTAAAGCCGGATAACAGCCTGCTGTATGCGACCAAAGCGGGTGAATTGTCGAACGCGCGCAAGATGAGCGATCAGGGAATTTATGATTTCTTCAGCCAGGTTGCAAGTCAGCATCCCTAAGCCTCTCTGATCATGCCATCCAGACTGCCAGATGCTGGCGCCACCGGTTCCAGCGACGCTGCGAGTCCGCTGGTGCAGGCTGGCGAGCGTGCTGCGGGCCGTAGTTTGCGCGCTTTGCTGGAGGCCATCGGAGATAGTTTATGGGACTGGAATCTGATCACTAACGAGACTTTTTTTTCTCGTCGCTATAAAAAAATTCTGGGATATGCCGAACATGAAATGGGTCAGCATATCGACGACTGGCTGTCTCATGTGCACCCGGATGATGTTGGTCATGCAATGGCGGCCACCAGACGACATCTGGAAGGTCAAACACCCGATTATGAGGACGAGCACCGCATGCGGTGCCGTGACGGTAGCTGGAAATGGGTACGTTCACGCGGTGCCGTTGTTGAACGTAATGCCGATGGGCAGCCGATCAGGATGATGGGTCTGATTACCGACATCACGCAAAACCGTCAACTGACCGACCAGCTCAAAGAGAGTCATACGCTGCTCTCGAATTTTTCGCGCTACCTGCCCGGCGTGTTTTATCAGTTTCAACGTTTCCCGGACGGACGCTTTTGCTTCCCTTATGCAAGTCAGGCTGTCGTCGATGTATTCGGCATCCAGCCTGAGCAATTACGTGAAGATGCGAGTGCGCTGTTCAGCAAAATTCATCCCGACGATGTACCGGCAATGGTGAATGGCGTCAGGATCTCTGCGATGGAACTATCGCAATGGCATCATGAATACCGGGTCTTGCAAACTGATGGTACAGCACGCTGGTATGTGGGTAATGCAACACCGGAACACATGACTGACGGTAGCATTTTATGGCATGGTTTTTTAAGCGACATCACCGAGCGCAAGCAGGCGGAAGAGCGTGCATATAAAGCCGAACAGCAAATCCGCCTGATTTTAAAAGCCTCGAATCAGGGGCTGTATGACATCAATATTCTGACTGGCGAAGGTCAATACAGTCCCGAGTACGCCAGGATGCTGGGCTACGATGCCGATGAATTCGCCAGCCAGCCGGAGTTTTGGAATAATTTTTGGAAGTCAGGTATTCACCCGGATGACATACCGCGTCTGAAGACCGCGTTACGCAACCATATCAAGGCCGAAGACGGTAGCGACTACCAGGCGGAATTCCGGCAAAAAACCAAATCCGGCGAATGGATCTGGATCATGTCACGCGGCCGGATTGTCGAACGCGATAGTCAAGGCAGAGCCGTGCGCATGCAAGGCACACACATCGACATCACCGAGCGCAAAGTCAGTGAGGAGATGTTGCGCGTCAATCAGGAATTGCTACAGGCAAGCAAAGATCGCTACAAACTATTGGCGCGGGAACTCGATATCCTAATTAATAATGCGCCGGTAGGGATTATGTTTGTCAGTGACGGCGTGATCATCCGCGCCAATAAAGTGCTGGCCGATTTATGCAGATTCGACGACGTGCAGGCGATGATAGGCAAAAAAACGACGTTCTTGTATGCAGACGAGAACGATTATCACGCCTTTGGCGCACAGGTTATTCCGCAACTGCAAAGAGATGAACCGGTTGAGATCGAATGGCAGGTAAAACGGATTAGCGGCGAACCGTTTTTGGCACGGATCGCCGGTCGTGCCTTACCTCCGGAGAATTATGTACGCGGCACGGTCTGGATGATGGAAGATATCACCGACCAGAGGCGCACCATGGATGCCTTGAAACAAAGCGAGCAGCGCTTGCAGCGCCTGATCAATTCCAGTCTGATCGGTATTGCGCAAGGTGGTGAGAACGGCCAGCTAAATGATGTCAACGATGTCTTTGCCCAGCTCTGCGGTCATACACGTGAGCATTTATTGAGCCGGCAACGAGTCTGGGAATTTCTCTTATCAGAAGCGGATATCCTGGTGTGTCAGCACGCCTACGCCGAGTTGTTAAGTGCCGGGACAACTGCGCCGTTTGAAGTAACCCTGAAACATCCCGGCGGTCACGATATACCGATTCTGGTCGGCCTGAGTCATCTGGAAAACTCCCGCAGCGAGTGGGTCGTTTTTGCCATGGATATCAGCGAACGTCATCGTATCAACCAATTGAAATCTGAATTCATCTCGGTAGTCAGCCATGAATTACGTACCCCGCTGACCTCAATACGCGGCTCCCTGGGAATCCTCGACTCCGGCATCGCCGGCGTACTTCCCGAAAAAGTCGGGCAACTCATCAAAATCGCCCATCACAATAGTCTGCGCCTGATCGATCTGGTCAACGATATCCTTGATATGGATAAGCTGGTTTCCGGAAAAATGCGCTTTAAATCCGAACCCGTCGATCTGGTCAGCCTGGTGGCGGGCGCCGTCGAGGCCAATCAAGCCTATGCACAGACCTTAAAAGTCAGTCTGCGATTTGTTGCCAGCATTGAGACTGCGTGGGTGCTGGCAGACTCTGACCGCCTGATGCAAGTCATGGCTAATTTGCTGTCCAATGCAGCAAAATTCTCACCGGAAGGCGAGGTAGTTGATATTGAGATCGCCGGAATCTCCCGCGACGAACATTCAAGCTATCGCATCACCGTCAGCGATAAAGGCCCCGGTATTCCACCCGAATTCCAGAGCCATCTTTATGAACCGTTTACTCAGGCAGACGGCACCGACACCCGCCGTCAGGGCGGTACCGGCCTCGGCTTGCCGATTACCAAAACTCTGGTGGAAAAGATGAATGGTCAACTGGGTTTTACGACCGGATCTGGGAGTGGCACTCAGTTTTGGTGTGAGTTCTTTTGCAGTACCGGTACCAAGACCGATCAAATCAAATAAATAGTAACTTAGCAGAGTTACTACTTCCATTTTATTTCAGCAATAAAGTCAACTGATCAAGCTGTCGAGCTTTTTTACAAGAACTCATGTTGCATTGAAATAACATCTATAACCATATGATTTATAAAGATATTTTTAATTGGCACAGTGTTTGCTTATAAGGCTGCGTTGTTAGTTTTTTCACATCACAATTTTATCGTTATAGGAATAAATATCATGAAAAAAATAGTATTGGCCTTAGGTCTTGCAATGATGGCTGCTAGTAGCGCATATGCAACTGGTTTTACAAATGGTGGTTTCGAAGCTGGTGACGTATCTGGCTGGACTGGCGGCGGCGGTACATGGCACGGCTCTCCAGTTGCACCGGCAAATCCATCGATTTTCAATGGTGGCCCTTCAAACAACACGATCATGAGTGGCGGCGTTGATCCTATCACTGGTGCAAACCGTGTGTACTCAGGCAATTACTCTGTTCGCGCAAACGATAATATCAGTAACTATTCGGTTTCTACTTTGCGTCAAACAGTAACTAATTACACAGACAGCGCTATTTACTTCGCATGGAATGCTGTGTTACAAGGTTCACATGGTTTGACAGATTCTGACTACTTTTCTCTGACTCTGACAGATGACACAACGAACACAACGATCGTTAACCGCGCTTATAGCTCTGCTGGTGCAATCGGTGGCGGTGCCTCTGGTGTGAACTGGACTAGTTTTGGCTCTTGGTTATCAAGCGGTTGGGTTGTTGAAAGTATTAATCTGGCTGATTTGAATGCCATTGGTCATGATTTCACACTGACTCTGTTAGCATCTGATTGCCCATACGGTGGTCACGCTGGCTATGTTTACCTCGATGGTTTCGGCGCACGTATTCCGCCTAATGACGTTCCAGAACCAGGCAGCCTGGCTCTGTTGGGCTTGGGCATCGCTGGTTTGGCATCTCTGCGCAAACGCAAAAACGCTGCATAAGCAACACAACATTAGTCTCGACAGAAAGAACCCGGCATCGCAAGATGTCGGGTTTTTTCTTTCTGTGTTCAGTTTCCGGACTCATAGCGCCTGAGGCGAAACTCGGAGGGTGTGAGCGAAGTCCAGCGCTGAAAAGCACGACGAAAACTGCGCGCATCGGAGTATCCGAGCTTCTCTGCAATATCTTCCATGCTTAATGTCGTGATCAATAAGCGCTTTGCCCGTTCCATTCTGACGGTCTCGGTCACATGTTGATAAGAAGTACCTTCCCGTACTAACAAACGATGTAAGGACCGCGGACTTAATCCCAGCGCAAATGCCATGTCCTGCACATTAAAAAATTCACACTGCATGGCAACCAGTTTGCGTATCAGACTTTGTTTACCCAAGACGCCAATGTCGGCCAACTCTCTGTCGCAAGCATCTTGAATGCGCTGTGCGTGATCGCTACACCCTGATAATGGAATATCGAGCATCGCGCTTGAAAACACGATACGGCTGCTATCTGCACCGAGTATCACCGGACAAGCAAAAAAAGCGTCCAGCATGGACCGGCTCGCATGTAAATTACCGCGTAATTCAACACGGCTGAGAAGGAGCTTTTTGCAAGGCAACTGACGTGCAGCATTCAGCGCAGTCGCCAGATGGTCAACATCCAGAAAATCTTGTAATTCCTGATCATCAAACAGGGCATGCGATACCAGTGCAGCCTGCCACACTTCACGTACCTCACGTACCTCATGCACCTCACTCATATCATTCGCCTCAGTCTCCAGGGTGAGTTGCAACATAGATCCGGCGATCAACTGATATTCCAGGCCAAATGCCAATGCACGTCCCAGATTAGGCTGAGCCAGCATGCCCGCCCCCATGTCGCCAAGATGCGCGATGGACTTACGGCTGCCGGACAATAACGCGATATCTGCACCACCACGTCGTCTCGCCTGCAGTAATCCCTCCCGTGCCTGGGTATAACTGACTCTTGCGGCAACGGGTAATTGCGTGTTGTCGTTCGTAAAAAAAGCAGGAAACATCTCATGCAAACGCCACTGCTGTTCGCGACCGATCGCAAACAAGCCAGAAAACGGATGCATAGGAAAAATCACATCCTGTACTGACAATAGTGATGACTCGCGCCTTGCCACCCTGTCTTGTGGAACAGGCGCATCACCAGATTGGGGTTGATATTGATACTGATGTTGATGTATTAACAGACCCAGGTTCCCGAGATTAAAAATCAATACCACAGTCGTTGGCAGCAAATGTCCTTACCACCATTATCGTTTAGAAATAAGATAGGCTCTAACGTACACGGCTTTCGCTGAAGCATCAATATTGCGACGCAACAAGTCCGCTGACGAAGCATGCGCACAAGACGCCATCATTGACACATCAATTGATCCAAAGGACGAGACAACATGAGTGAAGCAACAGCAGATTACATCGTCGTTGGCGGTGGGGCGGGAGGTTGTGCCGTTGCAGGCCGGCTAACAGAGGATCCAGATACTACCGTCACCGTATTAGAAGCTGGCAACGACGGTGATAGCTGGGTGGTAAAAACGCCCTTCGCAGTAGTCGCAATGCTACCCACCAAGCTGAATAACTGGGCATTTGAAACGCTGCCTCAGCCAGGCTTAAATAATCGCCGTGGCTATCAACCGCGTGGCAAAACATTAGGCGGGTCCTCTGCAATTAACGCCATGGTATATATCCGCGGCCATCGCTGGGATTATGATCACTGGGCATCGCTGGGAAATACCGGCTGGTCATTTGATGAGGTACTGCCCTACTTCAAACGCTCAGAAAATAACGCCAGTCTCGGCGGTGCCCTGCATGGCCAGTCTGGCCCTTTACGCGTCAGCGATCTGCGCTCTGACAACCCGTTTCAGCAGTTATATCTGGAGGCAGCGAAGCAAGCGGGTTTTAAGATTAACCATGATTTCAACGGAGAAGACCAGGAAGGCGTCGGCATTTATCAGGTGACCCAACACGAAGGTGAACGCTGGAGTGCCGCTCGCGGCTATCTGCATCCGCACATGGGCAAACGCCCGAACCTCCATGTGGAAACCGGCTGTCATGTAACACGGATTCTGTTTGAAGGAAAACGAGCCGTGGGTGTTGAATTTATCCAGCATGGTCAGCGACGCAGCCTGCGTGCCAGGCGCGAGATTCTGCTGGCTGCGGGTGCGTTGCAAACCCCGCAAATTCTGATGCTGTCCGGTGTCGGTGATGGTAAAGCCCTGCAGGCAATGGGAATTCCTGTGGTCCACGACTTGCCAGGTGTAGGGCAAAATCTGCAAGACCATCCTGACTTTGTCTTCAAGTACCGCTCCCGCAGCACGGACCTGGTCGGCATCTCACTCGGTGGCTCAGCGCATTTAGCCAAAGAAGCCTGGCGATACAAGACCCAGCGCCGCGGCATGATTACTTCCAATGCTGCCGAGGGCGGCGGCTTTTTGAAAACAGATCCCGGCCTACCCGCGCCGGACATACAGCTACATTTTGTCATGGCAATGATTGATGACCATGCCCGCAAGCTCCATCTGGGGCATGGCTACTCCTGTCATGTTTGTCTGTTACGTCCCAAGAGCATTGGCGAATTAAGCCTGGCAAATACAGATCCCCTGGCAGCTCCACTAATCAATCCGCGCTTTTTGGAACATCCGGACGACATCGAGACCTTATTGAAAGGCTTTAAACTCACTCGCCAGCTCATGGATGCGCCTGCACTCGCGTCCATGCGTACCAGCGATTTTCAAACTGCCAAGGTCAAAACCGATGACGATATCCGCGCCGCCTTGCGGCAATACAGCGACACGGTTTATCACCCGGTAGGCACCTGCAAAATGGGAATTGATGCAATGGCCGTCGTCGACCCCGAGTTGCGGGTGCACGGTTTAATGGGGCTGCGTGTCGTGGACGCTTCCATTATGCCGACCCTGATTGGCGGAAATACCAATGCACCGACAATGATGATAGGAGAAAAAGCAGCCGATCTGCTACGCCAGCAACCGGCTTAACAGGCGATGTACTGAACAGGCTTTTTACTACTTGGAAAGACCAGTTTTTTCTGAAAAAATTCTGGTCAGTTCTCCGCTGGACCTGCCGCGCAAAATTGCCGCATTCAGTTTAGCCATTACGCCGTGGTCTGCATCTGCTCGTATCGCAAAATGAATATCCACCGACGTAATCGGTTTCGGTAACACACAAAAAGCCTTGCCCGTGGCCTGATCCGCTCCCAGCGTTGTATAAGCAATCGCATTAATTTCGGCGACCAGACGTTGAGCCGCGACTGATCTGCTATAAAAAACAATCGCGTCCATGCGCCGGGTATAGAGTTTTCTCAAACGCGCTGCGTTCGAATTGGTATCGTATTCCACCTTGAATACTGTATTGGCTGCCTGATCAAACTCGTTGCCATAACTCGCCCCACGGGCAACGCCGATGACTTTGCCACGCAGATCGGCAAGAGTCGCATACGGAAAAACGCTATCGCAACGGCTGATCAATACGACCTGGTCAGCAAACAACGGCTCAGAAAAGCTGAGTAGCTTTTGTCGCTCCGGTGTTTTTGAAATACCAAAAATCACCCCATCGCCGCGATAAGCATTCTCTAGCGCACGCAACCAAGGGTAGCGCTGGACGTCAAATTGCAAACCGCTGTTTTTTTCCAGATACGAAAACAAATGCAAAATATCGGGAGACAATGGAACCACCTTATTCTTTTCGTCCAGCTCCTCGCTCATCAAGACAGTAACTGCTACTTTCTCGACCGCTACGGCATGATTGCATACAGCGAGCATGCTGGCGTAAGTACAGAGCAGGAAAAAAAAGCGCATATGAGTTAATGTGAAAAACCAGATCCACAAAGATAATGTCATTAGCAACAGCTTATGCCTATTTCTGTCCTATATCTAAGAAAATACGAAAAAATTTCGTGGCGAATTATGGTGGCGGCACATTGTGGCAAACAAGCCAATTCCCCGCGCTGTAAGGTTTTACTTAGCGATCTTAGGTGCGGGCAAAGCGGGTCTTGCCTGCTCATAGGCATACGCCAGTTTCAATAATTTAGCGTCACTCCAGGCCTCGGCGAAGAATGAAAGTCCCACCGGTAATTGTTTACTGAGGCCCATCGGTACCGTGATATGAGGATAGCCGGCAATCGCCGCGGGTGAACTGGCGCTGCCCTCGATCACGTCACCTGCCTTGTAATCAATCGCCCAGGCCGTGCCGGTAGTTGGTGCGATCAAAGCATCCAGTTGATATTTTTTGAGTGTGGCATCAATTCCCTCACTACCCGCGCGTTGTTTCAGGCGGGTACTTGCCTCGCGGTATTCCGGTGTGTTCAGATCGCCTTTTGCCTGTGCCTGCTCCATCAGCTCCTGGCCGAAATAAGGCATCAGCTTATCCGCATACTGCTTGTTGTAAGCGATCACCTGTTCCATCGAGCGCGTTTGTACACTCGTTGGTGTGTGAGCCAGATAGGCATTCAGGTCGGCCTTAAATTCATATAAAAGCACCGTCAATTCATCTTTTTCCATATCATCGAGATAAGGTAATTCCACTTGATCGACAATGATCGCACCGCGCGACTTCAGCGTCTTTAATGCCCGCTCAAATACCGCCTTAGTCTCTGCATCGTAGCTATCGACTAATTTACGCACCACACCCAGCCGCTTGCCTTGCAAGCCGGTCTTACTGAAGCCCATCGTGTAGTCGTAAGTACGCAAACGATCAGCATCCCTGGTCGCCACGTCTGCCGGATCGCTACCCGCCATGACATTCAATAACAATGCAGCGTCACGTACCGTCAAGGTCATCGGCCCAGCGGTATCCTGACTATGGCTGAGAGGCACAATCCCTGAGCGGCTCACCAGTCCCAGAGTCGGCTTCACGCCGACCAGGCCATTGACAGCAGCAGGACAAACAATAGAGCCGTCGGTTTCGGTGCCAATCGCCGCAGGGATCAAACGTGCCGCAACCGCAGCACCTGAGCCAGAGCTGGAGCCGCAAGGACTACGATCGGTCGCATAAGGATTGCGCGCTTGTCCGCCAACACTGCTCCAGCCACTGGTCGCCGTCGTCGAGCGAAAATTCGCCCATTCGCTGAGATTCGTTTTACCTGCGATCACGACACCGGCTGCGCGCAAACGTGCGACCAGCGGTGCATCTGCTATTGCAACATTCTCTGCCAGTGCCAGAGAGCCCGCTGTGGTGGCCATACCTGCCGCATCGATATTATCTTTGATCAGAATCGGGATACCGTGCAAAGGCGAGCGATGTGATTTTTTCTGGTCTGCCGTTTGCGCCTGCGATCTGGCCTCAGGATTGATGGCAATGACCGCGTGCAATGCCGGATTCAGGTGCTGAATACGCTGCGTGTAGCGATCCAATAAACCAACTGCCGTTTGCTTACCCTGCTGCATTTGCTGAGACAGGCTCACCAGATCATCTTGCTCAGGTAGCGCCGCACACACTGATTGCATGACACAAAACCCCATAACACCAGCTGCCGCGTGCCAGCTATATCTGCGATTCATCACACCAGTTTCTCCTCACGTGATGGTGGAAATAATATCCCGCCATTTGGATTGTATTGATAAGACAAACTATCTACTCCAAAACCGTATCCGCAAACCCGATGCGCCTGCTGGCGTGAAATGCCTCGGCAAGCCGCATACAGCTTAGGGATTTAATATGGGATTTCTAAAAAACCTTGTAATCCATATCTCATGGAAGCACTTACTCCTGCTACTCCTGCTTTTCCTCAGTGTCTCCGTGCCTTTGTGGTGAGAGGTCTCGGTTTTTGCAATACTGGCCAAACTCAGTCACGATTGCGAAATGCCAGCCATCCGGCAATCACCGTAAAACTCGCGACGATCGCCACCACGATCCAGAATCCGTCCTCGTGCTGCGCCAGCGGGATACCGCCGACATTCATCCCCAGCAAACCCGCGATAATATTAATCGGCAAGGCCAGCACGGTCACGATCGTCAGGACAAACAGGGAACGGTTATTCTGTTCATTGACGCTGGCGGCAATTTCTTCCTGCAGTAATTTAATGCGCTCTTGCAGGGATGCCATATCGCTGAGTACCACGGCAAACTCTTCGGTTGATTGGCGCAATTCCTGGACATCGCTTTCTGCAACCCAAGCCGGTGGTTTTTGTAGCAGACGAAATAAAGCCGCAGGCTCTGGCGCTAATAAGCGTTGTAAGCGAACCAGCACCCTGCGCAATTCGCCCAGATTGGCACGCTTGTGGTTAAGCCGGTCGGCCAGCAAATTGTCTTCGATGTCATCAACTTTTTTGATCGCGTTGCGCACGATGCCAGTCAACACATCGGCCTGATCACGCAGCAGATGTGTCAGTAATTCGGTCGGCGAGTGAAAGAGTTCTCCGTGATTTACTGCATTGCGCAGCCGGTCCACGGACTGCAAGGGTTTGCGACGGGCGCTGATCAATACGTTATTGGTCAGGCTCAGCCACAAGGTAGCAATGTCCGATGCCTCAAATGCAAAGTCATGCAATACATCATTGACCACCGCGACCAGACTGGCATCTGTACGCTCGATCCGGGTCGAGCGTGAGCCCTCATGCAAGGTCTCATAAAATTCTTCGGGCAATTGTGTATGCTCATGCAGCCATTTTTCGGCAGCCGCATTACTGAGATTGAAATGCAGCCAGACAAATGCGTTCTCCTGCTCCGCCGGTGATTTTTTTAACCACGCCAACGCCTCCGGCGTATGAATCACCTGCCCCGCCTGCCCCTGCACAAACACATAACCACAAATCAGTCCAGATAGATCGGACCCGTAAGACAAATGATCAATTTGCATCTTGCTTCCCTGGCGGACAAATGCGCTTATTGTAACCGTGCACGTCGTCATTTTTTGGAAAACAAACAGCGACCTAAATGAACTTTACATGCATTTTTTTGTACGGTGCCAGGCCGATGATCAATTCAGGGACACGATGCATTATTATTGCAGGCAGAGAACAATTTTTTCGAGCACACCACTGGAGACAGTATGTCCCGTTGCATGACGTCGATATTACAATCAAGCTTCATCCATCACTGCCGTTCTGCTGCCCTGCGTTCTGGTCGCCATTACCTTCGTGCTCTCTTTGCTGTCTTGGTCGGTACCGTATTTATTGGCCATGCCGTTCAGGCACAAGAGCCGACGCTGATACTGACCACCGAGGACTATCCCTCGTTTAACATCATCAATCCTGATACACAAGAAATCAACGGCATCTCTACCGAAAAACTCATCGAGCTGATGCACCGCGCCGGTGAACGCATCACCATCAGTGCCTATCCCTGGGCACGGTCTTACCAGATGGGGCAAAAGGATCCGAACACCTGCGTCTTCTCTACCACCAGAACGCCGCAGCGCGAAAACCTGTTCAAATGGGTGGGGCCGCTGGTAAAAAATAACTGGGTCATTTTTGCCCGGGCCGACGACAAGCGCCGTCCCAAAAAACTTGATGACTTACGCAGCTATGTCATCGGTGCCTACCGCAAAGGTGCGGTCAGCGAATACCTGACCTACAACGGATTTAACATCGATATTGCGAACTACGATGCAGAAAATCCTCGCAAACTCCTGTATGGGCGCTTCGATTTCTGGGCGACCGGAGGGCGCCTTGGTCTGACTTTGATCAAAAATCAGGGGCTGACGGGGAAAATTGTCCCGCTATTTCAGTTCAATCAGGTGGAACTTTATCTGGCCTGTAACCCTGCCATAGAACAAAGCCGGATTGATCGCTTCAATCACATCCTGCGTGAAATGGAGAAGGACGGGACTGTCGCTGCGATAGAGAATAAGTATAAATAAGACCGGCCATTAAGCTTAGTGGTCAACGCCGACAAAACGTTTGTGTGCATGACTTTCCAATTGTTTTCCAACTAGCGTTTATCGCAAAAATTTCCCAGGTGATCGCGCGTTCCCCCTCACTCATCGCACGGATGTTACGCCAGTCATCTCTTTTGCCTAAGCTCACGGTTCCCATCACTGAACGAGAGAATTCCATGAAACACGCGAAAATCATTCTTACGCCTGCATGGCAGCAAGGACTGGATGAGTGTATCGCAAGCCTATCAGCATCAGTTCAGGCAAATGTAATCTAATCACCAGCTAGCGACGATTGCAGCGATTACAGCAATTCATCCATGGCACCCATGAACGTTTGCTGCGGGATGCTGTTTCAGCGCAGGCGATGTCAGGTACGCTTGACCGTCAGCGATTGATTCCCTGACCAGGATGCTCCGGGCGCTAACACCACCGGCTGCATAATCGCTGCCGCCTCGATGCAGAGCATGCGCTGGTCACCACCTGGCTCCAGGTCTGGCAGAGTCGCGGCTTTTTCTATCCCTGGGTTCCAGACCACGGCATCAGCGAAGCCGTTTTGTTGTATCAAGGTTGTCTGTTTCGGCTGACACAGCAACAGACGAGGCGCATTCGCATAAATGCGGTCAATCTCACCATGAATGCGCAGCACAGGATCGCGATCGACACAGCCCGTAGCACCAGTAACAGAGTCACGATACTGCAAACCCTCCAGCCCATGCACCGTCACATCGGCAATCTGCTCAACCGCAAAATAAGTATGCAGCGCTGCGGTAAAACTAAATCCGGTGTCGCCGGTATTTTGTATCGATAAGCGTATATCCAGACTAGAGCCGACCACCGTCACCACCAGCTCTGCACGGAAGACATAGGGCCAGATTTGCAGTCTGGCGATATTTTCGTGTAACTCAAACTCAGCCCGCGCAACACCGCTGGCGGTCTGCCCGGCCTTGACCAGACGCCACATGGCCGTGCGGGCAAATCCGTGTTTCGGCAAAGCGCCCAAATTAGCAAATTGCGGAAAAACGACCGGCACACCGCCACGCATTGCCACACCTTCGCGGATCTCGGAAGTTTTACTGAAAAATAGCTGCTCCTCGCCACCGGCCGGGATCCAGGAACAGATGTGCGCACCATGCGCGGTGATGGCAACTTGAGCACCATCCTGAGCTTGCAAGATTATTGGATTCATCAGACTGAATGCGACCCGGTTAGCGGTAATGAGCCGTAGTGAACGGTAGGGATAAAAAACGTTTAGCAGTATAGGGGATTGTGCAACAGTCAGTAAAAATTTCAAGCAAATTATCGCCAGACTCGCGGCACGCCTATAATCTGCTCAGCCACTCAACAACGAGTAGCAATGCTAGGACTGACGCAAAAACCAACATCTCTCACCACAGAGGTACAAAGAAAAAGCGGGAGTATGCGGCTCCATGAAATATCGATGAAAGGGTTTTTAGAAAATCCCCAAAACCCATCCGCAAGCTGGGTGCGCCTGTTGGCATGAAAAGCTTCTAAAAGCCGCATCCAGCCTGCGGATTCAATGTGCCTGGTGGTAATTAGAGTATCGTTTTGCGTCAGTTCTGAACTATTCGACTGTCCCTATTTTTCCGGTTTTATTTCAATGACATCTACTCACAACAAGCTATTAAGACAACGTCATGGTCATGCCAAAGTGACCAATATCGAATTGTTTTTTGATCTGGTGTTTGTCTTTGCGGTGACGCAACTATCACATCGTTTGCTAAAAGATCTCAGCCTCATGGGCGCCGTACAAACCAGCTTGTTATTCCTGGCGGTATGGTGGGTCTGGGTCTACACCTCGTGGGTCACAAACTGGCTGGATCCGGAAAAAACTCCGGTGCGGATCTTGTTGTTTGCGATGATGCTGGCAGGGCTGTTATTGTCGGCGTCGCTGCCGCAAGCGTTTGGCAACAAGGGACTTGCGTTTGCGCTGGTCTTTGTCGCGATGCAGGTAGGCCGGTCTGTCTTCATGCTTTGGGCATTGCGTCATGAGGACGGCGCGGTCATCCGCAACTTCCAGCGCATCACAACATGGTTAGTCTTGTCGGGCATCTTCTGGATCTCGGGTGGCCTGGCGGATGACGCGTATCGCTTATTGCTCTGGACCATCGCCTTAGGCATCGAATATATCTCGCCGAGCCTGGGCTTCTGGACACCCGGGCTGGGACGCTCCCTGACCTCTGACTGGAACGTTGAGGGCGCGCATCTGGCGGAGCGCTGCTCCTTGTTTATCATCATCGCCCTTGGTGAATCGATCCTGGTCACCGGTGCTACATTCGCTGAACTTGATTGGACTACCAGCAACGCACTCGCCTTTTTCTTTGCCTTTATCGGCAGCGTTGCCATGTGGTGGATCTATTTCAACATCGGTGCAGAACGCGGCAGCGAACACATTGCTCAATCAGCGGATCCTGGCCATCTGGCTCGTCTCGTCTATACCTACATCCATCTGTTAATTGTCGGGGGCATCATCGTTGGCGCGGTTGGTGACGAGCTGGCACTGGCACATCCGCATGCCACACTCGATCCGGCTCACAGCATTGCCATGATTGCCGGTCCGCTGTTATTTTTACTGGGAAATTTACCGTTTAAATGGATCAGCTCAGGAAAGCAACATGCGCCACTATCCCACTTAGCCGGACTGGGACTAATGGCGGCGTTGAGCGTGCTGGCATTCGTGTGGCCAGCGATGACGGCGACCGGACTGGCAGGCGGCATGTCCGCGATTCTGTTGCTGGTCGCCATCTGGGAAACCTGTTCACTCAGAGCCTGATCACCGAGCCAAATCACAATACACACGCCCCGTTCAGCCGCCATCACCCACTATCACCCACAACGCCGGCAACCGCATATCCCAAAGATTCGCATTTTAGTCACCGGGTTTTGCGGTCTGTCGCATCCTGATTCCATTTGACAGAATGCTAACGTATGCTAGCGGCATATTGAATAAAACGAGGAATATCATGTTAAAACACAGCAGCCTTATTTTGTTACTCGCCCTGAGCGCCTGTAACGTCGAGTTCCATGACGGTGACTCGACCGTTAATTATGGTCCGGTTATTCAGGAAAAACGCGATGTGACCGAATTTACTGAAATCGATATGACAGGTCCTTACGATGTCGTCATCACCGGCGAAGGCGGTCCTTCATTAGAAATCGTCGGCAACGAAAAACTCGTCAAAGAAGTTGAGACCGTCGTTACCGGCAATACCCTGCATATCCGTTCAAGAAGTAAAACGATCATCCATCTCTCGACCAATTTCAATTCTCGCCAGCTGACCGTCAAGGTCGCCGCCAGCAAACTCAATCGCATCAACGTCAACGGCTCCGGTGATCTGGAACTGAATAAGTTCAAAGGCGATAAGCTCGAATTATCCGTCAACGGCTCCGGCGATGTTCACGCCAATGGAGTAAGCAAAGAACTCCAAACCAATGTCAATGGCAGCGGCGACATAGACCTGAGTCAATGGCAAACCACCAAAGCGACCGTGCAGATTAATGGCTCCGGCAATCTGAATCTGGGTATCGTCAGCGACAGTCTCGACAGCGATATCAACGGCTCAGGCGACCTCAGCGTCAAAGAACTCAAGGCAGCGCAAGTCAAATCAACCATACGCGGATCTGGCAATGTCAAACTCGCGGGTGAGATCAAACAATTAGGTGCGCAGCTTGATGGCTCCGGCGACATGGAAGCGCGCGGCCTGAAAGCAGGCAGCACAACCGTACGCATGAACGGCAGCGGCGACCTGAGCTTGGCAGGTGACACCAGCGAACTCGATGTGCAGGTCAATGGTTCCGGCGATTTTGATGGCAAGAGTCTGCACGCGGGCAAAGCACAATTTAAAACACACGGCACAGGTGGCATCAGCAGCAATACCATCCGCGACAAACTCAGTATTGAGCTGCATGGCTCTGGCGATATGCAGGCAAACGATATCCAGAGTCCGCAGATTGACGTGCTAATCACAGGCACATCGAATCTTGATTTATCCGGCAAAGGTCAATTGCTGGTTGCAAAACTCAGTGGCAGCGGTGACCTGAATGCCAGCGGATTATTAGTCGAACGTGCCAAAGTCAATGCGACCGGCAGCGGCGTAGCAGAAGTCAACGTCAAACAAAATCCCGCTGCAGGTAGCAAAACCGGCGATGGCGGCTCACGTATCGTTAAAATTGATAGAAATGGTTTAGTCAATTAACCCGGGAATTTTTATTTGATTTGGCAGAATTGACGCAAAAGCGCAAAACGCATCCGCAAGCAGAGTGCGGCTGCTGGCACGCCCCCCCCCTGAAAGCCGCATCCAGCCTGCGGATTCGACTTGTAGCGAGCCACTTGTCGCTTAAGTAAGTTCTATTTGACTAGGGAATGCGGATGGGGATGTTTGCTTTGTTTGTTACGTTTGCCGTAACAGTTTTGGTATGGATGAGTTGTTCACGGCAAGCCGTGAACAACGAAGGACATCCACCATAAACGACCATGCGCTGTCAGCGCATAAACATCATTACCTCATCCGAAAGCGATGTCCCAATACCAGCCAGCTAGAGTCAATCAGGCTATTCAAACCCAAAACCAATTGCGTCAGTACATGCGCAGGTAAAATCCAGACCTGACCACGTGGCACATCAACCTGCGTCACCGCACTGATCACGGGTATCACCCAGGCGGCCTCCGGCGTCACATCCAGCAACACATCGCCATCCGAATTGGTATGCATAAACAGATCGCCGCCCAGCGCCAGGCGAAACGCAATCCCCTGCCCGAGACTTTGCCCGTATTGCTGAGTATTACCCGGCAACTTCGCCATCGCTTCCTGTAATTCACGATTCTGTAAATCCATCCAGCCCTCTACATCTTGCGGAGTTTCTAGCGAGATCCAGGGATGGTCGGGAAATTCTGGGGTCAATTCGGTTGTCATTTCTGGTATTCCAATTACTCTTTAGGCCGGCTTAACAAAGCCTTCAAATTCGCCAGGCGATTTTGTGGCGTGATCGCTTCTTCTTCGGTGGGTACTGCTGTGCCTTCGTCTAACTTCATTTCTTTGATAAAACGCGAGACATCGCAATGTACCGGTGCGCCGGCGCGTTTGCGTTTTTTGCACCAGGTGATGTGCAGGCTGCGCTGGGCGCGGGTGATGCCGACGTACATCAGGCGGCGCTCTTCCTCGATACGGGCGGCGATGGTTTCGACTGGTGCATCGGGATCGCCTTTGTGCGGCAGGATGCCTTCCTCGACACCGACCAGAAACACGTGGGGAAATTCTAGTCCTTTGGATGCGTGCAAGGTCGACATGCGCACGGCGTCTGGCTCTTCATCCTTGCCTTCCATCATGGTCATCAGCGCGACCATCTGCGTCAGGTCGAGCAGGCTGCGGTGATCGTCAGTGCCTTCTTTGCCGCCACTGCCTTTTTCTTTTAACCAGTTCGTAAAGTCCAGTACGTTTTGCCATTTGGCCTGCGCTGCACGGTCATCAAAACTGTCGTACAAATACCCTTCGTAATTGATCTCTTTCATCAGGTCGTCCAGCAATGAACTCGCATGCCCTTCGCGGTGCGCGTGGGCCTCGACCTGATTAATAAAATTGCAAAAACCGCGCAAAGGCGTGAGCTGGCGATCGGTGAGTTTGGCTTCGATGCCGCCTTTAAACACGGCCTCAAACAGCGAGCATTGCCATTGCCCGGCGAAGGCTCCCAGCACTTCGAGCGTAGCCTGACCGACGCCGCGCTTGGGCGTGGTAATCGCGCGAATGAACGCCGGATCGTCGTCCTCGTTGGCAATCAAGCGCAGATACGAAATGATGTCCTTGATCTCGGCTTTATCGAAAAAACTCTGCCCGCCGGAAATCGTGTACGGAATACGTTCTTTACGCAATGCCTTCTCGATTACCCGCGCCTGATGATTGCCGCGATACAGGATCGCATAATCCGACCATTTGGCACGGCGTTCGAAGCGATGTGCCGAAATCATGATCGCGACCTGATCCGCCTCTTGTTCATCATCCTGCATCCCCAGCACTTTGACTGGATCACCGAGCCCGTGTTCGGACCACAAGGATTTTTCGAATAACTTGGGATTGTTGCCGATCACCGCATTTGCGGCTTGCAGAATACGGGTGCTGGAACGGTAGTTTTGTTCGAGCTTGATCAATTTCAGATCAGGAAAATCGATGCCCAGAGTTTTTAAATTCTCGATGGTCGCACCACGCCAAGCGTAGATCGCCTGATCGTCATCGCCCACCGCGGTGAACATCGGCTTCTTGCCGATACCGGTGACTAGCAGCTTTACCAGTTCGTACTGACAGGTATTAGTATCCTGATACTCATCCACCAGCAGATAACGCAGACGACGTTGCCATTTGTCGCGCACGGCTTCGTTGCTACGAAACAGTTCAACCGGCAAGCGGATCAGGTCATCGAAATCGACCGCCTGATACGCCGATAAAGTCGCCACATAACTGCGATAAATCCGCGCTGCCGTCGCCTCTTCTTCATCTTTGGCTTGCTGGATCGCATTTTCCGGATCGATCAGACCGTTCTTCCACAAAGACATTGCGGTCTGGATACGGCGTATCAACTGCTTATCGGTGGTGATCGCCAGATCCTGCACCAGTGAAAAACAATCGTCGCTATCCATGATGGAAAAACGATCCTTCAAGCCCAGTGCCTGCGCTTCTTGGCGCAAGATTTTGACGCCCAGCGAGTGGAAGGTAGAGACCGTCAGTTGCTTGGCTTTTTTCGGCTCTTGCAATAACTTCGCAATTCGCTCCTGCATCTCTAGCGCTGCCTTATTGGTAAAAGTCAGCGCCGCGATATGCCTGGCGTCGTAGCCGTGCTTCTCGATCAGATTTGCAATTTTTTGCGTAATCACCCGCGTCTTACCCGACCCTGCACCGGCCAGCACCAGACAAGGGCCGTCCATATAATTCACTGCATCGCGTTGAGGTTGGTTCAGACCGTGGGACATATTGGAGCTTCAGGGGATAAACAGCAGGGGGTGACGTAGTAGCAGGCGCTATTGTAGCCGCAATCCGCCCGGTCACCGTGATTGTCACCGTTCTGTACTGATACGCAAAAAGACCCCTGCCAATGCGCACTGTTCATGCGGGTTTTCAGCGCATTGCCCTGAGAGCCGCACCAGCACTGGTGCGTAGGGGAGTGGATTCTCCGTTTTCACTCCGCCCCTTGGTAATTGCGACGGAAGCGGAGTAAACTAAGCGCCATCTAATAGGGATGTGCGTATGAAATTTGAACATTTAATTGAAATTAACGACCTGACTAATCCGCTGAACGATTTCATCACACGCGAGCAACTCTGGCGCGGTCTGGTGATGCGGGCAGAATCACCGAAACTGTTCGTGCCGTATCTGGATGAATGCCACATCACCGAGCGCACCGAAGCACGTATGACACGGACCTTGCGCTACGGCGATCTGGTGATTAATGATCAGGTAAATTTTGTACATCTAGAACATATACATTACGACGTCGCGGCGCAAAACGATATTCCGCAATCCTCACTGCGCATGACGATTGAAGAGCCGGTACCTGAGGCTTTTTTTGTACGTTTTGCGTATGACGACGGCCATAGCGAGGCGGAAGATGCGGCAAACGAAATGTACAACGAATATCGCCGCTCGGCCTATCAGGAGTCAGATATAGACACTATCCGCATCATCCGCGAGATGGCTGAGGCTGGCCGTTTGAATGCCTTGCCTTCGTAAAGAGACGAGATATTTTTTAGGACAGACGCGAAAATCAAGACCTCTCACCACAGAGACACCGAGACACAGAAAAAAGCTGGATTGGTTCCCATGAAATATCGGTTACAAGTTGATTGGACGTTTCTAATCTCGAATCTGCAGGCTGGGCGCGTCTTCCCGAGGCAATTGGTGCCAACAGCCGCACTCTGCTTGCGGAGTGGTTTGGGGGAATGTCTAAAAATCCTTTAATCGGTGTCCCATGGAGCAGCTTACTCCTGCTGTTCTCCGTGTCTCGGTATCTCTGTGGTGAGCGGTCTTGGTTTTTACGTCAGTTCGATCAAGCACCGGATCTGCGGCCTAGCACGATATGCAGTATCAGCAATAGGGGTAAAGCCAGGCCGATGCTCCAATGGCCCACAGACCATATCACCCTGCTCTCTTCACTGGCGAGGTAATACAGGGCATAACCGCTTAACACCAGCCAACCGAGTACGCTAATCATGCTCCAGCCGCTCCAGCGGTTACGGTGCGCTCGGTGTGCCCGGCGTATATGCATCTGCAGCAGTGTACCGATGGCAAAACAAGTCAGCATCGCCAGCGCACCGTGTACTTGCATCGCGGGATGTTCAAGCGGGTGCACGCTGTCGCCAAACTCGTTACGGTGCTTCAGCAGAAAATGCGCAATCAGCCAGACCAAGCCTGACGCACTCAGCAAACTTCCCAGAAGATACAGAGAAATCCGGTGCCAGCGCTCCAGCCGAAAATGCTGGTGGCGATTTTTCGGTAATACGGGATGGTGCAGGCTGTGTTTGTGGGTGCGCATAGGGCAAGCTTGTGGGATGAGGCGACGGCGGATTTAATGTAGATTAAATGTGGATTAGACGTAGATTATAAAAGCATTCGCGGCAAAGGCGTCTAAGCACGGGTGCTGCGCGTCGCCACTTGCTGCGACGACCTTAGTCAGCGCATCGGCCCAGAGGCAACTGGCGGCTCTGACCGAGACGCTGCCAGGATTGGCTAAAGGCGCACCACTGATGCCGTGCACCAGGGCGCTGACGATCTCTTCCTGAGGCATGGCGGTTTGTGCGCCGGCTCTCTCTCGGTCATACGAGCTGCACTGACGTTGAGAAAAATAGATGCCGGAGGTCGCCATCGCCGCATTCTGCAAACCGATTGTGTATGCCAAGCGCGCCGGATCAGCAGGGTGACGGATCGCGATCTCCATCACCTGATCACCGATCACCCGCAGGTCACCACCAGCATTGACGCAGGCCTCACGCACTCCGTATTCCTGCAATACGGCGATGGCCTGGTCAACCGCATAGCCTTTGGCAATACCGCCCAGATCCAGCCAATCTGGGCTGAGTTTTTTTAAGCGGTAGTCCGGCAATAATTCATAGGCAATTACCTGCGGCAGGTAGGGCTGCACAGAGGCTGGTGCAGCAGCCTGATGTGGCAATAAACCCCATGCCATCAAGCGACTGGCAATGCGCACATCAAACAATCCCTGGCTGAGCTGCGTTACATGCAGCGCGGCCTCAAGTACGGCATACGTATGCGGATGAATCGCCAGCACACTACCGGTCGCCGCCCGGTTAATACGCGTCAGCTCACTGTCTGCCGCGTGAAAACTCATGAGCTGGTGAATGAAGGCAATGCGCTGAAAGGCGGCATGAAAAGCTTCATGCAAAACGCTGTCCTGCAGCGCATCGGCGATACGGATATCGACCAGCGTCCCCAACCAGGGTTGGGCACGGCGGTTCATTTTTTTGTCGGAAGTAGTGCGATTTGCGCGATCGCGGCGATGCGTCGCACGCCGTCCGTGACGTGGCTGCATGACAGCGTAGCGCCGCTGATATTAGCGATCCCGTCGCCGGGTGCGAGATTGCTGCTAGCGTTCTTGCCAGCGAATTGCTTGCGCCAGTTAGCATTTTTGATTTCCATGCCGTGGCTTTCGCGGTAGGTCATGATCTCGATCTGACGAATGCTGGCATCAGCCTGCAAACCCACTGCGTAGGAGATCAGTTCAAATTTACCGATCACTTCGTCAAAAACGACATGCCCCAATAATTTATCGTCCTTATACACCGCCACGACCCGCCAGGCGACAGAGCGTGCCGGCAGGCCAGCCAACTTCTCTACCTGGCGCATCTGCTCCAGACTGAGTTGCAGAGTGACTGGTTTAAAACTGGTCGCTTCGGGGAAGATGGTTTGCTGCGCTTGCTCGGCGCTCAGGTACTGAGTGGCAAACGCCGTGCTGCTGACGCCCGCAAGCGCGCTGAGGATAAGGGGGGCAAAGGTATTTTGATTCATACTGTAATTTTATCAGCCCCCATGTCAATAGCGCTTAGAACGAATAACCGACACCCAGGTTCAGGCGGTCACGGTTGTTATCGAGTTTAAATTTCTGGTAGTCGGCTTTCAATACGACACCTTCACCAATCTTGAAGCTCGCGCCCAATGTCGTGACTTTCTCGGTACCTGCAGGGACGACGCCCAGACCTTGCGGTACCGCGGCATAACTGTTCGCGGTATTGAATTGCTCATAGCGCAGGAAAGGAGTCAGACTATAGTCATTCGATTTCCACAATTGATAGGCGGCCTGAGTGTACCAACCGTAGAATGAGGACGGTACCGGTGTCGGCTGGCCGATAAAAGTCAGGTTCAGCGCCTCTGTGTTGCTGATCGTGCCGCGGCTATACAGGGCGGACAAATCCCAGCGACCAGGCGTGAAGCGGGCATGCATATCCCACAACGTGACCCGGGCATCGTTGCCAGCAAAATCAGTCGTTGCATGACCGGCTTTACCGCTGAACACGGAACCACCTACCAGCAGACCTGGAATACCGCGCCAGTTGAGCGCCGCATGCAGGCTCAGGTCGCGCGATTTGGCAAACTGACCTTCCTGATGAATACTGGCCAATGGGGATTCTGTGCCTTCGCTGGCGGCGGCGTCCCATTTGCTCAGATCAAAACCCGTAGTCAAACCGGCGTCCCAGCTCAGGCCATTATCATACGAACCGGACAAACCGATACCAACTTCACGCCAGGTCGTCGGGATAATCGCAGTCTCGACAAAATTGCGATGGACGCCGTAGTAAGCCGTCGGCTCATGGGTCGTATTCAGCAAACCCACTGGCATCAGGAACAGACCTGCCTTAGCGCGCAAATTGTTGTTCAGTTCGTGCTCAACATACAGTTGCTCGACTTCTGTCTCGCCCTTATCGCCGGAAGATGCAATCGCGTGCTCCCATTCAAACTCGGCCACCATTTTGGTTTTTTCATCGAAGCGATGGGTAATGCCGATCACCGCGCGCCCCACATCTGTCTGTGCTTGGTTGGTGGCATTAGTCGGACGTGAATAATTGATTTCACCATAGCTGCTGATCACGGTTTTTTGCGCCATGCTGCTGGCAGCCGAAGCCATCGTCGTACTAGCCGCAGTGGCTGCTGCCGCGTTATTAGCTACGGCGGTATTCACGGTATTGGTCAAGATTTCTTGTTTTTTCTCGACGCTATCGGTCTTCTTGCGTGTGGCAACCAGCTCAGCCTTGATGGCTTCAAGTTCTGCCGCGAGTTTTTCTATCTTTTGCAATAATTCAGCTTCACCGGCATGTGCAGGCAGCGCAACGGCACTGCCCAAAAAGGCGAGACACAGCGCTTGAGCTACTAAGGTCTTTTTCATCGTGGTCTTTCGTTTGGATAGGAATATTTTTTACAATCAGTCATACTCACGGCTTGTAGCCGTCGTTCAGGGTGCCGAGGAATTTAATCACGTCCTCGATCTCAGCCGGTGTCAGTGCAGCCGCCATACCGCGCTTACGGTTGTAGGGTACTTCGGTAACATTTACGTTACCGGTATATGCCGCGGGTAAGTCGTCAAATTTCAGGACGCTGCCATCGGCGGCGGTTGGATACCATTCTTCGGGATTGGTATCGCGACGTACATAAAAGCCGAGTGCGTCACGCAAATTTTTAAAACGTCCGTTGTGAAAAAATACTTTGCGCGTAGCGACATTACGTAATGTCGGCACTTTAAAAGCACCGCATAAATCGGTGCGTCCACTCAAATCACTACGGTCAGGTCCGCATAAGCCCAGGTCAAAATACGTCGCGTCAGCAGTCGCGGGGATCGCATAATTTCGCGGCACACCAATATTGTCGTAGGTAAAATCCGTGAACAACGGCGATGCACCGTCTGTCGATTTATTACTGCTATGGCAGGCCGCGCAATTACCTTTGGTCGGGTTATTAAACAAAGCCAATCCGCGCAATTCTGCATCATCAAGTTTGGCGCGTCCTGCCAGAAACTGGTCGTACTTGGAATCATACGGATGAAAATCCGCATCTTCTTTTTGATACGCCTGCAAAGAGAATTGAATACGATCAAAAGCGACATCGGGATTATCAAAAATCGCACTGCCAAACGCTTTTTTGAATTCTGCGACATACGCCGCGCGTTGCAGTTTGGCGACGACCTCGGCCCTGCTACCGTTCGCCATTTCGTGCGGCGCTAAAAACGGGCGTTCAGATTGTGCGGCAAGATTCAGTGCACGGCCATCGCGGTTGAAGCCGCCGGTAGGCGTGCCGTCTGCAGCAAAGAAAAAAGTCGGCGTCAGATTCAGATAGCGCAATGAAGGCACTGCACGAAAACCCGGAACATCCAGATTCGGCCCGCCCAGTTGGACACTGAGATCATTGCTTTGGGCGTGGGCATTATCGGGATTGTGGCAAGTCGCGCAGGATTGTTTGCCGGACGCAGACAGACTGACATCCCTAAAAATTTTTTCCCCCAAGGACGCTGCTGCGCTCATTCCGGCATCTGCACCGGGCGTGGTAATGGGTGAACTGCTACCTGAGCCGCCACCGCACGCAGTCAGGCTTAACGCCGCACCGAGCATCAATGCGGATAAGCTGGTTCTGCTCAAAGATAAAAAAGCCTTGCCTACGATAGCTGGTGAAGTCATCGTTTGTGAAGCCACAATTTGTAAAGCATGGTCTGGTCGACCGGCCAGAAACCGGGAGAAATGATGCGGCATTATTGGTTCCGTTGGATCGATGTGGAAAGACGCTCCAGAATCGATAATGTAAATGAGAATGATTCTAATTATAACAACGCAACCCCATGGGAACAAGAATAAGGCGAGAAAAGAAGTATTTTTGTGGTTTTATTATTAATGAGGCGGGGGAGAAATCTGCACAGCGGAATCTGAATATTGAAAGAGAACGTCTAAAAACCTCTAAATTGCAAAATCCTGTCGACAGGATTGACGTAACAACTAAGACCTCTCACCAAAGGAACACAGAGACACGGAGACACAGAGAAAAGCCGGAGTAGGTTTCCATGAAATACCAATTCAGGGGTTTTTAATAACTGTAAAAAACAAACCCGCATACTGGATGCGGGTTTCAAAGGCATTTCAGGCCAGAAGGCCCATGAAATAAGCGGGTTTGATTTAGGAATATCGAAAAACCTGTCTTATTACTGACGCGCCTTACCCAGATGCTGTAAGAAGAAGCTTTCGTATTTCTTGTGCAAGGCTTTCGGTTTCACTGCGCCGCCAAGTGCGTGTTCGCCGTCAGGGTCGAGGAAGAGATCGACCAGTCCCTCCTTACCATTTTCCAGCAAGGCACGATAGACGTTGACGGTGTCCTGATACAAGACGTTCGGGTCCTGCATGCCATGTACCAGTAACAGTGGCTTTTTCAAACCGGCGGTCAGTGGCAGCAAGGAAAAACGGCGCAATGACGCTTTGCTGCGTTCGGTCTTGCCGAGAGTACGACCGCTGTACCAGCTATTGTAATTTTCCCACTCGGTCGGTCCGGCACCGGCAATCCCTGCGGCGAAAGTATCGGGGCTGGTATACATCGTGTACTGGGTCTGGAAGCCGCCAAAACTCCAGCCAGTCAGGCCGATGCGTTTAGGATCGACGCCGAATTTTTTATCCATGTACTTGACCAGATCTTCGAGGTCTTCGGTTTGCGGTTTGCCCGGCTGTTCCCAGTTGGCATCGCTGAACTTGCGCCCGTAATTCGAATGTCCGCGGGGATCGACGGCAACCGTGACGTAGCCATGCTTTGCCGCCATGTACATGCCGAACACATAGGCGGTCTGCTGGAAGCTGTCAGTTTCGATAATGTGACGGTCATTCAGCGGGCCGCCATAGGTGTAGACAATCGCCGGACGCGTGTCTGCGGCATTCCAGTGAGGCGGCTTAAACACATAGGCTTGTATCGCATCACCATGACGGTTGAGATAACTGAAACGCTCCGGCTGCAACAGGCTGACAGCGTTCCACAGCGGATCATGGCTTTGGGTCAGGGTCTTGCGTACCGATGTTTTACCATCAGTAAGTTGCATCAGTTTCAGTTCAGGGCGACTACTCCATTGCCCTGCCACGCTGGCGACTTTGGTCCCGTCATCGGTGACCGCACTGACGCGATGGAAATCTCCCTGCAGTCCCAGCGCCGTCATCGCCCCGCTGGCAAGATCCACCCGGTACAAATTCATCGCGGCAAAATCATCCCGGTTGGCGAGCACAAACATGGATTTGCTGTCTTCGCTAAAACCCATAATGCTGTGGGCTTCAAAATCGCCCTTCAGCAGCGGGCGCGCCGTACCGGGCAGCGCAACATCGGTACTGATCACATACGGCTGACGGAAACCCTGTTCGTCCAATACCGCAATCAGGTTTTTGCCATCCGGGGTGAACTGCGGCGCGAGCACATTCACGACTTCATGCCCGACCTTGCCACGGCGCTCGAACACCAGTACTGGCTTGACGCCCTCTTCTGCTTTACCGACATAAATACGCAGTAATTCTTTTTCACGTTCCCAGGTGGAGAAGGTATAACGACTTGCGTCTTTGGCCCAGCTGACTTTACTCATCTCAAACCAGACGTCGCCTCCGGCATTGGTGAACACCGGCTCTGGCTGGCGCACATTAATATCACCGACACGACGGATGTATACAGCACTGGCCGGAACTTTACGCTTGTCGTCCGAGACTTCACGATCGACCTTCTTCGCTGTCGCAAAACGCGTGTTGTAGTTCATGATCTCTACCTGACGATCTGCTGGCGGTGCTGGCTTACCCGGCTCTGCTTTTTCTGGCGCAGTGGCAGAAATTGCCATCCATTGTTTGTTCTCGCTAAGGACGGTATCGACGATGCTGTATTTTTTCTCGGCATCATCAGGATGGATTAATTCATGGTTCAACTGGCGCACGGCGCTGCTGTCAAAGCGTGCGCTGTAAATACGTTTGTCATCCATGAACAGATAGCCGCTATCGTCAACCAGATACGAGAGAATGCGCTTGTTTTTTTCAGTCTCTGTCAGACGCTCCAGCTTGCCATCTGCGGCTTGCAGGCGGAACAAATCACCACGGTACTGGAAGATCAGTTCGTTCTTTTTTTCGGCCCAGACCAGCGCTTCTACGCCGGGATATAAATCGCTAGGTTTCAGCTTATCTTTTTCTTGTTTCTTTTTAAGCTCGTCCCGCAGCTCCCAGATTTCTTTGGCCTTGTCCTTGCTGCTGTCTTTGCTGGCCTCTTTTGCATCTGATTTGCTGTCTGACTTGTCGTCAGTACCGCTGGCTAACTTAGTGTCGCCTTTGGTGTCAGTCTTATCGGCCGTACTGTCTTTGGTGCTATCTTTTTTATCGGTATCGTTGCTGGCTTTAATGTCGCCACGTTTGATCGCTGCGGCGACGGCTGCTTTTTCTTTTGCAGCTTCGGCATCGGTTTCTTTTTTCTTTGCTGCGTCTTTGGCTTTTTTATCGGCGAGTTCTTTTTTTACGATATCGAGTGCCGCGGTTTCCCATTGCATCAGATCGACTTTTTCACCTCGCAGATAAGCGGCGTGCGCTTCTGCCTTGGCTTGACGCTCGGCATCTTCTTTGTCTTTTTGTACGGCCTTTTTATCAAATCTGTCCCAGACTTCGGGCGCATCAACACTCTTCATCACCGTAGGAGAAGTGACGCGTCTGGATTCACCGGTCTGAGTGTCATGCACATACAGATCAGAACCGTTTTCGCCGTAAGGATTCCAGACATACGCAAGGTAACGGCCATCGTGACTGAAACTGAGAAGACGGGCTGTTTGTCCAGCGTAGGGTTTGGCGCGGTACAGTTGTTCCAGCGTCAAGTCCGCAGGTTTTAGCGGCGTAACCGCAGCAGATGAACTAGCAGAGATGAGGAGTGCGGACGGCGTGGCCATCGCGACCTCTTGCGGCAGAGCCAGGGATACGGTACCCGCCCATGCCAGTGCAATGCTGGCGGAAAGTAATTTTGACGACATGATGATTCCTCTTTGCGATCTGCCCTGTTACTTGAGGACAGGAGAATAAAACTGCGATAACAATAAATATAAAAATAAGCCTGACCACAACAAAAAATGGACACCAAACGGTGTCCATTTTTGAAAATCAAGAAACTGATTTATTCGACATGCATTTCTTTAAGCAAGTTATTTGCTTTGTCGACATTCGTCATTTCCCACAAGATGTAACGCAGATCAACCTGGATATCACGGGTGTTCGCATCATTAAAATCCCAGTCAGAGATGATGGAATCCAGCGTGCCGTCAAATGCCAGACCGACTAGTTCGCCTTTTGCATTCAATGCAGCGGAACCTGAGTTACCACCAGTGATGTCGAGGGTCGCGAGGAAGTTAACCGGAACCGATTTCAGCTTAGCGTCGTAGTACTTGCTATCCGCACCGAAGTTACTCGATTTGATTGCATCGAGTTGGTTTTGCGGTGCATTGAATTCACCCGTGCCAGTCGCTTTTTTCGTAATACCATGCAAGGAAGTGAAGGCTGTCCAGCTCGTACCGTCGGCACCGTTTGGACGACCTGCAACCTTACCGAAGGTCACGCGCAGCGTGCTGTTTGCATCTGGATATACCGCCTGACCTTTGCTATTCATGAAAGCGATTTTTGCCTTCATGTAATTGGCATAGGCTTGCTGGATTTTGCCTGACATTTCTTCATCACGGGCTTCGCGTTTCAGGCTCTCGTCATACATCGCTACGGCAACTTTGATGAAGCTGTCGCCGCTTGCTTTGAAGTCGTCTGGCTTGCGTTCCAGCCAAGGCGCGCGTTCTTCTTTGGTACCAAGTTTGCTGCCTGCATACATGGTGTCCAGCAGTGCTTTGATCTCGGCTTCTTTCATACCGTCTTTGATACCAATCGCTGCATCAAAATTCGCATTGCGGTCTTTACTCGGCTGCGCTGCATACTTCGTCATGAAGTTCAGAACCAGAGCTTTATCCACGGCCTCGTCGTAGCTACGTTCAACTGCAGCAACGCCTGCTTTAAAGCGCGGTAAGTCACGTGTCTGGAAACCTGATTTACGCTCTGCATCCGGTTTGGTGGATTCATTGGCCAGACGATACAGGCTACGGGCTGAACTCAACAGACGCGGTGAAGAATATGCGAGCAAGAAATCACGGCGATTTTCTGCATCGCGTTCGGCGATGAGTTTTTCGATCGCATCGATATCAGCCGCATACATCTGCTTGCGTCCGGCATCGGCGTTGACCCAGGATTTCAACGCAGTGTGTTCTTTTTGCTTGCGTGCCAAGAAGTCGCTGCCAGCATAGCTGTCCAGCATACCCTGACGGTTTTTGTAGTAGTTATTGACGCCCGCAACCATGCCTGCGTATTTGAGTTTTTTGTCTTCGTTCCCTTTGGTCTCGCGTTCAATGATGGCGAGTTGTTCGCCTGAAGCTTTCACATAGGCAGGGTAATTCCAGTCAAATGTATTCGACACTTCTGATGGCAAACGATGACGGTTAGTACGGCCAGGATAGCCAGTGACCATCACGAAATCGCCTTCCTTGACGCCATCTTTCGCCAGACGCAGATAATGCTTTGGTTTGTAAGGCACATTGTCCTTGCTGAAATCAGCGGATTTGCCATCCTTGCTCACATACGCACGCAAGAAGCTGTAATCGCCCGTGTGACGTGGCCACATCCAGTTGTCGGTATCGCCGCCGAACTTGCCGACGCCTTCAGCCGGCGCATGCACCAGACGTACGTCCTTAATCTCTAATTGCTTGATCAGGTAGTACTCCAGACCACCATAGTAGGGATAGACATTGCAACGGTGACCAGCGTCTTTTTCGCATTCGGCAACCAAGGCTTTTTCATTTTTTTCGATCGCATCTACCCGTGCTTTGCCTACCAGTTTGGCGACTTCAGGTGAAATGATTTTGGTGCTGACGTTATTCACGTCCGTCGTGACAAAAACGCGGCTGCCTGGCTGGGCCGGCAATTCTTCTACCAGTGTTTTTGCCAAAAATCCGTTCGCCAGATAATTTTTTTCCGGTGTGGAGTTTTGCGCGATGCTGCCATAGGCGCAATGATGGTTCGTGATGACCAGACCCTGATCGGATACGAATGACGCAGAGCAGCCACCGAGGCTGACGATCGCACCCATCGGGAATTCAGTCAGTTTCGTCAGGGTTTTCGGATCCAGCTTCAAACCAGCCGCTTTTAATTGCGTAGCGACTGCTGGCAACTGTTGTGGCATCCACATGCCTTCGTTTGCATAAGCGACGCTCATGGCGCTGCTTAATGCAGTCAGCGTAGTGACTGCCGTCATTAATACGAGTGATTTTTTCATCTGGGTCTCGACATCTTTATGGGATTGTTGTTAAACAAAGAGGTGTGAAATTGAAGGTCTCAAATTCATAACATCGCAGTATCAGTTCGCTAAACAATGAAGTCAATACAATTACTTACATTTGATTTACCTGATTTTTCATGTGGAATCGATGCAAAAACCGGGATAATGAGGCTGTTTTCTTGAATTTATTATCAGACTGGTGAGGAAACCGGTTTTTTTAGCATTTTCCGGTAATTTTTTTGAACTATTCAAAAAATAATCGCTCTTAGGCTGCCGCCAGCAAGCCAGGTCAGAACGACCTGATTCCTTCCATTTTTGTTCCCGTTTTTTTTTGCTATTCGGCGCCTCGTTATGCGTACACGGCGTTTGATTTACGCAACAATACGAGGGGGCTACCCTGCCTCAGACTGTGTCTACATGATGTCCTTAATCCGCTCATAGCCGGTCCGGCTGATCGGAATCTGTTTGCCGGAACGCATCAGCGCGACATGACTGTCCTTGGTGTAGCGCTCAATGCCTTGTAATTGCTCGATATTGATCAGGTAAGAGCGATGTACCCGCACGAATTTTGCCGGATCAAGCTGGGCTTCGAGCTCGGATAGAGCCTGGGTTTTCAGGTAGGACTTTCCTTCGCTGACGATGCTGATGTAATCATCCTGCGCTTCGACATACTCAAGTTTATCGACAGGAATTACATGTACCTGACTGCGGTCGCGGATCAAGATCCGCTCAAGCTGCTTGCTGGTATCGGTCAGCATTTGCTGGATCGCGATACTCTGCGGCGTCACCGTCTGACCGAGCGATTTACGCGCCTGTGCCAGTGCTTCGTCAAAACGACTCTGTGAAAACGGCTTGAGCAGATAATCAACCGCATGCAGGTCAAATGCTTTCAGCGCGTATTGATCATAGGCCGTGGTGAAGATCACACCGGACTGACGCCCCGTCAGCTCCAGCACTTCCAGTCCGGTCAGCTTGGGCATCTGGATATCTAAAAATACCAGATCCGGATTCAGTGCGTTGATCTGTTTTACGGCATCGAGTCCATGCTCGGCCTCACCGATCACGAGGATATCCGTATGCTTGCTCAGGTACTCGCGCACCAGGCGGCGCGCCAGCTCTTCATCATCAACGATCAGTACTTGTATTGGGTTCATCATGTTCGCTCAATTAAGACCTGTGTTCAGTTACTAGCTGCGCTCAGTTAACCGCCTGTGGTACGGCGATCTCTACCAGGAAAGTATCATTGCTGCGGGTCCAGTTGATGCGGGCTTTATCGCCGTACATAGACTGTAAACGCAGACGGCTATTTTTGAGGCCGTGTCCATTACCAACCGTATCGCCAGGCACCGGATCAACGGGATTTTCAATCGTAATATGTAGCCAGTCGCCCCTGATCAGAGCGCGCACAACAATGACACCGCCCTCGGTCAAATCGCGAATGCCATGCTTGATCGCATTCTCTATGCAGGGTTGCAATAACATCGGTGGCAACAAGGCCATCTGTGCGGCATCGGCTATCTGGATATCGCTTTGGAGTTTTTTACCAAAGCGGATTTTTTCTATCGCCAGAAAATGTTCGCATAAACGTATCTCCTCATTAAGAGAAATCAGTTCTTTCTCAGAAGACGCCAGAGTCTGGCGAAAAAACTGCGCCAGCTCCAGCGTCATATTGCGTGCAGCCGCCGGATCAAGCGAGGTTAATGCGCTGATGGAATTGAGGCTATTAAATAAAAAATGCGGATTGATCTGTGTACGTAATACCTGCAATTCCGCATCCCTGGCCTGTACCCGCGACTCGGCAGCACGACGATCTGCCAGGCGAACATTCTCAAAGGCGATCACTACATCATGCGCAAAAATTGATAACAGATAGAGACAGCTACCGGCCGCAAACAACATCACCGACATCTGCGGTGTCACCGGGATCAGATTGCCTGGCAGCGTCATACTGCCCGCAACAGGTCCGAAGCCAATCAGCTGGCGTAAGGCGAACGCCAGATAATTCCAGGCGTAACACAGTGCCAGCCACATCAAGCCTGAGATCAGGGACGCTCCGCCGAAGATCACCAGCGTCAAAAAAAACTGCCGCTTCGCCATGGGCAGCGAGCGGCAGACGTAGTAAGCAGATGCCGCTACAAATCCGTAAATCAGACTGACCGGTATCGCAAACCCGAGCCCCGCCAGCCAGCTAGTATTCGCCGTCGTCACCAGCAGCGCAGTGATCACCACCCCCACCAACAGCCATGCCATCAGATACCACATCAGCTTACGCATAGTCGAGGTCATCGGTTTCATCATGACGGTCTGGCGAGTGAGTTAAAAAAGAGTCGTTGCGCTTGTCTGTATTATCTGGTGAGTGACTGCCTGATCAGTTTTTGATCTCGACACCGCCCATGACCACATAACCTTCGATCACTAAACGCTTGGTCGGCGCCATCGGTGGTACGGTTTTATCATCGATACCACCCATGATAGGAATACCGTTGCTGACGATAGTCCAGTCTGCCGGTACTTTTAAAACAATCCCGCCCCACATGGCAAAGACCTGCAATACTGCCTCTGACTGTATCGATGCCTGACGTAAATCGATCTCGACGCCACCCATCACAGCAGTCGCCTCACCACCACGAAAATCCTGTGATACCACGCTCATATTATTACCACTCATGAAAGCGATCGCATCAATTGTGGTATCCGTCATGGCGCTCATGTCGGACAAGCCGGAGATACCAGAGCCGTTGCCGCTATGTTCTTTTTGCTTACGTACACCTTTAAACACCACGGCCAGGCCAGCAATAATGATGAACATCGGCCACCAGTCACGCATCCGGAAATACACAATCCCCAGATTTGATAAGGTCATCAGCACACCCGCGGCAACCAGAGCGCCGCCGACGAGATAGCCGGAGTCATTACGGGTTTGCGATATTTTTAAGCCGCCAAAAGCGATGAATACCATAGGCCAGAACTGAATATAGTCGCGGGCATTGAACCAGTGCAGGTTATCCACCAGTGCCAGGACACCGAAGATCACGACGATGGCACCGAACAGGACGCGACGTTGGTTATGTGAGTTAGATGAACGGCTCATGATTGTGACTCCTTGTCAGAATTTGTCGTTGATTTGTTTGTCAGGTTATAGATACCGCTGATCAAGGTACTTGCACCGAAAGCGATGAGGATGATCGGCCAACTGGTTCTGAATGTCCAGCCCCATAATTCTGTCAAGCAGACATATAACCATAAACCGATGATGGCTTGTGTGGTGCCTTTCATGACTTGCTCAAAGGTACTGGCGCTCAGCATCTTCACCAGACCAACCAAAGCGACCAGCAGCGGCCAGCAATACCACCAGCGGATTTTTTCGCCGATGTAAGGACGTAAATCCAGTACGCCGAGGTGTTCCAGAAAAAACAGGCTACCGACGGCGATCAGTGCGATACCCCAAACGATATATTCGCGCTGTTTCTCATTGCGGACATCGTTTATGGTTTGTTGTAACTTGGTTTGCGTTATATCAGAGCACATCATGATTCCTTCCTTTATCCGGGTGCGGCTCGCTGTTGGCAAGTTCCGCAGAATTGAATTATTTGTTTATTGCGTCGACAGGCTCAAGATAATCGCTGCCGAATCAAATGTCTCGCGGATTTCGGCGAGTGACGGCGGTGCCTCGGTGAGCGGCGAAAAATCGGTGAATGACGCGCTCTTGGGTAGCGGGTAACAGGTAACAGGTAACAGGTGCACATCGCCGTTGCGCCGCCGATAGACAAGCAAATCATCTTTACGTAAGCTATGCTCAACCTGGTTTTTTACCCTTGTGCCCTATGATAGAAAATATTCTGCCATTTTTAAACGTCATCTCAACTGCGGCGAAAGCGATGCAGTGGTTCCGGGATGTGAGTGCAAAAAATAAAGGTGAGGTCCGCGCACTGATCGAAGAGATCAAAGAAAACTCCCGGCTGTGTTTTCGTGTTGTGCAGGACAAGGTGCCGCCTGCCGATGTGATTCCGGCGTTCTCTACGGTGGTGTTTGACCGTCTGAATGCGAGCGGCTTTGATTTTGATTCCGTACAACGCCATGCGATTCCGGCGTATGAGGGAATAGAGAAAAGTGATCTCGCGAGCTGGGCAGGCAAACCCACGGGCAAGCTGATTGAAAATATCTACGACAAGATCAAGGATATGCGCTCATTGCACACGTTTAAAGCGCAGGACAACCGGCTGTGGAGCCGGCGCATCCTGAACATTCATAAGCGAATTTTGCTCTTGTTGCGTCATACCCGCACCTGAGTCGAACCTTAGTCAAACTTGAGTCGCACCTGAAGCATTTGCTCAGTACGCTATACACGTATTACCTATAAATAGACGCAGCGCAGAGCGCTCCGGACTTATGCGATCCAGGCACCGTCGCGATAGACCACTTCATCATCCAGCAATACCGTCTCAGTGACGGCAAAGACATCGACATGGAAACGAGAGTCTTTGCGTTTGAGCTGCGGCTTGCTGTACACGCCATGCTTGGCACCCAGCGACAGATGAATGCCGCACATGCGCTCATAGGTACCGATATCGCATACCGTGCGCTCCGCCGAAAAAGCGCGATTCAAGCCGAATCCCAGTTCGCGCAGCCAGACCTCGCCTTCCACCGCCCGGATATTTGCCAGTACCTGATCAAACTCCGGTGTGGAATCTTCGACATCCACGACGCGCCCCTGGGCCACAATCAGCGTAATCGGCTTGGCAGGTTTATTGACCAGAAAACTGGTATCGCCAAACACAAAAATCCGCACGCGACCACTGACCGCCTCCAGATCCTGCGCCTCGGTAAACACCTCACCAATCGGAAACTGTCCGCCGACATTCGTCATGCCGCTGTAGTCGCCGATATTCAGCTTGGCCGACTCCAGAGGCGAGGCGAATACCAGACGCGCACCCTCGCCGCTGTCCACCACAGCGCTCTGCGCACGATCGATCTTGTCTTTCAGTGCACGACCGACGCCGCGAAAATACGCAGGATCATAGGCCAGACTGTCGATATAAATCAGCGCCTCTTGCTGCGTCAGACGTGACAGATGCAAATGCTCAATGACTTTCAAACCACGTTTAAATAATTCGACCCGTACCCGATAAGCATCGAGACGAAAACTCGTGGTCTGCACCAATACCACCAGATCAGACGGTGCCATGGTTTCAAAAATCGCGTGTATTTCGTCAGGACTGACCTGCTCAAAATCGACATACTGCGCATCCGGTAAACAACGTCGGTACGCCTCGCTCAATGCCAGCGTCAGACCGCAGCCGCTATCAGCCACAATCAGCGCCTTGTGTCCGGGACCATGCTCGATCGCCAGGGCCAGAATGTCGGCAATATGACGGGTTGCCGTCGCAATGGCCTGCTCGGGCAAGCTGCCGTGAATATCCGTGAGGAGGTCTTGAAGGTGCATGGTCATAATGAGAAGTGGTGCCAGAAGTCGGTCTGTCATTCCATTTTTTACATCGGATATTGCCGTGGCTCTCGCCTGAACACCAATGATATGGGAATGAAAAACACTGCCAGAGCAGCGTCAATTTTGCGCTAGCGCATTGTAATCGACAATCCTGATGTCGGTGCCACGCGACGGCGTACCGTGCATAAAATCTATCGAAATACCCTTTTTTGATAGGAAAAATCCGCTAACTCCGTCCTTATTTGGGTATTTCCACTAAAACATCATTCAAGTTATCGCTAATTCTGTCGTTAGAAGTGCTAATTCTTTAAGCAATATTGCGCAACACCTTTAGTAGAGTAGTATGAAACTGTTTCCCTTCACCCGAGTTACCCAGGTTCAGCCATCGGATCAAAGAACCGCTAACGGCGATACCGCCTCGCCAGCCAACGGCGAAACACCAGTCAAACCCGGCAGTACAAACGATGCCAACGACATCATCCGCAGCCTGCGCAGCGGCGGCGACCGTCGTCAGGGTGGTGATCGCCGTCGCAATGACAGAGCGCCGTCATCAGTTGCTGTCATGTTCGATACCCGCGCCAAAACCGTCAGACGCCGGGCCTCACGCCGCAGTGAAGATGGCGAACAACTGCAACATTTTTCCATCAAGATTTAGTCGCTCATCCTAAATTTATCGCGGCGCTCAAGCTCAAATTGGCGACACCCGCACTTGCTCAGCCGTTGAATTGCGCGGCTAGAAAAATGCCCGCAAAACGCCGCGATGCACTCAAGTAGGCGTTTTTAGAAATTCCCGCTTCACGAAACTTCCCAACTGTCGCACGCTGCGAGGATAATAGCGACTTCATTGCCTTTCGAAAGTCGCTATGTCCAAGTTGATCGCCCCTGTTCCTTTTCAATCCAAACGCCTGAAACGTAAGCAATTCGCCAGCACCGGCGACGTACATGTTCAAGGCGATCTAATCATTGCGACCCAGCTTCTGGTCGGTGGCGACTTGCTGGTCGACGGCGACCTCGAAGCAGAAGAAGTCTTTTGTCTGGGCAAACTCACTGTCACTGGCAACATCCGCGTCCAGTCGCTGTACGTCGGTCAGGCGCTCGACTGCGGCGGTGATATTGAAGTCGAATTTTTATTAAAGACCGGTTGCAGCGCCGAATGGATGGCTCGCATGCTCGAACTTGATCAGGCCAAAGCCAGCAAAGACGGCAGCAGCTACATGGATAAATTTGTACATCCGGCGATCCTGCAACGCGATGCGCATCATGAGATGTTTGGCGGCTTCGGCGATATTCAGGCGCTCGGCTATCTCGCTTGTGACGTGCTTGACTGCCACGGCAGCGTGCAGCTCGACGACGTGTTCGATGTGATCGAAGTCCAGTACATCGGCGGTCACCTGAGTGCCAGCGAAATCCTGATTGCGGGCGACGGCAATTGCAAAGGCGAAGTCTTTAGCGAAACCGATATCACCGTTACCGGCAGCCTGTTTGCGGGCAACGTCACTTGTCAGGGCAATCTGGAAACCGGCGCCATCATCAGTCAGAGCGATATCAGCACCTGGGGCAGCCTGCGCGCTACAGGCGAGATCAGCAGCCTCAACGGCGAGATCCACGCCGGTCGCTGGATCGCGACCAAAGCGACCATTTACGCCGCGCGTTATATCAAAGCTGGCGAATCCGTCGTAGCAGAAAAAGGCATCACCAGCGGCGACGACTTCGGGATTCTGGCAGGCACCACCTTACGCCGCTCGCTGTGGCCGACTCAGGGTTTTGTCTCCGCACCGACCAAGCCGCGTCACTTATTGTCCGGTAAATTTGTCGAAGACAAAAAGCTCAAGCACATCGACGCCCTGGAAAAAAAGCGCGACACCGAATTAGATTGGGAAGTGGTACGCCGCCTCAAGCGAGAATCCGAACTCGCCTGAAGAAACTACTCAAAAATCGCCACGATTCATCACAAGCAAAGCTCGCCATGACAAACTCACTGCGCCGATACCTGCTCGCTTACATCATAGCGGCAGTCGTATTTTGCCTCTGTGATTTTGTCTGGCTGACGCTGCTGGCCATCGATTTTTATCGTGCGCAACTGGGGCCGCTGATGCTGGCGCAACCGAAGCTCATTCCGGCCGCCGCGTTCTATGTGCTATATCTGTTCGGCCTGCTGGTGTTCGCGATCGCTCCGGCATTGCGCACACGTCAGTGGCAACAGGCGATGCGTTTAAGCGCGCTGCTTGGCGCGGTGGCGTATGGCACTTACGACCTCAGCAACCTCGCCACGTTACAAGGCTGGTCGGTATCGCTGACAGTGGTTGATATCTTATGGGGTGCGGTTGCCAGCGCGATCGCCGGTACTGCGGGCTATGCGGCGGGTCGCCTGATCAAAGACGCAGATGCTTAGAAAAAGCCGCCAAATTCACATACTCCCCATTATTTCTCTATAAATATGCCTTAATCCGCACTGTTTTATTAGGGATTTAAAATATACATAGGGAGAGTATGTGAAACTCCATAGACAAAACAGATCCCAGCCACGCTGTACGATCTTACTTACGCACCGACCAGTCGCTTAACAGTAAGCCATACAAAGCCGAATCCGACACCACCCCATCGACAAACCAGCGCTCACGTAAAAATCCCTCACGCTGAAAACCAAGCCGCTCCAGACTACGCGCCGACGCCGTATTCCGTGGATCAATATCCGCCTCAATCCGGTTCAGGTTCAATGCGGCAAACCCATAGTCCACCAGCGCCGTCAGCGCCTCATGCATATACCCGTTCCCCCAGGTATCGTAAGCCAGTCCATAACCAATCTCAGCGCGCCGACATTGCTCAACGAAACGGAACAAGCTACAAGTCCCCAGCAATTGCTGATCAGCCGACCGCACAATCCCAAACGATAAATACTCACCAGCAGGCAAGGCCTTCAAATCCCGCTCCACCAGATTAGTCGCCGTCTCCATCGTGGTCCACGGCGGCGTACTCCAATACGTCATGATCCGTGCATCAGAAAATATTCCGAACAAAGCAGGCGCATCGCTCATGCGCAAAGGCCGCAAATGCAGGCGCTCGGTTGTTAGTTGCAGATTATTGAAAGCTGGCATGGATGTTTGGTCTCGATTAAATTTTGTAGAAGCTCTTGTTGTATGGCGATGATTGCCTGCTTTTTACAACACAGTATCACTACCAGATTTGTTCAGAACACAGGGGCGATTAGCGTAGCCTAATCGCATACATGTCACCGTTACCAGACGGTCTGTCGGACATCCGCACATCCGCGAGCCATCAGGATTTAGTCTTCTTCGTCGCTTTCGACTTACCGGAACGATTGAGAGCGACGGCTTGGCGAATGAGTGTCATGAAAGCGGACTCGTCGATTGTGTCGCCCTCATGGATATCGACCGCACGGCGTGCGTTGCCGTCGAGACTGGCATTGAAAAGACTGGCCGGATCCTCTAGTGACGCGCCTTTTATAAAGGTCAGCTTCACTTTATCCTTGTAGGACTCGCCGGTGCAGATGATGCCGTCGTGCGACCAGACTGGTGTGCCCATCCACTTCCACTCTTCAACGACATCTGGATCGGCTTGCCGTATCAGCTCGCGTATTCTGGCTAGCGTTTCACCGCGCCAGTCGCCGAGTTCGGTGATTCTTTTTGAGATGAGTTCTGATGCGGGCTGGCTGTCGCCCGGGTCTGATTTTTTCATGTTCTCCGCTTTGAAGTTCAGGATATTTCTCAGTTGTACGGTATCGTTACCGGTGCCCTAGCACAGTGTAAGCAGACCTGGCGGGCGTCTCGGTTATTGCAAAGAATTCGCTGATTCACTGGCATGCGTAAGACAAACAATTGTAGCAACTTAATCAAGTTTTTCCAGACAAAATTAACGCCTCCTTGCATGCCGGAGTCAGCAAATGCAGCTACCCATGATTAAGCGGGAGAGCAAAAGCCCGGATGGGCACCGGATGCCTCTGCCACTACGCTGCCACGTCCTCCCGAGGATATTCTGAATTCTCCTGAAAACGCTGCTTACTTCAACACAGTGATCGAATCAACCAGCTTCACCTCATGCATCATATTCAGGTAGGCATCGAAATAGGGCTTGTGCGAAGCGCCGACGATGACCAGTACCCGCGCACCCGGTTGATTGCCGAAAGCGCTGCGGATATTCGCTACCATGCGCAGATTACGTGCTTCCCACCATGCAACATATTGGCGACCATAGAGTTCTGGTGAGTGCTGTTTTAAAGCACCGCCAAAATCAGCATTGATAAATGCCCGCCCGACCTTTGGCTGATTATAAAAACGGTATAAGTCCAATACATCTTTGCTGCTTGCCAAACTGCCTTCACGCTGTTTCGTTACACGCCCTTCAGGAATATCGATCTTGCTCCATAAAGTCTGTAAGGTGTCGCCCAATTTTGGACCTGCCAAATCCTGAATACTGTCAGCGGTATGATCGTCAGTCGCATAGACCCGCTCAAGCCCCAGGCGCGCTGCCAGCATGGTACCGATCTCATAGTTTTCATTCGGTTTCGTCTTGTCACGAGTTAAGACTTTTAACAAGGCCTCATCGACACCATCGCCAATTTTGCGCTCGGCAGGATCAAGGCGCTGCCATTGCACCAGTGCCGAAAAGCGGTCATTCGCAGCCAGGAATAAGGCCGCCAGATGACGGCGCTGCGCTGGCGTCGGCGTCGCTCCTTGCTGAGCACCCGCATGTGTTGCCGGCCAGGTTTTTAACACGGTCCTGATTTCTGCTAAGGCGGCAGGTACCGTCAAGCCGGTTGCTTTTTCGGCCGCTTCGGGATCCCAGCAGTAATCGCTAAACACATCGGGATAAGTTGCTGCATAACGTTTCAGGGTATCGCACTGCTCACCGGATAAGGCCTCTATCGTAATAATGTCTGGCTTAAATGCTGCCAGTTTATCGATCAGATCTGACAGCATCGCTGGTTTAAAATGATCGCCAAAACCGCTCAGATGCGGACTCCCCAACACCATGACCTGAGTAGGTTTGCCAGCGATGTCTTTTTTCCAGTCTCGCGGATCAAAATCTGCGGTCTGCGCCAGCGCGTTACCACAGACGAACAGCGCACCTACTCCCAGAGTTTTCAGCCATGTTGTCATTCTTCGCCTCCTGATTGAAACAATAAAAACTACAGAGTAGCAGCGCTAAACTAAACGACTGTATCGAAAGAGATGAAGTGCGCAATCGGGGCAACAGGCCGCTCGGAGAATGCACTGAGCGGTGGGAACAAGGCCGGCTTTATGGGCTGATCATTGGCTGATCAAGCGCCCGATCGCCGCCTTACGCTCTTTGGTATCGGATGGAAATCTAGGCGTGTAGGAAAAGAACCGGTTAGTATTTTTAAAGTTTCTCGCCCAGCCGACCAGCGCGCCGTCGGCGTCTGCATACAAGCGTATCGTGCCACGTCCCAGACCGGTGATTTTATTCGCGGGATCGGCGAGTCGCGTATCGTCTGAGCCCAGATACTCTGCATTGGAATCAATGATCGCGACCTCGTATTGCTCGGTGCCTTCAACAAGCGGATTGCGTGGCTCGATTTTTTTGGCCACGCTGTCGAGCAACATTACATGCCCTGTCGTACCAGTCTGCGCTTTGTCACCGGCATTCAGCATCGCATGCGCCAGCACGTCGCCAGGCCGTATCAGGCGCACGTCGCTGATCTGCTGAAAACCCTTACCCGTCTCAATCGAAAAAACAAAGTCCTCAGCAACCGGCCTTTTTCTACTCGGCGTCCAGTTCAAAAAGGCAAGCTGAGTCCGCACCGGATAATGTGCCCGCTCAATCACCGCCAGCAAAAATCCCGAACAATCCGCCCGCATCACATAATCGCTGGAAAATACATCTCCGGGAAAACTGACCGATTGGCCACCCAGAATGTAATGATTATTCGCAGGCTTGATATTCTCAGCCAGTTCGCGGGCAATCAGCAGATGTCTAGGTAATGCCGTAGCAGTTTCTTCAGCATAGGAAGCTAAGCAAAAAACTGAACTCAGAAGCAGGCAGGCGAATGCTGCTTTCTTCCATCGATGGGTGAGGCGCATTAGGTGGATCTCGCTTGAGTACATGGTTTTATTTGCTAAGTTGAATTAAGCCGAACCCCGGAACGCTTGAGGCCGAGATCAATGACGATACGTCCCGGTAAACATCCACTCCGCTACCAGCAGATTTGGAACTCAGCTAAGCCAAGCGATGACGGGTTAGGCAATCTCAAAGGGGATGCCAGCGATCATCAATGACGGCAAATAGATACGTAAGGTAACTGCGGCTAGTGTAAGCGGGCGTTACGTACCACCCATTTGAGTAGTTCAACACAGTTCGTAGCAGGTCGTCACAACTCATAGTAGTGCGCGGCAAACGGCTAGGACGACGTCACTGATGCGCTTCGACATGTCTGGCAAAATTGTTCAAAATTGCCTGCCAGCCCTGGCGCTGCTGATCGATTGAATGTTCAGATTCCGTATCGAAGCTCACGCGCACGGCGACACCATTTGAAACGGGTGCGAACTCGACAATCCCCGTACGGTCCCCAAACGTATATTCAATTAATTCATTCTGCACGATCTTGGTATAGGTTCCGGCAAAATCAAAACCAAAGCTACCGTCCTTTGCCTCCATACGCGAGGAAAACACACCGCCAACGCGTAAATCAACACTGGATCTGGTTGTGTGCCAGTCCTCAGACGCCGTGTTCCACTGCTTGATGTCTTCGGGCGTTGTATACGCGCTCCAGACCTTAGCAATAGGAGCGTTGACGATGGTTTCTACAGTAATTTTCATGATGTCTTCTTATGTAGTAGTAACTAAAACAAAAGTGCCGGAATCGCTAGAAAAATCCTAGGCGCTATCAACTTGATCTTCATCTTGAGTTTACGTTTCAGACCATGAGTGCCCAAGCGTACATGCCAAGCGTGGTCAGTCCAGACAAGCGATCACGCTCCGGCATTTGCCGTGCTGTTTTGCGGCCTACTGTCCCGGAGGTGGCTGCCACAGTTCGACCTTGTTCCCCTCGGGATCCATGACCCAGCCGAACTTGCCATACTCGGAATCGTCCGCCTTCTCCAACACATTGCATCCCTCATCCCTCAACGCCTGAAGCACAGCGTCCAGGTCATCGACGCGGTAGTTGATCATGAAGGCCGACTTGCTGGGTGCGAAGTGCGCCCCATCAGCGGCACCGATAGACCACACCGTCGTCCCGTTTGTCGGATTGCCCGCGGCATCAGCCCAGGTGAACGCGGTACCACCCCAGTCCTGCACGTCAATACCCAAGTGCCGCTTGTACCAGGCGCGCAACTCGACCGGATTATTCGCGTTGAAGAAAATTCCTCCGATACCTGTGACTCTTTTCATGTAAGTCTCCTGAATGCGGTTAAGTTGAAGCAGTGGGTATTTATGAGGTACGTACTAACCTGTCAGCGGAAGTCAGGTTGATAGGATTAGGTATCAACGCGGACTGCAAAAACCTTAAGGAGAATATTGCGAAGGCTTGCCTTGATCCATTGGTCATTTTCCAATCTGTACCAGTGGTTTACAAAGGTGGACAGATACCACGGCTTATAGGACGACATATAGCGATTCGCTAGATCCTTGTCGATGTCATATTGATCGATCAAGGCAGCCCATCTCTCAAAGAATTGATAGATTGTAAAAAAGTGGAATTCCTTCGCCTCCGGGTCATCTAACGGATGCTTATCTATTGATGTATTTGGTCGACCTTCGCCGTCGATGTATGCCCGTGTGGCCAGATTCTCAAGAGTTCTGAGTGCCTGAAGATTTGACTCCCCCTTGGCTTCAATCCAGCGACTTACGAAGATTCGACTATCGCGTATATCTTTGGAATGCCATTCGAGGAAAAGTTCCTGGGCTCGCTTTCTCTTCCCGTCTCGTCTATCTTTGAGACGGCTATAGACATGGCCCAAAACGAATAGAAATCCAGATACGGCTATGGACACGTAAGTCAACTCTGCAGGCGGAATACGAAGCACATATTTGCCAACAAAATATGCACCAACGGACAGGAAAATCCCAATGCATACGACGGCTATTTCCAGAAGGTACATGTTAAGTCTTATGCGCATAATATTTTATGTCCTTATCAATTGAGTTGTGAGTCAATATAAGCGTCAGGCCAACTGAAAACATCATTAGCGTCTGACATCAAGCTTAAGCCGCAAACCTCACCGCGTAAGGCGGCAGCAGCACCATCAACAAAACCGCTTACCGGACCTCATGGCGCCTGATCTAATAATTGGTAAAGGCGTGGAGTTCGCTTGCGCCAAATACCAGACGCCAGGTCAGCGAAATGCTGATGGCAAAAGATGGACACGGCATAGACCTTATTGCGCGGATTCGTTTTCTCGATCAGGGTAAAATTTCCCTTTAGGTAAGCTTCGGTCTGCATGAGTTGCTCTCGCAGTGCAGGCTGCTTCTCGGCCATTTCAGCCCAATAGTGTTCAGCTCTCTCGATGTCGTGCGCCTCCGCCGTCTGCCACCGCTTTAGCTGACCAGCCATTTCAACAGCTTGATCCGGCAATCGTGCCGAGCACTCACGCAATAACACCTGAGCCGAAAAGACGTTGGTTTTCATCATCCCTACCGCCTGACTTGGATTATCTGCATCGGAGTAACCCAGAGTCTGGGCGACTGCTTGTGCAGGAATCTGCGCTGCGGTGACAAGAACTACCAGCGTTACCATTCGAATAAATTGCATAGGTTCTCCAAAGGTCTGGCGACGACATAAGCGGTGCCCGCCGCTCATGTTGGTTTGAGCGAGGAACAACACCGGGCGTCCGCTTGATCTCATGATAAAACGGCTGACTTAGTCGCTTTTGAAAACACGAGGAAAGCAAATAGCACTTCAATCAATCCGCCGAGTCCTGCGGCAACAACGGGCGTTATCGCTAAGAACAAAACAAGATTTGCAGTAACAATCAGGCTCACGCCCATCACCCAGAAAATTGATCTGCCATACATACTGGCAAAGATCAGGTAACGGCTTCCAATCGTTGCCATCATTGCGGGAAAAAATAATTCTGGCTTTAGCAGGAACAGACCATAGGCCATCGCGCAGCAAAGGATCAGCCAAATTGTCGACGCCATGCCAAGCTGGTTCAATGCGTTGTCTTTGCTTGTCTTCGCGGGACGCCCCATCGCCTTTGTCACAAGGAGGCTCATGGGATAAATAAATACCCCGCCGATGAGAAGAGTCCATACAGCCTTGTTTATCCCGAGCTGATAGCACACCAATGTGGCGGCAATCCACACTAAGCCAGATACCAAAACGCCAGGCGCGCCATCATAGTGGGCGTGGCGCATCTCGTGTTGCTGCTCTTCGGTGACAGATAGTTTCATTAATTTTTCCTGTGATCTGAGGTAATGGTGAACGGATGACTAGGCGTGCGTATGGCTATTCCGGCTTTTATTTCTTTGCTAGACCGAATTCTTAAAGCGACGACTCGAATATTCACAGCGAGCCCATTGCATTTTGCATTTTGTTTCCCGTAGCGCTAAATTGAATGACGGAGTGCATCAGTGCTGAAAAAGGATTAGACATCATTACCCAATAGCCTTGAAGCACGCAGTTGGTCTGGCAGGCCGTCGTGATCTCCAAGCTCTCTTGACGGTGCATCGTGCCACCAGTCGGCTGGCTTGAGGTCTGCGCGGCGCGAGGGGTTGAGTGGATAGACAATGCGATTGGTGGGCTTTGCGGGTTCTCCTCCGACCAGGAGTAACGCGTCTTTCTCGCTGTTGTTGATGAAGCAGTGGCTAATCCCCGTGCCAGCGGGGAACGCTGCCAGGTCACCCGTGCGCATGGGATGAAGTTCTCCGTCTATCCAGGCGTCGACCTCGCCATCAATGACGTAGACGAACTCTTCCTCATCTGATTCAGCATGAGGCCATGAAGAACGCTTGCCGGGTGGCAGACGCTGTAGGTTGATGCCAATGCGGACCAGGCCTGCGGCGCGGCCAACGGCACGAACAGGCGCCATCTCCTCGTCGCTTTGCGGATAGACGTGGCTACGTTCTGGCAAATCGTCAGTCGACACGATGAATGGAGGACGTGAATTCATGACTCTCTCTGGGCGCATACACATGACGCCTGACTTGTTTAAAAGTAAAAAAACCGACGTTAACATGTTGGTGCAAAATCAGCAAGACGGATGTAAGCGTCTCAAAAGCGAATGCTGATGCTTTCTTTTTGTTGTAGGCACTTGGACACACACGGTGCAACGAGATTTGTACGCCGGTGACTACGCGACCTAACTATTCCTCGTATGTTCTGATTTCTAGCAGGTGCTTGTTTGGGTCGTTGAAATACAGCGTTGGTGCGCGGCCTCGTGCGCCGGATTCTTCGCCGGGTCCGGTGTTCGTCCCGACGGCGTGGAATGTGGGACCGTAGGCGATACCGGCGGATTGGATGCGCTGGAATATGTGGGTGAAATCGTCGCGTGAGACCGCAAATGCATAGTGCTCCAGGCCGGGGGTTCCCCATGGGGCGAGCTGGATCTGAAATTCGGGGTTCACCCGGATCAGCGTGAACGGGCCGTCGGTGCCCTCGGCGGTAAATCCAAGAATCTCGGTATAGAAGGCGATGCTGCTCTGGAGGTCGTTGACCTTCATGATGATGTGATCAAGCGCTGGCATGATGCGTCTCCTCTCATTGCTGAACTGCGTTGGCATGTGCGTATGATTGAGCGGCAGCGCTTGGTTAGTGCAAGCTCGTTGCCAACTTATTGCAAACTGGTCGCAACTTCATTGGAAGCTTATTAGAAGATCACCGAGATATCGCTGCTGTGCATGGCATTCTACGCATAGCGGTTGGTGAGGTCAAAAAGGCATGATGATCATGGTATACGTAACCGGCCTCAAGCCGCACTGTTCATGCGGGTTTCCAGCCATGAGCCTGAAGACCCGCGCCAGTATTGCGCGCCAGGCCAGGTCAATTTAAAACCTGTAATTAAATATCTACCGGATCAATCTCGACCGACCATTTGACGCGGGATTTCAGGGCGCGCAGGTCGGTGATCCAGTTTTTGACGAAATATTGCAAGGCGGGACGGGACGTGGATTCGACCAGTAGCTGGGCGCGGTCGACGTTGGCGACGCGGGTCATGGTCATGGGGATGGGGTCGTTGACGGTAATGCCAGGATCGACCGCGAGGGCGGCGGCCTGATGCAGGAAGTCGAGGGCGATTTGCAGCTCTTTGGCTTCGGCACGTAGCAAGGCCTGGTAAATAAATGGCGGCATGCTGGCTTGCTCACGTTCTTCGAGCAGGTCGTTGGCGAAGCTGTCGTAGTCGTGCGCCATCAGGGCGTGGTACAGCGGGTGGTCGGGGTAGCGGGTCTGGATCAGGACTTCGCTGAGGTTGCCGCCTTCCTTACGGGCGGCACGTCCGGCGCGTCCAGCGACTTGCATGAGCTGGGCGAAGAGGCGCTCGCTGGCGCGGTAGTCTTGCGAGAACAAGGCTGAGTCGGGATTGAGCGCGGCGACCAGCGTGAGGTTTTTAAAGTCATGGCCTTTGGCGACCATTTGGGTGCCGATCAGGATGTCGACCTCGCCGCGATGCACGGTGTCGAAGGCAGCTTCGGCACTGCCTTTGAGCCGGGTTGAATCGGCGTCGATACGAAATACTCTTGCCTCAGGGAAAATTTGAGCAAGGCTTTCTTCAATTCTCTGGGTGCCGCGACCGAGCGGTTGTAAGTCAATATTGCCGCAAGTCGGGCAGGATCTTGGGATGCGTTGTTCTAAACCGCAATGATGGCAGCGCAATTTGCGATCAAGTTTGTGCATGACCAGATGCGCCGTGCAGCGGGTGCAGTTGCTGATCCAGCCGCAGGCATCGCAGGCGATGACGGGTGAATAACCACGCCGGTTAAGAAATAGTAGTGATTGCTCACCTTTCTCTAAACGCAGGCGGATAGAGGTGACTAACCGTTGCGTCAGGCCTTCGCTGGGTTTTTCGTGTTCGGTGTTGATGATCTTGACGACGGGTAATACCGCGTCTTTGACGGCACGCTCGGTCAGGCTGAGCTTGCGATAGCGCAAGGTTTTGGCGTGCAACCAGCTTTCTAAGGACGGCGTGGCGGAGCCGAGTACAACGGGAATATCGAGCTGACGCGCGCGCCAGACGGCAAGGTCGCGGGCCGAATAGCGCAGGCCTTCTTGTTGCTTGTAAGAAGGATCGTGCTCTTCGTCGATCACGATCATTTTCAGTTGTGGCAGCGATGCGAGAATCGCCAGACGGGTGCCAAGGATGATGCGCGCCTGGCCGAGATGCGCGGATAGCCAGTGACGTACGCGCTCGCCTTCGGCCATGCCGCTATGCAAAGTGGCGATCTGGATGCCCGAAAAACGCTGACGCAGGTGGTTCTCTAATTGCGGTGTGAGGTTGATTTCTGGCACCAAAATCAGGACTTGCGCATCGGGGCTTTGCGCCAGCACTTTGGCGGCTGCCTGTAAATACACTTCGGTTTTGCCGCTACCGGTAACGCCGTAGAGCAAATGCGGGGAAAACTTCCGGGCGCTGGCGATCGCATCCACCGCTAGTTGCTGCTCGGCATTGAGCGCGGGTTCTGGGTTGGGGCTGCTGTCTTGTGGCGTGGCGTCTTTGGCGACTTTTTTGAGATTGCGCTCCAGTGAGCTGACTTTGGCAGCGCGGAGGTTCTTTGGCAAGGCGGGCAAGGCAACCTCGCCCAGCGGGCGCTGGTAGTAATCGGCGGCAAAGCGGCACAGGTCCAGCCAGACAGCGGGCAAGGGCGTGAGCTGGGTGCGGACTTCGAGCGCGTCTTTGAGCTTGTTCGCGGGGACGTCGGTGTGATCGCTGATGCCGACGATCAGTCCCATGACTTCCTGGCGACCAAACGGGACCAGCACGAGCTGCCCAATTTGGGGCGTGGCTGGCGTGGCGGAGGCGCCGATATCCGCCCCAGTTTCGCGCAACGGCCATCGATAATCGAAGCTGGTGTCGAGGGGCGTGTCAAGCACGATTTGGAGGATGCAATGTTCCACGAACTTAATGTAACTCGTGAGGATGTGCGCTAACTAACGGTTTCATAAGTGCTTTTTGACATATCCACAGATTCTGTGGATAACTTTGTGGACAAAGGTGTATTGACATGGCTTTGCGCTAGGTTTTATGCGGGTTTCAATAAACTGCCCATTCTAAAAGCAAAAATAAATTCTTTTAAAATCAATGACTTGCAAAAGCACATAAAGTCTTGAAAATAAATTTTCGCGATTTTTTTATTCTCCTCATATTTGTGCATAACTAACGAAAAGTGTGCATGTAAATGAGGATTTTGTTGCGTCTATTTCATTGGTTCTGCCAGCGATAATGGGCTGGCAGGCGCATGAATAGTAGGTGTTGCATAGCACCATGACGAAATATCAAGCGATCCCGAGACTTATCATTTTGTGATGGCGAATTTACCATCCCTGATATGAGCCTGATTTGTGGATTACGCTATATTTTGGCGCTGCTGGCGGCTATATTCATGCACGGTATCGACCAGCACACTCACCGCATCCGGTGGCGTGAATTGCGAGATACCGTGCCCCAGATTAAACACATGACCATGACCTGTGCCAGGTGTGCCGTAGGCTTGCAGGCTGCTGATTACTTGCTGGCGAATCTGGTCATGATCAGCAAATAATACGGCCGGGTCGAGATTGCCTTGCAGGGCGACTTTGTCACCGATGCGGGCGCGGGCTTGTCCTAGGTTCACGGTCCAGTCAAGACCGACCGCGTCGGCACCGATGCCAGCAATCTGCTCCAGCCATAATCCGCCACCTTTGGTAAAGACAATCGCCGGAATCCGCTGACCGTCTTTTTCCCTTTGCAACTGATTGACGACGTCTTGCATGTAGTTCAGTGAAAAACGCTGATAGGCACCGTCTGCCAGCGCACCACCCCAGCTGTCGAAAATCATGACGGCTTGGGCACCGGCATCAATCTGCGCATTGAGGTAGCTGGCAACGGCGGTCGCATTGGTTTTGAGGATGTGCTCCATCAAGTCGGGGCGCTTGTACATCATGGTTTTGACGGTGTGGAACTCGCGCGAGCCCTGCCCTTCGACCATATAGCAAGCGAGTGTCCACGGGCTGCCGGAAAAGCCGATCAGGGGAACGCGGCCATTCAGGGTACGGCGGATTTGGGTGACGGCGTCAAACACATATTGCAGGCTGCCTGGCTCCGGTACTTTTAAGGCGAGGACATCTTTTTCGTCTTTGAGCGGACGTTCGAATTTAGGTCCTTCGCCTTCTTCAAAATATAAGCCGAGGCCCATGGCATCCGGCACCGTCAGAATGTCGGAGAACAGGATTGCAGCATCCAGCTCGAAACGGTCTAGCGGTTGTATCGTGACTTCGGTCGCGAAATCAGGGTTCTTTGCCAGGCTCATGAAGGATCCGGCACCTTTGCGCGTGGCACGATACTCAGGCAAGTAGCGACCCGCCTGGCGCATTAGCCATAAAGGCGTGTAGTCGGTCGGCTGGCGTAACAAGGCTTTGAGAAACGTGTCGTTCTTAAGTACGGCAAAGGGTGTGGACATAAATACTTTCGATAAAACAGATACGGGAATGCCGGGCGCAGATCGTCGCTAAAAACTAAAAAAGTCCATGCCAGATGTGCGACAGGTTTGGACTAGCGGGCAGAATTATTGCGGTAAACCGACATTATCGCCTATGCACAGGATGCTGGCATCTGATCTGACACAATCTCTTGAAAACGAGGCTGATTTTCATAGAAATTTCAGCATAGAAACTGTGGATAACTTTGTGGATAGATTTACTCAAGCTGGCCTGGCAATACCAGTAATAAAGTAAGCGGTGAATATTGCTATTTAACACCTTGTTTTTATTCACTATTTCCTTTGAACTATTGTGATAGCTTCTATTTATGAAAATAAATTACTTATTCAGAATGTGTATAAGTTTCTTCTCTCAAGGATTTCTTCCGCTATTTATTGCTCGGTTTGTCTGCGCGTTTAAATAAGCATTTGTCAATTGCAATCCCCATGCCTGTGTGCCTTTAACAGATGGATGGTAGCCGTCGTGCGCCATCAAAGTCGTATCCTGAATATCGAGATCGGTGGGTACATGTAGCAAGCCTGGTCGCTCTGTAGCAAGCTGACGAGCCACTTTATCCAGTGACCGGGCTTTAAGCCCTAGTACCATCCTCAAGGGCTGCGGCAATGCCGGGAACGCATGCATAGGCGGTACGCCGGAAATCAGGATAAGTTTGGGTGAGAGACGCTTCTCTAGTGCATCGATCAATTGCGTGAGGTTCGCGCGAAAAGCCGTATTCGATCTGAAGGCCGTCGTGTCGTTGACACCAAAGGCGATCAGCAAAATGTCAGGGCTCGGGGATGCGTCGGGCAATTGCGGTAGCAAGGTCGCGATTCCTTCGGCGATATCTGCACCATTTTTACCCAGCGCCTGCCAGGCGACATTGGTTTTTAGCTGAGCCGATAATTGCTGTGCAAATTGTCCGGTAATTGATTGCTCATAGGTATCTACGCCCACACCGGCAACCGTCGATTCGCCGATACTGATGAGCCGCAGAGTCTGGTCGTTTGCATTGTTAGCCCCGGTGAACGTGCAAAGACCGTGGGGCGATCCGCTTGCCTCGGGCAGGCGTGGTGTATTTGCTCTGGTTCGCTTGCCCTGCCAACTCAGCAACGGTAGCAGAGGTAATGCAATCAGCTCAGCCAGATAGGCACCCGGCATGGCTCAGACCACCTTGATTTTGCTTAATTCCGGATTGCCTGGCGGATAGCTTAACTTCAGGCTGACTAATTTCTCCTGCACGATATTAGCGATGGCAAGATTGCGCTGAGTTTTAGAATCTGCTGGAATCACATACCAGGGAGCATGATCGGCATCGGTTGCCATAATCACTTTTTCGTACTGACGTTGATAGCTGTCCCAAAAGCCGCGCTCGACCAGATCTTGCGGATCGAATTTCCAATTTTTAGCCGGATCAGCTAGACGCTCTTCAAGTCGTTCTTTTTGTTCTTTGGCTGAGATATGCAGAAAAAATTTGAGGATGACCGTCCCAGTTTCTGACAGCATTCTTTCAAAATCCCGAATCTGTGCGAGCCGTCGTTTGCATTCGGCATCGTCAATCCAGTCATGCACGCGAGTAATCAGCACGTCCTCATAATGACTGCGGTTGAAGATCACTATTTCTCCATTAGCCGGGACTTGCTGATGAATCCGCCATAAGTAGTCATGCTCTTTTTCTACCGTCGTCGGCGCCTTGAATGCCGCCGTACGTGCACCGAGGGGGTTAACCTGACCAAATACGCCGCGTACTGTGCCGTCTTTGCCAGAGGTGTCCATGCCTTGCAAAATAATAAGCAATTTATGCTTTTTCTCTGCGTACAGTATCTCTTGCATGACCGCGAGATCTTCCGCGATCTTTATCGTAGCGAGCTTATCGGCAGCTTTACTGTCGAGCTTGGCGTCTTTGCTGCCAGGCATCAACCTTAGTGAGGCATTGTCGTCCTGCAAAACCAATTTTTCTTTACTGCGAAATAACTGACTGACGCTCATGGAGACTCCGGTGGACTTTGATACTTATTCAGGATAACAGCATGTGGTCGATTTTGATGCAGCGATCCATGATGACCATGAGACCGGCATTGCGTGCTGTATTCGCAGCGAGATCGTTGATTATGCCTTGCTGCATCCAGACCGCTTTGGCGTTCACAAAAATCGCTTCTTCAATAATGTCGGGTATCAACTCTGCACGACGAAAGCAATCGACTATGTCGATCTGGGTAGCTGTTTTTTGTATGGCCTGGGTCAGGCTCTCATAACAGGGCAAACCTAAGATCGTGTTACCGGCTTCCAGCGGATTAATCAGCAGCAAAGTGTAATGATGACTTTGCAGATAAGCGGCAACCTGATAGCTAGGCCGTTGCGGATTGGCGGAAATACCGACAATGGCAATGACCTTGCTATGCTGTAGTAATTGCGTAATCTGTGCCTGCTCTGACATCATGTAAGCTCCGCAAAATGTGGTCTGCTCGTGATTAAGCGCAAAAGAAAACAAAAAGGCAGCCTGAGCTGCCTTTTTATTGTACTGCGTGCTGACTGAATGAGATGATTACGTCCTGTATCAATCAGCTTGCTTTAACTTTAACGCTTGGAACGCAATTTATGAATTGCCGCCAGTTGCGCTATTGCCGCTGCGAGTTCAGCCTGTGCTTGCGCATAGTCAATTTTAGAATCTTTATTGACCAAGGCTTCTTCTGCCATTTTCTTCGCTTCGTTCGCTTTTGCCTCGTCCAGATCTTTACCGCGAATCGCAGTATCGGCCAAAACGGTAACCGCATCCGGTTGCACCTCAAGCAAGCCACCGGCGACGAAGACAAACTCATCTTCTGCCTGACCTGTGATCTTGATGCGCACCGCACCTGGCTTGATGCGAGTGATCAATGGCGTGTGCTTTGGATAGATACCCAACTCACCAGCCTCACCCGGCAACGCGACGAACTCGGCTTCACCGGAGAAGATCAGCTCTTCTGCGGAAACCACGTCAACGTGAATAGTGTGTGCCATATCGGACCTTTTCATTCGATCAAAAAACGAAGGGTGTAACTCGTGGTTATGTAACTACGCAGCTTGTCACACCCTAAGGCTTATATTACGCAGCCATTTTCTTCGCTTTTTCGATTGCTTCGTCGATAGTGCCTACCATGTAGAACGCTTGTTCTGGCAGGTGATCGAGTTCACCGGAAGCGATCATTTTGAAGCCCTTGATCGTGTCTTTCAGTGACACGTATTTACCTGGGGAACCGGTAAATACTTCAGCAACGTGGAAAGGTTGAGACAGGAAACGTTGCATTTTACGTGCACGTGCTACCAACAACTTATCTTCTGGTGCCAACTCGTCCATACCCAGAATCGCGATAATGTCGCGCAATTCTTTGTAGCGCTGCAAAGTACCTTGAACAGCACGAGCTGTTTCGTAGTGCTCTGTACCAACTACTTGCGGGTCCAGCTGACGTGATGTCGAATCCAGTGGATCAACCGCTGGGTAGATACCCAGAGAAGCGATATCACGGGACAACACAACGGTGGAATCCAAGTGAGCAAACGTGGTTGCTGGAGATGGATCGGTCAAGTCATCGGCTGGAACATACACGGCCTGGATCGATGTGATCGAACCAGTTTTAGTCGATGTAATACGCTCTTGCAGACGGCCCATTTCTTCAGCCAGTGTAGGTTGATAACCCACAGCGGAAGGCATACGACCCAGCAACGCGGATACTTCAGTACCGGCCAGTGTGTAACGGTAGATGTTATCGACGAAGAACAACACGTCTTTACCTTCGTCACGGAAACCTTCAGCAATCGTCAAACCAGTCAAAGCAACGCGCAGACGGTTACCTGGTGGTTCATTCATCTGACCGTACACCATCGCTACTTTGGAGTTTTCTGGATTTTCCAGATCAACTACTTTTGCATCAGCCATTTCGTGGTAGAAGTCATTACCCTCACGAGTACGCTCACCCACACCGGCAAACACGGACAAGCCACTGTGTGCTTTAGCGATGTTATTGATCAGTTCCATCATGTTGACGGTTTTACCCACACCCGCACCACCGAACAAACCAACTTTACCGCCTTTTGCAAACGGGCAAACCAGATCAATCACCTTGATGCCGGTTTCCAGCAATTCTTGCGATGGTGACAGTTCATCGTAAGCCGGAGCTTTACGGTGAATCGATGCAGTAGTTTCACGGCTGACCGGACCACATTCATCAATTGGATTACCCAATACATCCATAATACGACCCAGCGTTGCTTTGCCGGTTGGTACCATGATAGGTTTACCAGTATTCGAAATCATCATGCCGCGACGCAGACCATCAGAAGTACCCAGAGCAATCGTACGGACAATGCCGTCACCCAATTGCTGCTGAACTTCCAATGTCAGTTCGGAGCCTTCCATTTTCAAGGCATCGTAAATCTTAGGCATCGCGTCACGTGGAAATTCAACGTCCACAACAGCGCCGATACACTGAACGATTTTGCCATTAGCCATGTTCGTTCCTTCAATAATATTAAAATTCGTTTAGACCGCTGCCGCGCCGGCGACGATCTCGGAAAGCTCTTTGGTAATCGCAGCTTGACGGGTTTTGTTGTAAACCAATTTCAGTTCACCAATCACATTACCTGCATTATCACTGGCTGATTTCATCGCTACCATACGAGCCGATTGTTCAGATGCCATGTTTTCTGCCACTGCTTGAAAAATCAGCGCTTCCACATAACGTACCAGCAATTCATCAATCACCGCGTTTGCATCTGGCTCGTAGATATAATCCCAAGTATGGGTATTTTTATCTGCTGCCAGTTTGTCGGCCGTCAGGGGCAATAATTGCTCCAGCACCGGCTCTTGCTTCATGGTGTTAATGAACTTGGTGTAAGACAGGTAGACTGCATCCAACTTACCGTCCTGATATGCATCCAGCAACAATTTCACTGGGCCAATCAGTTTATCCAGATGCGGTGTATCGCCGAGTTGCACTGCGTGCGACACGACTTTAGCGCCAATCCGGTTCAGGAAGCCGAGACCTTTATTACCAATTGCGACCGCTTCAATTTTTGAACCCTTCGCTTCGAGTTCACGCAACTTGCTAGTGACCAAACGCAATACGTTCGTATTCAGGCCACCGCACAAACCTTTGTCTGTCGTCACAACGATCAGTCCGACCTTCTTGGACTGATCTTGCTGGACCATGAAAGGATGCGTGTACTCAGGATTCGCTTGTGACAAATTCGAAGTGATATTACGAATCTTCTCACTGTAGGGACGTGCTGCACGCATCCGGTCTTGCGCTTTACGCATTTTGGATGCGGCGACCATTTCCATCGCCTTCGTGATCTTTTTCGTGTTTTCTACACTTTTGATCTTGCCACGTATCTCTTTACCTGAGGCCATCGGTTCTTACTCCTTCTGCTCGAGTTAAGAATCAATACGCGCCAGATTTTTTGAAATCAGCAACAGCTGCGGCTAAAACGGCTTCGCCATCTTTGTCGAGTTGCTTGGTTTCTTCAATCTTAGCGAGCAATGCTGCGTGGCTAGTTTTCAGGTAGTTGTGCAGACCAGCTTCGAAAGCCAATACTTTCTTCACTTCGACGTTATCCAGGTAACCTTTATTCACTGCGAACAGGGAAGCGGCCATCAGGGAGATCGACAAAGGAGCGTATTGCGCTTGTTTCAGCAATTCAGTAACGCGTGCACCACGATCCAGTTGCTTACGTGTGGACTCGTCCAGATCGGAAGCAAACTGCGCAAACGCAGCCAATTCACGATACTGCGCCAAGTCAGTACGGATACCACCGGACAGGTTTTTGATGACCTTAGTCTGAGCAGCACCACCAACACGTGATACGGAAATACCAGCGTTAATCGCAGGACGGATACCGGCGTTAAACAAGGAAGTTTCCAGGAAGATCTGACCGTCGGTAATCGAAATCACGTTGGTTGGAACGAAAGCAGAAACGTCACCTGCTTGTGTTTCAATGATAGGCAATGCTGTCAAGGAACCTGTTTTACCTTTGACTTCACCTTTAGTGAAGGCTTCAACGTAGTCAGGATTCACGCGAGCTGCGCGTTCCAGCAAACGTGAGTGGAGGTAAAACACGTCACCTGGGTATGCTTCACGACCTGGTGGGCGGCGCAGCAACAAGGACACTTGACGGTAGGCCACAGCTTGTTTGGACAGATCATCATAAATGATCAGTGCATCTTCGCCGCGATCACGGAAATATTCACCCATTGCGCAACCGGAGTAAGCGGAAACGAACTGCATCGCTGCAGATTCCGCTGCTGTCGCAGCAACAACAATGGTGTATTCCATCGCGCCGTGTGCTTCTAAAGCGCGCACAACGTTTTTCACGGAAGACGCTTTTTGACCGATCGCTACATAGATACAGGTAACGTTCTGGCCTTTTTGATTGATAACAGCGTCAATCGCTACGGCTGTCTTACCAGTCTGACGATCGCCAATGATCAATTCACGCTGACCACGACCAACCGGAACCATCGCATCAATTGATTTGATACCCGTTTGCATAGGCTCAGAAACAGATTGACGGGCAATAACGCCAGGAGCGATCTTTTCGATCGGTGCTGTCATTTTTGCGTTGATAGGACCTTTGCCGTCGATAGGTTGACCCAGTGCATTCACGACACGACCACGTAATTCCGGGCCGATAGGCACTTCCAGAATACGGCCGGTACATTTCACTGTATCGCCTTCGGAGATGTGCTCGTAGTCACCGAGAATAACGGCGCCAACGGAATCACGTTCCAGGTTCAATGCCAGACCAAATGTGTTGCCTGGGAATTCAAGCATCTCACCTTGCATCGCGTCAGACAGACCGTGAATGCGGCAGATACCGTCGGTAACGGAGATAACCGTACCTTGATTACGAACTTCAGCGCTGGTGCCAAGGCCTTGAATCCGGCTCTTGATCAGCTCACTGATTTCTGATGGGTTGAGTTGCATACTAACTCCTAAAATTGTTTCAGTACTTGCTCGTGCAATTTACGCAGCGAATTTAAGCTGTTAAGGCGACTTGCATCTGTTGCAGCTTGGCACGAACCGACGTATCCAACACTTGATCACCAACCACGATACGCACGCCACCGATCAGGGAATTATCCACTGTGACGGTCGGGTGCAATTTGCGGCCAAATTTCTTTTCCAGCGTTGTCGCCAGATCGCTTACCTGGGCTGCCGATAATTCAAATGCGCTGATAATTTGAGCATCTGCTGCGCCTTCTTGCGCATTTTTCAGAGCTTGAAATTGAGCAGCGATTTCAGGCAACAGGGTTAAGCGATCGTATTCAGTGAGCACATTGACGAAATTCTTCGCCTCGTCGTTCACCGGGGATTTCAACACGGACAAGAAAGCCTCAGCTGTTTGATTAGCGGAGACTTTTGGATTGTGAGCAAGAGCGACTACATCTGGGTGTGCTGCAGCTTGCGCCATCTCGGCAACCAGTTCCGACCAAGCGGACAGGTTACCGGACTGAGCAACACGGAACAATGCTTCTGCGTAAGGACGAGCGATCGTTGCGAGTTCGGCCATGATTACAGCTCGATTTTCAGTTGGTTCAACAAATCAGCGTGGGCTGATGCGTTGACTTCACGTTTCAGAATTTGCTCTGCGCCTTTGACTGCCAAAGTGGCAACCTGGTCGCGCAATTCTTCACGTGCTTTAGTCACTTGATTATCGGCTTCTGCTTTAGCTGCGGCAAGAATGCGTGCGGCTTCAGCGGAGGCTGTATTTTTAGCTTCTTCGACGATCAGTTGAGCGCGTTTTTCTGCGTCAACGATACGCTTTTGACCTTCATCACGAGCACCGGCCAATTCGGCTTGCACACGTTTTTCGGCTGCTTGCATCTCTGCACGACCGCGATCGGCTGCTGCTAATCCGTCCGCGATTTTTTTCATGCGCTCATCAATGGCGCCGATCACTGGGGGCCAGATGAATTTTGCAGTCACCAGAGCAAGGATGAAAAACACCCCGGCCTGATACCACATTGATAGATTAAGATTCATAGTTGTTTCCTTATCAGATCGATCGTTCCGCAGACAAAGTCTGCGGTAGGAAAAGGAAAATCAATTAGCCTTTGAACGGATTTGCAGTTGCGAAGAACATAGCGATACCAACACCGATAATGAACGCAGCATCGATCAGACCAGCCAACAACAACATTTTACCTTGCAGTTTTTCCATCAATTCTGGTTGACGAGCAGATGCTTCCAGATATTTACCACCCATCATAGCGATACCGATACATGCACCCAAAGCGCCCAAACCGATAATCAAGCCACAAGCCAAAGCAACGAAAGCGACGTTAGTCATGAGAAAACTCCTTAAAAGTTAAAAATTAAAATACCAAACCAAATAACAAAACCAAAAACGATAGAAACCTGAAACTCAAATTAATGCGCTTCGTGAGCCTGACCCATGTACACCAAAGTCAGCATCATGAAAATAAATGCCTGCAAAGGTACGATCAAAATATGAAAGACTGACCAGGCCGTACCAAGAACCAGATGACCGATACCACCAGCGATAGAATCAGAAGCACCCAGCAAAGCTGCGATCAGTAAGAACAACAATTCACCGGCAAACATATTGCCGAACAACCGCATACCGAGTGAGAAAGTTTTGGCCGCATATTCAACCAGATTCAAGGCCAGGTTGAATGGGAACAACATTGGACCAAACGGCGCACTGAACAATTCTTTGATAAAACCACCGACGCCTTTAATCTTGAAACTGTAGTACATCATCAGCGCAAATACGCCAATCGAGATGCCCAGAGTACCATTCAGATCTGCGGTTGGAACAACGCGGTGGTGAGTTTCTGAGCTGATGCCAAGCGCAGGGAACAACCATTGTGAGAATAAATCGACTGGCAAAAAGTCCAGTGAGTTCATCAAAACGACCCAGACGAATACTGACAATGCCATTGGTGCGATGAAACTGGTGTTGCCATGGACAATACTTTTTGCATTGTTATCGACCATTTCAAACAACATCTCTACAGCACATTGGAAACGTCCTGGCACACCGGATGTTGCTTTGCGAGCCGCCAGGTACATCACCACGATACCGATCAGACCACAAACTACAGACCAGACCACTGTATCAATATTGACGTAGGACATATCCCATAAAGATTCTTGAGGAATATGCGAATTCGTTAAATGTCCCAGATGATGGGATATATATTCTGACGCGGTTGGGGCGTTCTCAGTTGCGCTCATGATCAATGCCTAAAGAGTAAGATGAAATAACTTTTCAAGACCAAGATGAAGGCAGCGACGAACGCCAGCCAATTCACATCATGGTACAAGTAAACAGTTGCTGCCATGAGCGCAACTGTTGACGCAATTTTGACAAATTCACCGATGAAGAATGTCATCGGGTTCGCGCCTCCGGGCTTTTTGGCACTGGCATAAAGCCGTGCAGCAAACAAAGCATTGGGAATTGCGCAACACAAGCCGCCTAATAATGCGGATATTCCGGAGGAAGTGCCAGCGATTAACGCTGCCAGTACGGCAACCACAATCGTTGCCAGTAGTTGCAGCAGGACGATACGCGCCATGCTATTTCCTCTTTATTTTGCTGATGGTACTTGATAAGAACTAAAAAACCACCACCTCGTTTGAGCCAACGCAACTACGCGCCAACCAAAACCACGGAATTATACGTGGTAGTGCATCTTATCGTCAAACGTTTGATGCAATGCATCAAAATGAGACATTGATGCTTTTCAGTGTTTGTTAATCAGCTCGGCAAGCCAATGCTGGCCTTGCTCCCAGGCTCCTAAGCCAGAATCTCCGTTGATGTGTCCTTTTGCACCAATACAGTGAAATTCAGCATGCCAGGCTGTTGCCCAGTCTCGGGCAACAGCGAGATCACACCAGGGATCGTTGTTTGATGCAACCACCAGAACATCCAGCTTGAATGCCGTTCTGGGCATAGGAGCAAAACTTTTTGCCGGAAATTCAACACGCTCTACGTCAGGTGGCGCGACCAGAAGAGCCGCCTTAATCCGGTCCTTCTGCTCAATACCTGGCATTCCCAGACTAAGCCACCATGCAGCAAGTGCACAACCAAGACTGTGGGCAACCAGCACGACAGGTCCATCAATTTGATTAATGGCTTCAGTCAATCCGGTCAGCCATGCCTGACGGTCAGGTTGATCCCAGTTTTGTTGCTGAACCCGTATAGCTCTGGGGTATTGTTGCTCCCAGAGGCTTTGCCAATGGGATGGGCCAGAGTTGTATAAACCGGGAAGCAAGAGAATATTCATCGTTTGTGGCGATTTTATTGACCGCGAATCTTTAATATGACGCCGTCAAGACTGTCGAGATCGGCAAAATCAATGATCATTTGCCCGCGCCCTTTACTGCCCATTTTTAAAGTAACCTGTGTGGCGAGCAAATCAGACAACTCTTCTTCCAGGCGAGTGATGTCACGTGATTTTTCGGTTTTGTCGCGTGTTTTGGCTGGCGCGCTCATTTCTGCGGTGGTGCGAGTGACGAGTTTTTCAGCATCTCTCACCGACATACGTTTAGCAACCACCTGGTTGGCGAGTTGTATCTGTGTCGCTGCGTCCGTCGCTAAAAGCGCGCGCGCATGCCCCATATCGATGTCGCCCGCCATCAGCATGGTTTGAACCGGTTTTGCTAAGTTCAATAAACGCAATAAATTAGATACCGCACTGCGCGAGCGCCCTACTGCATTGGCCGCCTGCTCATGTGTAAAACTGAAATCAGTGATCAACCGATGAATGCCTTGCGCTTCTTCAAGCGGATTCAGATCTTCGCGTTGAATATTCTCAATCAAGGCCATCGCCGCAGCGGCCTGGTCATCGACATCTTTGACCAGGACAGGCACTTCGTCCAGACCGGCCATTTGCGATGCGCGGAAACGGCGTTCACCCGCAATGATTTCGTAGCGGGTAACGCCATTTGTCTGACCGATTGGCCGCACCAGAATCGGCTGCATCAATCCTTGTGCTTTGATCGAACTGGCCAATTCAGTCAAGGCACCTTCGTCCATGCGGGTTCTGGGCTGGTATTTACCGGCTTGCATCTGGCTTATCGGCAGACTGCTTGGCGCACCGGCAACCGTTGGCACAGCCTCACTAAAATCACCGGCACCATCGAACAAGGCTTCCAAGCCGCGTCCCAACCCCTTTTGCTTTTTCGTTGCCATTACTTTGTATCCGACTGAGTTTCTAACAATTTAATTCTTTCAACCATCTCGGCGCCAAAAGCGATATACGCCTGCGCACCTTTCGAGGCTGGGTCAAACACCACACCTGGCATGCCATAGGATGGTGCTTCTGCGAGACGCACATTACGCGGAATCACCGTCTTGAAGACTTTATCGCCAAAGTGCTGCTCCAGTTGATCGGAGACTTGCTGCGACAAGGTCATCCGAGGATCAAACATGACGCGTAACAGACCGACGATTTTCAGGTCGGGATTCAAATTCACGGATACTTTTTTAATCGTATTCGCCAGGTCAGACAAACCTTCCAATGCATAGTATTCGCACTGCATAGGAATAATCACACCATGTGCTGCACATAAACCGTTCAGCGTTAGCATGGATAAAGCAGGTGGGCAATCGATCAAAATGAAATCGTAGTCAGCGCTCACTTTGCTCAAGGCATCACGCAGACGTTTATCTCTGTTTTCCAACTCAACCATTTCGACTTCGGCACCGGCTAACTCACGGTTCGCCGGCAACACGTCAAACTGCCCCGCTTCGGAACGCTGACGTGCCGTGGCGACATCCGACATCCCTAGCAGAACCTCATAAATCGATGCGGTCAATTTGGCTTTATTGATCCCCGCGCCCATCGTGGCATTGCCCTGAGGATCCAGATCCACCAGCAAAACCCGCTGATCAAGTTTGGCAAGTCCTGCGGCAAGATTGACCGTCGTCGTCGTTTTACCCACGCCGCCTTTTTGATTGGCGACACAAAAAATTTTGGCCATAGTCACTTTAAATAAGCTTACGTGAGAAAGAAATCAAAGCTCAGCAGTCATTTTGTGAATGAATACCAGATGCCGCTCTGCATCCATGCCTGGAACAGATAAAGGCTGTATTTTCTGTACTTGCCAACCTTTTGGCATACGCTCGATTTCCTGGTCGGGCGACACCCCTTTCATGGCGATGTAAATACCACCGTCTGCCAGCAAATGCTCCGACCAGTTAATAAAATTATTCAATTCTGAAAAAGCACGCGAAGTGATCACGTCAAATTTGTCTGCGAGCTGCAACGATTCCACGCGATTGGTGTACACCGTGACGTTGCTCAGTCCTAATTCGGTTTTTGCCTGGTTCAAAAATGCCGTCTTTTTACTCACGGTATCGATCATGGAAATACGGATATGAGGATAAACAATCGCCAGTATCATCCCAGGCAGACCACCGCCTGCTCCGACATCCAGAACATTGCTGGCATCTTTAAACGCGGGAGCGGCGGACAAGGAATCCAGCACATGCTGCTTCACCATCTCTTTTGGATCGCGAATAGATGTTAAATTATAGACATTATTCCATTTTGACAACAATGCCAGATAGGCAATCATCTGGTCAAGCTGCCCATCACTCAGGGTTAGAGGCAAAGCCTTAACACCCTCCGCTAACGAAGCTCTCAATGCAACGGCATCAAATCCACTCATATGTCCTCACCTGCAACACTCAATTCAGGCGCTGACGCAAAGCCTTTAAAACCACGTTTTTTTAAATGCACCAGAAGCAGCGAAATTGCAGCCGGCGTTACACCGGAGATGCGACCGCATTGCCCGAGAGTTTCCGGTTGATGCTTATTTAACTTCTGTTTAACTTCGATGGAAAGACCACTCACGTCGAGGTAATCAAATCCGGCGGGCATTTTTAAATTTTCAAAGTGCGCATGACGCTCTACTTCTTTTGCCTGCCTGTCGATATAACCAGAATATTTGACCTGAATTTCAACCTGCTCTTTCACCGCATCATCAGTGACGCCCGGACCAGCTAATGCCTGACCTTCACTACCCTGCATGCTCATCAAATTTGCATAAGTCACGTGCGGACGACGCAATAAGTCCGCGAGTGAATATTCACGCTCCAGCGCTTTGCCCACAATACGCTCTGCTTCTGCGTCGGCCACAATACGCGGATTAACCCAGGTCGACCGCAGCCGCTCCATTTCACGTGAAACAGCCTCACGCTTTTTCTCGAACATCTGCCACTGGGCGTCACTGACGCAACCAAGCTGACGTCCGATTTCAGTCAAGCGCATGTCTGCATTATCTTCACGCAGACTCAGGCGGAATTCGGCGCGGCTGGTGAACATACGATAAGGTTCTTGCACACCCTTAGTAATCAAATCATCGACCAACACGCCAAGGTAAGCCTCGTCGCGGCGGGGCACCCAAGCATCACGGCCTTGCGTCATCAAGGCGGCGTTCAAACCGGCCAGCATTCCCTGGGCAGCGGCTTCTTCGTAACCAGTGGTGCCATTGATTTGCCCCGCGAAAAACAAGCCCTGAATTTGACGTGTCTCTAACGAGGTTTTTAAACCACGCGGATCAAAATAGTCATATTCAATCGCATAGCCAGGACGCAGGATATAAGCGTCCTCCATGCCACGCATAGACCGCACTAACTCCAACTGCACGTCAAACGGCAAGCTCGTTGAAATACCGTTTGGATAAAATTCGTTGGTGGTCAGCCCTTCCGGCTCAAGGAAAATCTGATGTGATTCTTTGCTGGCAAAACGATGAATCTTGTCTTCAATCGACGGACAATAACGCGGCCCCACTCCTTCGATCACACCGGTGTACATCGGGCTACGATCCAGACCAGCCCGAATAATGTCGTGAGTACGCTCATTCGTATGGGTAATCCAGCATGGCAACTGACGCGGATGCATCGCCACATTGCCCATGACAGAGAACACCGGAATAGGATCGAGATCACCCGGCTGCTCTTGCATGACCGAAAAATCAATACTACGACCATCTATTCGTGGTGGCGTACCAGTTTTCAAACGACCTTGTGGTAAAGCCAACTCCTTTAAACGGTTCGACAAGGAAACCGCAGGGGGATCACCAGCACGACCAGCAGAATAGTTATTCAGGCCAACATGAATTTTTCCGTCCAAAAAAGTCCCCGCCGTCAGCACCACCGAACGGCTACGAAAGCGGATGCCGACCTGCGTTACAGCACCAACCACCCGGTCGCCTTCAACCAGCAAATCATCCACCGCTTGCTGGAACAGCCAGAGATTCGGCTGATTCTCCAGACGGCTACGTATCGCTTGCTTGTACAAAATCCGGTCTGCTTGTGCGCGGGTTGCCCTTACTGCAGGCCCTTTAGACGAGTTCAAAATACGGAACTGAATACCCGCCTCGTCGGTTGCAATTGCCATGGCACCACCCATTGCATCCACTTCCTTGACCAAGTGACCTTTTCCTATGCCGCCAATAGACGGGTTACAAGACATTTGACCTAAAGTCTCAATGTTATGCGTCAGCAACAGGGTTTTTTGCCCCATGCGGGCTGAAGCCAAAGCCGCCTCAGTCCCGGCATGACCGCCGCCAACCACGATGACATCGAATTCTTTTGGATAATACATAGGAAATATCTGCTTTTTTTGGATTTCTCAGGGAGGCACGATTATAGAGGTTTTTTGCTTAAATTCTTCGCTGATCAATAATTTCAATCGAATCGATCATTAGATGTTTCACGTGAAACATCTAATTTAAGGTCTTGAAATCCGCGAGTCTATTTATTGAGAAATTTTGCGAGAGCCGGCATAAATGCCAGAAGCAAGCCGAGCAACACTAACAGCAAAGAATAACGAGAGTCCAGATAATCCAGCAAAGACGTCTTTTTCTTTACCTGCACAACTGGCTTTGGCTGCTTTGGCTCCGGGAATTTTTGTATCACTACTGGCGGTTTTTTTATGGTTTGCTCTGGCAATTTACTGGCAACTACTGCTTGAACCTTAGGCTTAGGATGAGGCTCAGACTCAGAAGCAACAATCGTTTTGACCGGTACTTCTTTAATCAATACTGGTTCCGATGGCACTGATTTTTCTACGGGCAAAACTACTGGCTGAGGCTGAGCTTGAACCTCAGAGGGCGGTAACGTCAGCGGCAGATAAAAATCAACCTCGGATAACTGCCCTGCCTGCTCAGGCTCGGGTGTATGCGCTGTCTCAATTCTTGTGGAAACCTTTTCCTGAGTATAGATAATCGGTTCTTCCAAGCGATCAATCGTATTCTCAATCAAATCGGGATACGGCGGCACAGGCTCACCAACCTCCACCTCCTCAACCTCGTCCAGGGGCACTAAGCCCTGGGCGCGTAAATCGTCAGTGCCATACTCCTCCTCTGGCTGAAAGGAGAGCACCGAGACCGGGTCAGAATCCTCCTGGCGCAAGAAGCGATCCATCGCATCTGCCTCAACAATATCAGGCAACTGATTATCCAGCGGAAACATCACTTCATACAACAATCCCTTGTCCGACAAACTCCTCAGTGCGCGGTCAAATCGTTCTTTTACCAGACTTTTTAATTTAGCCCTCAACTCGGCATAAGAGCTAACGCCATCAGCAATAATCAGTACCAGGCGTTCACTTTGCGTCAAGCCATGCTGCTTATTTTTAATTTCTGCCTTACCTAAATCCGTACGCTGAAATATGACTGCATCTGAATATGCCACGTCCGTCCCTTTATTATTGTTTCACGTGAAACAAATCGTTATCTAATAAAACCATCGTAAGTTGTTTTGCAAATCAGCGCCAGCACTACCAGCAAGAACATCTTTCGGACGAAGCCGCTGCCATATTTAATTGCCATGCGGCTACCAGACAACGATCCTAACACTCCACAAACCGCCATGGCTAAACCTGTTTGCCAAATAATGTGTCCGCTGTAACCAAACCACAACAAAGCCGCCGCATTGCACGCAACATTGATGATTTTAGCAACAGCGGAAGCGCTCAGGAAGTCATATCCGAACAAACGGACGAATAAAAACATTAAAAAACTACCCGTACCAGGGCCGAAAAAACCGTCGTAGAAGCCAATGCCACCGCCCACCAACATCGCCATCCAACGTTCTTTATCCGCATGAAATAAAGGCGTATGGGACGTACCGAAATCTTTTTTCCTAAATGTATAAAGCGCCACCGCCACCAGAATGAATGGCAAGGCCTTACGCAAATAAGTCGGCGGCAAATGAGTTACCGTAAATGCTCCGGCAAACGATAAGATGAATGCCACCAAGGCAGCAGGCAGCACCATCGCCCAGCGCACCTTCACTGTCTTCACATAATTCCGCGCGGCAACCGTGGTTCCCCAAATTCCCGCGAGCTTACTGGTGCCTAATAAAGTTGCAGGGGCTACATTCGGCAAAGCGACGAATAGAGCCGGGAGTTGTATCAGGCCACCACCACCAACCACTGCATCAACCAATCCAGCAAAAAAGGCGGCACCACCAAGCAATAAGATATCTGTCATTTTTAACAATAATTACGCAAAGCCAATCTTTATCGGATGGCAAATAGTTGAATTCTATTCAAGGCAACAGCATAGCAAGTCTTGCTACAATAAGGCTCAAGAGGAGAAGCCTGACCATGAATAATTTTGATTTTCGTACCGTCCCCTATCTCATCAGCCAGACCGGCGCTGCCAAGCAATTGGGCGATATCATCACGCAGCATTATCCGGAGATCAAACGGGTATTAATAGTGACAGATGCAGGCTTTTTAAGGACTGGTCTGATAGCGCCGGCGATGGCGAATCTGGAACAACGCGGCTTGCAAGTCAGTGTATTTGCCGACGTAGTCGCCGACCCGCCAGAATCGGTAGTGCTTCAAGCCGTCAGCAACGCAGAAAAATTAGAGATCGAACTGGTCGTCGGCTTTGGCGGCGGCAGCTCCATGGACGTGGCAAAGCTAATTGCCGTTTTGTCAGGCAGCACCCAAGCGCTCGGCAGTATGTACGGCATCGGCAACGTCAAAGGCCAGCGCCTGCCTTTGATCCAGATTCCAACGACAGCAGGCACCGGCTCTGAGGTGACACCTATCTCCATCGTCACCACCGGGGCAACGACAAAAATGGGCGTAGTCGCTCCGCAACTGTATGCAGACATCGCCATTCTCGATGCAGAACTGACGATAGGACTCCCGACTAAAGTCACGGCGGCAACAGGTATCGATGCCATGGTACATGCGATTGAAGCCTATACCACCAAGCACAAAAAGAACCCCTTGTCCGATATGCTGGCACGTCAGGCTCTGACTTTGCTTTGGGGAAATATTGACGAAGCCTGCAAGAACGGTAGCAATCTCGCCGCACGCCAGGCCATGTTGCTGGGAGCCATGCTGGCGGGACAGTGCTTTGCCAATGCGCCGTGCGCCGCGGTACATGCCCTCGCGTACCCGATCGGCGGCATCTTTCATGTCCCGCATGGTCTGTCTAACTCGCTAGTCTTGCCGCACGTATTGCGCTTCAACGCACCAAATGCAGCCGGGCAATATGCCGAGCTCGCCAGCATCATTGCACCAGACGCACAAGGTAGTGACGAGGCCCGCAGTTCAGCCTTGATCCATGCGATGGAAGCACTGGCGCAACGGGTCGGGATAGAAACGCAGTTGCGGCAAGTCGGCGTCACGGTGAATGACCTCGACCAGCTGGCGAACGACGCCATGTTGCAGACCCGTTTGCTAGGCAACAACCCGAGAGAAGTTAGCTTAGCCGATGCCCGCGCGATTTACGCTGCAGCGCTATAAAGCCTGTGACGTAAAAAGCGGAAAATGAGAATGGTGGCTGGACACGCAGTATTGACGCGCCTCTCCAGCCTGCCCTGCCAGAAGGCGCGTGGATAGTGCGGCTCAGGGCTGCTCAATGTACAACCGTACTATTCTGACTGCCTTAACGCCTCTGCACCCTGCATCGGCCCGACCACCAAACCCTGCATGATCAAAACCGGTCAGTTTCTGAGCTCTTCGACGTATTTCAGATACGTCGTATCAGTGGCGTTAACAATGTCCCAGGCGCGCCGGTAATGGCCGCTGGGAAGCTGGCTGTCTATCGCGATAAGCTGCTTCAATATGTCGGGTTCACCAAGCTGTATCAGGACCGCTTTTTGTAGCGCAAGCAAATGAAGATGTGAGCGCACTCGTTCGTGTTCAGCCGCGTGCTGCGCGAGCAAACTGGAGTTACTCAAGGAGTAAGAGCTTAATAACACATGCAATAGTTCGTGGAACAGAGTATCTGCTTTGTAGCGTAACGGTACAGGTGTTGCCGTAAAGCTCTTCAATGTATATCGCATATTGATACTGACACCGACCATCGATTGCGATGGCAGATCGCACAGCGACAAGTGCGTATCGATATCCGCAGGAAAAGACCTACCAGTAATCGTCTCAGCAGCCAGAATCATGCGGGGACCATGCTCTTGCCAGATCCCTTCGAACTCCGCTTTACGCAAGCTCAGTTCTGCTTTCCATTCATCCTTGATCGTAGCGTTACGCAAAAATGAACACGCAGAATCCATCGTCGGATTATAGAGAATATGCACTTGCGCCTGAGTCGCACAAGCCGGTTCAACAACTAGCAAGAATAAAGCAAGGACGAAAATAGACCGGATCATTGAATACGCTTTCACATGGCTCAAAAATTAAAGCAACCGTCATCATTACGGTAATTGATTTTATATTACTGTTTTAATAGTAATCAATATCGCCGACAGGATCCTGTTATCGGTCTCGCCGTATCAAAACCTGCCACACTTCTTTCTTCCTCCAGACATAGACTTGAGCAAGTGGGCACGCAGGCTGGTACAGACTTCCCCCAATTAGGTATTTTATTTTTAATAGTATACATTTCTACAAATAAGTAGAATAATCTACTTTATGAAATGGATACTACTCATTACCAGCCTCCCTACCGAGAACGCCACCGTCAGGATGCGTGCATGGCGAGCGCTTAAAACCTCTGGTGCCGTCGTTTTGCGTGATGGCGTTTACCTCATGCCCGACCGTTCTGGCTGCAAAGCAGCGCTGGATGTCATTGCCGCAGATGTGATCTCTGGCGGAGGGACGGCATCAGTCCTGCGTGTTGAAGAACCAGATACAGCAGACTTTGTCAGTTTATTTATACGCAATGACGAGTTCAGTACGGTACTGGCCGATGTCGCTACAGTACAAGACACTCTGTCGGGCGACACCGTGCAAGACGTATTAAAACAAGCGCGCAAGCTACGCAAAGCGTTTGCGGCAATTGCCGAGATTGACTTCTTTCCAGGAGAAGCGCAGGCGCAGACCAATGCTGCCCTACTAGAACTGGAACTCAATATCGCCCGGGTCCTGGCTCCGGATGAACCCCACGCAATGACAGGATCGATTACTCGCCTCACTATCAGTGATTTTCAAGGACGCAGCTGGGCTACACGCTGTCGTCCTTGGGTAGATCGTCTTGCTTGTGCCTGGCTGATACGTCGCTTTATTGATCCACAGGCCAGGCTGCTTTGGCTGGCATCGCCTGACGATTGTCCGGCGGATGCGTTGAGTTTTGATTTCGACGGGGCGACATTCAGTCACGTGGCGAATCGTGTCAGTTTTGAAGTCCTGCTAGAAAGCTTTGGACTGGATTCCCCAGCGTTACGGCAGTTAGGTGCTTTAGTGCATTACCTGGATGTAGGCGGTGTCCAGCCACCGGAGTCCGTCGGCATAGAAAGCGTGCTGGCAGGCATGCGCACCGCAATCACCGATGATGACCAGCTGATGCTGGCGGCGAATAGCGTGTTTGACGGTTTATTGGCGAGCTTTCAATCAGGCAAAGTAGCACTGGAGAATCCACGTGACTGATCCGGCTCCATCGCTTACACCAAGCCATATGGGCAATACCAGCGATACCAGCTACACACTGTGGCAACTGATTGTGTATTTTTTGCGCTTAGGCGCGCTTGGTTTTGGTGGGCCAGTCGCCTTGGTCGGCTACATGCACAGGGATCTGGTCGGTGAACGCCAATGGATCACCGAGGACGATTACAAAGAAGGGCTGGCCTTAGCGCAGCTTGCGCCGGGGCCGCTGGCGGCACAGTTAGCGATTTATCTGGGTTATGTTCATTATCGTATTCTCGGTGCAACGCTGGTGGGTATCGCCTTTGTACTTCCTTCGTTTTTGATGGTGGTAGGACTAGGCTGGGCGTACGTGCATTTTGGCGGTTTGTCCTGGATGCAATCGGTATTTTATGGTGTGGGTGCGGCAGTCATCGGCATCATCGTCATGAGTGCAAAAAAACTGACGCAAAAGAGTGTGGGAAAAGACAAATTGCTATGGGCGATTTATCTCTTACTTGCCATCGTAACGGTGATCACAGAATCAGAAATCGCCTGGTTATTTATTGCCGCCGGTGTCTTAGTCTGGTTCTTGCGCGCACCACCTGCATGGCTGCGTTCGGGCAAATTACATGCGGCAGGTTTAACGCAAGTGCCGCTAGCCTTTGCCCTGTTGGGCAATATCGAGTTGTCAGTACTGTCGCAGATCGCCGTGTTCTTTGCTAAAGCGGGGGCGTTCGTGTTTGGTTCTGGTCTCGCTATTGTTCCCTTTTTGTACGGCGGCGTAGTGACAGAACACCACTGGCTGACTGACAAACAATTCGTTGATGCGGTTGCGGTTGCCATGATTACACCAGGTCCTGTGGTGATTACCGTTGGCTTTATCGGCTATCTGGTGGCGGGTTGGTCAGGCGCAACGGTTGCGGCTCTGGCGACGTTTTTACCCTGCTATCTGTTCACCATTATCCCGGCACCGTATTTTAAAAAGTACGGCAAAGTCCCCGGCGTTCTGGCCTTTGTCGATGGCATTACTGCCGCCGCCATCGGCGCGATTGCTGGCTCTGTGATCGTGATTGCCAAACGCTCGATTATTGATATTCCTACTGCGCTGATTGCACTGACGACGATCGTGTTGTTATGGAAATTTAAAAAACTTCAGGAACCTGTCGTCGTCGCTGTCGCCGCGATTCTCGGGTTGTTGATCTATCCCTTACTTCCGCACTAGCTGACAAACTGATTCACTCACTTACCCACGTATTGATTAATAGTGAAAGGCATCACCATGGAAATGAACTTACGCCCGCTTGCAGCTGAACTGAGTCAGCTCAAAGGCCTGAGCAGCACACTGATCGCTAGTCACCATCAAAATAATTACACGGGTGCAGTCAAACGTCTCAACGCAATTCGTCATCAGCTTAGTCAATTGGACTGGCATCAGACTGCCGTATTTATGGTGAATGGTTTAAAGCGTGAGGAACTGATCGCCGCGAACTCCGCTTATCTGCATGAATTGTATTTTGATGTACTGGGAGGTGACGGTGTATTACCTTCATCGGGCTTATCCAGCGCTCTGGAAAGAGACTTCGGTTCAGTTGGTCAATGGCAGACCGAATTTACGGCATTAGCCAAAGCCATGGGCGGCGGCTCGGGTTGGGCACTGCTGTCATGGTCAGCACGGGAAGGTCGCTTGCTGAATCACTGGGCTGCGGATCATACACAATTGCTGGCAGGCGCAACGCCTGTATTGGCACTCGATATGTATGAGCATGCCTATCACATTGATTTCGGTGCGAAAGCTGCTGCTTATGTTGATACCTTTATGCAGAATATTCGCTGGGAAAGTATTTATCGGCGGTATGGAGCCGCCGTTGCGGCGGATGCCGCTGTCTGGGCAATTGATGTTGCTGCCAGCAAGCAGATAAAACCTGAGACGCAAATCATTGACGTAAGGCGGGCGCAATTTTTTGCTGAAGGCAAGGATATGCTGCCAGGTGCGCAATGGCGTGACCCGTCTCAGGTCGGGCATTGGAGCAAGGAGCTCAATCCATCTCAGCCCGTATTGATTTATTGCGTGCACGGACTAGACATTGGCAGATCAACGGCCTTGTCCTTACGCGCGCGTGGCTTTGATGCGTGCTTCCTCACTGGCGGGATAGAAGCCTGGCGTTTGGCAGGACTGCCTTTACAAGCCAAGGAGAACTGACATGCAATGGGTTACCAGAGAACGTCCAAAGATCGACCGCATAGCCTGTCCCTGGTTAATCGCACGCTTCATCGATAAGGCGCCTGAATTCCTCTATGTTCGTGCCAGTGAAGTCGTCAGCACCGCAGCGAAGACCGGCGCAATTCCTTACGACATCCCTGGTGTGGAACTGACACATGTCGATGATTTATGCAGTTTTGATGCCTTCCTCGGCAAGTACCAACTCGAGGACGCGGCGCTGCAACAACTGGCAGTGATTGTCCGTGGAGCCGACACCTCACGACTGAATTTGACGCCGCAATCTGCGGGCTTGTACGCAATCTCATTAGGCCTGTCGCAGAATTGTAGTGACGATCATGAAATGCTACAACATGGAATGGTGATGTACGACGCACTCTACGCCTGGTGTAAAAGCAGTCAGCAGGAAACGCATCACTGGCCTCCTGTAACAGCAGCTTAAAAAAAGCCCCGCACAGTGCGGGGCTTTTTGTTTGCTTATCTGACTCAGCCGTAATTTAACTAGTCTTAGTTTTTCCCGATCGGCTCAGCCACGCACCCAGTTCGCCCACGATGCCTTTACGGAACGCCAGTACACAAACGATGAAAATCAATCCCGTCACAATGGTCACTGAATCACCGAGGCTGCGGAACCAGTCAACCGACGTGAGATCCGCGATCAGGTTGCCCAGATCGCCGAGTTTGTTTTCTAAAGCGATAATGATGATGGCGCCGACAATCGGCCCCGCCAAGGTGCCTAAACCGCCCACCAGGGTCATCAATACGACCAAGCCCGACATTGTCCAGTGCACGTCGGTCAAGGTCTCAAAACCGAGTACCAGCGTTTTGGTGGCACCTGCCAAACCTGCCAGCGCCGCAGATAGGACAAAAGCCAGCAACTTGTATTTATCCACGTCGTAGCCCAACGAGATTGCGCGCGGCTCATTTTCTTTCACCGCTTTCAATACTTGACCAAACGGCGAATGGATCGTCCTTACCACCAGTGCGAATCCGGCAATCGCAATCGCCAACACCACATAGTACAAAGTCAGATCAGAACTCAGATCCAGAGTGCCCAGCAACTTACCGCGCGGCACACCTTGCAAACCATCCTCACCGCCTGTGAATTTGGCCTGTAAAAAAACGAAATACAGCATTTGTGCCAGCGCCAGCGTGATCATGGTGAAATAAATACCTTGGCGACGAATTGCCAGCAAGCCCATCACCAGACCAATCAAAGCCGCAGCACCCACGCCCAAGACAATACCCAGTTCCGTCGGTAACCCGGCATCACGGATCGCCCATCCAGCGACATAACCCGCACCACCGAAAAAAGCCGCATGACCAAACGATAGCAGGCCGGTAAAACCAATCAGCAAGTTAAATGCGCAAGCGAATAAAGCGAAGCACAGCAGCTTCATCAGGAAGACCGGATAAATCAATAACGGCGCTGCCAGCAGGACGGCGAATGCGATGCCGTAGCCAATTTTTTTATTCATAAAAGCTCCGATTATTTTTCTTTGCCGAACAAACCGGCAGGGCGGATCATCAAGACAATTGCCATCACGATGAACACCACCGTCGCAGACAGTTCCGGATAAAACACGCGGGTCAAGCCTTCGATAATGCCCAGGCCAAGCCCCGTCAGGATAGAGCCTAGAATAGAACCCATGCCACCAATCACAACCACCGCGAATACCGTGATAATCAGGTTCGATCCCATCAGGGGTGACACTTGTATCACCGGTGCCGCCAGCACGCCTGCAAACGCCGCTAAAGCCACGCCAAAGCCGTAGGTCAGGGTTACCATCAAGGGAACATTGACGCCAAAGGCTTCTACCAGTTTAGGATTCTCAGTACCGGCCCGCAGATACGCACCGAGCTTGGTTTTTTCAATCACAAACCAGGTCGAGAAACAGACAGTCAGCGAGGCCACTACTACCCAGGCGCGATAGTTAGGCAAAATCATAAAACCGAGATTGGTCGCCCCCATCAGCGCATCGGGTACTGAATAAGGCTGTCCCGAGACACCATAGAAAGAGCGGAATAAACCTTCGAGCAGCAAGGTCAGGCCGAAAGTCAGCAGCAACCCGTACAGATGATCGAGTTTATATAACCAGCGCAACATAGTTTTTTCGATGACGATGCCGAAGATTCCCACTAGCAAAGGCGCCGCAATCAGCATGATCCAGTAATTAATACCGAAGTAATTCATGCCCATCCATGCTAGAAAAGCGCCCATCATATACAAGGCACCATGCGCAAAATTGATCACATTCAGCAGACCGAAAATCACGGCCAGACCGAGTGACAACATGGCGTAAAAAGAGCCATTCACCAACCCCAGCAGCAACTGGCTGAGCATCGCTTGAAGCGGGATACCAAATATTTCCATGGCACTCTAAAGAAAAATACCCCGAACAACCGGGATAGATAGCTGATTCAAAAAAACTGATGCAGACCGGATAAAACAGATCTGCCCAAGCTCACCTTTAAGCAAATTTGCGTCCCCCGTCTACAACATAATTTGCGTTCTTGCTGCCACCTCATCTGTCACGTTGTTAACAACATGGTTGACGGATAACTTCAAACCGGCCAATCCGTTTGCCTGCCCCTCCCCCTTCTCTTGCTTAAGGGAAAGGGGGCCAGCCCCTGGCTGGACCGGCAGGCTGAGATACGCTGACATGAGAAGAAAAAGGTTTCAGCACATACTTGTTTTTACTTACACCCAATTACTTCCAGGCAGCGCACTTACTTTCCGCTTTGGTCGTGAATGCCTGTTCACCCGGAATAGTCTGTACCACTTTGTAGTAATCCCATGGATACTTGGACTCAGACTGGGACTTCACCTGCATCAGATACATGTCATGAATCATGCTGCCATCGCCGCGGATCGTGCCGTTTTTGGCATACATGTCATTGATTTTCATGCTGCGCAATTTTGCCAATACTTTATCGGTATCATCGCTGCCCGCTGCTTTCACAGCATTCAGATATTGCAAGGTAGCGGAGTAATCAGCAGCTTGCAGGCTCGACGGCATTTTTTTCATTTTGCCGAAATAGCGACGTGCCCAGGTGCGGGTTTCTTCATTCGCATCCCAGTACCAGCTATCCGTCAGATACATACCCTGAGTCAGGTTCAGCGTCAGGGAATGGACATCATTGATGAACATCAGCAGACCCGCCAGCTTCATGGTTTTGGTCACGCCAAACTCATTCGCGGCTTTAATCGCGTTAATGGTGTCGCCGCCGGCATTAGCCAGACCAAGAATTTGCGCTTTAGAAGCTTGCGCCTGCAATAGGAAAGACGAGAAATCCGATGCCGACAACGGATGACGCACTGCGCCTGCCACAGTACCGCCAGCCGCTTTCACGACGGCAGTAGTATCACCTTCCAACGATGCGCCGAATGCATAATCCGCTGTCAGGAAATACCAGCTTTTGCCGCCTTGCTTGACGACTGCAGAGCCTGTGCCTTTGGCGAGTGCCACCGTGTCATATGCATAGTGGATGGTATAAGGTGTGCATTCTTCATTGGTCAGACGCGCTGTGCCTGCACCAATGGAGATAAAGGTCTTTTTCTTTTCCAAAGCAACTTTGGACATAGCCAGACCTGTGCCGGAATTGGTACCGCCAATCAGCATGTCAACGCCGTCGCGGTCGAACCATTCACGCGCTCTGCTTGCTGCGATATCCGCTTTGTTTTGATGATCAGCCGTCACGAGTTCGATTTTTTTACCCAGAACCGTGCCGCCAAAATCAGCAATCGCCATCTTGATCGCTTCAGCGCCACCTTGGCCGTCGATGTCGGAATACAGGCCAGAAACGTCGGTAATAAAACCGATCTTGACGACATCGCCAGAAACCTGTGCAGAGGCGGTGCCGGATAATGTTGCCAGTGCGGCAGAGACCGCCAGTGCTGCTACTTTATATGTTGTTTTCATGTGTCTTCTCCAATCATTTTTATCAATTTGAACTGCTTATATAGTATGAAAACTAAGTACAAAAACTAAGTACGGAAATTAACTCAACTACCCACCACCCTTACTTGTCACCAAACTGGTTCGCTATCTAATCACACACCCAATAATTCGTTCAGCACCGACATCTTGTCCTGCAACTCGGCTGCGGCAAAAGTTTCGACAATTTGCCCGTGCTCCATCACATAAAACCGGTCTGCCAGCGGTGCTGCGAAACGGAAATTCTGTTCCACCATAATGATCGTATACCCCTTGGCTTTGAGCGTCGTAATCATGCGCGCCAGCGCCTGCACGATGACCGGTGCCAGACCTTCCGAAATCTCATCCAGCAGTAACAGGCGCGCGCCGGTACGCAGGATACGCGCCACTGCCAGCATCTGCTGTTCACCACCGGACAAGCGCGTACCCTGACTGTTTTTACGCTCCGCCAGGTTCGGAAACATCGCGTAGATATCATCGATCGACATACCCTGATCTTTGCTTGAAACCGACGGTGGCAGCATCAGGTTTTCTTCGGTCGACAAAGAGGAGAAAATGCCGCGTTCTTCGGGACAATAACCAACCCCCAGGTGAGCGACCTTGTAGGTAGGCAGGCCAATTGCCTCGACCCCATTAATCTTGATCGAGCCTTTGCGTGCACCGGTCAATCCCATGATGGCGCGCATCGTGGTGGTACGGCCCGCACCGTTGCGACCCAGCAGTGTCACGACTTCGCCGGGATTCACGACCAGATTGACGTCATGCAAAATGTGCGATTCGCCATACCAAGCTTGCAAATTCGTGATCTGTAACGCTGGTGTTGTACCGGATGTAGTAGAACTCGCGGAGGTATCCGCTGACATAGTTGCGACACTCATGCGTGTGCTCCTTCGAGTTCGGCTGAGGTACTGCCCATATAAGCTTCCATGACTTTCGGATTTTTAGACACTTCTTCGTAGCGCCCCTCCGCCAGCATGGCACCGCGCTGCAAGACAGAAATCTTGTCGCAGATACCGGAGACCACGCTCATATTATGTTCCACCATCAATATGGTGCGCCCTGCCGATACCTTCTTGATCAGCTCCGTCACGCGGTGTACATCCTCATGTCCCATGCCTTGCGTCGGCTCATCAAGCAGCATCATTTCCGGCTCCATCGCCAGGGTCGTGGCGATCTCCAGTGCACGCTTGCGTCCATAAGGTAAATCAACGGTAATCGTATCGGCAAATTCCGTCAGATCTACCTGCGCCAGCAGCGCCATCGCCTGATCATTGAGGCGCGCCAGACTTGCTCCGCTCCTCCAAAAATGGAAAGACGTACCAAGCTGGCGTTGCAAGCCAATCCGCACATTTTCCATCACGCTCAGATGCGGAAACACCGCCGAAATCTGGAACGAACGGATGATGCCCTGACGTGCAATCTGTGCCGGCTTGGCTGCCGTGATATCGCGACCGTTAAACAGGATCTGTCCCGAGGTCGGCACCAGAAATTTGGTGAGCAAATTAAAACAGGTAGTTTTACCGGCACCGTTGGGGCCGATCAATGCATGAATATGTCCACGCTGCACTTGCAGGTTAACATCGCTTACTGCGGTAAAGCCCTTGAACTCTTTGGTCAAATGCTTTGTCTCTAGGATGACATCGGTCATCTGGTCTCCTTTTTGCCTGCGTAGTTTCATTACGAACTGCACTATGACAACCCTGTTGGCTTTTTATTTTTTAATGACCAAAGGGGCTTCTTATTCTTTTTTTAGCGATTTTTATCGCGTTTTTATCACCTTTTATATTACCCATCGCCGCAAGTTTTCAACAATACGGTATAACTACTGTAAGTACTAACCACAGGATTTGATCCGTGTTTTCTTGAAGTATTAAAACATAGTATCTTCAGATGTCCCATGAAGATAGGTCTGTTTCGATCTCTGCTTCGATCTCTGCTTCGATCTCTGTTTAAAGTTCGATTTACTGGCCTCACCGAAACATTATTCAGGCACAGCAGCCAGTATCATTCTGGCGGCTTTTTCTGCAATCATCAATGTCGGTGAATTGGTATTGCCCGAGGTAATCGTCGGCATGATGGATGCGTCAGCAACCCGCACACCACGCAGGCCCACTACCCGCAATTCGCTGTCGACTACTGCCTGCGTATCCGAGATCACGCCCATCTTGCAAGTACCAACCGGATGAAAAATCGTCGTCCCGATGTCGCCTGCAGCACGGGCTAACTCTTCCTCGGTACGGAACTGCGCACCAGGTTTCATTTCCTCTGGAGCATATTTTTGCAAAGCCGGTGCAGCAACGATTTTGCGCGTCAGTGTCAGCGAGTCAGCGGCAATTTTTCTGTCCTCGGCCGTGCTCAGATAATTCGGCGTAATCTTCGGTGCGGATAAAGGATCGCTGCTGGCGATGCGTACATGGCCGCGCGATGTCGGACGCAGATTGCAGACGCTCGCCGTAAAAGCAGGGAAGGGATGCAGAGGGTCGCCAAATTTCTCTAGCGTCAACGGCTGTACGTGATATTGCAAATTCGGTGTGGCCTGACTCGCATCGGAGCGGGTGAACGCGCCTAGCTGGGACGGTGCCATCGACATCGGGCCGCTCTGTCTGAGCAAATATTCAAGCCCGATACTAGCCTTACCAAGCCAGCTATTCGCCATCATATTCAGCGTCTTGGCACCACTGATTTTAAATGCAGAACGGATTTGTAAATGGTCTTGCAGGTTTTCACCCACACCCGGCAAATCATGTACCACTGGCACACCCAACTGGTGTAAATGGGCGCCGTTTCCGATGCCAGATTGCTGAAGAATCGCCGGAGAGCCGATCGCGCCAGCTGCCAGTAAGACTTCGCGGGCGGATTCTGCGGACCACTCCCTACCACCACCGATAAATTCTACGCCGCTACAGACCTTGCCCTGCGCACTGTCCGTGAATTGCAGACGTTTGACCTGGCAGCCCGTCATGATGGTCAGGTTGCCGCGTCCTGCTGCTGGCTTTAAAAATGCCTTGGAGGCGTTCCAGCGTATGCCGCGTTTTTGGTTCACATCAAAATAACCGCAGCCGTCATTGTCGCCACGGTTGAAGTCCTCAGTTTTCGGGATGCCGACCTGAGATGCCGCCTCACGGAATGCATCCAGAATCTCCCACGACAATCTTTGCTTTTCGACCCGCCATTCACCGCCTGCGCCGTGCATTGCGCTGGCACCGCCATAATGGTCTTCGCTCTTTTTAAACAACGGCAATACCTGATCCCAGCGCCAGCTGGCGTCACCGCTCTGCTCTGCCCAGTGCTGGTAATCCTGCTCTTGTCCGCGCATATAAATCATGCCATTGATCGAGGAGCAACCACCCAATACTTTGCCACGCGGATAAATCAGGCTGCGGCCGTTCAGACCCGGCTCGCTCTCGGTACGAAACATCCAGTCGGTACGCGGGTTGTTAATGCAATACAGGTAACCGACCGGGATATGAATCCAGACATAATCGTCCTTGCCACCGGCCTCCAGCAGCAAGACTTCGTTGTCGGGATTCTGCGATAAGCGATTCGCCAGTACGCAACCTGCCGTACCTGCGCCAATGATGATGTAGTCGTATTTGCCAGCGGATTGCATAGTCTCTTATGTTGATTGGTGTTGCTGTAATTCGGTGACCAGCGTGGCGATCAGGCTCGCGGCTGACATCTTGCGCACGCGATGCGCACCCTGACCGGCCCACATCGACATCAGTTCGGTGTCATTGGTCTTGGCCGCATGCGCACGCAGGCTGCCGGTCAGGGCGTTTTGTATCGGATAAGCAGGGACTTGTTGTGCGACCGTCTGCATGGTTTGCATAAAGCGATTCCGCACGCCGCGGGCCAGTCGACCGGAGAAGGCACGGGTCTGCATGGTTGCCTCCTTGCCCTCAACGGTATTACCGCTAGCCAGCTCCAGCAGCTTTGCCTTATACGCCGGATGGATCGCCGCCTCGTCGGTGGTCAAAAACGCCGTGCCCATCTGCACCATCTGTGCGCCTGCTTGCAAGGCCTCTGCAATATCGCCACCATGCATGATGCCGCCTGCCAGAATCAGCGGCACATGGCTATGCGGTTTCACTTGCTGCAATAAGGCCATGGCGCTCAGGGTCGCGTCTTCTTGCTTGCCGATAAAAGTGCCGCGATGACCACCGGCTTCGACGCCTTGCAGACAGATCGCATCAGCGCCCATGGCTTGCCAGACTTGCGCCTCGGCCAGATTGGTCGCCGTGCCAACCACCAGAATCCCTGCGTCATGCAGACGCTGAATCTGGCTTGCATGCAAAATGTCAAATGTGAAGCTGGCAACTGCCGGACGCGCAATCAGCAAGGCGTCGAGCTGCGCATCGAAGTCCTCGCACCAGCGTGTCGGCGTCGGCAAGCCATTCCACCCCAGCGACATCCAAATCGGCTGCAATAATTGTTTTGCGGATTCCAGCGCCGCATAATCAATTTGTGGTCGCGTCTGGACAAATAAATTAATCGCGAAGGGTTTGTCAGTCAGGCGACGGATATGCTCCGCCTGCTCAATGATTGCCAGCGGCGTCAGCAAGGGCGCAGCGAGCGATCCGAGGGCGCCGGCATTCGACACCGCAGCGACCAGTTCAGGCGTAGTGGCACCACCGGCCATCGGTGCCTGAATAATCGGATGAGAACAAAGTTGCGTGATCTTCATAGACATTGACTCCAGAGTAAGCGTCCGGCACGATTTTATATACTAAGGGAGAGTATCAGTATCATTAGCTTGATTCCGCTTATAAACAAAGCGGTATGGGCATTCAATCAGCGATACTCCCCTAAAATACCTTATTTCGCAACCGGCATGGTGAACTCGGCACCCTTGGCGATGCTATCAGGCCAGCGCTGCATGATCGATTTGTAGCGCGTGTAAAAACGAATGCCTTCTTCGCCATACGCATGCTGATCGCCAAATAACGAGCGCTTCCAGCCGCCAAAAGAATGCCACGCCATCGGCACCGGAATCGGCACATTAATACCCACCATACCAACTTGAATCCGGCGTGAAAATTCACGCGCCATGTTGCCGTCCGAGGTGAACAGCGACACGCCGTTACCGAACTCGTGACGGTTAATCAGCTCGACTGCGCTGGCAAAATCCGGTACCCGCACCACGCATAGCACAGGGCCAAAAATTTCTTCACGATGGATTTTCATACCCTCTTTGACATGATCAAACAGCGTGCCGCCGAGGAAAAATCCGCCTTCGTGTCCTGGTACCGTCAGGCCGCGACCGTCAACCAACATCACGGCACCTTCGGCGATACCATCAGCAATATAGCCTTCGATTTTTGCCTTATGGATTGCGGTCACGACAGGTCCCATTTCCGCATCAGCTTCCATGCCATTCTTGACGATCAGCGCCTTCACACGCGGGACTAAAGCATCGACCAGTTTGTCCGCCACGTCACCCACCGCAACGGCGACAGAAATCGCCATGCAACGTTCGCCTGCCGAGCCGTACGCCGCGCCCATCAAGGCGTCTACCGCCTGATCGAGGTTCGCGTCCGGCATGACGACCAGATGATTTTTGGCTCCGCCCAGCGCTTGCACCCGCTTGCCCATGCGCGTGCCTTCACTATAAATATATTCTGCAATCGGGGTCGATCCGACGAAGGAAATTGCCGACACATCAGGATGCTGCAACAAACCGTCAACCGCCAGTTTGTCACCCTGCAAAACATTAAAAACACCATCCGGCAAACCCGCTTGTCTAAGCAAATCGGCGATCAGTAAAGAGCAGGAGGGATCACGTTCTGAGGGCTTTAAAATAAAGGTATTACCGGTCGCAATCGCCAGCGGTGCCATCCACATCGGCACCATGAACGGGAAATTAAACGGCGTAATCCCGGCAGTCACGCCCAGAGGTTGACGCAGGTTGTAGTTGTCGATACCGCCGCCGATGTTGTCGGAAAATTGCGTCTTCAAGAGTTGCGGCATGCCGCAGGCAAATTCCACGATCTCGATTCCGCGAGTCACTTCCCCCATCGCATCCGACAGCACCTTGCCATGCTCTTGCGTGATCAGCGTCGCGATCTGCTTGTGATGCTGGTCCAGCAATTCTTTGAACTTGAACATCACCCGCGCGCGTTTCAGCGGCGCTGTCTCCGCCCAAGCTGGTGCAGCAGCTTTGGCAGCCGCCACGACCGCGTTCACATCATCCGTCGTCGCCAGCACGACCTTCGCACTGACCGCCCCGGTTGCCGGGTTAAACACTTCTTGCTGACGCTCACCAGAGGACGGATGAACAACACCGTTTATAAAATGCTTGATCAAAGAGCGGGAGGAAGGGGTGGCGGACATAAGCAAACCTTTTAGGTAATTTTTAAATGTTCATAGAGACTAACCCAGTGTTCAAGCCAAATCCAATGAGTTATTATCAAATCCAATATAAGCAACACTAATAATACTTACGCAAAACGACAAATTGCTTATCTCCATATCACCTTACCAATTGAAGCAGCATACTAGATGCGGCTTCTGGAAGCATTTGATGCCAGCAGGCGCATACTGCTTGCGGGTCCATTTGATATCGATATCTCACGCAACTGCTTGCTCCTGCCTTTCTCCGTGTATCGGTGTCTCTGTGGTGAGTGGTTTTAGTTTTTGCCTAAGTCCTAACTAATAATGGAGACCGCACGATGGATCTCGTTCAGCTCAAAGCCTTTGTCACCGTCGCCAGAGAGGGCAACCTGACGCGGGCCGCAGAACGCCTGCATGTGAGCCAGCCTGCCGTGAGCCTGCAAATCAAATCGCTGCAACAGAGTCTGGGACTGCAATTACTGCATCGCTCAGCAGGCGGCATGACCCTGAGCAACGACGGCGCAAAACTTTTGCCCCACGCCGAAAGGGTGCTTGCGAGCATGGCCGATTTTCAACAAGCCGCCGATACCCTGCATTCAACGCTAACAGGCGAACTGGCGATCGGCACCATACTTGATCCTGAGTTCACGCGGCTAGGCGTGTTTTTAAAACGACTGGTGGAATCCTATCCCCAGCTTTCCACTAGATTGCAACACGGCATGTCAGGCTCTGTCCTCCAGCAAATACGGGCCGGTGTGCTTGATGTTGGCTTCTATCTAGGTCAGCCGCCGGACGATGGCAAAACGCAATATCATGCACTGACATTGACTCATTTCACCTACCGGGTAGTTGCGCCTGAGGGGTGGAAAAACCGGGTTGCCGGTAAGGATTGGGCAGCGCTGGCGCAACTGCCATGGATATGGACGCCACCCGAATCAACGCACAACCGTCTGTTGAGCAAAGTCTTTGCCGACCACCACGTGACGCCAAACAAAGTAGCGCTGGTCGATCAGGAGCCGTCGATGCTCGACCTGGTTAAATCCGGTGTCGGTCTGAGTTTGCTACGTGACGCGATTGCCATCCGCGAAGCGCACGCTCACGGACTAGTGATTGCCGATGCCGTCAGCCTGTCAACCGAACTGAGTTTTATCTGCCTGGAAAAACGCCAGAACGAAGCAACGATTGCTGCGGTTTTTGCCTTACTTAAACTGTGCTGGGGTCTGGAATAAGCACGAATAATCCGGCATAAAGCGGCTGAAGCCATGCCAACAAGGACACAGACAAGGCCTCATTTCTGCCCTATAATCCTTCACCAATTTCGCGTTCCATATGCGCGTTCTATACAAGGCTGACTGATGTACTCACCGATGTGCTCAAGGATGAAACCGCAAGTAAAAGCACTGGCAGCCCTGCTGCTCAGCTTGCCCTTACTGGCACATGCAGAAAGTATACGTCTGATCATTCAGGAATTTGCACCGTTCACCTATACCGATCCGAAGACCAATGAGATTAAAGGTTTTCTGACCGACAAAGCGATGGAAATCATGAGGCGCGCTGGCGAATCCCCAAGCATCGTCAGTACCTCACTGGCACGCGGCTACCAGGCTACGTTGAACGAAGAGAACACCTGCCTGTTCGGTTTTCGCCGGACCCCGGAGCGCGAAACCCTGTTTAAATGGGTCGGTCCGCTGACGACGGATACCTGGGTTTTGTACGCCAAAAAATCCGATACCCGCAGTTTAAAAAACTTTGAAGATGCGAAGGCTTTTAGCATCGGCTCTTATAAAAATGCGGCAACCGGTCTGGAACTCGCCAGACAAGGTTACAAGATAGAATTCGCCAGCGAAGATGATGACAATCCGCGTCTGCTGGTGAATGGCAGGATCGATTACTGGATCGTGTCCGAATTACACGGCATGCAAATGGCGCAGGAACAAGGGTTCTGGAGCGACATCAGACGCGCCATCAAGTGGCGTAATGTAGATCTGTATATGCTCTGCAATGCCAAAATGGACAAACAGCGCATCGACCGCTTTAATGAGCTGAATAAAGACATTGATCGCGAAGGCAATATGGAAAAAATCACGCGCAACTACGGAGCCAGATAATGGCCAGCTTACGTTCAACGCGCGCCAGTGCGGCCGTCATGCGCCTGAAAGACAGAAGTAATAATGCGCCGTATTCCATGGTCAGCACTGCCGACGGACGCTTCTATCTGGTACTCGCCAATGCCTCCGGCGACAATGACAAACTCAATGAGCCTTTAGAGCTGGATGCCTTTGTCGCCTTTGTCAACGGGGTCAGCAAGCAAGCACCGAAAAAAGCCAGCAAACTCGATATCGCTTTCGAAGCAAAACTACGCAATAAACTTTAAGGAGTTGCCTCATGAACCGTCGTGTCATCACTAGTCTCGTAGTCGGTATCGCCAGCCTCATCGCGCTCGCACCAGCCAGCGCACAAACTGCAGCGCCTGCCGATGCCGGTCCGAAAAAAATGGATTTGCAAAAAATCGATACCAAGGTCGGCACCGGCAAAGAAGCCGTTGCGGGCAATACTGTGACCGTGCATTACAGCGGCTGGCTGCTTGACCCGAAAGCGGACAAACAACACGGCATGATGTTCGACAGCTCGGTCGGCGATAAACCATTCACCTTCCCGCTCGGTACCAGTCGCGTCATCAAGGGCTGGGATCAGGGCGTCGCCGGGATGAAGGTCGGCGGCAAACGCACTATCATCATTCCGCAAGATCTTGGTTATGGCGCGCGTGGCGCTGGCGGCCGGATTCCACCATATGCGAATTTGATTTTTGATATTGAATTACTTGAAGTCAAATAGTTCCATAGTCAAATAAAACGCACGGCGGCGCATGCAAAAACGGGAGCTCAATTATCTGACGGCTTATCCTGCTGCAATTCAGCAGCAGGTTCAGGACCTGATCGCAAGCGAACAGCTAGCCAGTCTGCTCCGTAAAAAATACGCCTGCGCACATCAAATCCGTACCGACAAAGCGCTCTACCAATACGTACAAGATTTAAAGAGCACCCATCTGCGTAACGGCGATCAGATCAGCAAAGTTCATTTCGACAGCAAGATCAAAGTGATCCAGCATGCCCTCGGGCAGCATACGTTCATCTCCCGGGTCCAGGGTAATAAGCTTAAATCCAAACACGAGATTCGCATTGCCACCTTATTCAAACAGGTGCCGGAAGAATTTTTAAAAATGATCGTCGTGCATGAACTCGCTCATCTGAAAGAAAAAGAGCATAACAAAGCCTTCTATCAACTATGCAGCTACATGGAACCGCAGTATCACCAGTACGAACTGGATTTGCGGCTCTACCTGACACAGATCGACACCTTCGGCGGTGAGGTCTGGAGCTGACAACATACGAGCAAGACATCGATGAGCACGATCGCCAACACACCACAACCTCCCTACTACGCCGTCATCTTCACGTCCAACCGCACAGAAGGCGACGATGGCTATAACGATATGGCTGACACCATGTTAAAACTAGCCATGCAGCAACCTGGATTTCTGGGCGTAGAATCCGCCCGTGCAGAAGTCGGGATTACTGTCTCGTACTGGGCAGATTTGCAGGCCATCAAACAATGGAAAGCTAATGTCGACCATCTGGAGGCGCAACAATTGGGCAAAGAGAAATGGTATTCCTCGTATAAAACACGGATTAGCAAAGTGGAATTTGATTACGGGATGTGAGTCGCTGATATTGAAAATTGGTACAATCCCTGGCAGTCAGTCAAGCCGAATCAGGCGGGTATCAGACGAGCATCAATCGCCCCTTTTTCCACATGGCGGCCTTGGTCGTCATTGCATCGCCAGCGATGCGGCGTCCTTCCGCCTTGCCAGGCCAAAAATCCATTGATGTCTACTCCACCAAGGCAACCTGACTGACTACTAGGCTTATTTTCAGCGCCGCCCACAATTTATTTTTTCGTCTCACAGGAGAAAACATGCCATTTCTTGGTATTGGTCTACATGTCTTAGTCGCGCTGTTTTTTGCTGTGCATGCGATCCGCTCGGGCCAGCAAATCTACTGGCTGCTGATTCTTTTTTCTTTCCCGCTGCTTGGCAGTATCGTGTATTTTTTCGCCATTTATATGCCGAATTCGAGGCTGGAATTCGGTGCAAAAAAAGTCGTTGCCGCAGCGGCAAAAACGCTGGATCCGACACGTGAATTGCGCGAAGCCCGTACCGCTTTTGAGTACACACCCACCGCACAAAATCAGATGCGACTGGCCTTGGCTTTACTAGAAACAGGCAACGCAGAAGAAGCCGCAAGTAACTACGAGGCCTGCCTCAAAGGTCCTTTCGCTGCCGACCCGGAAATCAAATTTTGCGCCGCCCGCGCGCTGACCGAGAGTGGCCGTTACGCCACGGCGATCAGCCATCTGCAAGAGATCCGCAACAAAGACGCCGGTTTCCGCGCCGCTCAGGTCAGCTTGCTACTCGCACGGGCATTTGCCGGAGCCGAGCGGCATGCCGATGCCAAAACAGAGTTCGAATCAGCAATGCATCACTTTGGCGGCTTTGAAGTCGCTGCCGAATACGCCATCTGGGCATATGGCAACGGTGATACGGCGATTGCCAGCAAGTTACAGTCAGAAATCGATCAGCTCATGAAACGCTGGAACAGTCATACCAAGGATATCAATCGGGCTTTGCTTCGTCGTCTGAATGCTGCGAAAGGGCAATAAGCTGACGTCGCCTCATATGACTCCTATCGACTTATATCACCGCACGACAAGAGAAAAATTGACGTCTCGTTTGAGAACGTCATCAGCGCTTGTGCGGTAAGTGCTGTACCCGCCTAAAAAGCTCCATCCGTCATTGCTCTGACGCGCGCTTGCGGGTCTGGCACTATCTACCGCTGCTTTTGCCAGATGATTTCGTTTGAATAAATCGCGTAAAAAAAAGCGCAGATCGCGGCCACGGTGATAATTGTTCCGGCAAAAAACCAGAAGCTCAATCCGGTTGGGAAAATCGCCTGATACCAGCCGATGATACTCATCGCCATCATCCCGCCGTAAGAGAAATTCAGCAGGCGCTGTTTTTTCTGCAACACACCGACAGCCAGGCAGCCAAGTACCATCACAGACAAGGTAAAACTGATCGCTTCTAACATGATGTCCCCCTTTCTTTTCTGTTCGTTATAAATTCACTAAACCGGCATGTGGCAACACCTTTACAGTGTCAGCGGCAACTATATCAATCCGCATCACGTCAGTCGGGCTTGTCATTTTAATCAAGTTTGTTAAAACTCTTGATAATTTACTATAACAAACTTGGTTATTATTACTAGCTTTTTTATTATGATTTGTGTTGTTATCCACGAACAATCGATTCTGCGGTGCAGCATGTAAAGTGTCTCGCACGATTTACACTTACTTCTTACACTTACTGGTTGAATGCAAAAACCATCAACTCCACAGACACTGACCATGACCTATCTGCTCGCTCTCGACCAAGGCACATCTAGCTCTCGTAGTATTTTGTTTGACCGTGCCGGGGCGATCGTGGCGACCGCGCAGCAAGAGTTCCGGCAACTGTTTCCGCAACCGGGTTGGGTCGAGCATGATGCGATGGAAATCTGGCAGAGCCAATTGGCGACCTGCAAGGAGGTGCTTCATAAAAGTGGTATCGCCGCCAGTGAGATTGCAGCCCTCGGCATCACCAACCAGCGCGAAACCAGTATCTTGTGGAACCGCAAGACCGGCATGCCGGTAGCGAATGCGATTGTCTGGCAAGACCGCCGCACTGCCGCGTATTGTGATGAGCTCCGCAGTCAGGGTTGGGCAGAACGCATACAGCAAAAAACCGGACTGATTCTGGATCCGTATTTTTCCGCCAGCAAAATCAAATGGCTGCTTGATCACGTCCCCGATGCACGCCAGCAAGCCGAGCGTGGTGAACTGGCGTTCGGTACCGTTGATACCTGGCTGGCCTGGCAACTCAGCGAGGGCCAGTTGCATGTCAGCGACGTCAGCAATGCTGCGCGGACGATGCTCTGGAATATCCATGAGGGTCGATGGGATGACGAGCTACTCCGTTGTTTTGATATACCGCGCGCGATTTTGCCTGAGGTCTATGCATCGAGTCATCGCTTCGGCAATGCGACAATTTTTGACCAGCCGGTTCCGATTGCCGGCATCGCTGGCGATCAGCAATCCGCTTTGTTCGGGCAAGCCTGCTTTCAATCCGGCATGGCAAAAAATACCTATGGTACGGGCTGCTTTATGTTGCTGCACACCGGCAGCGTCTGCGCGACTTCGCATAATGGCCTTATCAGTACCTCGGCCTGTCAGACTGGCGAGCAGCACCAATATGCACTTGAAGGCAGCGTATTTATCGGTGGCGCTGTGGTGCAGTGGCTGCGCGACGGATTAAAAGCGATACAGCATTCACCGGACGTGGAGGATCTGGCGACGACCGTGCCGGATTCGGGTGGCGTGGTGTTTGTACCGTCGTTTACGGGGCTAGGTGCGCCGTATTGGGTACCCTCCGCAAAAGGCGCGATCCTCGGTCTGACGCGTGGTACCACGGTGGCACATATTGCCCGCGCCGCACTGGAGTCAATCGCGTTTCAAAGCACCGCATTGTTGCAGGCCATGACTAGGGATGCCGTCGCGCCGATCACCGAATTACGGGTTGACGGCGGTGCCGCAGCGAATAATCTGCTATTGCAATTTCAGGCGAACTTATTAGGTATTCCGGTGATACGACCCAAGGTCACCGAGACCACCGCACTGGGCGCGGCGTATCTTGCCGGTCTGGGTGTCGGTATCTACGATAGCGTGGAAGAATGCGCGGCACAGTGGCAAATGGAACGGACTTTTTTACCTGCCATGAGCCGCGATCAGGCCAGTGAGTTGATGCAGCAATGGGATGTCGCGGTGGGTCGTGTACGCTAAGTGAGCGTTAATCTTGATTCAATAAGACATGATAAAAGACCGCACTAACAAAGAACTCTTGATGCGGCACCAATGCTGATTACCCCAAAGATTCCAGTGCACCATTGACTGCCTTCACACGATCGCCAACGCGCCAGCCGTTTTGCGGATAAGTACGCAGGCTGCCGTCATCCATGCGGACTTTGACTTGATAAACCGTGTTCGTGCCGGATCTTTTTTCTACTTCATTACCTGCATAACCGCCGCCGACAGCACCGGCAACCGTAGCCAGTGTACGGCCGTTGCCGTTACCCACCTGATGACCCAGAATACCGCCTAAGACCGCACCCGCTGCGACACCGATACCGCTAGGTTTGGCTTGTTGCTGAACAGTGTGGATTGCTTCTACACGTCCGCAATTCGCGCAAATCGTTTTATTCGTTACGCTGTCGTTGGAGGTATCAGACGCAAGCTGATTATTAGCGGCGGACTGATGTGACGCGCCTGAATGGCGACGCGGTGCATCAACCGGATACGGTGAGCGGTCAACCACAGGAGCATGCATATTGTCGCCAGGGACGGTACCATTTTGCGCCGTATTTTGCGTCATATTATCTGGCTGTGACAGACTATTACCAGAAGCCATCGGATCTTGAGGATTGCCATGCCCTTGCGAGCTGGGGATCACCCCTGTAATTGCGGCGACACCGACCAGGGACAGCAAGGTAACAGATACCGCCGCCGCTGCCAGCAAAGGGTGGATACGACGTGGAGATGGTGTGTTTTCCATATTTGAGCTTGGTAGTTGTAACAAACTCAGTATAGAAGTGCCTGCGGTCAAAACATAGACGAGAGATGTGTCATCTGTAATCCTTTGTAAAACCGCATGACACTTGTTATTTTTGCCAAATGTGCGCAGAATGATTTCGCCTTAAGCCCGTCAATTCCACTGGAGAGATTACGATGAAACTACTAAAACGCATTCTGGGTACGCTGCTTGCACTGATTGTTATCATTCTCGCCCTTGCCTTTGCACTGCCAAACGACTACGGCGTATCACGCAGTATCGTGATCAACGCGCCAGCTGAAAAAATTTATCCCATGGTCGTCACGACCAAAGAATGGCAAAAATGGTCGATCTGGAACCAGCGCGATCCCGCCATGGTCATGACATTCACTGGCCCAGAAGCAGGCAAAGATGCGGCCTGGGACTGGCAGAGTAAAAGTCAGGGCAACGGTGGCATGAAGTTCACCAACGTAGTCTCGAACCAGCAAATCGATTATGAACTGCACTTCGAAGGCATGGGCAAGCCATCGACCGGCAGCTTCATTTTTGAACCGCAAGGCAAGGCCACCAAAATCACCTGGACCATGAAAGGGACCAGCGAGGGTAGCGTGTCCACCAAGTTGTTTGTCCCGTTCATGGACAAACTGATAGGGCCAGATTTTGAAGCCGGATTAAATAACTTGAAGAAACTTGTTGAATAGAAATAGAATAGCAAGCTTTGTTGCGAAAGCTGCAATCTTCAGGCGATTTACTGTGGCGGATACGGGCAGTTTTCATAGGCTATATTTATATACTGGGTCCTAGTATAAATTTTTGCGCTTGATATAAGCGCGGAAACAGGCCTGTTTTAAGAGAAAAACAGGGGAGTATCTGTTATTGGCCTGAAACCGCACTGACTAGTTTGTATCTGTAGCGTCTCTGAGGGGTTCTTCCATTCTTAGCTCCCCATAATCGCCTAGTTCCTGAGCAGCGCTACATCAAACTCTCAGATTCGCCTTATTTTTCCTTCTACTTTTTCACGATGCAAACACTGCTGCTTACGACGGATGCTGAATTTGATACTTTAGAACCGTCATGGCGCAGCCTTGAACAGCAACTTGTTCAGCTATTGCCTTTCCAGACCTATGACTGGAACCGTTGCTGGTGGCGCGTGTTTGCTGTTCAGACGCTGGTTCGCAAGGATCAGTTAGCCATCGTCACTTTGTACGATCAGGATCGTCTGGTCGGCATCGCTCCTTTGCTCATTTCATGCATCGGTATTGCGGGCGCGGCGCTGTATCGCTACGTCCGGCCATTTGGCTCCGATCCCAATCTGACGGAGATCCGTATTCCGCTGGTCTTACCCGGTTATGAAGCCGCATTGACGAATGCGATTCTGGATTTACATGAACAATACTCGGCAGGACTTGTTGAACGTCAGTTCATCGCCGAAGCGTCGCAGGCACAAGTTCTGAGACAGCGTTCGTCATTACATCAGCTTGATCAGCGTCATATTCCTAATTTCATTTTGCCGCTGGCCGCCAACTGGGATCAGTTTCGTACTGGCTTAAAACGCAATATCAAAGAATCGATACGACGTTGTTATAACTCACTGACACGCGACCAGTTGGTACCGCACCTGCAAGTACTACAGGGGCAAACGGCGATCACGGCGCAACTTGGTTTGTTTTACCAATTACATGGTGCGCGGGCCGCAGCGGATACGTCGGTCAAACATCCCGACTATTTTTCAAATCCTCAGCACAAAGACTTTATCACTGCCCTGCTGGCATCGCCCTTCGCCAGCCGCATGCACCTGTTTTGCCTAAGCGTCGATCAACAGGTTGTCGCGGTGCGTCTGGGATTTTTGATGGGTGACGAGCTGTATCTTTATTACTCCGGCTACGATCTCGCCTATGCGAAGTACAGTGTAATGACGACGCTGCTAGTCGAAGTGATTTGCTGGTCGATGGACGCGCAACTCCAGCGCATCAACCTATCGGTGGGAGAAGATGTATCAAAAACCCGCTGGGGGCCGGAACTCAAAAGCTATGTCGAAATTCAGTTTGCAGAACAAGGCTGGTGGCATAACCGCATCGTCAAATCGATCAGTCATTTCCGCAAGCGGCGTCAGTCTTTAATTGCAGATTAATTAGTCCGGTTGATTTGTTCCGCTAAATGTCGTTGAATTTTCGTTGAATTTTCGTTGAATTTTCGTTGAATTTTCGTCGAGTATCATTGATTTTCATTGAGTTTATGCACCGGCCTATTAGCGTGATTATTTGTCCGTCACCCGGTTAAATCGACGTGAGCGGCTACCCGGGTCTGTCCATTTCCTGAGCAGTGCAGGAACAATTTGTTTATGTGCCGGCACCACAAAAAACAAACACATCTGTCCGACCAAATTGTGAATGTGGACAACGGTTGAAACAATCGCCGTGTCGTTTTCATCCGACTTAAAGACCGACACCCGGACATCCAGATGTTTGTCACAATCGCCGAGTATCACTTCCTGTTCGGACATCGCCAGGATAGAAAAAATACCGAGCTTGTCACCAACCTTGTACATTTTTCGACGGCGTTCTATACCGCGAAAATTTCCTAGATGCTTTAAGCCAAACAAGCGTACAAGCTTATTTCGTGACGTGATGACAAAATCGATCCACGCCGGGGTTTTCGCCACCAGATCCAGATATAAATCGAGCGCGGATTTTTTGTAGCTACCCACGCTCATCGCAAATGCATGCTGAAAATCAGAGTCATACGCATAGTCTGCGATGTTGCTTGCCTCCGGTACCGTGGTTTGACTAATCATACTGATCCTGTTGTTCGCCCGTCATATTGACCGTCATTTCATCAATTCTTCATCAAGCTGTCACTTGCCTGTCACCTTGATTACCTACAGTTCACAAAACTTCTATCCATATGCGGAGATGGCATGAACACCAAGACACTTATCGATACTGCAATTATCAACTCTACCACGTCAGGTAGCAAAGGTTTAGCTGATCGTTTGTTCACGCATTGGTTTAGTCGCCTGGTCTATGCACAGATCTGGGAAGATCCAAAGTCGGATCTTGATGCATTGCAACTGAAGGCCGGTGCCAATATCCTGACCATCTCATCAGGTGGCTGCAACGCGCTTGCGTATCTGTCAGCAAATCCGGCTGCGGTACACGCCGTTGATTTGAACGCAGCCCATCTGGCGATGCTGGAGATGAAGAAAAAAGCCATCAAGCATTTGCCGGATTACGATTCGGTTCTGGCCTATCTGGGTAATGCCGCACATAGCGATAATCTGAAACGGTATCAGCGCCACATTCGCCCGCATCTGAGCGAAGAAGCCAGCACATTCTGGGAAAGCCGTTCCTTGCTGGGTCAGCCGCGCTATCGCTATTTCAGCAAAAATGCTTATCAATACGGTTTGTTGGGTGACTTCATCGGTTTTGCCCATATGTTCGTCCGTATGATGGGCGGCAATATGAAAAAACTTCTGGAAGCGCGCACGCCGGAGGAGCAAAGTCGTTTATTTGACCGTTATCTGGCACCGGTATTTGATACCGCCATCTTCCGCTTCATCGCACGTCAGCCTGTGGCTTTGTATAGTCTGGGAATTCCGCCGTCGCAATTTGCCGCGCTAAAACATGATGCCAAGCAAGGCTTGCATCTCTTATTCAAAGAAAGAATGCGTCACCTGGCCTGTGATTTTCCGATTGAAGAAAATTGTTTCGCCCAGCAAGCGTTCGGACGCCGCCACGATACGAGTAAGCAAGCGGCTTTACCGATGTATTTGCAAAAACAGTATTTCACCAGCCTGCGCCTGAACATTGACCGGGTGCATGCCCATCACATTACGTTGACCGATTTTTTACGCAAACAGACAAACGCCTCGATGGATGCTTATCTGTTCCTTGATGCGCAAGACTGGATGGATCAGCAGCAGTTGACGGAATTATGGGAAGAAGTGACCCGTACCGCCGCACCAGGTGCCAAAGTTGTGTTTCGTACCGGTGGCGAAGAATCTCCGCTGGAAGGCAAATTGCCTGCTCATCTGATCTCCGCCTGGCACACTGATGTCGCACATAATCGTGCGCTGTATGCAACGGATCGTTCAGCAATTTACGGTGGCATGCATTTATATCAAAAAGTCTGAGCGACCTCATTTGTTTTGCTTATTGGATTCATTTAATTAGTTAAATTCGTTTGCCTCGTTTAATTCATCTCATGTATTTGACGCTGCCGCTTTGACACTTTCACCTCAACTCCGTGCTGATGCTCTATGGCTGCTTGCAGCGAAAGCCCGTGGCGGCGCGCATTGGCTGAGTAATGTTGATTGCAAGATTGAATGCATCAGTATTGCTGATAGTACGCAGCCGGTCAGCTTACTTGATGTCAGCAACCGCAATACCAGTTATGTGGCGAGTCCGCGCTCCGCCTGGCTACGTTATGCCAGAGACGAAGCGATACGGCATGCCCCCGCCTATACGCAGACACTAGCCTCCATGGCCAGCACTCTGGTTTTCAGTCCAATGGCCGCCATGCTCAGTGCCAGTGATATCGACCGTGCCGCGGTTGTCGGCAATCACCTGATGTCGACCAATCTTTATCCCGACTGGCAAGAAAACGACATCAAGGATCTGACCGCTCATTTACGTGAGTTGTATCCGGACCGGCCTTTTATGATGCGCAATATTTGTCCGGAAATCAGTCCGCAATTGGCAAATGCGTTGCAGCAACAAGCCTGGGAACTGATACCGGCACGCATGATTTACACCTGCGACCCAAGTCACAACGCAGTCTGGAAACACAATCACGTTAAAAAAGATGCACGGCTATTACACGACACGGCCATACAGATTATCCCGCCAGAAGAAATACGCAGCAGCGATCTGCCAAAAATGCGTGCATTGTTCCGCCAGCTGTTTATCGATAAACATTCGAGACTGAATCCGGACTTCACGCCGGCTTTCTTTGAACTTTGCCTGGAAACGGGCTTCCTTGATCTGTATGCCTTGCGCTGGCACGACCGTCTGGTCGGTGTGATTGGCATTTATCATCATCCTGAATCTGGCTGGATAACCACGCCACTAATAGGCTACGACACCAGCCTGCCGCAAGAATTAGGACTCTATCGTCGCCTCATGGCTTTATTGTTGCAGCAGGCAAAGCAAAGACAGGCAAAACTTCACTACAGTTCGGGTGCCAGTCAATTCAAACGCGCTCGCGGCGGTGAGGCACATCTCGAATACAGCGCCGTATTCACAAGCCATTTATCCCGCTATCAGCAATGCATGACACAGATGTGGGCAAAAACCCTACAAAAGCTGGCCCCAGCCATACTACGCAAAGCCGACCAGTACTGACGCTATCATCATATTGGCTATGCCATTCCTGTGAGAGTGGCATGCCATCCGCGCGCTTCTGTGAATGAATAGAAGTCTAATGAAAACCTAGAATTCAACTGTGGATAAGTGTCTGCATATCCACAGGACAGTCTGTGCAAAACCCCAGACTTTTGCAGAGCTCACATATTTATCCCAAATCTATTCTTTTACAGTACAGGGCTTATCAGGGTATTTATCTTTTCTGTAAAAGATTGATTCTGTTGATAAAAAACGAGTTATCCACAGAAACATCGCTACATTAACTATTACTACTATGTATATATATACCTTAATGTAAACAACAAAGACTTCTGCTCTTTCTGTTTTATTAAAAACCACCTCTATCAAAATCATTCAAAGCAAATGCCATTTCAACTACCCGGCTAACGCTATAACGAATAAAAAATGCGCGGCTAAAGATCAAAAGCCAATATAAAAAATTGCAGCGTGCTTACAAACCTAGATTTTCTGCCCATGAAAGCCATCGTGTGGATCTAAGTGATCCTAGATCGGTGAGGTAATGGGATAGTGACGCTATGGTCGAAAACTGCAGGCGCAGCGTTCTGATGAATTTTTTTACCATCAGGTTATTTAAAAAAACCCGTAAATTAAGTGACTGAGGTAAAAATAAGCCTGAAAAAGTCCATATAGCAAATCTGACTGTGGATAAGTCTAAGGATATCCACTGCACAGCATGTGCGAAACCATAAAATAAACAAGAACAAGAAAAATTATCCAATAACTGTCCTGTCGTCATACAAGACTTCTTCATGGGTTTATCTTTTTCGCAGTGCATTGATTCTGTTGATAAAAGGCAGGTTATCCACAGAAACATCGCTACGTTAACTATTACTACTATTTATATATATACCTTTATTGTTTTAAACAAAGAAAAGCAAACCAAGCAGAAAAAGCCAGAAAACCGTTAGATTCATATAAAATTAATAAGCACTTTTGCAAAGATCCTCCTTCACCCAAAATGACATCAACTAAATTAGCTTTTTTACTGGCTCTCAGCCTATTTCTAAGTAATGCCCATGCAGAAGACGCGAAGCCAACTGAAGAATCGATTAAGCAACTCTTCGTGCTGACTAACGCCAAATCATTGATTCGTAGCGTCGATCAGCAAATTGACAACCTCATGAAAAGTTCGATGGAACAAGCCTTAAAGGGTGCAAAACCAAGTGAAAAAGAACAAGTTGCATTAGATAAGTTCAGGGCGAAGATTGTTGTCGTATATAAGGAAGAAATAAGTTGGGAAAAACTCGAGCCAATATTTATTAAGATTTATACAGACAGCCTTACTCAAGAAGAAGTAGACGGCATTACAGCGTTTTATCAATCACCTTCCGGTCAAGCGATGATCAAAAAGATGCCAGTAATAATCCAAAACACCATGGGATCCATGCAAAAAATCATGGTGCCTATGATGGAAAAACTGCAAGTAGCCTCAAAAGAATTAGCGCAAGATATGGAAAAAATAAAAAAGAAATAAAAGCGTAAATTTTTTGGATTTTGTGACCTGTAACAACTAACTTAAGCAATAAAAAAGGTGAACATACCTATAAGCATGTTCACCTTTTTCACATATCGGTCAGCGACAATGACAACTAATTGTTCACTGACCTCATCAAATGATCTAAATCACCTGCACGATCAGTCTTGCAACGTCATCAAACTGGCATTTCCACCAGCTGCAGTTGTATTGACACACAGGGCGCGTTCAGCAACCAGGCGCCATAAAGGAGCTTCGGTCTCTTCATGCATCTCGATTACAGACACGATAGCGCCGTTCTGAGCTGCAAAGACGGGTTTGTAGTGTCCGAGCAGGTCACCTTCAACTAAAGCGAACTGGAGCTCTTCCTGGCCTGCTTCTGCTTGTCTGATCTGATCACGAACTTCTGCCGGTAAGCCAGACGGCAGAATTGCCATGGTTTGCGCAGGCAAAACGGGGATATTGCCTGTTGCCAGCAATGCTGCAATTTGATTCAGCAGGCAATTTACGCTACTTGCCGCACAAAACACCTTGCCACGCGGTGCAAATGACAAGGTATTACGTTCGCCAGTTGGTCCAGGTAATACCAGAGTGATTTTGTAAGGACTAGCGTGTGCATAGTGATCGGCGAGTTCGGCGATTTTTTCATGACCATGTGTTTTAGCCCAGACCAACAATGCTTCCAGCGCAGGAGGTGATTGACGCTCATACACTGTGTGACCGCCGAGACTACCAGAAGGATTTTTTTGTAAGCGTTTCAGATACAGAGGGCCGCCTGCTTTTGGTCCTGTACCAGATTTACCTTCACCGCCAAAGGGCTGCACACCGACAACAGCACCGACGATATTGCGATTCACATAAATATTACCGACATGTGCACGTGAACTGATGAAGTTGATTGTTTCATCAATACGGGAATGAATACCCAATGTGAGACCAAAACCAGTCGCATTGATGCTGTCAATCAGTTGCGGCAACTGATCACGCTGGTAGCGCAGGATATGCAATACCGGACCAAATACCTCTTTGGTCAGTTCAGATAAGGACTGAATCTCGACGACAGTCGGTGCAATAAAGGTGCCTTTATTGCAGGACTCCGCAAGTTTTAATGAATAACTTGCTGTGGCTTTTTGTTTGATCTGATCGATATGCGCTTGCAGTGCTTTTTGTGCGTCTGCATCGATAACTGGTCCGATATCAATAGCGAGCTGATCAGGTTTGCCGATACGCAGTTCCTGCATTGCGCCTTTTAGCATTTCTATGGTTTTATCTGCGATATCTTCTTGCAGACAAAGTACACGCAAGGCAGAGCAACGCTGGCCTGCACTGTCAAAAGCAGATGAGACAACGTCATTGACGACTTGCTCTGGTAAGGCACTACTGTCAACAATCATTGCATTCTGGCCGCCTGTTTCTGCAATCAGCGGAATGTCGATATTTTCTGCTACTGAGCGTTTAGTCAGGGTGCGATTGATGATTTGTGCGACCTCGGTAGAGCCTGTAAAAATCACGCCGTTGACGCGACTATCGGCAACCAGTTGCGCACCAACGACTTCCCCTGTACCAGGCAAGAATTGCAAAGCGCCGCGTGGTACGCCAGCCTTATGTAAAAGCTGGATTGCACGATAAGCGATGATCGGTGTTTGCTCTGCTGGTTTTGCCAGAACTACGTTACCGGCCGCCAATGCAGCACTGACTTCACCGATAAAAATCGCCAGAGGAAAATTCCACGGGCTGATACAAACGACAGGGCCAAGCGCGAGAGTATTTGGCAAGTGTTCTACTTGTGCTGCGTAATAGCGTAAAAAATCCACTGCTTCGCGTACTTCTGCCAAGGCGTTCGGTAGTGATTTACCGGCTTCACGAATCGCTAAAGCCATAAAATCCAAGGTGTGTGCTTCCAGCAAATCACCGGCTTTTTTCAAGATAGCTGCGCGTTCTGAAGGTGCTGTGGTTTGCCAGTCAATCGCATACGCTTCAGCCTGTGCCAGTGCCGTCTGTACATCTTGCGCATTGGCTTCGATTACGCTGCCAACGATGTCCTGATGATCGGCTGGATTAATTACTGCGCGGGCCAGGCTTGCAGAGACTTGACCTTGTAATAAAGGTTGTGCCTGGATTTGGGTTTGACTGGTCTGAATAAAATGACGACTGATTTTTTGTAATTCAATCTCATTACTGAAATCCAGGCCAGAAGAATTTTTACGTTCTAAACCGAATAAATCCTTAGGTAAATTAATCCCGGTATGTGGCACTCCGCCCAGTTTTTTTGCTACGTCAATCGGATCGGCGATCAGCGATTCAATTGAGACAGCTTCATCGACAATCTGATTCACGAAAGAAGAATTAGCGCCGTTTTCTAATAAGCGACGTACCAGATAAGCGAGCAAAGTCTGATGCGACCCGACAGGCGCGTAGATACGACAAGGTTTATTGAGTTTGTCTTTACCGACGACCTGATCGTATAAGGTTTCGCCCATGCCATGCAGGCACTGAAACTCATAGTCGGTGATACCAGCTTTTTGCGCCCAGGTATAAATCGCCGAGAGCGTCAATGCATTATGCGTGGCGAATTGCGGATAGATGACCTCCGTCGCTGTCAGCAATTTTTGCGCGCAGAACAGATACGATAAATCCGTATAGACCTTGCGTGTATAGACAGGAAAGCCGCTCATACCATCGACTTGCGCACGCTTGATCTCGGCATCCCAATAAGCGCCTTTTACCAAACGCACCATGAACTTACGGCCGCTACGGCGAGCCAGATCAATCAGGTAATCAATCACATACGGACAACGTTTTTGATACGCCTGCACGACAAAACCGATACCATCAAATCCGGCTAATTCCGGATCAAATGCCAATGCCTCCATCAGATCAAGAGATAACTCAAGGCGATCCGTTTCCTCAGCATCGATGTTCAGACCGATGTTGTATTGCTTAGCAAGCAGAACCAGATTTTTGAGAATTGGTAACAGTTCATTCAAGGTACGTGATTTTTGTGCGCGTGAATAACGCGGATGTAAGGCTGATAATTTGACTGAAATACCTGGACCATCTTTGATACCACGACCATTCGATGCTTTACCGATGGCATGGATCGCGGTCTCATAGGATTTCAGATAAAACGCCGCATCATGTGCCGTCAATGCTGCTTCACCCAGCATATCGTAGGAATAACGGTAGCCGCGCTTCTCGTTATCCTGACTATTCTTAATCGCTTCCTGGATGGTCTGACCAGTCACGAATTGATTCCCCAGCATACGCATCGCGAGGTCTACACCTTTGCGTATCAAAGGCTCTCCGCCTTTAGCGATCAGGCGGGTCAGCGCCGAACCTAAACCCTGTTCGCTATTTGTACTGACCAGCTTACCGGTTACCAGCAGACCCCAGGTTGCCGCGTTGACGAATAAGGACGGCGATTCACCCAGATGTTTTGCCCAGTCACCTTTACTGATTTTGTCTGCGATCAGACGATCTGCGGTCTGATGATCGGGAATACGCAATAAGGCTTCTGCCAGGCACATCAAGGCAACGCCTTCCTCGGACGATAAAGAAAATTCATGCATCAACGCATCGACACCTGATGCACGGGTACGCTGTTGTCGCACCGAACTCACAAGTTGATGCGCCAACTGATGCACTGTCTGTTGCGAATCAGAATGTGGATTAATATGTGCAAGTAAGTATTGGACTGCATTGACTTCGTCGCGGCGGTATACTTTAGTAATTGCCGTTCTTAATGCAGTTTGTTCGGGAAGAATTTCGGCTTGTAATTGCTGGAAAGGTGTCTGGGCAGGCATAGAGGTCTGAGTGGGATTCATATAATTTTTATCAAAACAAATTTGATTTGATTGTATAGATGAACGTAGATGATTAATTCTGGAAATATCAAGGTATATCGGAATTTTCTATTTTGTGAGAAAATTACACCGAATTTTATTAACCACTACTCTGACTTCTTATGCTCGACAAAATCAGTAAAAGAATTCTGGCCGAATTACAAAATGATGGCCGCATCAGTAACGTAGAACTAGCGACCCGGGTCAACCTGTCCCCCGCCGCTTGTCTTGAGCGTGTGCGTAAGTTACAAGAGTCCGGCTACATCCTGGGCTACACCGCACAACTGAATCCTCATTTGCTCGATGTTGCCTTGCTGGTATTCATCGAAGTGGTACTCGACAGAACCACACCGGATGTTTTCGATGCCTTCAAGCGTGGCGTACAAGCGATTCCTGAAGTTCTGGAATGCCACATGGTCGCCGGCGGTTTTGATTACTTGGTCAAGGCCCGGGTCAAAGACATGAATGCTTATCGTGACTTCCTCGGTAAATCTCTGCTGCAATTGAATGGCGTACGCGAGACGCACACTTATGCGGTGATGGAAGAAGTCAAAAATACGACCAATCTGCCGATTCGCTGATCAGGCCTTATCAGATACAATCAGACACCGTCGTTAAAAAACTGAGCATCAAAGCAGCAATCAAAAAGGAACTCCCGGACAGCGAGTTCTTTTTTATTAGGACTTACGCAAAACGAACCCGCAAGCGGAGTGCGCCTGCTGGCACGAAAAACCTCTGAAAGCCGCATCTAGCCTGCGGGTTCAGTGTGTAATGTGTAGCTTGTCGCTTTGCATCAATCCCGTTTATTTATATGATCTTTGTTGAGACCAATTGCCTATAAAGCATAAAGGATGAAAGATGGAAAGCCGTCTGAGTCGTCTTGAAGCTGTGCAAGTCATGGTGCTAGAAATCGGCCAGATTTCTAATCACTGCAACAATATCAACGAGTTTTTACATGCGGTGCATCAGGCTTTGAGCCGCATTATGTACGCGGCGAATTTCTATGTTGCCTTATACAAGGCCGAGCAAAACAGCATTCAGTTTGCCTATCACGTCGATGAATTCGACCCCTCTCCGGATCCGGCAATTCCCGTTGTTTTAGAATCACCAGAGGCATCCCCCACTGCCTGGGTAATCTATCATCGTCAGCCCCTGGTCATGACAGCCGAAGAAGATGCCGCTCAAGAAGCTGCCGGAAATCCCTGGGGTAGCGGTGCTCGGGCTGAGCACTGGATGGGCTATCCTTTGCTGGATCACGAAAAAAAATCGCTGGGTGCTTTAGTTATTCAAAGCTATGACGCCGAACATACTTTTAATCAGGAAGACCAGGCGCTGTTCGGTCTCATCGCCAATCATGTATCAAATGCCCTGCAAGGATTTCAGAGCGTAGATCGTCTGGAGCGTGCGGTACAGGAGCGCACCGCTTTACTGGCACATGAGGTCACAGAGAGACGGCGTACCGAGACCTTGCAGCGGGCTTTGTATCAGATCGCCGAATTGTCTTTTTCTGCAGCCGATCCGAATAGTTTGTATGCCGAATTGCATCAGATCATTGGTCAGTTACTGGTGGCGCGGAATTTCATGATCGCGCTGTATCATCAGGACACGGAAGAAATCAGTATTCAGTATTTTGTCGATGAAAAGGATGAGCACCCGTCGATGAAGCGTTTCCCGCTGGGAGTCGGGATGACATCGTTTGTGATTCATTGCGAACACGCTCAGTTGATCGACAAGGCGCGTCTCGCTGAGTTAGTTGCTGGTGGCCAGATCAGGCAAGCCCTAGGGAATATGGAGTTATACAGCTGGATGGGCGCGCCTATCCTCGCTAATGATCATGTCCACGGTGTGATTGTGGTGCAAAGTTATGATCCGCATATTTTGTACAATGAGACCGATCTCGAATTACTCGCCTTCGTCGCCAGCCATGTCGCAGTGGCTGTGACGCGCCTTGAAGCCGACCGCGAAATGCGCAATGCCAAAGCCCGTCTGGAAGAGCAAAACACCACGCTGAACGAAGCGCTGCTTGCGCTACAAGAAGCTCAGTCAGAATTAGTCAGACAAGAAAAACTCGCGTCCCTGGGACGCCTGGTTGCGGGTGTTGCGCATGAAATTAATACGCCGCTGGGGATCTGCGTCACAGCGACCAGCCATCTGGTTGACGAGCTCAAGCTCACACGTAAAGACATGGCAGCCGATACCATGACACAAGAGAGTTTGGAAGAGTTTCTGGATATCGTCGATCAGTCGCTGCGTATTCTGACCAGCAATACCCGACGTGCAGCCACGCTGGTGCGCAGTTTCAAGCAGGTAGCGGTTGATCAGACATCGAATGACAAACGGCTGTTTCAGTTAAAAACTTATCTTGACGAAGTCCTGCTTTCTTTACAGCCCAAGCTCAAAGGGCGACCCATCCGCGTTGAGATTGATTGTCCTGAAGAGATACGGCTCGACAGTTATCCGGGAGCGGTATCTCAGGTGGTAACCAATCTCCTGATGAACTCAATACACCATGCTTTTGAGAATAATGCCGAGGGACAGATACGGATGACAGCAGAGGCCGATGGTACTAATTTAAAATTCGATTACACCGACAACGGCATCGGCGTTGATCAAGATGGACTAGACAAATTATTTGATCCTTTCTACACCACCAAGCGCGGACAAGGAGGCAGCGGTCTCGGTACGCATATCATCTATAACCTGATTACCGGCGTACTTGGCGGAACAGTTAAGGCAAGTAGCCAGCCAGGCAGCGGATTGAGCTATCAGATACGTTTCCCGATAGTGGCAAAAAATTCCGTCAAACCGACATAGCTCCAAAGTGTTATTTTTTGTCTGGATTAGTCTGGAAAGCTGAGATTAATTTCCAGCGCTTTATCGATATTCGCTATCATCAGTTCGACAAAAACAGGATCGAGATGTGTGCCGCTGACATCGCGTAAATGTTGTACCACTTGATCGATGGGCCATGCAGGTTTATAGACCCGGGCATGCATCAGTGCGTCGAATACATCGGCCACGGCAACGATACGTGCATAGATATGAATTTCATTACCTGCCAGACCTTGCGGATAACCTGAGCCATCAAATTTTTCATGATGTTGATGCGCGATAATCGCTGCAGCTTTCAGGATAGGTCGCTGTGAACCGTCCAGTATCGACATGCCGACTTGCGGATGCATTTTCATGATGTTCCACTCATCGAGGTCAAGTTTGCCTGGCTTGAGCAACACCGCATCCGGCGTAGCGATTTTACCGATGTCATGCATCGGTGCAGCTTGCTTCAAGACACCGGCTTCTTCCGCTGGCATCCCCGATGCAAGTGCCAGTAAATAGCAGACCTCGGCCATGCGGCGTACATGATTGCCTGCTTCGTGTGAACGTGATTCGACCACATCACCCAGCCGCATAATCAACTCACCCTGCGTGTCACTGATCTCTTGATTCAATAAGATATTATCAAACGCAATCGCAACACCAGAAGAAAAAACCTCAAGCAATTTAGCGTCAATTTCGCCGACTTGTTCCACACCCTTTAACACCAATAAAGAAGCCTTGCCGCTACTATTCGGGAAGTAACCGACATACACGTCGCCATACAGACGCGAGATACGGTTGACCGTGGCATCATTTAATTGAGTTAATAAATCCTGGCTGAACAACTGGTGGTCATCATCAAAATTACCGATCTTGGCAAGTACTTCATAACTTTGCTGACCCGAGATACCGCTGGCGCCACGCAGGCGCAACAACATACTCTGCTCCAGACGTAATAGCGCAACGACTTGCTGTAGCAAACCGTTCGCGAAATCATGCAGATTGCGTTGCTGAAAAATATGTGCAGACGCTTCGATGACGCGTTCCAGACCTTCCCGATAGGTCGCCTGGAAGCGGCGTGCTTCTTCGACTTGCATAATGTCGCGATATGCACGCAGGGCGGCGAAGGTAGTAGTGAATAACTTGGTGCGGTCAAGTTCGGTTTTTTCTTTATAGTCATTGATGTCGTAATTCACAATGACGCTTTCTTCCGGTGCTTGCCCTGGTTGGCCAGTGCGCAAGACAATGCGAGTGAACTGATTACCGAGATCTTGACGCATCCAGCGCGCTACTTCTAATCCGGCGTCATCACTTTCCATAACAACATCCAGAAACACTAGTGCGATATCGGTTTCCTTGCTCAACACAGCTTTGGCCTCAGGCCCGTTATACGCGTGCAGGAATTCTAAGGAACGGCCATCCAGCCGGAAACGGCTCAGGGTCAGCTTGGTGACATCATGAATATCCGGCTCGTCATCAACAAGCAGGACTTTCCAGGGAGGGAGTTTGGACGACGATTGCAAGAATGACATACGGATCAATCCTTGTTACGCAAAGCGTGAGTGAAAAGAGCGGCGGAGAATTTTTGATGGTCTTAACTGCTTTAACGCAAGCCTCAATATAACAAAGATTGTGTGTTCATAAATCATTCACAGCGTAATCATGTCATGAAAATTTAATAAGTCCGTCACGAACCAGTCACACAGCCTTGTTACAGTCTCGGTTTTTCACACTAGCCGGATGGACGACATGACACGCAGACCCCTCTACGCCGCTGGACTCAGCGTCGCAATCAGCACTTTGATCGCTGCCTGCAGCAGCAATACTCCCGTCACAGAACCCGTCGCCGATGCGCCAAAAAACGTCATCTTCTTCCTGGGTGACGGCATGGGTATGACAACCATGACAGCAGCGCGTATCTACTCGGTCGGTGAAGATGGTGAACTCACTATGGACACTTTGCCTGAGACAGCGTTTGTTAAAACTTTCTCCAACGACGCACAGGTTACCGACAGCGCGCCGTCGATGTCAGCCTATATGACGGGCGTAAAGATGAATAACGAAGTGTTGTCGATGTCACCTGACACACTGGCAATTGATCCGCTGGTAGATGCAAATGGGAACAAGCTGGTCAACAACTGCGGCACCAAGAACGGCACACCTGCAACCACGTTACTCGAACTTGCAAAAGCAAAAGGCTTGTCCACTGGCGTCGTCACAACAACACGCGTAACGCATGCAACACCGGCTGCCACCTACTCCCACATCTGCCATCGCGATCTGGAAAACGATATTGCAGCAGCAGCGGTACCTGGCGGCACTGGTTACAACACCGCATTAGGCACAACCGGTCTGGACGTTTTACTGGGCGGCGGTAAGCAATTCTTTACGCCGTTTAAAGATGGCGGTAAGCGTTCTGACGGACGTGATCTGGTTGCTGAAATGAAGGCAAAAAATTACGCCTACGCCAGCAACAGCACAGAATTCAATGCGATCGACGGTACCAAGACGGACAAGTTATTTGGTCTGTTCACCTCAAGCCACATGAGCTATGACCTCGACCGTGATCCTGCTAAAGAACCTAGTCTGGCAGAAATGACGACCAAGGCCATGGATGTCCTGGCAAAAAATTCCAAAGGTTATTTCCTGATGGTCGAAGGCGGTCGTATCGATCACGCTCTGCATGAAACAACCGCGAAAAAAGCATTGCAAGACACCGTCGCTTTTGATAACGCCATCAAAGCCGCGATTGCGAAAGCCAAGATTGCTGACCCTGATCTGAAAAATACCCTGATCGTTGTTACTGCTGACCATGATCACACTCTGGTATTGAACGGTTACGCCAAGCGCACAGGCAAGACCGCCGCGGGTAACCCTGGCGTGCTCGGTGTAGTGAAAAACTATGTTACGGGTGTTCCTGACAAAGATCTGGATGGTGCGCCATATTCCATCATCGGTTTTGGTAACGGTGAAAACCGCACACAAGGCAGCCGTTCTACGATGGCCAGCCTCGATGAAACCGTGACCAGCGCCAACACCTACCATCAGGAAGCGGTTGTACGTGTTGCGGTCGGTAGCGAAACCCATGGCGGTACCGACGTCTTCCTCGGCGCGATTGGCAAAGGCTCAGACACCTTCCTCGGCACGATCGATAACACCAAGGTATTCACTTTGGTCAAAACTGCCTCTGGTCTGTAATCGATCTGCACATATTAAGAATTGGAAAACATCATGAAACACACACTCAAGTTCTCTTTGCTGGGACTGGCTCTGGCCTCTGCATTCGCCAACACGTCCGCTTATGCAGCGGGCGAAGCCAAGAACATTATTTTCTTCCTCGGCGACGGCATGGGTCCATCGACAGTCACCGCATCCCGCATCTACAAATACGGTGAAGACGGTAGCCTGAATATGGATAAGCTGGAGCGTACAGCACGTATTAAAACGTATTCAAACGACGCACAAACTACCGACAGCGCACCGTCAATGGCTGCGTATATGACCGGCGTCAAGATGAATAATGAAGTCATCTCCATGTCAGCAGACACAGTTGCTACGCCTCCTTCCAAAGACGCGAATGGCAATCTCGGCGTCAATAACTGTGCAGCTACAGGTAACGGCGTTTCGGTCGCAACGATTCTCGAACTCGCTAAAGCCAAGGGCAAAGCAGTTGGCTCAATCACGACCACAGAATTGACGCATGCAACACCAGCTGCGACCTACTCCCATATTTGTAACCGCAACGCGCAATACGCGATTGCTGCGCAGGCGGTACCGGGTGGTACCGGTTACAACACGGCACTGGGCGACGGTGTCGATGTGTTGATGGGCGGTGGCCGTAATCATTTTCTGCCTTACGATGCAGCAACTAGCGTAGGTAAATTAGGCCGTGTTGATGGTCGCAATCTGCTGACTGAACTCGCAGCAAAAGGCTATACCGTCGCGGCAACAAAAGCGGATATGGCCGCAGCACCAAATAACAAAAAATTCATCGGTCTGTATAGCAGTAAAAGCCATCTGGAATATGAACTCGACCGCGCTGCGACACCACCGGTAGGCGAAGGTGCAACACAGCCAAGCCTGGCTGAGATGACGACCAAAGCGATGGATCTGTTATCGCAAAATACGAATGGTTATTTCCTGATGGTAGAAGGTGGCCGTATTGATCACGCCCTGCATGGCACGAATGCCAAGCGCGCACTGGTTGATACGATCGCATTCGACGACGCGATTAAAGCTGCACTCGATAAAGCGAAATTGACCGATCCGACACTGGCAAATACCCTGATCGTTGTGACTGCTGATCATGATCACACTTTGGCATTCAACGGTTATGGCAAACGTGGCAATCCAATTCTGGATATCAACCGCAATTACAAAGACGGTACGCCAAGCCTGGATGCGGATGGCAATACCTACACGACGCTGGTATTCGGCAACGGTCCTAACCGCCCTAACCTGCGTAACAACCTCGACAGCGCTACCGTGTTGGCAGACAATTATTTGCAAGAAACCGGTGTGCGTCTGGCCAGCGAAACGCACGGTGGCGGCGATGTAAAATTGTTCGCAACCGGTGCCGGTGCCAAAGTATTTAAAGGCACACTGGACAATACCAAGGTCTTCGGTTTGTTGAAGTCTGCGTTTGGTTTCTAAGTCCCGGCTCTTGTGATCTTTGTAGTCATCAAAGCAGCCTGAACAATAAGGTGAGCCTCAGATCCTAGGCTCACCTTTAGTTTTTTTGAAAGATAAGTATGAAATCCGTATCGAATGTGCCGGGATTATTATTCGCAAGTATCGCCGCCTTCTCAGCTCTGTCAATTCTGTCAGTTCCGTCAGCACAGGCCGCATCCGCACCCGCATCCACGCCCCTTATCCCAGTTGCACAGAACCTTACTGCGCCGGACCTCGACCTGAATATTCAGTATTACAGCAAGGTATTGACCGCTGAAGGCGTTACGCGTGAAGCGCGTTATGAAGAAAAAATGTTACGTCGTCCTGGCCATGTCTGGGTTGTCCGTGTCTTGCCTAAAAATGTCGTGGAATCTCATGACGACGATAAGACCGTAAGCAAGAAAAAAGTCGCGTTGAACACCGCACCAGCTGCCAGTGCGACAGAGCATAAGCATTTTAATCATGTCGTGATTCCGCGTCATGTCGTCCTCGAGAATAACAAAGTCCGGGTTGAATACGTCGACGCACATAGTAAAGATGTCGTCGCAATTCCACCGTCCGAATATGAGAATGTCAATTTCGACGGCTCTTGGGATAATAGTTTTTACCTGCTGGATCCCAAGCTGGTTCAAACGATTCCGTATTCTGCGCAAGTTTCCACCGTAGCAGGTGCGCGCTGGCGTGAACGTGAGAAGAATGGTGTTTATCAGCGCGTATTGTGGGATGAAAAAAAACAAATTCCTCTGGTGATCGAGAGTGGCGATAAGGCGGCGACATTTTATCGTCGTGTGGACGTCAAGCCGCTGGCGACCCTGACACGTGAATTACCCTGGCAGAATTTGAAAGGGTATGCGCAAAAAGAGTACTCGGATTTTCTTGATTGATATCCGGCATAATGTGAATGCCCCGCGTCTGTCGTGACCGCGGGGCATTTTGTTCGATTTACTGCGCTTCCATCCAGCTGAAATATAAGTCCCTGGCGCGTGTTGCGACCGGACCGATGGCTAAGCTGCGGTCTTCGTAACGGATGCAGGGCGTTACCTTGCCGTAGTTCCCGGTATTGAATATTTCGGTCGCCTTCAATAATTCTTCTGGTGCCACGCTGCGTTCGATGACCTGAGTGCCATCGTCTCTCAGCAAGCCAATCACGCGCGCACGGGTGATGCCAGACAAAAAACTGCCATTCGCAATTGGCGTGACGACTTCGCCGGATTCGGTCACCAAAAAGATGTTCGCCGTAGCAAATTCCGCGACCTTGCCGTGACTGTCACACACCACGGCATTGTCAAATCCACGGTCTTTGGCTTCACGCAGTGCCTTGGTCGAATTCGGATATAAGCACGAGGCTTTTGCATCGGTCGGCGCCATGCTGGGATCGGGCCGGCGCAATACAGACAAACAGGCCGAGAATCCGGAGAACGGTGGCAAAGGCGCGTCAAACAAGGTCAGCGCAAAACTCGACTGATCTGCATCGGGAATCAGCAATCCATCAGTGCCAAATACCAGCGGACGGATGTACAGCTCCGCATCGGCAGGAAATTGCCTGATCCCGTCGCGGCATAAGGCTTCAAGCTCGTCAACCTGGTAAGGACAGTGCAGGCCAAGACGCTGCGCCGATTGCACCACGCGCGCCAGATGCAGCCGCAGATCCGGTGTCTTACCGCGGATAGCGCGGGCACCGTCAAACACGCTGGATCCCAGCCATACAGCATGATCCATTGCGCCAAACAAGGGCGTATTGCCTTCGCTCCAGCTACCTTTGAAATAAGTGAGATACATAAATGATCCTTTGTGATGAACATCGTTGCGGCAGGAGTTTGTATTACATGTACTGTCCAGCTTATATGTTAACAGAGCCTGAGATGTGAGCAGAATGACTTGCTTATAATAAGTAGCGCATTTATTTCCAATGCGTATCCGCTTTGTTTATGCGGCTCGCAGACACTTTTTGTCTTGAAAGGCGCATGAATACTGTGGATTCATTTACGGGTATCGCCTGTCTGCAACGGCTATACTGCGCAAATAGCCTCATTTTTTTGGCATTGGTGTATATTCCGCTCCCACACCATTTTTACCCGGACAGGACAAGCACATGCTGATCATCACGATTAAACAAGGCAAGGAAAAAAGCATATTGCAAGGCGAGCCATGGATCTATGTATCTATGGTGGCGCGGGTTGATGGTAAGTATGACGAAAAAATGAAAGTAGGAGCAACCGCCCTGGTTCGCTCATCATCAGGGCAATTCTTAGCGCGCGCTGCCTGGAGCCCGAAATCGCAGATACAGGCACGGGTCTGGAGCGTCGATGAGACCGAGGCCATTGATCATGCTTTTATTAAACGGCGCGTGCAAGCGGCTCTGGCACAACAGCCGATGCCGGTCAAAGCGGATGGCAAGCAACGTCGCCTGATTAATGCAGAACAAGACGGCCTGCCAGGTCTGCTGGTCGATCATTACGGCAGCGCACCGGGTTATCTGGTCTGTCAGTTTCAAGCTGCTGGTGTCGATGCATGGAAAGTCACCATCGTCAAAACCCTGATTGCGGTCACAGGTTGTCCCAATGTATTTGAATATGCGGATGAGCTGGTGCGCAAAGGGGAAGGATTACCAGTAACGACCGGGGTGCTGGCGGGTGAAGAGCCGCCGGAGGAATACGAGCACTAGGACGCAAAGCCTGCAAAAAACGAAGAGCGAATTCGGCAATAATGCCGTGATCAGGCAGAAACAATAAAGGCATGCCGTAGCATGCCTTTTTTTACATCATCGACTGCGCGAGGCAATCACAGCATCAGAAGATGTATTCAACGCCTACGGAGAAGTTGGATACCGTAGCATCGCTGACACCGTCAACCACGTTAACTTGACGACGTTCGTATTCGGCACGGACGTTCACGTTGTTAGAAATCTGGTATGTTGCACCGAGACCAAACACGGGCTTAGTGCTATTTTTTGTAACAGTACCTTTGATTGTGGCTGAATTGACAGTGGATTCTGCCCGGATATAGGCAATACCTACTTTTCCGAAACCAACCCAGCCGTTTGATGGTGTGCTCTTTACCACGCCAACAACATCAACACCAGTTGCTTTAAATTCTCCGGCAATACCACCCACGCTCGCAGTTGCTTTGCCTAAAGAGAAATAACCAGCTTCAACGCCTAGGTTTTGTGTGTAGTTGTAGCCACCCAGCAGTTTGACTGTTGTATCAGATGTTTTGCAGTTAGTCACGCCAGTGCAATCTGCATCAACTTTCGCTTGACCAACGGTCGCGGCAACATAAGTTTGTGCAGAAGCACTTGCGCTTAAAGCGATACCGGCAAGCATCAATGCTGCGGCGAGGATATTTTTCTTGGTCATGTAATTCTCAATTATTTATAAAATGGGTAATGAACATACTCAGCTGGACTGAGCCATAGAACGATTTGACAGAGTTACATCAAATTCCATGTCAATCTGCTATTTTACTTGTTTGACTTGTCTCTGTCGAAACTATTTCTAAACGAAAACAGTTAGTTGTTGCATTACCTCACTAGCCGTAATAATTGCCTTAGCTGCTCTAGCTACGCAGACCGAACCGTTGCCGGTATTCTTTTGGTGTTATCTGAGTCCATTGTTTAAACACCTTACTCAGGCTCGACACGTCTTGATAGCCGCAACGCCCGGCCAGTTCTTCGAGAGAGATTTTTGTAGTTTCCAGTAAAGCTTTGGCGCGCTCTATGCGCAATTGCTGGACATATTGGGCCGGGCTTAACCCCACATTCTCTTGAAAGCGACGCAACAAGGTGCGCTGGCTAGTATGACAATGTTCTGCCAGCTCGCCCATTAACCATGGTTGATCCAGTCGTTTATTTAGCCAGCGACGCGCCCGCTCGACGACGATATGTCCCTGATTTTGGATCATGGCAGTCGCAATATATGGGGCCTGGCTATTGCGGTTGGCGTCAATCACCAGCATCTTGGCGCATAGCTGGCGCAAGGTTTCGCCACAAAAGTGAGCGACTAGCCATAGAGCGAGATCGATATACGATGTCAGTCCGCCTGAGGACACCAGATTGCCGTCCTGTACGATTAATTCTTCGGCTTCGAGGATGACCTTGGGATACTGTTGTCTGAAATAAGCCGCCAGCCACCAGCTTGTCGTAGCCCGTTTGCCATCCAGCATGCCGGTATTCGCCAGCAGACAGGTTGCCGAGCAACTCGCGATCAGCAACTTGCCCTGCGACAGATAGTCACGTAGCGCCAGCTGTTCTTGCGTCATTAATGCGATGCGCTCGGTGATGTCATACGCGCTTTGGTGATCAATTCCCGGTAGCATGAGAGCGTCAAGCTGCTGCCCGTTCAGTGGCTGGGTTGCAAAGCTGAGCCCATGCTGGTTTTCTACTGGCTGGTCGCGCGCACTGAGCCAGACCGGCTCCAGCCGGATCTGTTGTCCCGGTGGTCGCAACTGCATCAGGGTATTTGCAATCGAGAATACGTCACGCGGCACCACTGCGCCGCTGAGAAGGCAACCGGGATAGACCAGAATGCCTATGCGTATGATGTGCTGAGAAGTAGCCATTGGCGAATTACATCATAATTATGTCAATTGCGCCAATGGTCGTGGCGATATGCTCTGCCGATAATGTGAACTCCCATTCAATCACTACAGGAGTTCCTCATGCCTTATGTCAATGTCACGACGATTCGCGGTCTGCTCAGTCTTGAGCAAAAACAAGTTTTGATTACCCGCTTAAGCGATGTCTTGGTCGATATCGAAGGTGGTGGTAATCCTGATTTCCGGAAGATGGTTTGGGTCAGTGTTGACGAACGCTCACCGGAATCATTCGGACTGGGTGAGCTCCGGCCAGACAGTGCCTCAATTGCCCAGTTTGTGGCTTTACGCGATGGCACAGCGAATCAAAAATAAGTCTATCTATTTGCATATATTCGTATAGGCATACATCCATTTTTTAAGGAGCCATTAATGCCCTACTATCCTGCTTTGTCTATTTTTGTGCTGAGCCTGCTGGCGCTGTTTGTAAAAACCAGCGTCACCAGTGTCATACAGATCATCAGCCGTTTTCGTAGCCGGCGGTTTTTATTGCCAGAAGACGCCGCCTTGGCCAGAGCCACTCCGGTCGCAAGCGAATCCGCATTTGTGCAACGCTGTGCCAACGTCTGGCGTAACGATGTAGAGAATTTGCCGTTTTTTTTAATGCTGGCACTGAGCTATGTTTTAGTCGGCGGGGGGCCAGATACAGCATCAACATTATTTAGCAGCTATGTGCTGATTCGTTACGCACATACCATCGTCTATCTGCGCGGCCTGCAACCCTGGCGTGCGATTTTGTACCTGTCCGGTATGGCGGTGTGCTGGATGATCGTGGCAGCGATTGTACTCAGGATCATCAAGATCACCGGATAATCATGCTCGCCTGATTGGCTTACACCATCAGCCTTGACCCTGGCTATTCTGCTGGCTACCATGAGTGCAATCAATATAGGACGACGCAAAACTAAAACCTCTCACCACAGAGACACAGAGAAAAGGCAGGAAGGCAGTTTCATGGAATATCGATGTCAAATCAATTCGTAAGCCGAGCGGGCCTGTTGGCACAAAATGCCTCTGCAAGCCGCATTCAGCCTGCGGGTTCAATGTGGATGGAGATAAGCAACTTATCATTTTGCGTAAGTCCTAACAATGCAGCATCATGACCGCGAAGGAAGGCAAAATGGATCAGGAAATAAATCAAAAAGCAAAACAACAAGCAGATCAGCAATTTGATGATGGTTTGAAGAAGCGCAAGCAAGTGATGGGCGATGCATTCGTCGATAAAGCCTTTGCGAGCGCTGACGCTTTTACCGCACCGTTGCAAGAGTTCGTGACACGTAACGCCTGGGGTACCGTTTGGTGCCGTGACGGACTCGATATGAAGACCCGCAGCTTGATTACTCTCTCCATGCTGACTGCGCTCGGCCGTGCGCATGAGATTCGCGGCCATGTGCGCGGCGCTATCAACAACGGCGCGACGATGAAAGAGATACAGGAAGTGTTGTTGCACGCAAGTGTCTATTGCGGCATGCCGCTGGCGATTGATGCATTTCGTTCCGCACAAGAAGTCTTATCTGACATGGGGTTGATACCCGCTCTGGACAAGTCAGTATGAGCGAGCGCAAAGCAAAAGCGATCAATGCCGAGGGACATACCGAGCCATTTTTAATTGATGATGTCGCCTGGGACGGCTATGCGCACGGCACCAGTTTTGGCTCCCGCTACAAGCAAATCGGAGAACACGGCGGCTGTCAGCGCATCGGGGTTTGCATCGAGGAGTTATCACCTGGCATGCGTGCTTGCCCCAACCACTATCATTATCTTGAAGAAGAGCAGCTCATGGTGATGGAAGGAAGTCTGACTTTACGTCTGGGCGACAAAACCTATGTCATGTCCGCAGGCAGCTACGTGGTTTTTCCGGCGGGACAAAAATTGGGGCACAGTATTTTTAATCACACAGACCAGGTCTGCCGTTATCTGCTGATCGGTGACCGCAATCCACATGATGTGATTGTTTATCCAGACAGCAACCGGGTCAGTGTGCGTTTGACCGGCGAAGGGTATAACAAGGCTGCCGTGATGGCGTATTGGGAGGGCGAAGATGTGGGTTAATCGTCCGGTCTGCTAAGGTCACCAAAAAACTGGCGATTTGCTTTTTCTATATTTGTAGAACTCATTTCATCACATTAATAGGGGGGAGATAAGCTCTAACCATGTCCGGCTGGAAGTGAATATGCAAAATACTACGGCTTAATCGACCCTGGCTTGACCAACTCCTCCACCGCAACTCCCTGCTGTTTTAATAAGGCCTCCAGTGCAGGTAATAATGGCCCCAAGGTTTCTGTCAGCATGGCACGTACGGTGTCGACGACGACCTGGGTAGCGCGTTCGATTTCGATATTTAAGGCGGCACCGGTTTTTTTCTCAGCGAACACGGTCATGCGCAGGGTTTCCGGGATTAACCAGACTTCAAACCAGCCCTCTTCGCGGTTGACTTCGGCGACCGTGAGGCTGGCGCCGTTGATGGCAATGTAGCCTTTGGCAAAGATGTAGCGTAACCATTCAGGTGTGACGGAGATACGGATAACATAGTTGTTTTCCAGCTCGCGGATAGCTGCAATCGTGGCTGTGAAATCGATATGACCAGATAGCGGATGACCGCCGATTTCTGCGCCGTCTCTGGCGGCTCTTTCCACGTTAACCCGTCCGTTCTGCTGATAGGCGCCTAGTGTGGTGATTGCCAGGCTTTGTTGCATGACATCAAACTCTGCACTGTGGTCGTCTGGTAAAGCCGTGACAGTCAGGCACACGCCGTCTACCGCGACGCTGGCACCGATTTCTAGGTCTTTACAGAAGCCTTCGGGGAAATCGAGCTTAAATGTGCGCAAGCCGGGTTTGTCAGAGAGTGTTGCAATGCGGGCGATGCCTTGTACGATGCCAGTAAACATGGGGAGTGATATTCAAGAATTAGGAAAAATATATATACCTGGTTGACGTGTGTCATGCGATTGATACACCGCTTCCGAGGCAATGTCATTGTAAGCGATTCGCAAGAATGTCATGCCGTGCAGTCTAATGTGCACTAAACGTGTTTGCCCGCTATGGCTTAAAAATTACCTTTAGCGAAAGGCAAGTCCACGGTGAACGTGCAGCCTTGTCCCTCGACGCTTTCGCAATGGACATTGCCGCCCATTGCTTCACTGAGTTTTTTGACAATCGATAAACCCAATCCGCTGGAATGTTCTCCTGCCGTAGGCCGGGTAGAGAGGCGGGTGAATTTCTCAAAAAGATGTTGCTGATCTTCTTCCGATAATCCTGGTCCTTCGTCCTTGACAACAATCCTGCCAAGCTCTGCCTGTGCCGAGATGCTGATCCAGATATGCCGGCCTGCCGGCGAGTATTTAATTGCGTTGGATAAAAGATTATCAATAATCTGTACGGTGGCATTGGCATCCGCCATGACGTTGACGTTCGTGTCTGCCGTCATAAGCAGCTCAAGGTTCTTCTCTTTTAAGTGAGCCTCAAACTGTGGCACGATTTCTTGCAGCATTTTGTTCAGATTTACCGTTTGCAATGCAACGGGGGAGTAACCGGTTTCAATTGCGTTAACATCAAGCAAATTGGTGATGATATGCATCATACGATGCCCGCTTTTGCTAATACGCTCAAGGTAACTGTGACGCAACGCAGGCTCTATTTGCTGATCGAGTTTACGAAGCAAATCACTCATGCCGATAATAGAGGTCAACGGATTTTTCAGGTCGTGGGAGGCGATGCCGAGAAATTCGTTCTTCTCTTTATCGAGCTGCTTCAGACGCTGTACGGCATCAGCCAATTCACCCGTGCGCAGCAAAACTTTTGATTCTAGTTCCTGCTCGGCTTTTTGCGCCATACTGAGTAACTGATGTTGCGCCAATGCCCGCTCTTGTTTGATGATATTGATCTTATCTGCCTGCGCTAGTGCCAGCAAAATAATTTCTATCGCCGATCCGATCTGGAATCCAAAATCAGCGAACCAGCTACTTTCGATAAGACCCAAATTCCGCAATGTGACCATCATCGCACCAGCGATCCATGCGATCGTCGCAAAAAAAACAATCCAACCTGGCCGGTAACCACGTCTGGCACTCAGTACGCAAATCGGCAGTATCAGGAAAATCTGTAAAAAACCAAGTAATTGCAGAGATGGCGCCACTACGTGGTTATAGCCAATGAGTACAATAATTGCTGCCAACACCGATAAAGCCTGAATGACCCGGAATACCATCGCAATGCGCGGCATGCGCTTGGGTAACTGCAAAAAATGGGTAATGAAAAGTGAGTCAAACAGAATAATCAGCGGCACGCAGAGACCCGGACTAATGTCCACAAGCCACGGCCAGTCCTGCGCAAAGTATTGTCCAATATGCCCGTTGACGCTCAGGCCTGCAAACAAAATACTCAGTGACAACAGCAGGTAATAAAACATGGTTCTATCGCGAAACGACAGCATCAGTATCAGGTTGTAGGCAATCATTGCTAGCATGGCGCCGTAGTACACACCCATCAGGTTCGAGATGAAATTCGACTCTTCTGCATAGCCTTGTGGCGTGAATAATTTGGCGCGCAGGAATAAAGAACTGGTAGTTTGTATGCGCAGATAAACGAATTTGCTTTGGTGATCGTTCAGATGCAGGCGGAAAGTAGGCAGGCGAAGCTGCATTTCCTGCGCCGAAAAATGCTGCCGATCACCGGCTCTGCTGGCTTCGATCTGACCATTGCTACTGACTTGGTATAACTGTATGTCATCCAGCATCACCGGGCTTATTTCCAACCACCACTCAGAGGCGCTGGTGATATCGGTTTTTTGCAGGCTAAAGCGCAGCCAATATACTGAGCGCGTATAAGAAACGTTCAAATTGCCTTTAAGCGCTTTGAAATTATGTGCTGTGCCGGGCTGCACCACATCCTGAATAGACAACTGCCCTGACTTGTCTTCCAGCACATCAAATTGGGAATCGAGAGAAAGTCGCCGGGTATCGCTCTTAATTTCCAGCTTGGAGGCAAAAGCAGGGCTAGCCATCAAGCAACAGGCGACTAGCGCGATCAGATAGAACGAGAGTTTGCTGGATATGCGCATGCGCCTGATATCGTGGCAAAAGAAAAAAACCAGACTAACAAGATTTATATCGATGCGCAACCTAAAAGCGTGACTGGTATTGGAGCAGACTTACTTCAACCACGGTTTGCTTTGAACGCTCTGGTCGTGGTTGTGCTTGATCAGCATGTGGTGCCTACCTGTATTTAATGACGGCGCAGAGGCTCAGAGGTATGTAAAAACTTCGTATAGAGATCGCGCGGCGGTGCAATGGAAATTTGCGACAGGATGCGGCCAACTGCGCCGCGGTGATAGGTGCCGTGCGCAATGACATGCATCAGCATTTCTTCCCGCGACATGCATCCTTTGTCGCCGTCGGTAAAAGTGAACATGATGTTTTCCTCCAACATGGCAGGACTGATATTCTCAATAAAGCGCTTATATTCCGTGTCCAGTTGCTCTACGGCTTGTTGCAGATCATTCAGCTGAGGTGTTTCCGGTGTATTGGTCCCTGTGTAGGAGTGTGCTTGTTGCTGGAGGTTGGCGAAGAAAATACAGTCTACGACGTAAATGTGATTCAGCAGGCGAAGTGCCGCGTGTCGTGCCGATGCCTGCGCGGCATCTGTGGCATCCTTGCTAGACGATGTGTCAATGCTGGCAACACAGGCGAATAATTCTTTATTCGCCCATGCTTTGTAACTGAATAATGATGTCAGAAGTGTAGTGTTGCTCATGATGTCCTCCTTGCGTTTTTACCGTTCAGGTATCCAAGCGTGTGTCGTGTTCCAAAGCAGGGATCAAGTTTGACTGAGTCATGGTGATCAGGTTATCGCGCAACCATTTATGTGCAGGATTACGCCCGTCACGCTCATGCCACAACATATCTATGTGAACTTCAGGCAAATCAAATGGCAGTTCTTTCCAGACTAGCGCATCGGTCATCCCGGTAGACTCAATCAGATGGCGTGGTAATACCGTAATCAGATCAGAATTAGCGACAACTTTGCCGCCAGTGAAAAACTGGTTCACCGTTAGTAGAATACGACGCTCACGTCCGATATGAGCCAAGGCCTCATCCACCAGTCCGTGCGCACGGCCAGAGAAACTCACGAGCAAATGGTTTGCGTCGCAATAGCCATCCATCGTCAATTCCTTATCTGCCAGAGGATGGTCCTTGCGCATCACGCAGACATAATGGCCTGAGTACAGGCGTTCATGGCGTATCGGACTGCTGGACGCACCCTGCCCGCCAGCGAGTTGGGCGACCACGCCCGGGAAGAATCCGACCGCAATATCAATATCGCCGCGTATCAGCATAGGGCGTGGTTCGCGTGTCGTCAGCGGTACCATGCGCGCATTAAGTCCTGGCGCATCGCGCTCAATGGCGCGCACCAAGGTCGGCATCCAGAGTGCGGCTGTCGCATCGGCCATTGCCATCCGGAATGTTGCCTGTGCTTTCGATACGTCAAAGCTGGTCGGCGCAATCGCTGCCTCCAGGTTTGACAGCGCGAGCCGTATCGATGGCCATAGCGTCTCCGCACGTGGTGTCGGCTTAACGCCATATGCCGTGCGTATCAGGAGTTCATCGCCGAGTGAGTGACGCAGGCGCTTGAGTGCATTTGAGACGGCAGGCTGCGTCATCGCCAACTTATCTGCGGCACGGGTCAGGTTTTGTTCAATCATTACGGCATCAAAAACCCGTAATAAATTCAAATCAAGTGTCAGAAAATTCATTGACGATGCTCCAGGCAGCTTTCATAAGTTTGGGCTTACTCAGTGTTGATCCAGCGTTAATTGAAGCTTAATACAATGCTTTGGGCATTTATTGTTCGCATCGCTAGCATCCTCGTCGCTGCCGGTTACTGCAGCGATGGTGTGTAAGTCCGCTAAATAAGTAAACCTAATCTTTGCACAATTATTCATAAACTGCATAGTGGATATGAGAAATCAAAATTAGATTTATATATTGCACTGCAATATTATTCCATCATCAAATAAATAGACAGAAATGGTGAGAATATTATGACTTTCCTCAATATCGCTTTCCCAGTTACAAGTGCCATCCCTGTTGCCGAAATGGCTGTCAGCACCGTGATCGCCGCTGCGCGTCCTTTGTTAGGCGTAGGTATTCTGGCAACAATGCTGGTTGTATTCAAGCCAATGATCGCTGGCATGCTGCGCGCTGCTCTGGTCGTGCTGAAGCCTAGAATGACTCGTGAGCAAAAAAGCGCCAGCCGCAATTTGCGTAACATCTTGACGATTCGTCGTATCGCCAGCGATCTGGACGCGACATCGCCCAATATGGCTGCTGAGTTGCGCGCTTTAGCCGCACGCGGTTAATCCGGTCTCAGTCTTGATCTAGCAGCCAATCCAGAGTTCAACGGAAACAATCATGCAATCGACTTACTCCACAGATGCGTTGTTACGTTATCGTAAAAATCAGCCAGTGCGTGCTGTCGCTGGATCTAAAAGTCTGGCGTCGATGTTGCCGACCATCCTGACTACGGGTGTCATCACTCTGGTAGCGACTGCGGTAATGCGTTTGCTGTGGCTAGGTTTTAATAATGACTTCTTCGGTGCCTGGATGGAAGCATGGCTGACTACCTGGCCTATCGCTTTTCCAGTTGCTTACATGGTGAAGCCTGTCGTTTATCGGTTGAGCCGTGGTGTCAGCCAGGTAGCTGAGCCTGAGATCCTTACCACCAGCCCCAAAGGTTTATCTCTTCAAGATGTGCAGTTCGCATCTCAGCATGCCAACCAGGCAGCACCTCTGAAATTGCTGCAACAACCGTTCGTTCATCGTTGATTGAAGCTTTCACACCAGATCAAACCGCACATAGGTGCGGTTTTTTTATGGATGTCGGGTTTTACATTGCTCTTCATAGCGATATAAAACGGCATCATTTATGTTTTTGATCTCGCCATCCTTTTCCATTTTTTGTAATACAGCCTCCAGTTTTTGATATACATCCTGGTGCTTTTTATGCAGCACATGATAGCCGCTGAGCTGCGCCAGCGACGGCTCTAGAATCACGATATGGGAGAGCCCCAACTGCTTGGCGTTACACAGGCTAAAGCGGGAATCTACCGCAATATCGGTTCTGCCCGCATCGAGTTTTCTGAACAAAGAGTCGATAGACGGTGCTGCCTCTGCCTGCGCTTCTTTTAGTTGCTCTGCAACGACCTGGACGCCGGCGACATAGCCGACAGAATACGGTGCCAGGCTCTGAAAACCTTTGACTGTAAAACTGATGCCGTTTGAATACACCACCAGATCTTCTCGTGTGATCGGTACAGTGATTGTGCGCATCTCATAGTCCGGTTCAAACGTCAGTCGGAACAAAAAGCCGTCGAGTTTGCCCGCCTGAAGCAAGCCCGTATGCCGCTTTGCCGAACCCGTCACAAATTGAATAGGTACACCTGCACGGGCATAAGCAACCCGCATGACTTCTTTCGCTGCTGTCATACTTGGCCGGTTTTCGTCAAGAGTGCCAATTTGCAGTGGTGCCTCAGCGCAGGCAAAGTTCGCACACAAGATTGCTGCCAAGGGTGTCAGAGGCAACATTGTCGAGAGTTTGCCGAGATATCGCCATGCACTCATAAGTGTCCCTCACTTGGGAAAGTGTGTTGATGAGTGTAACAAATAAAGTAAAAATAACAAGACTTGCCAGCGCGATGTGCTGACTTTATTTCTCGGGTATAAAAAAAGCGCAGCTAAATAGCCGCGCTTTTTATATGAAACAAACTACCAGATCACATGGTGATCGGATTGTACTCAAGCGATTACGCCGACAAACGTTGCTCCAGCGTCGCCTTCGTTGCCGCCAGTTCAGCTGGTAAATGGTAGTTCAGCTTATCGAACAGCTCGGTATGCAAAGCCAGTTCTGCTTGCCATGCCGCGCGGTCGATTGAGGTAATAGTATCGAATTGTGCTTGCGTAAAATCCAGACCATCCCAGGTCAGATCATCAAAAGTTGGCGTGATACCGAAAATATTTTCAACACCGTTAGCTTTACCTTCGATGCGTTCCAGCATCCATTTCAACACGCGCATATTGTCGCCGAAACCTGGCCAGACAAATTTGCCGTTCGCATCAGTACGGAACCAGTTGACGCAGAAAATTGCTGGTTGCTTTGCGCCAATCGCCGCGATTTTTTTGCCCATATCCAGCCAGTGCTGGAAATAATCGCTCATGTTGTAACCCATGAATGGCAGCATCGCAAACGGATCGCGACGCACCACACCTTGCTGTCCGACAGCGGCAGCCGTGGTTTCTGAACCCATGGTCGCCGCCATGTAGACGCCTTCGACCCAGTCACGTGCTTCTGTCACCAGCGGCACGGTCGTTGAGCGGCGACCGCCAAAAATGAACGCAGAGATCGGCACGCCGGCAGGATCATCCCAAGCCGCATCGATCACAGGATTCTGCGTTGCCGCAACGGTGAAGCGGGCATTCGGGTGCGCTGCTTTACGACCAGTTTCTTTGGCGATTGCCGGAGTCCAGTCCTTGCCTTGCCAGTCGATGACATGCGCTGGCGCTTCTTTAGTCATGCCTTCCCACCAGACATCGCCATCGTCCGTCAATGCAACGTTCGTGAAAATCGTATTGTGTGTCAGCGAAGACATGCAGTTTGAATTCGTCGCGGTGTTTGTGCCAGGTGCGACACCGAAGTAACCGGCCTCTGGATTAATTGCATACAAGCGGCCATCTGCACCAGGTTTGATCCAGGCGATATCGTCGCCGATGGTGGTGACTTTCCAGCCTTTGATCGCCGGGATGAGCATGGCGAAGTTGGTTTTGCCGCATGCAGACGGGAACGCCGCTGCTACATAATGCTTTTTACCTTCAGGAGATTCAACACCCAAGATCAACATGTGCTCAGCCAGCCAGCCCTGGTCACGACCCATGGTTGATGCGATGCGCAACGCAAAGCATTTTTTACCTAACAAGGCGTTGCCGCCGTAGCCGGAACCATAGGACCAGATCTCGCGTGTTTCAGGATAATGCACGATATATTTCGTCGCATTGCAAGGCCATGCAACATCTGCCTGACCTTCGGCCAATGGCGCGCCAACCGTGTGTACGCAAGGAACGAAATCACCATCTGTGCCGAGCACATCGAATACCGCTTTGCCCATGCGCGTCATGATGCGCATGTTCACCGCGACGTAAGGCGAATCAGACAATTCCACGCCGATGTGAGCGATTGGCGATCCCAGCGGACCCATGGAGAATGGCACCACATACATAGTTCGACCCTGCATACAGCCGTCAAATAAAGGATTCAGCGTGGTACGCATTTCTGCCGGTGCCATCCAGTTATTCGTCGGGCCTGCATCTTCCTGCTTGGCGGAGCAGATATAAGTACGGTCTTCAACACGCGCCACGTCAGACGGATCAGAGCAAGCCAGATAGCTGTTCGGACGTTTTGCTTCGTTGAGTTTTTTCATGGTGCCAGCGGCAACCATTTGTGCGCACAGACGGTCGTATTCTTCCTCGCTGCCGTCACACCAGTAGATATTGTCTGGCTTAGTCAGCGCCGCCATGTCGGCGACCCAGTTGATAAGCTTTTGCTGCTTGACGTAGGCAGGGACATTCAATGTCGCCACACCACGCATGATAGGTTGATTCACGATACTACCTCCAATGCCATTTAATAGAAATCTGTGTAGCGGCACGGCAGGATCGTCGTTAGGGGTGTCGGGCGGTGCGAGCAACAGCTAAAAAGCGGGCTCAAGCACAGCGCGGACAGGCTCGATGACGGCGGTTCTGTCGGATGAAGAATTGATCTGGCTAATCGTTTTTGATGCCGGACTCACTCTTACGAAAGCAACAATGTAATATTGCATTCAGACTTACGCCCGACATGATGTTGCAGGCGGAAGAATCAAAAAGCTACGTGGGCAGTAATTGTACACTCGCAACTCGATCAGAGCGAATTTTGCTTCAAAAATGTTATTACTCATACATGATATTTGAAAGCGAATTGCAAGCTTGGCCTGAATTAATACGAAAAGTAGCCAAAACCACAAAGGAATTCTTATGAAAATCGCAATTCTCGATGATTATCAAGATGCCGTACGCCAACTCGCCTGCTTCGATTTATTGCAAGGCCATGAGGTCAAAGTCTTTAACAACACCGCCGTCGGTCTGGGCCAGTTAGCGATCCGTCTTGCGCCTTTTGATGCCCTGGTACTGATACGCGAGCGCACCGCTTTCCCGCGCGCCTTGCTCAGCAAATTGCCGAATCTCAAGCTCATCTCACAAACCGGCAAACTCGCTGGTCATGTCGATGTCGCCGCCGCCAGCGAGTACGGAATCAAGATCGCCGAAGGCATCGGTGATCCCACTGCACCCGCCGAGCTGACCTGGGCACTGATCATGGCCGCCTCACGCAAGATCCCGCACTACGCCAGCAACCTCCAACAAGGCTTATGGCAAACCGCCTCAATTCATCCCGCAGCTAATTCTCTCGGACGGGTACTAAAACGCCGGACGCTCGGCATCTGGGGATACGGCAAAATAGGCAAAATGATCGCCGCTTATGGCAAAGCATTTGGTATGAACGTACTGATCTGGGGACGCGAAGCGAGCCGCACACAGGCATTACAGGATGGTTATCAGGCTGCCAATTCAAAAGAAGAGTTTTTCGCCCAGAGCGACATTCTCAGCCTACATCTCCGCCTGAACGATGCAACCCGCGGCAGCGTTACCGCAGCCGATCTCGCACTGATGAAAACAGACGCCCTCTTCGTCAACACCAGCCGCGCAGAACTCGTCGTAAGTGGTGCGCTGGAAGCCGCTCTCGCCGCATCTCAACCACGCCCCGGCTTTGCCGCATTGGATGTGTTTGAAAGCGAACCACTTGCTCCTCAGCATCCGCTGCTGCGTCTAGAAAATGTCCTCGCCACACCGCATCTCGGCTATGTAGAGCGCGACAGTTATGAATTATATTTCCGCGCTGCTTTTCAGAACGTCGTCGACTTTGCCATCGGTACGCCAAAGAATATTTTTAATCCCTAAGCAATAAAGCATCATTATTAGCATTACACTCATTGCTGTCTGGTATCGGTGTCAAAGCGATATCCGCCTCAGCATTCGTGGCGACATCGACGCCTGCTGAACATCCGTTATTAACGCCTGTTGTTAAGCATAATTTTTAAGCGCAATTATTAAACCCAATTATTAAACCCACTAATTTTTTGAGAACACACATGTCATCCATGCGACTCATTCACTTGTCCGTAGTCTCTGCTCTATTTTCCATCGTCTCCTTAGCCGCACAGCCAGTGCAGGCGCAGAGCGTGCGTGCACCCGCGATTGTCGAAGGCGACACCTGGGAATTCAGAACGATCAACATGTGGTCATCCAAACCAATCTCCCAGTTCAGTAAAAAAACCATCGGCATCTCCGGTGAATACGCTCGTATGTTTTACGAAACTCGTACCTTGGGCAAAGGCGAAGAATTCGTCAAGCCACAAGTATCAGAAGGCACCGTACGCACCGACCTCAACATGACCGTCATGTTTAAGAACGATAAGATGGAACAGACTTGGTACAAATGGCCGCTGGAGCCAGGCAAAAAATGGGAGTTCCAGTACAAACAAGAATTCCCGTCCGCGACCAACAGCGCGCAGATCCAGGTATCGATCACCAACACCAAAGCAGAAGTCATCGGCTGGGAAACCGTTGAAGTCCCCGCAGGCAAATTTAAGGCCCTCAAGATCGTCTACAAAAACAGCTGGACCATGGACAACCCAACGTCATCTGGCACCACACAAAACATAGTCTGGTATAGCCCCGACACCAAATCGAGCGTTCAGACAACCTTCGAATCCTTCGGTGCAGACGGTTCACCACAAACCAGAACCAACCAGCAACTGACCCGTTTTGAGAACGCCAAATAGACCTAGTTTGTTGCCGCAAAGGTGTCAGGTTGATCGAATAGAGCTTCGCGCACTTGGTCAAGTCAACGCGGTTTTACAGGGTGATGTTTTTGTCTATTTGGTTATACTGTATTTTTAATCAGTATAACCAAATACAGCTCGTGCTCATAAGGGTTTCAAGAGATGTAGAGCAAGCTTGTTATTTTTGTATCGTCGGTTATCATTGCAAAATGAAAATTAAATCACGTTAATGCTCTATGTCGAAAATGCCTCTATCCTCCACAAAATTACTCCTTCTTTTTTTGTTGCAGGGACTAAGTTATTGGTTATTTTCTTTTAATATCGATTTTTTTGAAAATCTATTTCCAATTCGATTCGCAGGGATTGGTGTTTATTTCGCTATCATCGCTATACATTTCGTAGCAATTGGACTGACCGCATTTCTCTTTTGTTTTCCAGTGGCGTACCTCTATAAAGAGTTCGCACCTCTTGTTGCCTTTGTAATTTGTAGCACTGTACTGGTTCCAAAATTTGCAGCACTGTTTGACTTGGGTATGAAGAAATATCACCCACTTGTTTATGCGTTAAGTGTGTTTGACGGAGTCCTGTACATTATGTTGTTAGTTCTTTTTACTGCGTGGGTGGATAAATACCTACCACGCATTAACTCAACATTCGACACCGACGCTTCGCGCCGGTCAATTTAGCGTTATCCATCATGAAAAACTCGACGCGTAGTTGGCTGTTTTCTGAAGGCGCTTCATCGACTACTCTTCGCGAATTGAGTTTACAGGTCGGTCCTTTACCCGAATCTTATCTAGAGTTACTTAGTCAAGGAAATGGCGGTGAGGTTGGGCTCAAAGTGAGTCCATTCAATTTCTGCCTAGACACTGCTGAATCCGCACTAGACTACTGGAAAAGTGGAACGTACACTACTAGTGGAGTGTTTGTTTTTGGCTGCGATGGAGGCGGCTCACTGTTTGCATTTGATCTGAGTACATCAGGTAAATGGCCAGTAGTGTGCTTCGATCCGATTGATCCTGAAGGTAGCATGGACGCCGTCGCGCCCGACTTTGAGAGTCTTATAGAGCAATTGGCGGAAAATGGATAACAGGACTTTCGACGGGGAATCGCCAATGATGACTTCATCTTTATTCACAACTAAGGCGGCGACCCCGTCAAATCTGCGTTAGGCACATTCATATGCGGCATGTCGTAGGTTTGTCGAGTGCGAAAGACCAAGAGCTTCGCTGGCCTCTTGATGTTGAAAACCGCATGCGGTTTGACTCCGGTCATTTTCAGACCTTGGGCTATTTCAGGTTGTTGGCACTTGCGTTTGATCACTACGCTCAGAGGGATGCGCGTATCGGAATTTCATCCATCAACGTCATGTTCTACCTTGATGGTGAAGATCTCGTCGCAACATTGGAAATCCTTCTTCGTCTCGAAAATGAAATCGCAGACATGCCGGAACGATGGAAAACATTCCTTGGCACCGTTCAGTATCCAGGGCGGCAACCGAAGCGCATCGAGCCGCTGCTCTTCAAACGCCGTGCAATGGCGCTTCTTGGAAGTCTTCGTGCCCTAACCCAAAAGGCAATGGATCAAGGAAAGATGGTGGTCTACGGAAATGGTGTTTGCTATCGTTATCTTTGTGGCATCAAGCTTCCCCCTGGCACTGTTGAGTACTCGTAGTGCGGCCCCGCTTCAAGAGCACATCTTCGTTGGGCATGTGCCTAATATTTCCTATATGGACTCCCCCCAAAGTACAAGAAATTAGTCAATAGTTCTGGCGCGAGGAATAAGCCTGCAGTCGTATATCCGGCATCTAATGTGGAATCTATTGTGTTCCGTGCCGACATGGAATCTGCGTG
>NZ_JBMPPC010000009.1:0-114216 GCF_049340185.1 Undibacterium sp. Rencai35W
ATACCCATTTAAAGCTCCTAAAAAATTTCAGAGTTAAGTTAATTTGCAGCATTACTACTTGTAGTCTGCATCACAGCGTAGCGGATGATGGCAGAAGACCTTACAACTTTATGTGACATGCATCACATAAACAATAATATTGACGAAGATTTTGTAAGAATGCATTACGACCATCCTCCCTCTGTGTCATCCAATCCACTGTTAACTTTAGTATACCAAAAGAAGCTATCGAAATTGGATAGGCTTTAGGAGATTGCTAACTCTATTTTTGCATTTGGGTAAGTAAATTCGCTATAAGTTCAAAATAAGCTCAAAACATCTATTAGCGAATAGTCTACATTAGGAGATATGAGGGGATTTATCAAATAATTAGCTGGACCTCTGATGAATAAGTATCCGGACGCAGCGTCAAAGATCTTAATAAAAAGAGTGGATATTGATGATGCCGCTCAATGCGGCATCCGTTTTGGGCTAGGTAGTAGCTAGTTTCAACTGGTTGATTAGTTGACTAATTGTATGACGAATTATTTCTTCGCCCACAGTGTTGCACCCGTAGCAAGATGCGTATCGTCCAGTCTGGCGCGGAACAGGTAGGCGGCTGAGCCACCGTTTTCGGAGGTCAGCACGCCTTGTACCGAGGCGTTCGACGTGAAGATGTTATCGTTGCTGAATTGCCCTTTACTATCAACGCTGCCGTTGCTATTGAGTTTGTAGGTGCCGATGTTGGTCTGCAAATCAAAATTGGTGACGAAAGTTGCTTTGGCAAAATTGACATTGAGGCTGGCGTTCTGGACTTGGGCGGCGCTCATGACGCCTTTTGCCTCGTCTTTGACGTAGGCTTCGCTATCTTTGAGGGCAAAGCCCATGCTGCCGGTGTTGGGGATCTGCCATTCTGTGCCTTTGACCTGGAACAGGGCGAAATTATCAACAATGGCGATGGTTTTGGCTTCTCCGCTCAATTTAACAAAATCCAGCTTGGCAGGCTGCCCAAGGACTTCGGTCCAGCGTCCCCAGATAATCTGATTGACAACCGGCGGGACAACAGGTGGCACCACCACTGGGGGCGTCACGACGGGTGATGTGTTGTTTGCGCTGGTAATTGCCTGTTTGAGTTCATCCCCTTTTTTGGGGTCGAGATTCAGTTCATTCGCGCCTGGCACTGCCGGAGCAGGGCCGGTGGCACTGGCGTTTTTACCGTTAGGCTCGTCTGGACGCGGTGGCGCGATAATGTCGGGAGCTGCGCCATTGCTCTGGAGCAGCTGGGGCTTGACCTGACCTTTGGTGATTTGCAGCAGTTGTCCTTGTTGACGCGCGAAGAGTTCGGCGCTGGCACTACCTTCGCATGGGCCATTGCCCTGAGGGGCGCAACCAGAGACAAAACCGCTGACAACAATACCGCCGGAGATCACGGCAACACGCGATGTGTCCTGGGTGGTGTAGACGGTGAAGTCCGTACCGCGTACGCCTATTGCTGCTACGGGTGTATTAAAGCGAAAATTTTGACGCGCCTGTTTGACTGCATCGCCCGAGATACTGCGCGCAACGCCGTTGACGAGTTCTAACTTGATGCGGGTATTGGCAGGGTCTTTGGCATCGATGTGGTAGGCAACAATACGGGCGCGACTGTTCGGACGCAGGATGAAGAAGCCGTTATCAACTGTTTTGAGGTAGAGATAGCCATCGGCTCCGGTACTGAGCTCGGCACCTTCGCTAACCGTGCTGTTGAGCGCAACGGGCTGACCACCGAGCTCTGCCTTACCCGAGACAAATACAATACGTCCTGCATCATCGGCATAGGCAGATGCTGCGGCAGTTGCTGCGAGCAGGATAATCGAGTGAATCAGAGTAGTGATATGGCGTTTCATGGCGCTTCCTTTGTATTGCATGACTTGCTGGTGTTACAGATTTACTGCCTGGTTGTTGCTTTGATTTGTTGCTTTGATTTGTTGCTTTGATTTGTTGCTTTGGTTTATTGCTTTGGTTTACTGCTTTAATTAGTTTGCTGCTTCGTTCCTAGTACTTCACCGCTATATTGCAGAACACCCGCACTCAGGTTCTGGCTATGTCTTGCCCTCTTCTCCCGCTCGCGGGGGAAGAGGTTTGATTCTGCTTCTTTATCCGCATTCGCTGCGACTGCCTTGGGTGGCGGCACGTTGTGTCGCCGACTCAGAGCTGTCGCCTGAGACCTACCTAAGTTTTGCTCGCAGGCTTGCCAATTTTTTGCACAAGAGAACGCTTATTTACCGAATTATCCTCTTTAATGCAAATGTTTATGTGATGCACGTCACATTTTTGGCGATTTTGTCGTAATATAGCACGGAATTCCTACAGAATTTTCAGGTGCTTATTGACTTTGGACATACCTTACTGTTGCCTGTAAAATATTTGTTTATTTACTAATTAATTTATCCTGAGAGAAACTGCTAGTCATGCTAGTCATTATTCGCTCGATATTAGCTGGATTTTTTTAAGGATGAATTGCCTGCGTACGAAACTTGTGGCGCGTTGATTGTCATACGAGTCGCATAAAGAAAGACCTGGCAGATCACGTCAAGATTGCCAACATTTATCATCACATCAGACCGGAACTCTGCATTTTGCATCTTATCGCTATTTTTTCACTCAAGCAGTTGCGCATGTGCGTAGCCAGACTCGCTGGGTTTTGACAATGATGCGTTCATTGCGATCCCGCCTGATGTCGATTTCTGCTGCTACCGTGTGGTGGCTGATCGGAATTTGTGCTGTGTGTATTACGGTTGCGGCAGAGTGGGCGACGCTGCCGGTGAGCGTCTACCCCGGCGATGAATGGTTGCGTGACCGCTACATCGTGGCGCATACCAGCGATGCTCCTGAAACTCGCATTACGATGGTGGATATTGATGAGACCAGTCTGGCTGCCATTGGTCCATGGCCTTGGCCAAGGGCGCGTATAGCAGATCTGATTGAGCATCTTGTCGGTACTTATGGCGTGCGGGGAGTTGCGCTGGATTTGTTTTTTTCTGAGCCGGCGGATGCTGAGGGCGATATGCGGCTGGCGATGCTGGCGCAGCATGGTCCGGTGGTAATGGCACAGGTATTTGATTACGACCATGCGCCTCTGCGGATTGGTAAGCTAATGGGCGGCGAGGCAGCGATACCGTTAAGTCTGGCAGCCAGAGCCAGCGGGTATATCGGTAATCATGCCGGGCTGAGCAGCGCAAAATCAGTGGGTAATATTGGCTTTGTACCCGATGCTGACGGTGTGCTGCGGCACCTGCCACCGCAGACGTTATTTGAAGGACGTGTCTATCCAACACTGTCACGTGCCTTATTCGATTGTTGTGCAATAGCGAGGGGAAGCAGTGCGCTGTCGCAAGCCGGAATGTCTGGTGCCAAAGTGAATAAGAGTGGATTTGTCCGGGTTCCTTACCGGCATAGCCTTTCTGCTTTTACGATTATTAAAGCGTCAGACATATTGCACTTAACTGCACCTGCAGAATTTCTGAAAGGGAAGCTGGTCATATTGGGTTCGTCATCACTGAATCTATCTGATCGTGTCAGTACGCCGTTGTCACCGTCAACCAGCGGTTTTCTGGTGCATACATCTGCCTTGTCTGACCTGCTGGATACGCAGGAGGGCATTGCACCACAGGCCTGGCAAGGTCGGTGGCTGGCGCTGCTATTTTCAATCGCTGTGGCGATGGTGGCGATGTATACCTTTCCACGTTTGTCGGCCTTGAGCAATATTGCGATATTGGCCGGGGCGTCGGTTATCTGGGTGATGTGTGCTTATGTTATTCATCCGCACGATGATTTTTTTGCGCCGACCGGGCCTTTGCTGTCGAATCTATTTTTGCTGACGATTGCCGTTCCGTATGGCTGGCAGGTATCGCAAGGTAAATCACAACGTCTGTTGGGAACCCTACAGCAGTACGTTGCAAAAGCGGTGGTCGATGAGTTGTTGCGCAGTGATTTAAAAGATCCGCTGGCACCCCGTCAATTGCATGTGACAACATTGATTGCGGATATGGAGGCTTATACCAGCCATGTAGCAAGCTTGCCGGTTCAGGATGCGGCCAGACTGACGAGGGATTTTTTGGAATGTCTGACAGGTCCGGTGCTGGCGATGGGCGGGACTCTGGACAAATATACGGGCGATGGCCTGGTCGCTTTTTGGGGCGCGCCGTTACCAGTCGATAATCATGCAGATCTTGCGCTGGACGCCGGGATTCAAATCATGATGAATTTACGTTCATTCAATATGCAACGTAAACGCGCAGGGTTGTCGCCCATCAGAGCGCGCATCGGCGTCGAGAGCGGTATTGCGATGGCAGGCGATTTTGGGACATCGTTCCGCAGTATTTATACTGCCGTCGGCGATAGCGTGAACGTGGCATCGCGTCTGGAGGATGTGGCGCGGGATTTTCCTTATGACATCATCATCGGGCAAGGTACGGTGACGTGTGCAACACGCCATCAGTTTAAGTTTTTAGGGGAACGGATATTAAAAGGCAGGGAACATCCGAGCAAGTTATTTACGCTGGAGCTGAACCAGTGATCAGCGCCTTTAGAATCCGCCCATGGGCAACGCTGGCAGGACGAGTCCTTGCTCTGGCGTTCAGCGTGTGTGTGTGCACGATGGCACACGCAGATCCGGGATCGAGCGAAGACTTGTATCTCGACGCGCTGCGCGCTATCCACGAGCATCGCAGTCAGGATGCGAAAGATATTTTAAGCAAGCTCATCACCATTGAGCCGCAGCATGCCGGTGCATTATTAGATCTGGCGATTATCCAATGCGAATTGGGTAATGCGAAAGAGGCAGAAAACTTATTCGCGGATATCGTCACCCGATTTGCTCCGGCACCAGCGATTCTTGAGGTGATTGCAAAGCATCGTGCTCAGGGTTGTCAGAGTCCTCGTGCGAATAGCCGATTCTCGATATTGCTGGAACGGGGCATCGATAGCAATGTGAATCAAGGGGCGAGCAACCCCAATTTTGGATTGGGTAGCGGTGCTAACCATATTGACTTGCAATTGCTTCCCGAATATTTACCAAAAAAAGATACATTCAGTACGATATCGGCAGACTATTTGCGCGAATTAACACCGGGTAGCACCATCGGTTTTGCGCAATTGCGGGTTAGAAAATACGACGATTTATCGCAATTCAATACGCTGGCAATTGGTGTCGGGGTTGAGCACCCATGGAAACTAGGGAACTGGAACGTGAGTCAGATGGCGATGCTGGGAGGATTAACGCTGGATTCTCACCTGTATCAGACACAGCAGCTATTGCAAACCCGCGTGGTGCCGCCAATTAAATTACCTGACTCTATGCAATGGAGTCTTATCGGCGGTGTGACACGGACTCAATATCCGACCTTGCTTGGTTATGACGCGAATACGTGGGAATTACGCAGCCTGTTCAGCTATCAAAAAAATGCTTACCGGGCACAAGCGAGTATTGCGTATTTGTCTGACCGTGCTAACAGTAACAGGATTGGCGGACACCGTTCAGGCGAGCTTGCGAGCTTGCAAGGCAGGGGCAAAATCAACGATCAGGTATTTGGTGAGCTTGGATGGACTTTTCAGCGCTGGCAAAGCGAGCAGGTCTATTCACCCGGTCTGATTGATGTCGCAAGAAATCAACGCACGCAAACGATCAGAGCGGCATTGAGTTTTCCGGTTAGGGAGAATCACAGTGTGCTATTTGAGGTTCGCCAGGTCAAAAATCGTGAAAATATCTCTCTGTTTGAGTACAACAGTAAGGTGTTGCAAGCTAGCTGGCTGTGGCAAGGTTTTTAGGGCGTGACCTTTTTTGAAGAAATTTAAGAAAGATTTAAGACATACGATAGTCGTTATTACTTTGTAATTTTTTGTGAATTGATGATGTTTCCCGAAATTGCGTTATTTGTTTTTGCATCTGCTGTGATCTGCGTAGGCTGCCTGGTGCCTGCAAGCTGGTTGCCGCCTATACGCAACGATAAGTGGATGCACTTTATCGCGTTTGCCGGATTGTCGGTGTTGGCGCGGCTGGTAGTCCATAGTAATGAGGAACTGGTTTATTGGTTTGCCGGATTGCTGCTTGCCGGGTTGTTGATTGAAATTCTCCAGCATTGGGTACCGGGAAGACAATTCTGCTGGCGGGATATGGCGGCCAATACGGCAGGTGTGGGGACAATTGCGTCATTATTGTTTTTTTATAGTTTTGTAGATCACGTCGGGTAAATTTTTCGTTAATGACTGCCTCAAATAATATCGCTGTTGTTACTGATAAAGCTGCTGCCGCAGAGACTACGGCAGTGATCAACACGCCTGAACAAATTCAGGTCAAGATACAGATACAGACCAAGGTGCAGCTCAAGGTCAATCAGATCACCGTGCATCTGAGGAAGATCCCTCTGTTTGCGAACCTGACTGAAGAGGAAATGCAAAGGGTCAAGACGGATTTGCGCGTCAAACAATTCAATCGCCGTGACGTTGTGCTGCAAAAAGGGGGGCTGGGCGACAGTTTGCTATTTTTGCTCTCAGGTCAGTTACAGGTCGTCGACGTGACAGAGGACGGTAGGGCAATTGGCTTGCGAATGCTGAATGAGGGTGATTTTTTCGGTGAAATTGCGATTATTAACGGCTCTACCCGCTCTGCCTCAGTGGTTGCTCTGAGCAATGTACTGGTGGCTTTTTTACCGAGTGCAACGGCCTTACATTTGTTCGCACACTCACCGAATGTGGCGAATATGATCTTGCGACATCTTGCAGGCAAAATCCAGCGCGACTCTGAATTCCGTGCCTTGCTGAGTATCAACAATACCTCACGAAGAATTTACGCATTTATTGAGTTATCGAAGAAACTGGTACCAGGCAATCTGGAGATTGTAGAAAACCTGCCGACCCATCAGGATATTGCAATGATGATCAATACCAGCCGTGAGACGGTGACACGTGCCCTGCTGCATTTGGCACAACAAGGAATCGTTGAAAAAGATCTGCACCGGCTGATCATCCGCAAACCGGAAGAATTGCAGAAATTGGCTCTAGGGAACTGATATCTGTCATTGATTAATCATTCCTATCGCCTCTAATTAAGCTGGAAAATATAAAAATTCATTTCTATTTGTAAGTAATCTTGCCGCGCGGCATTCAAATTGATAGTATTTTTACAAAACTATTGCGACTAAGCCGGATGTGCTTGAGAATTACGGTCTGCGTCTCCTGCTGCGAACCTCATAGTATGAGAGTGCGTATCAGAACGAACTGTAAGAACGAACGGCTAACCGGATTCTGGAAACGCGTCCGGCATGAGGTAGCAAACATTTTTTATACCGATTTTGAAAGAATTTGATGGTACTCCAACCAGTGATTTTATCGGGTGGCTCTGGCACTCGTTTGTGGCCCTTGTCACGTGAAAAACATCCGAAGCAGCTACTTGCCCTGATCGGTGAAGAAACCATGCTGCAAGCTACTGCGACACGCATACGGGACTTCGACGGCGAACTCGCGGTGGCGCACACCATGATCGTGGTGTGCAATGAGGAGTATCGATTTATCACCGCAGAACAATTGCGCGCTATCGGCTTTGCCAAACCGACCTTGCTGCTGGAACCAGCTGGTCGCAATACCGCTCCGGCATTGACGCTGGCAGCAATTGAAGCAGCGAAGAATGATGCCGATGCGGTGTTACTGATTATGCCGGCAGATCATGTGATTGCCGATGTGCCTGAGTTTCATGCGGCAATACAAAGCGGTTTACCACAGGCGATCGCAGGGGCGATGGTCACGTTCGGCATCGTGCCAAACCGTCCGGAGACGGGCTACGGCTATATACAGGTCGGTGATGCTTTGCCAGGTTCTGACGCTAGAAGCTTACGCGCTTTTGTTGAAAAGCCCGCATTAGAAACAGCACAGCAATATCTGCAAGAAGGTAATTATCTCTGGAACAGCGGTATCTTTATGCTGCGTGCGAGCGTATGGCTGAAAGCTATTGCCCACCTCAATCCGGCAATGTATGACGCGTGCAAACGCTCTATGCAGGAAGCAAAAGTGGATTGTGATTTTGTGCGTGTCGATAAAGAGTTATTTCTGTCATGCCCGTCGGATTCGATCGATTATGCCGTCATGGAGAAACTACCGGCATCACCGGATTTAGGTATCCCGGGATGTGTGGTGCCCTTCGATGCGGGCTGGTCTGATGTCGGCGCCTGGGACGCGGTCTGGCAAGTGTCGGATAAGGACGCTCAAGGCAATTCGGTCCATGGTGAAGTGATGATGGAAGATTCGCGCAATTGTCTGGTGATATCCGATAGCCGCCTGGTTACGTGCCTGGGTCTCGATGATGCGATTGTGATTGAAACCCCTGATGCGATCCTCGTGACAAATAAGCACAATACGCAGAATATCAAACGGATTGTCAATCGCATGAAAGAGGGCAATTACCCGCAAACCGATAATCATCGTAAGGTTTATCGTCCATGGGGTCATTATGATTCTATCGACAGCGGTGAACATTTTCAGGTGAAGCGTATCGTGGTGACACCTGGTGGCCGCTTGTCGATGCAGATGCATCATCACCGCGCGGAACATTGGATTGTCGTGAGTGGTACCGCGCTGGTAACTCGTGGCGAGGAGACGATGACGCTGGTAGCAAATCAATCGACCTATATTCCGCTGGGTGTAAAGCACAGACTGGAAAATCATGGCACGGTTGATCTGGAATTGATCGAGGTACAGTCCGGTGCCTATCTGGGCGAAGATGATATTGTCCGCTTCGATGATATTTACGGACGAGTGGCAGGGTAAATAATGGGCTGCATGGCGCACTGCGCTTGAGCCTTACTTATTCACGGACAGGGTCGTATCAGCATTTTTGGCTGGTATGGCTGACATATAATGGTCGCTTCCATTTCAAGGCGGAAGCTACTATAACTTTTTGCATTTTCTCCCAGCTCTGACATGACATTCCACTTCTGTTTTCAACCGCGATATAAGGGCTCAAGGGCATGATTCCGGTCGCTATGTTACGCGGCTTGTGGGCATATCGCGGCTTTATTCTGGGTAGCGTCAAACGCGAATTCCAGGCTAAATATGGTAACGCTATTTTAGGTGCCGCTTGGACTGTGCTGAACCCGTTGGCGATGATTCTGGTGTATACCGTGATCTTCGCTCAAGTCATGCACAGCAGGTTGCCCGGTGTAGATACGGCGTTTGCCTATAGCATCTACCTTTGCGCAGGGATTCTGACATGGGGTCTGTTTGCTGAGATCGTCGCGCGCGGACAAACCATGTTTCTGGATAATGCGAATTTAATTAAAAAAATTAATTTCCCGCGGATCTGCTTACCCCTCATTGTTGTGTTGAATGCCTGTTTGAATTTTTCGATTATTTTTGGGTTGTTCACTGGCTTTTTAGTCTTATCGGGTAATTTTCCCGGATGGGTATTTTTAGCTGTATTGCCTGTATTGTTGTTGCAGGTAGTATTTGCCATCGGTCTGGCAATGATTATCGGTGTGCTGAACGTCTTCTTCCGGGATGTCGGTCAATTCTTCAGTATTTTTATTCAATTCTGGTTCTGGCTTACCCCAATTGTTTATCCGTCTAGCATATTGCCAGCTCCGATCCGGGCAATGCTGATATATAACCCGATGGCACAAATGACAGCGGCATATCAAACTATTCTGGTTAATGCACAGCTCCCCTCTTGGCAAAGTCTGCTACCAACACTGGTACTGAGTCTCCTGTTCTGCGTACTCGGCATGCAGCTATTCCGTAAGCGCGTCGGTGAAATGGTGGATGAACTCTGATGGGCAGCATCAACGTTAATAATCTGGGCAAAGCCTATAAACAATATGCGACCCGTTGGTCTCGTCTGGCCGAGTGGGTACTGCCATTTCTCGGTGTGCAACATCGCTTGAAATGGGTATTGAAGGACATCAATTTTCATATTGCTGCCGGTGAGGCGGTTGGCATTATCGGTATCAATGGTGCAGGTAAAAGTACGCTGCTCAAACTGATTACAGGTACCACACAGGCAACCACGGGAACCGTGCAGAGCAATGGCAGAGTCGCAGCCTTGCTGGAACTGGGTATGGGTTTTCATCCTGACGTCAGCGGACGCGACAATGTTCTGATGGCGGGCCAGCTGATGGGTCTGTCGATGGAGGACATCCGTCAGTTGATGCCGCAGATTGAGGCATTTGCAGAAATTGGTGACTATATTGACTCGCCAGTGAGAGTGTACTCCAGCGGTATGCAGATGCGTCTTGCCTTTAGCGTAGCGACCTGTATTCGGCCTGATATTTTGATTGTCGATGAGGCACTGGCAGTCGGTGACGTCTTCTTCCAGCAAAAATGCTTTGAACGCATCACTCAGTTCACTAAGGCGGGAACCACCCTGCTATTTGTATCGCATAGCACCGGTACGGTATTGAATACCTGCACTCGCTGCATTTTTATAAGAGAAGGCGGACTGGCATTTGATGGCGCGCCCAAAGAAGCGATTGATTTATACCAGGCTGAATTGCTAAGCCGCCTGGATCAGGCAAAAACACCTCTGCAGGTCAATGCAGGCCATGAACAGCAGCAACGCATCAAACACGAAACACTCTTGACCGACGCACCTGCACTGGAAGGGAAAGCCGGCAGCATTACAACCGAACGGGCGGATTGCGTTGCAGTGAACTTTGTACAGCAGGATGGCAGTATCCAATACAGCATGCTCGCGGACGAACTCGTTAGTCTGCGTATTGATTTCAGGATCCGACAAGCTCTTGATGATCCTCATGCAGGGTTTAAGATACGCAACCGTTATGGCGTAGTTCTGTTCGAAACCAATACTTACTGTATGCATGAAACTCTGGGAAAGGCTGAGGCTAATACGATCCTATCCGTGCAATTTTCGTTTGCGCTTAGCCTGTTTCCTGATGAGTACACCATTACTATCGGTCTGGCGAACGGCGGCTACGGCGAAGGTGCATTTAAAGAAGTGATTACGTATCTGCATGAGGTTAGTGCTTTTATCGTATTACCCAATCCTGCAGCGATCACGTGGGCGGGCTTGACTAATTTACAGCCGCAACTCAGCTTTGAAAAATATTGAAATAAGATTTGAACCGATGAAACCATTAGCCATGCAAGACGCACCTGATTTGACTTTACTGTTCCGGAATGAAGCCCTGGTACGGAGCATTTATCGCGGCTTGCTGGGACGCGATCCGGAACCGGCAGCACTAGGTTACTGGACGCAGGCAATCACAGATCATGGCAATCCAGGCAGTATCTTGAATGCCATCGCAGAGAGTGACGAATTTAAAAAAAATCTGCAATTGCAATCGCAACAAAAAACAATTTGCACAACGCTGGCATCTCTGGCATCGCCATTGCTTGAGCAGGAGCCTCTGACAATCGTCGATGTCGGTGCGCAAGAGCTGGAGGGCGAACAACATGTATACGCGGCGATTGCCAATCATGGTTTGCCGTACCAGACTATCGGCTTCGAGCCGCTAGAGGATAAGATCGCGGAGAGCAAACAACGCAATCCTGACAGCAGAGTCACTCTGTTTCCCACATTTATTGGTGATGGCGGTAATCATACGTTTCATATCAATAACTATGATGCGACCTCTTCTCTGTTACCGCTGAATACAATCCTGATTAAAGATCTGGTTGATCTGAGTCATCTCGCCACAGTCCAGACTGAGCAAGTAGCAACTAGTACATTGGATCAGGTTCTGGCAGAGGTAGCCCGGGTCGATTTTTTAAAACTGGATATCCAGGGGTTTGAGCTTGAGGCATTGAAACATGCGACTGCCACTCTGAGCCGAACGAATGTTGTACATTGTGAAGTATCTTTTGCCGAAATTTATCAAGGGCAGGCACTGTTCACTGATGTGGAAACATTACTCCGCGAACAGGGATTTTATTTTGTCGATTTTAGTTCTACCTGCCACTATCCCTACCATAGCGACTCACATCAAACGTCCCGTGACAGACTCGGTTGGGGGGACGCGATTTTCTTCAAACGCAGTGAACTGCTGCCTGCATCACGCGATCTGCTGGCACAGGCAGTCATCGCACAGCTCGTATATGGTAAGTCCTCATTTGCAGAATTTCTCACTGCCCATTTTGACGCGCAATCCGGTACGGCATTGACATCCGCGTTCAGCGGCAATCTTCGTTAGGCCAGGCAAGATTATGACTTTTATTTCTTACTCTCAGAATTTTGAAGATGTGTTGCTATGGCGCGCACTTGGCCATATCAAGAACGGTTTTTATATCGATGTTGGCGCGAACGATCCGGTAGAACACTCCGTTACTAAAGCGTTCTACGACGCAGGATGGAGCGGCATCAATATAGAACCGCTCCCCAAGTTTCAGCTCGCGTTTCAGGAGCAAAGGCCACGCGATATTAATCTTGCAATCGCTGCGGGCGCAACTGAAGCGGAAATTACGCTGTTTGATGTTCCGGCAGTCAATGGCTGGGCATCTAACGACGAGACGGTCGCAAGTGCACACAAGGCAGATGGCTTCGATGTCATCGAACTCAAGGTTCCACAACGTACATTGAGCCAGATTTGTGCAGAGAATGCTGCGACCCAAGAGATTCATTTTCTTAAAATCGATGTTGAGGGTTTTGAAGGAGAAGTATTACGCGGCGCAGATCTCAGAAAGTGGCGCCCATGGATCTTAGTTGTCGAAGCAACGATGCCAAACAGCCGGGTGACAAATCATGAAACCTGGGAACATTTGATTATTGCGCATGACTACCACTTTGCTTATTTCGATGGCTTAAATCGTTATTATGTCGCTATTGAGCACATAGAACTGCGTGACATTCTCTCCGTACAGGCGAATGTGTTCGACGATTTCATTTCTACACATCTGGATCGTGCCTGGGCAAATACGAACGCGGCGAATCAAAGAGTCATTGAAGCCGACCGCATGATGCGCGAAGCGCTGGACAGTGCAAACAAAATTAAACTACAGTCATTTGAGGCTCTTGCTTACTTTGTGGAGGAACGCAAGGCTTTGAAATTGAAGGAACAAGAATTTCAAGCTTACATATTGGAAGAAAAATTAGCTATTCAGGAGACTGTGGCACATGCAAAGGATTTAGAACATCAGCTATCGGTATTGTATGCAAGTCGCTCCTGGAAGCTGACTAAACCCTTACGCTGGTATATACAGAAATTAACATCGATTCGTGCAAGCAATACTACCGCTGGAAAAATTGAGAATATTGAAGAATATTCGATTCCGCGGGAAATACCAGTAACCCTGGCGGCAACCACAGAAGATATTCCAGCAATGAATACGATGACGGTATCTGCTCGTAAAACACTGGATGATTTACATCAGCTTATGTCAACCAGTAAATAATTATGCGTATCGTTATTGATTTACAAGCAGCTCAAAGTGGGTTTTCTGCAGTCACAGACCAAACCCTGCAGGTTGCTAAATCGGTGGCACACCTGGCTAATGAGCATGAGGTGTGGGTGGTCTTGAATATGTATTTTTCAGATTCAATCACTCATATTCGTACAGCCTTCGAAGGTATCGTCAGCATTGATCATATCGTTAGCTTTCAGATGCCGTGCATGGAAAATTCCGGCGACACGGCATTTATACTCAACGATTGGAATCAAAAAATTGCGGAACAAGTGCGGGCGGGTTTTCTAGCCAGTTTGAACCCTGATATCGTGTTTGCACCGCATATCATCGAAGCAATTGATCCTCATGTGATACGTACTGTCGTGCCAGATTTCGATACATATCAAACTGTTTTTTTGGTAGGGAATGCCATTATTCCTATGATGGCAAAGGACGATGCAACAACCGCAGAACGGCAGTCGAATTTACAACGTGCTGCAGGGATACTGACGACATCTGAATTAGCACGTAAGAGTATCGCAGTACTCCCGGATACCGCGCCGCTGATCGTTGATGAAAGTAATCCTGCCACAATACTGTCTGTACTGCTTGATATAGCGAGTCGTAAGTCGCAGGACGCTATACAGCATCGGCGTTCAAGGCTTGCTTTCATCTCACCCTTGCCACCTGAGCGATCGGGGATAGCCGATTATAGTGCTGAATTGATACCAGAATTAGCCCGCTACTATGATGTAGAACTCATTCTCGACCAGCCTGTGGTAAGCGAAGTATGGTCAGCGGGTGCGTTCCCTGTACGTAGTGTCGAGTGGTTTGAATCACATGCTGAAGAATTTGATCATGTGCTTTACCAGATTGGTAATTCACCAGCACACAAGCATATGTTTCGTTTGCTCGAACGTCATCCGGGCATTGTAGTACTACATGATTTTTTCCTGGCAAATGTGCTCGATTATCTCGACCATAGCGCTTATATGAATAATGCGTTTGGTAAGGCGCTGCAATATTCACATGGCTTAAATGCCGTCATGGATCAAAAAAAAATAGGCGTTACCGAATCAATATGGAAATACCCGTGCAATAAAGGTGTACTCGATCACGCAACAGGAATGATTGTTCACTCGCACTATCCCAAGCTATTAGCTGAACAATGGTATGGTAAAGAGAGTGCTGCTAACTGGCGTACGATCCCCCTGTTGCGAGGTCATTACAATCATGATCTTGACCGTACAAGCGCACGTGGTCTTTTGCAATTAAAAGAGACTGACTTTATCGTTTGTTCGTTTGGCCTGATGGGCATGACTAAGTGCAATGAGCAACTGCTGGATGCCTGGCTAAACTCGCCGCTAGCACTTGATCCGCATTGCCAGTTAATCTTTGTCGGTGAAAATGATGCCGGTATTTATGGTCAGCAGATTACCGATAAAATCGCTGCGCATCCTGCGGGTCATAGCGTCAGAATCACAGGTTTTGTATCTCATGAAGAGTATTGCCAGTATCTGATTGCCGCGAATACTGCCGTACAACTGCGGACGCAAACCCGGGGAGAAACCTCGGCCTCGGTACTCGACTGCTTATTACATGGCTTGCCGACTATCGTCAACGCGCATGGCTCAACCGCAGAGTTACCGGATGAGGTGTTATTGAAAATTGACGATCAGTTTTCTATCGAGCAGCTAAGCACAACTTTACTCAATATCTGGCACAAGCCGGTACTCCGCCAACAGCTTTCGGTCGCTGCCCGCAAGTACATTGCGACACACCACTCGCCACAAAAAGCAGGTGAACTCTACCGCGATGCGATTGAAGACCTGTCACAGCATAGCGTCAGGCGTCAATATCGCCATCTTCTCAAGAACATCGGTCAGACAGGTATCGCAAGCGAAGACCAACTGACGCAAGTAGCCATCGCAATTGCTGCCAATCAGCCATCCACTGGCCGACGTCAATTGCTGATTGATATTTCGGCTCTGGTGCAATCTGATCTGAAAACCGGAATTCAGCGGGTAGTGCGGAGTATCGTCACAGCCTTGTTCAACACCCCTCCTGCGGCATACAAAATTGAGCCTGTATACAGCCCAGGTGGTGGTGCACCTTATCGTTATGCCAGACGCTACCTGCAAGACTGGCTTGAATGTGAAATACCGGACAATGAAGATGCTCCGATTGAAATACATAACGGCGATATATTCCTGGGTCTGGACTTACTGATCAGCGGCGTCAGACAAAACCGCAGCCTGCTACAGGACTATAAAAATAAAGGCGTACACCTATATTTTGTGGTGTACGACATATTGCCGGTACTGCGTCCTGACGTTTTCCCTGAAGGTACGGAGGCAGAGTTTGAAGGATGGCTTCATACCATCAGCCATATTGCAGACGGACTGGTGTGTATATCGCGTGCAGTTGCCGATGAATTAGCCGGCTGGCTGATCCAGCATTCCCCGTCAAGGGCAGATACATTGCGCCTCGGCTACTTTCATCTGGGAGCTGATATTGATGCCAGCAAACCTAGCTATGGATTAAGCGATGACGCAGACTTACTGCTCGGCTTGCTTAAGATACGTCCCAGCTTGCTCATGGTTGGAACCCTGGAACCGCGTAAAGGTCATACTCATGCGCTAGACGCATTTGAGCAATTATGGGAGCGAGGGATTGATGCCAATCTGGTCATTGTAGGAAAACATGGCTGGAAGGTTGATGCTCTCGCGGAACGATTGCAAACTCATCCGGAAAATGGCAAGCGACTCATCTGGCTACAAAATGCATCGGATGAAATGCTGCTGGAGCTATACAAATGGTCCTCAGGTTTACTCGCGGCATCTGAAGGCGAAGGGTTTGGTTTACCTTTGATTGAAGCAGCCCAACATGGTCTCCCTATCATCGCACGCGGGATACCGGTATTCAGAGAAGTGATGGGCGAACATGCTTATTATTTTGACGGTTTGACAACTACTGTGCTGGCAGATACCATTCAGACATGGTTGCAACTATTGAAAGAAAATCGAGTTCCGCAATCAACTGAAATGCGTTGGCTGACCTGGGAAGAAAGTGCAGTCCAGCTACTGAATACTGTATTGCACAAAGGATGGCATCACGAAATATCGCCACAACCAGGTGTGGGACTATAAGACCAGAGGTGAAAAATCTCATCACGACCTGTCGCTCAATTTACTCTGGCAATACGGCACCAACTTTGCGGCGACGCCCGCAACAAGTATGCCACTGAAAGACATTTATTTTTGCATCAACTGAGTTGTCGATATGATTATTGGAAACGGATTGCTGGCACGGGCATTTGCACCATTTTTTGCCCATGATGCGCAGCATCTGATCTTTGCATCCGGTGTGTCTAATTCTTTGGAAACAAATGCAGAGGCATTTGCGCGCGAAAAAGATTTACTGACCTCTGCGCTGGCACAAAACAAAACAACGATCTATTTCAGCACCTGCTCCGTCTATGACCCTAAATTAACCGAGTCTCCGTATGTCCGGCATAAAATTGAGATGGAACAATTAGTGTTGAATGCCGGAGCAATGACAGTGTTCCGTCTGCCGCAAGTGGTAGGACGAACAAATAATCCGTACACATTAACCAATTATTTGTATCAGCAGATCAGCTCACGTTTGCCATTTAAGATCTGGCGTCATGCCCGTAGAAATTTAATTGACGTGCAGGATGTCAGTAGTATCGCCACTGATCTGCTGCGACATCAGCATACTGCCGATCAGATCATCAACATTGCCAGTCCACTCTCCACATCGATCCAGGATCTGGTCAGGATTTTCGAAAATACTCTGGATATCCAGGCATTGTGCGAAGTGCTGGAAAGTGGTGCCAGTTATGACATCGAGGCGACTATAGCAATGGATGCGGCGAACCGCCTGGGCATCTATTTTGATCACACTTACGTGAACAACCTCATCCGGAAATATTATGCATGAACCTGTAAGCGTCGCACTATCTCTCGTCATTCCGGTTTATGGCAGCGAAAAAGTGCTGCCGGAACTGGTCGCGCGACTACATGCAACGCTCAATGAAATCGAGTCCTTGCGCGACAACTATGAAGTCATTTTTGTATGTGACTGCTCACCTGATCACAGCTGGCATGCTATCGAAAAATTAGCATCGGATTACCCTTGGGTACGCGGTATCTCACTACGGATGAATGCAGGACAGCACAATGCCTTAATGGCTGGCTTTGCACAAACACGCGGCAAGATCATCGTAACGATGGATGATGATTTACAGCACTCTCCCTCTGATATTCCCGCACTTCTGGACGAACTGAAAAAAGGCCGTGACGTCGTGTATGCACGCTTCAAAAAGCGTCAACATGCAAGCTGGAAAATTATCGGTAGCCGTATCAACGATCTCGTTGCCGGTTATCTGATGCAAAAACCAAAAGGGCTATATCTATCGCCATTTCGCGCAATGAAAGCGGCTATCCGCAACGATATACTTCGTTACCAGGGGCCGTATGTGTATGTCGATGGTCTGATTTTGTCAGTGACACGTAACATCGGTACGGTAGATGTGAACCACCATGACAGGTTTGCGGGAGATTCTGGCTATAGCTTCAGAAAATCTCTTTCACTCTGGCTCAAAATGGCAACCAGTTTCTCTATTGTTCCTTTGCGTATTACATCGCTGGCAGGTATCTGCTTTTCCGGTTTGGGGTTCCTGCTGGCCCTCTTGTTAATCATACAAAAATTTACCCTGGATCGTATGCCAATAGGATGGTCATCACTGATCGTGACAATCCTTATCGTCGGCGGCGTTCAATTACTGGCACTGGGAATGCTAGGCGAGTATCTCGGTCGGGTTTTATTGACGCTCAATTCCCGTCCTCAATATGTGATTGGTGAAACGGTAGGGATTGCTACCAGTCCGGACCACGATCATACAAAGTCTCAAGTGAAAGCCTCCTAATGCAATTTTTACTGTACTGTCTTTGCGGTGGCATTGGCGTCTCTACTGATTATGCGGTGTTTTATCTCGCCGTCACCAGCGGAACCTGGTATCAGGCAGCCAATGGCATGGGATATCTGGCGGGAACCTTGATGAGTTTCTTCCTGAACCGAATTTTTACGTTCGGTATGCGGGATAAGATATTACAAAGACTGGTGTTGTTCTTACTCATTGCCCTGATCGGTTTTTCAGCTTCTGCCGCATTACTTTGGGTCTTAGTACAAGTGATGAATCTGGATGCACGGATTGCCAAGCTCATTAGCTTACCGATGGTGGTCGTGCTGCAATTCAACCTGAACAGAAAAATCACATTTAATCCAACTGGCAATAATGCGGATGTCACGACCGATCTTCATGAAAAGAACAAGCTATGAACAAGCAATTTGATACCGCCATTGTCGGCGCGGGTTTCACTGGTCTTACGGCGGCACTCGAATTAGCGCGTCAGGGTCAACGAGTACTGATACTAGAATCCGACACGACCCCGGGTGGGCTGGCCGGCACATTTGAATTCAAAGATGGCGTCAAGATAGAGAAGTTCTATCATCACTGGTTTGATAATGATGTGTATGTGCCTCAATTGGTCAAGGAGCTGGACCTAGAGGGGGAAATTGTGACGATGCCCTCCAAAACTGGCATGTACTTCAACGGGCGTCACTGGCGCTTATCTACGCCGCTAGATTTATTACGCTTTAAACCCCTGTCGTTCTTTGACCGGATACGCCTTGGCTTATTGGTATTACAGGTTCGTCGAGTCAAGGACTGGAAAGCCATTGAGCATTTGTCGATACGAGAATGGCTGGAACCGTTATGCGGCAAGAACGTCTATAAAATCGTCTGGCAACCTCTGATAGAAAACAAATTTTCGGTTTTTTCAGAGGTAGTCAATGCAGTCTGGATGTGGAAAAAACTGGTGTTGCGCGGAAGTACCAGAGATGCCAAGGGCGGTGAACAACTTGCCTACTTCAAAGGTGGTTTCGGCAGACTGGCACAAGCAATGGTGGATGAAATCGTGCGGTTTGGTGGCGAAATTCGCTTCTCAGAAGCAGTAAGACATGTGATCGTACAGGAAGGCCACATCAGCGGATTGCAGACTGATGCGGGCGTAGTCAACGCAAAGCAATTTCTGTTCACTCCGGCATTCCCCGTAATTGCCAACATCTGTGAAGGCATAGGACAGCCAGAGTGGTTAGCTCAGATGCGCCGGGTCAAATACCTGGCGAATGCGTGCCTGGTGCTGGAGCTGGATCGTAGCCTTTCAGATACTTACTGGCTGAATGTGAACGATCCCGGCTTTCCCTTTGTCGGCGTCATAGAACATACCAATTTTGATAGCCCTGCTAATTATGACGGAAAACACATCGTCTTCTTGTCGCGCTATTTAGCTAAAGACGATCCGCTTTGGAGTTATGGTGACCAAGAGTATCTGAATTTCGCTCTGGAGCATTTACAACGCATGTTTCCTGCGCTGGATCGCTCATGGATCAGCGATTTCCGGATCTGGCGCGCGGAGTACGCACAACCGGTCACGGAGCGCGGCTATTCAAGCTATGTACCTGGTCGTGAAACCCCCTTTAGCAATGCGTGGATAAGCACAATGGCACAGATTTATCCTGAGGATCGCGGCACCAACTATGCAATACGTGAAGGTAAGGCGGTAGCGCATCTGATGCTGGCACAGCAAAATAAATAAACGCTAAACGACTTTCTCAATCCATCCGCAAAAACAGACATGATCCGACACCTGCTACGCAGTCACAAAGTATCAATCACTGTTCAATTCCTGTTGATACTGATGACTGCGGCGGGCCTCTTGATTTGGTCGTATGACTCACTATCCAGTCTTTCAGTCGATCTGGCGCACCACTATGCGCTCACGGCACGCCTATCTGACTCCTGGATTATTCCGTATGCCGGAGATGCCAGTCTGGCAGAAATGAATTTTTATCCCCGCAGCAGTCACCTGATCGCTGCACTGATCGGTAAAATTACTCATTCTCCGTTTTGGGGGATGCATATAACGGCATTGCTCTCAGTCTTCCTGGTCTGGTCAAGCATCGCGTATATCTTATCGAGCCTACCGACGAAGCCAAGGATCGTCGTCTATATTACTTCGGGCTTACTTTTACTGATCAATCACTATTTTTTGCAATTTGATCTGCATGCCAGTGAGATTGACGTTAATTATTTTTTCGCGCAACTTGTCGCTCAAGCCTTCATCCTGATCGTACTTGCGTTGACTCTGCGCTTCGACAATACAGAAACGAAAAAGGGCTGGCGCAATTGCTTCCTTATTCTGGCGATCTACATTGCAGTTGGCATTCATCTGCTACCAGCGCTGGAATTATTGTGTTTTTATATTGCTTTGCTGGGATCTGAGCTTTATCAGCAATGGCATTCCAATAAGAACAAATGGCTCTCTGGAAGCCATGCAGCCGGGTACACTCTTGCTGCCAGCGCGGCGTTATTTCTACATCCTGCATTTGCCAGAATGCGTCAGATCAGCCTACATAACGGTGAGCTTCATGTACAGCACATCAGTGCAACAAGTACCTATCTGATTTATAGCAGCATCATTTTCATCAGCTCTTGCCTGCTATGTAGAATCTGGTTTTTATTACGTGAAGCCGGATCTGCCGACCGGTTTAAAGCCGTCAAATATATTGGTCTGTATGGAATGGGGGTATCCGGACTCTGTATGGCTCAAGTATTGGCACTATACCTTGGTCTAGGTTCGGAGTACGCAGTCAAAAAATATGTTTTTGGCCTGAATACGGTCAGCCTGATCGAAGCTGCCGTTTTTGCATTTTTAGTTACACATCAATTACATCCTCGGCTGATGCGTGATAACGATAAAAAAATACTAGACTACGTCAGCCCTTTGCTGCCCTGTTTATTCACGACTATTGCATTTTTGTGTGTATTTCCCTCGCATCATTTATTCAGTGCGTCCGATGTGGCAAAGACAGAGCGCCAGTTATTGGACCGTAGAAAATTGTTCTCTTCTCAGATACCGGGGAAATTCGATTTTGTGTACGCGATAGCAAAATCAGATGCTCATTTAGCGTATATGTTTTCTACCGGGTTATTTCAGGCGCCAAGGGTATTGGCTCTGAGTGCTGATGTCGCTGACTGGAATTATGTTGCCAGCATTTTTACTTCGGCCGGTTCTGCTTACGATATTGACGTTAATTGCCGTCGTGCGGCACCGGAGAACTCGCTGGTAGTACTGGACGGTTCCTGTCTGTCGAAAAAATTAGGTATCGCTAATACCATCAATTTTACGAGCTTAAACAAAAACAATCCCTGTACGGCTCAGGGATTAAGCGTTGCAGAAGATTTTGGCACATGGACTGAGGCGAATTCAGTACATATTCGCTGCCCTTTACCGGTCAACGGGCAGCAAATTAAACAAATAGAAATTGATGCGAGTGGCTTCCTTGTGCAAAAAATTACGCAAAGAGTAGCATTGACGATCAATGGAAAAACAACGACGAACTACCTGTTCGACGATAGTCATTCAAGACATGTGATGGTCCTGGACTTGCCAGAGAAACCAGGTAAAGACGCTACGATTGATCTTGTCTTACCTGATGCAGTATCGGGCAAAAAATTAGGCGTCAGTAACGATGTGCGCCAACTCGGTATCGCAATCAAATCTATTACATTCAAATAAATTCGATGTTGATAACAGGCGTTAACGCTTGTTAAGTACCCGTTGATAAAGACCGAGATAATTCCGCGACATTTGCTCTGCGGTAAATAGCTCGTCATAACGTTGCTGGGCTTTGATCCCCATCTGAGCAGCCTCTGCCGGGTGGTCTACTAAGTAGCGCATCGCTTGCCTGAAGGCCAAAGGATCGTTCGGCGGTACGACTAATCCCGTTTGATCTGCAATATTAATATAGGTCGTTCCCGTCCCGATCTCGCTGGATATCATCGGCTTACCAAACATCGCTCCCTCTAACAGAGAAATGCCAAATGCCTCTGACCGCAGGTGTGAGGGAAATGCAAGCGCATAACATAAAGTCAGCAGGGCAACCTTATCAGGTTCTGGTAAAGCACCAAGAAAATGAACATTCTTCAGACCCAATGCTTGCGCCTGACGCTTCAGATCTGCCTCTACCGGACCATCACCGACAATAACTACTGGAATATCGCTACCGGCAGCCGCTTCTAGCAAGATGTGCAAGCCCTTGTAGTAACGAAGCATACCGACAAACAAAAAGAATTTTTCACCGACCCGCTGACGCCAGTACTCAAGCAGTTGCATAGAGGGCGCAGGATAAATACTTTTATCAAGGCCGTAAGTGATGATCTCTGTCTTGTCTTTGTAACGCTCCAATATCGGACTAGTAGCAAGATAATTCGGCGACGTAGCAACAATTCTGTCTACATCGTTTAAAAAACAATGCTTCAATGGCTGGTAGAGTTTGAGCAAATATTTTTGACGAACAATATCTGAGTGATAGGTCACCACAGACGGTTTTTTAATATTGCCAAAAAAATGCGCCACATCCATAAATGGCCATGGAAAATGATAATGAACGACATCTGCGGCTTTAGCTAACTCTTTAAACCTGGATAAGGCAGTCCATGAGAATCCTGTAGAGGCAATCTCAAAATTCAGCGGGGCGCGGTGGACCTGATGTCCTTCAAACTCGAGTTCAAAGTTGCTTTTATCGCGAGTTAAAGTTAATACCTCCGCGCTGACACCTAGTCGTGCCGTGCCAACGACCATCTGGCGTATCACCTGCTCTACTCCACCGAAGCTGTCAGGGTAATAGGTGCGGTAAAAATGCAGCACTTTCATGGTCGCACACTCATCATGATTTTTGTACCATCTTATAGGCGGTCACGGTATTTTTCACACAGGCATCCCACGTCAATTCTGCAGCCCGTTGCAAGCCCTTGGAAATTGCCATAGCGCGCCACTGATTATCTTCCAGTGCTTTTTTCAAGCCGGAATGAATAGAGGTGACATCACCTGGCTCCACCAGCATCGCCGCGCCAGCTGCCACTTCAGGCATGGAAGAACAGTTCGATGTGAGGACTGGTACACCACTTGCCATTGCCTCAGCAATAGGTAAGCCAAATCCCTCGTACCACGACGGATAAGTAAATAAGCGACAACCGGCATACAAAAGTGGAAGAAATTGCTCGTCTACGAATCCAAGATATTTCAACCACCCCTCAGTTACGGCACGGTCAATCTGGTGATGAATTTCTTCGCTTTGCCACCCCTCGCCGCCAACCAACACCAGAGGCCAGTTATTTCGGGTAACAGGCGGTAGCATGCGATAAGCCGCTAATAGATTGAGCAAATTTTTGCGCGGCTCTATCGTCGATACAAATAAACTGTAACCATCACATTGCAATCCAAATCTTGCCAGTACGGGTGTTAATTCTGTTGCGGAACGCGGACAAAACCCCTCATCAACGCCAAGTGGAATTGCACGCACCTGATCAGGTTGCAAGCTGAATTCTTGAATAACTTCCAGACGTGTCGCGAGAGAATCGGTTAACACCAAGCTGGCTCGTTTGATCGCTTGAGGTATCGCTATATGCATGCGATCAATCCGGGCTTTCGGGTGCCATTGAGGATAGCGATAAACAGAGAGATCATGGATTGTCACGACGCTCGGCAGACGAGTATTCGGAACGAAATAATTAGGTCCGTGAAAAATACCCTTGGAAACGTTATTTAGCTGGCGACTGGCCATCAGAGGGATCAGTGCACCGTATGCTCTGGCGACAAACGGCAAGCGTCCGAGGCGCTGACGCATCCGGCCTTTATAATTGAGCTTTGGTGCGGGAGGTGGCTCTACTGCCTTGTTATCTGCGTTACTAACAAGATCCGTCGAAGAGTTAATTTGAGGTAAATCCGTCCAGAGGCCATCAGACAAATATCTGACTGACTCAATGTCTGCCTGCAACGGCAAGCGTGTTGCCAGTTCCCAGGCATATCGTCCTATACCCGCCAACGGCGGACGAATCGCCTCGGTAGATAAGATGATGTTCATACTGGCACACTCTCTGCGTTCAGCATCCACGCTAGCGTATCTCGCAGAGGGATCGCCGGTAACTCACCTATGTACTGCTCTAATTTGGATGGATCTCCCATCAGTTTATGTACCTCATTCGCCCGGACAAACGCCGGATTAACTCGTACATCGATCTCATAACCGGCTAAGGTCTCTGCCATACTAATAATCTGACGCAACGTGTAGCAAGTACCGGAGCAGATATTAAAAGTCTGGCCGGCAGGTGCCAACTCCAACAAGCGTGCGTACGCTTGTGCCACCATGCGAACATCAGAAAAATCTCTGGCAACGTCGAGATTACCTAATTCAATGTGCCGGGCTTTGCGGCGAAAATGACTGACAATCTTTGGTAAAAGAAAATTCTCTGATTGTCCTACCCCAGTGTAATTAAACGGGCGCGTAATGATAATCGGCAATTGATCCATCCAAAGCCGTGCAACATGCTCCATCGCAAGCTTGCTGACGCCATAATCATTCGCTGGCATTGCAGGCTCAAGCTCACTGATAATTTCTGTTCTGGTGTTACCGTAGATATTGGCGCTACTCGCCAATAAAACGGCACGGGGTCGCTTCTCCAGGCTGGCAAGAGACTCGAGTAAGTGTCTGGTACCAAGCACATTTACACGGTAGATCGCCTCGGCATCACCATGCGCCACAAACGAGATCGCAGCCAAATGAGCAACGATATCTGGCTGAACTTCGGAGATCACTTCTTTCAGACGCAGGCGGTCACAAAGATCAACCGCATACGCATCAGGGCCGTGTGTATCAGTACCATGAACCGTACCAAAAACCTGATATCCGGCTGCTTGTAATTCAAGAGAAAGGATGTGCCCGGTAAAACCTCTCAGTCCCGTAATGAGGGCGCGTGGCTTACCGGCAGGATCAGAAGGAGTTGCCATTGGCATTGCGGCGCAAGTCGGCTTCGACCATCATTTGGCATAATTGCTCTAAGCTTGTTTTTGGTTCCCAACCCAATACGTCTTTCGCTTTTTGTGGATTACCGATTAGCAATTCCACTTCTGCCGGGCGATAAAACTTAGGATTGACTCTGACTAACACTTGATGCGTCCTGGTACAAATGGCGGTTTCGTTTTCCGCTTCACCTTGCCATTTCAACTGAATATCTGCGGCCTTAAATGCCATGGTGACAAAGTCACGCACGGTTTCTGTCCGGTTAGTTGCCAGAACAAACGTATCTGGCTTATCGGCCTGTAGCATGCGCCACATGCCTTCTACGTATTCCTTAGCGAATCCCCAGTCACGCTTGGCATCCATGTTGCCCAACTCAAGACAGTCAAGCTTACCCAGTTTGATTTTGGCTACAGAGTCAGTAATTTTACGGGTCACAAATTCGCGACCACGTAACGGCGACTCGTGATTGAATAAAATACCGCTGCAACCAAAAATACCATAGGACTCACGATAATTAATCGTCATCCAGTGTGCATATAGCTTGGCTACACCGTAAGGACTACGGGGATAAAAAGGGGTAGATTCAATTTGAGGCACCGCCTGCACTTTGCCAAACATCTCCGAGGTGGATGCCTGATAAAAACGGATCTCCGAGTTCACGATACGGATTGCTTCGAGCAAATTCAGTGCACCGATCCCGGTAATTTCTGTTGTAGTCAAAGGCTGATCAAAAGAAACTCCGACAAAGCTTTGTGCTGCAAGGTTATAGACCTCTGTCACACCTGTGGTTTGCAATAGACGAATACTGGCTGAAAGATCCGTCAAGTCGTATTCGACCAGATGTAAGTCAGGATGGTTTTCAATTCCTAATTCTGCAATACGCCAAAAATTAACCGAGCTGGTACGACGATAAGTGCCATACACCGTATAGCCTTTTTCCAACAACAACTCAGCGAGGTAGGCGCCATCTTGCCCGGTAATGCCAGTGATTAATGCTTTTTTACTCATTCATAAACCTCTTCGCCGAGGCGAATATTCAAATTTTTCTTATTTTTCAACCGACCAAATCAATTGTGGGCACTCGTGACGAGATATACCTGTGACGTTGATCACAATTGCTCAGTATACAATAGTCACTTGATTTCCTTACAAACTCTTGCATCAGAATGGCAACAGAATGTAAAAGTGCGACCTCAACCCGAGATCAAGAGTTAAATCGCGCCATAGCGCTGACGATATGCAGCTACCGCATCCTTGTATCGGGCTGTCTGAATATCTGCGCCTGCGGCGGACAAACAATCAAACAAATCATTCAGGTTGGCAATGGAGATGACCGGCATACCATAAGTCTGACTGACCTCTTGAACAGCCGAGTGCGCAGACAAGGCGCCATCCTTGCCCGAACGTTCCATACGATCAAGAGCGATTAATACTGCCGATGGGGTTGCGCCAGCATGACGAATCATTTCTACCGATTCACGCACAGATGTTCCCGCAGAAATAACGTCGTCAATAATCACGACTTTCCCCTTTAATCCGGCACCAACGATGGTACCGCCCTCTCCGTGGTCTTTAGCTTCTTTACGATTATAGGCAAATGGTACATTGCGACCTTTTGCCGCGAGCGCAACTGCGGTAGCCGATGCCAGAGTGATGCCCTTGTATGCTGGGCCAAACAGCATATCGAATTCAATGCCAGAATCGAGTAAAGTCTGTGCATAAAAATCCGCAATACGTCCTAAATTTGCCCCGTCGTTGAACAATCCCGCATTAAAAAAATACGGGGAATTGCGCCCTGCTTTGGTTACAAATTCACCAAAACGAATAACCCCGGCATCAACCGAAAAGCGAATAAATTCTTGTTTTAAATTTTTCAAAATGAGCTCTTTTTTCTGTCAGAAAGTGTCGAGTGGGCTCTCTGGCAAGCATAATAGATTGCGGTTAACCACCAAAGCCAGAAGTATAAACTATGATCTGAGGCAAGCTTCTTTTTAGATGACAGACCCAAGCTGTTGATATGCTGACTTTCAAAGCGAGAATACGATTTGAATCCCAACAAACCCCAAGCGCAGAATCATCTGGTATTCTTTTTATCTTATATTTCAACCGATATCATATTGCTATGACAAAAATCATCTCCGCCAATCTCAACGGCATACGTTCCGCAGCGAAAAAAGGCTTTTTTGAGTGGATGAATCAACAGCAGGCTGATTTCGTTTGTGTGCAGGAACTGAAGGCGCAGGAGCCGGATATGACCGGTGATTTTTTGACGCCGCATGGTTATCACGGGCATTTTCATTATGCAGAGAAGAAGGGTTACTCGGGTACCGGCGTCTATAGCAAGCAAAAACCTGATGCGGTAGCAATCGGTTTTGGCAGCCCTGAATTTGATGCGGAGGGGCGTTATGTGCGCTGTGATTTCGGTAACTTATCGGTGATTTCGGTGTATTGCCCGTCCGGCTCCTCCTCGCCTGAACGTCAGGAAGCAAAGTTCCGTTTTATGGATTTGTTTATGCCGCATCTCGCCTCGTTGATTGCGGAGGGGCGCGAGCTGGTCATCTGCGGCGACTGGAATATCGCTCACAAAGAGATTGATCTGAAAAACTGGAAAAGTAATCAAAAAAATTCCGGTTTTTTACCTGAAGAACGCGCCTGGATGACGACCTTGTTTGATGAACTGGGTTGGGTGGACGTGTATCGCCGCTTACACCCGGAGACAACAGGTGACGCATACACCTGGTGGAGCAACCGTGGTCAGGCTTGGGCAAATAATGTCGGCTGGCGCATTGACTATCATGTGGCAACTGCTGGCATCGCGGCCAAGGCGAAGCATGCTTCTATTTATAAAGAAGAACGTTTTTCTGATCATGCGCCACTGATCATTGAGTATGCCTGAGTCTAGGTCTGTCTAACTGATATCGCTACCATCCTGAGACGGACATGCCGCATACAAAATAAAGAAGAAAATCTATATACTCCTCTATAGTATGCAATTGCATTGCATGATTCCGCTTATCTTTATTGCGGAATCATGCAAAGAAATGACATACTCCCCCTTATTATCTATTAATATCGGACGGAAATTTGTCAGTATCGGCAGTCATTATTTAACGGCATCACTGCGCATTACCCGGTCTTTTTTCACACCCGATAATTTGCTTCCCTGTTCCTGCACATAGACCTCGAGCGCCTCCAGATCGTGACCGATGATCTGGCGCTGCTGGCCTTGTTTGAATATGGTGAAACCATCGCCACCGTCGGCCAGGAATTTATTCACAATCACTTTGTATGAACGCGCTAGCTGGATAGGCTGACCGTGTACACGCAGATCCTGAATACGCTGAGAGATATCCGACGCCGGGTTCCAGTGATAGCTAAAACCGTTAGAAACAAAAAGCTTCTTAGGATCGTCTGCATCACGCCCCGCCCATTGCTGCTGAAGTAAAGCGATGATCTGCTCGCCAGTCAAACTCATGCTGACCAACTCATTACCAAATGGCTGTACGGCATAGATATCGCCGAAGGTAACGTCGACTTCTTTGCTATCCGTCACCGAAGGTAAATCGCTGCGGATACCGCCTGCATTCATAAATGACACATCAGCCGGACCAAAGCGTAAGCCGAACTGTAATTGTGCGTCTGAAATGACATTGCCCAGAGCGCTGTCAAATCCATGGGAACCACTTGAGCGAGTCAACGGTGCAGCCAGTTTCGTCACAACACGTTGACGTATTTCTGAGGTCAGCGTAGCGACCTTATCAACCAGTTGTTGTGCAATCGGATCCGCAACCAATGCTCCCTGATCGACCAGATAATTGGTCGCATTGGCGGACACTACCTGATTGTTACTACGATTAATCGTGAGCTTAGTCTCAGTCAGATAAGCGCCATAGCTGCGCGCCTGCACCACCAAACGGCCATCAATTTTGCAGGTATAGCCTTGATGCGAGTGCCCTGACACTACCATCGTGACAGCCTTATCCAATCGACGGGTGATATCAATAATCGGTCCTTTTAGGCCTTCGCACCGATAGCTAGGATCATTGGCTGCCCCTGCATAATTGGCACCCTCATGTATTAACACGACAATCACAGAGATGCCTTGCGCCTTAATCTCCGGAATGTAGCGATTAATCGCCGCAGCTTCTTCATCGAACTGCAAAGTCTTGATACCTTCGGCGGAGACAAGATTAGGCGTATCCGATGTCACCGCACCGATAAACGCGACTTTAATATCACCAACCTGACGGATGACATAGGGTTTCAACCACGGCTGCGCACTCGCTTTATCAATCACATTGGCCGCGATATAGTCGAATTTAGCCCCCTTAAATCCTGGAAATTCACAGCCCTTGGCAGGGCAATCACCGTTGATCTTGCGCTGCAGATCCTGGCGCCCACCATCAAATTCGTGATTACCAACCGACGTGACATCCAGTCCAATTTGATTCATGCCTTCAATCACAGGCTCGTCTTTGAGTATCGATGAGCCTATCGGTGACGCACCGATCAGGTCACCGGCGCCAACGAGTATGCTGGCCGGTGCTAACTTGCGACGCTCTTTTAAAATACTCGCAAGATAGGCATAACCGCCTGCAGGTTTAGTTGCGCCCTTGCCATTCGACGTTGCCCCTTCCGTCGGAGCCAGGTAAGGAACAGGCTTGTCCGATTGCAGATTGCCGTGAAAATCGTTAATACTGAAAATCGTGATTTCGGTGGTAAGGCTGGGACTAACCGTTGACTGCTTTGGCGCAGCGCAGGCCGTTACTAACAAGACGGTGAATATGGATGCGACAGATTTCGTGCTGAACATATCGGTTCCCAAAAAAATAAAGCCTGCAATAACGCGGTGCGATATTGCAGGCTAGTACAAATCAGATTGTTATGGCATTGAATTGAGTTAGTAATTCAATGTCATCACGATCATTTTTCTCTGTCAGATTAGAAATCTGTTGAGAACGTTACAGAAGCGTAACGAGGAGCACCTAAGTAATAGAATACCGACTTACCAGCCGCTGTGCCGTATGCCAGAGCATTCGTTACGTTGAAGCTGGATGGATTACGGTACTCTTCATTCAAGAGATTACTGACACTTAAACGAATGGTTGGCTTCTTCAGATATGTCGTATTTGGGAATTGATAACCGGCATCAAAACCAACGACTGTATATGCAGGAACCAATTCATCATTGGTCATCGTTGCCCACTGTTTACCAGTGTATTTAGCTTTCAAACGTGTGTACCAGGCACCTGTTTCATATTGCGCGCTCAGTCCCGCCTTCCAAGTTGGTGTCAATGTCATTTCTTTACCAGCTGTTGGCAAAGTTGCTGTTTTGCTGACGATCAGATTGTCTTGAATTTCGCTCTTAGCGTAACCCAAAGAGCTGTAGAAAGACCAGCCGTTGACTGGCGTATTACCCAATTCAACTTCAAAACCGCGAGTTTTAACTTTACCTACGCTAGTCAAACTGCTCAGATTCGTTACCGGATCATAAGCAGTGGCCTGACGGTCACGGAAATCAACAGAGTACACCGTGAACTGACCTGTCAGTTTTTCGCTTTGTAAGCGATATCCCAGATCCAGGTTATACGAAGTTTCTGCTTTCACATCGACGGGCATCGTTGCAACGCCATTTGTTACGACAACGTTACCTGTTGTGGCGTACACAAAGTTTGGTGGTACTTTCATGTTCTTAGCTAAGCTTGCGAACACGGAGTTGTTGTAATCGATCTGGTAACGAGCACCTAACTGAGGCAATACTTCAGAGTAGGTTTTCTTGATGTTGTAGCTGACTGCAGAGCCTTCATTTGCATAGTTAGTAAAATCACGCTTCATTGTAGGTGCACGCAAACCGATATTAATACTCAGTTTATCGTCCATCATACTGATTGTGTCCTGTGCAAAGAACTGGTAAGCAGTGCTGATTGTTTTCCAATCGCGGCTTTGGAACGGCGAACCATCAGGGCGCAAAATACGGCCTTCACGCAACCAGACGTCGTTTGAATTGCCGTTTGCATCAACAGCTACCATAGGTCCAAATTGCTCATGCACAGCGCGCTCAGCCCAAAAACCAGCCAAAATCTGATGATTGCCGAAAGTGTGTGTCAATGATGCAGTAATACCAGGACGATTCGTACGCGTGACGCTACTGTTAGCAACAATTACCTTATCCAAAGTATCGCCGTCACCGTTCAAGTCAACAGCACCAGTTAATTTTCCAGTTGACTGGTTGAGGAAAGCAGCTTCCGTTTGCAGACGTTGCTGCACACCGCCAGTACCAAATCCGTACCAGAAGTATGGAGTAACTTTCAAATCAGTATCTTCACCTAAACGGAATTTACCAACAGCGGATGCAATCACGTTCTGGAACGGATTTTTTGTCAGCTGATAATAAGTGTCAGCATTGGCTTGTGTAGGATCATTACCAGCTTTACCTGGTGTTGGCGCTACGTGACCGATAAACTGAGTAGAGTAATCGTAGTAGTAACCATTTTTAGCCAGATCAGCCAGGTTAAAAGTGCTGATATTTTGGTTGATCGCTTTGTTGTACAGTATCGTACCGTTGATCGAATTAAAACGATCGAAATCAACACGGAATCCCATATCGACGTGATCACGGTTAGCACCACCTGCACCTTTCCACTTATCCGCTTGCGCATGAGAAACGGAAATGAAGAAACGTGAGCGCTCATCCAGCATACCTGTGTCATAACGTACGTAGGTTTTAGACAAATTCAAACCACCGACCGTTTGCATCAGGCGGATATTTTTTGTCTTCGAAGGATCGCAAGTAGTGATACCGAAGTTACCGCCAGTCGCACCGATCTGCGGAGAGTCAACGTCTGTTGAACCTTGTGTTACGAACTGGGTACAAGTATTTTCCTGATCCACGAATTCTTGCGGGAACACAGAGAAGCTACCGGAGTCATTGACCGGCACGCCGTTAATCGTTGCACCGATCTGATCGCTGTTAAAGCCGCGCAATGTCAAGCCGCCACCGAACAAGCCTGTTGCATCGTAGTTGTAGCTATTCACTGCTGGCATCAGTTCCAGAGCTTCGTACGCATTGCCGGTCGGACGCTGTTTTGCCAACTCTTCTGCTGTGATCGTGCTGCGTGCTTTTGGCGCGATTTCTTGCACCATCAAACCCATACCGACTTTCTTACCGGTGATGGTCACACGGTTAGGATCAGTTGGTTCGTTAGTTTCTGCTGGCGGCGTTGTTTGCGCATAGGCACTCAGACACACCAGTTGACAAGCGACAGCTACCATCGACAAACGCGACGGAAATGCTGATGTATTTCTTGATTGCTTCATTTACTACTCCTGGATCAAGGGTTTTTAGAATTCATTACAAAACGATAAATCAGGGACCAATTTCTTCACTGCTTGAAATATTGCTGATCGACTTCAGTCAAAACAAAAACATGTTGCAAATAAATTTGAAAATTACTTCCAATCCTTAGGCTGAGCGTTGTAGTACCACAACATCTCCCTTTTTTAGGGCATTTAACATGCTAAAAAAATAAGCCTATTATCAGGATTGCGCAAACGATTGCCTGTAGTCAAAAAGAAAAAAACTGAAGACCGCGCAAACGATTGCTATATTTTTTAAAAAAAACGGGAAAATCTATTTTCACAGTTACCGCACCATTTTTTAGAGTGCAATATGTCTCGTGAAGACTGAAATACCTTCTTTAAAGCAAAAAAGCAGGAAGCATGCCATTCGCAAATACCGTTCTTTTCTCACTACATGCTTTAGAAAAAACAGCGGATTTTTTGCAATTTTTAGCCGATATATCTATGTCAAAGTAAAGTCTAACAACAAATTTTTACAAAAGCAAAGTCTGCCAGCCAATTATGAAGGCTTCGTGACATGAAGAAAAAACTCGCAGAAAAAGGTCACAAATGAGACAAACCTGCACAATTTGCACCATTACCGTGCAGATTTGAGTCAAGCAGTGGTAGAGATAGGAGTGGCAAGCACCGTTCAATCGATCGCAGCGATCTGTTTGACATTACTGCGGTAGGGAGCAATGGTGCCAGAGTTGAGGCCCTTAGCGTGTGCATACAGAGGCATGACTTCGGGTAAGTGACGACGAATTTCCTCTATCCGGTCTTTGCCGGCAGGATGTGTAGAGAGCCATTGCGGTGGTGCGCTTTTATTCACGATGGACATCTTTTGCCATAATGCAATGCCAGCACGCGGATCGTAACCAGCACGTGCCGCAATGTCGAGACCAACAACGTCCGCCTCTGTTTCGTCATCACGTGAAAATTTCAGCATACCCAAATTAGCGGCACCGCCGGCGACTGAGCCGGCGAGATTCGGGTCATAGCCTTTAGCACCGGCAATAATTTCTGCAAGCTTGACACCAAAATTAGCAACTCTGGCCTTACCTGCACGCTCAGCACCGTGTTCACGCAAGGCATGCGCAATCTCATGCCCCATGACGATCGCCACTTCATCATCCGTTAATTTGAGCGTATCAAGAATGCCCGTATAAAAAGCAATCTTGCCACCGGGCATGCAATAGGCATTAATTTGTTTTGATGCGATCAGGTTAACTTCCCATTTCCATTCTGGCGCCTTAGGATTCCAGCGCATGGCAAAGGGCTTTAATTTTTCTGCAATCGCACGCAGCCGTATTACTTGCGGGTGATTATCTGGCCCTAAGGCATGCTGCCCCTGAGCCTGCTGCAGGGTCTGCTGGTACTGCATCGCCGCCTGTGATTCCAGACCGCCGCCCAATTTACGAAAAATCGACATCTCGCCGACTTTCACACCGTCTTGCGGCTCAGGTGATTGAGCATACGCAGATAAACCCGCCATCTGAGCGAGCATCAGTACTGAACAAAAGATCCGTTTCATTATTCCTACCTCTGACACATTTGACGACGACATAATAACGAACTAAAGAATATCAAGATGTCACAAATCGAAAAATCAGATGCGGTCACCAGCCAACGCAGGCGACACTTTTTTTTCGTTCCAAGGCGCGACTTTAAACAGTAACAGTAATCCAGGAATCGCCAGCAAAAAACACAAGAGAAAGAATTGGAACCACCCTGTCTGCGCGACGATATAACCAATCAGCGACGTGGTAAAGGTACGCGGTACTGCGGCCAGGCTCGTGAACAAAGCAAACTGCGTTGCGGTATAGCGAGGATCCGTCGTACGGGCAATGAATGCGACAAAGGCTGAAGTACCAAGCCCCACGCCAAACGCTTCAAACGCCAGGGTCAGTCCGAGTAAAAGCATGTTCGGACCAGTATGTGCCAGCAAAGCAAAACCGAGAATGCTAAACGCCTGCACCACGCCAAATATCCACAAGGCACGGTTAATCCCAAGCTTGATCATCCAGATACCGCCGACAATGCCACCGGCAATGCTACCCCAGAATAATGTGACCTTGGCAATCGCACCGATCTGCGTCAACTGAAAACCGAGATCAATAAAAAATTTGGTCGCCAGAGTCGCGGCCATACTGTCGCCGAGGCGATACAGGAAAATAAAGCTCAATATCCAGACCGCATTGGCCCAACCATCACGTGTGACGAATTCACGGAACGGCAAGATAACCGCATCCTCAATGGTCTTCGGAGGATCGCCATAGACTTGCGGCTCCTTGACCAGCAATGTGCACATCAATCCGGGCAACATGAAAGCTGCGGTGATCCAGAACACCCACTGCCAGCTGATTAAGTCAGCCAGAATCAACGACAAAGCACCCGGTACCAGTCCGGCAACTTTATACGCATTCACCTTGACCGCAGCGCCCAGACCTTGCTCATTGTCGTCCAGAATCTCGCGACCAAATGCGTCGATCACAATATCCTGACTCGCGGAGAGGAACGCCACCAGAGTCGCCAAAGCGGCAATGACGGGCAACTGCGTCACCGGGTCCAGCCAGCCCAGACTACCTATAGCGAAGAACAAGGCGACTTGTGTCAGCATCATCCATCCGCGTCGACGGCCCAGACTGCCAAAACTGAAGCGATCCATCAAAGGTGACCAGATAAATTTCCAGGGATAAGGAAACATCACCAAGGTAAATAATCCAATCGCCTTCACATCCAGACCTGACTTGGATAACCAGGCCTGTACCAGATTGATCAAAATAAATAAGGGCAATCCCGAGCTAAATCCTAAAAAAACCAGGATCAGCATGCGCCGGTTCAGGTATTGTTGCCAGCCGCCGGATTCCGTTTTATCTGACGAGACTTTGCTCAGACCGTTGTACTTATTATTCATGCAGATTTTTCTAAGTTAAGAATGCCAGCCGGTCACACTGCCGGGCTACACAAGATATCAGTTGTAATTAGTAGTAGTTAGTCGTAACTGGACAGGCTGAATAATATGGTACAAATCCAGCGTGACTGACTACTGGCAATGCTATTTTTTCCGCAAACGAAATACGGCAAGGCTACCGCGTAAATTCGGTAAAAATGTCACTGGCCGACCTTCATGCAACGCGACACATTCCAATACCTCCAGACCTACTTCAGTCGCCAGATCGGCGAAATCGTAAATCGTCGCGCAGCGCAAGTTTGGCGTGTCATACCATTCATACGGCAAAGATTTAGATACTGGCATTTTGCCGCGCAACAGGGCTGTGCGATGCGGCCAATAACCAAAATTCGGAAACGAGACAATCGCCTCCTGGCCTACTCTGGCAATATCGCGCAGCAAGGGCTCGACATGCTTCATCATCTGTAGCGAAGACAAACAAAGCACTGTATCAAAACCATTATCCTGAAACATGCTGAGACCATTTTCCATATCCTGCTGAATCACGTTGACACGACGCTGAGTGCAGGCGAGGACTTTGTCATCTGCGATTTCTATGCCGTAGGCCGCACACTGTTTATCACTTTGCAGATAATCCAGCATCACACCATCACCACAGCCTACGTCGAGAATACGCGCCTTTGGCTTGATCCAGTGCGCGATAAAAGCCAGATCAGGACGCAGTTCACTGAGTTCAGAAAAATTCATGACAGCTCCTGCGCGATATTGTTGAAATAGGCAGCGACCAGATTCAGATAGCGCGCGTCATCGAGCAGGAATGCATCATGTCCATGCGGCGCATCGATTTCTGCATAGCTGACCGTACTCTGGTTGCTGACCAGCGCCTGCACGATGTCGCGGCTGCATTGCGGAGAAAAGCGCCAATCTGTCGTGAACGACGCGAGCAAAAATTTTGCCTTTGTTCCCGCAAGTGCTTTACTTAAATCACCACCGAATTGTCTGGCAGGATCAAAATAGTCGAGTGCCTTGGTGATCAGTAGATACGTATTTGCATCAAAATAATCTGAAAATTTATCGCCCTGATAACGCAGATACGATTCGATTTCAAAATCGACGCCAAAGCCAAATTGATATTCGCCTGACTTCAAATCACGTCCAAATTTTTCCGCCATATCGTCGTTAGACAGGTAGGTGATGTGCCCGATCATGCGCGCCACCCGCAAGCCTCTCCGTGGTACTACACCATGCGCATAAAAATCGCCGCCATGAAAATCTGGATCCGTGAGGATTGCCTGCCGCGCGACATCGTTGAACGCAATATTTTGCGCTGACAATTTGGAGGTCGACGCAATCACGACACAGTGGCGTAAGCGGTCCGGGAACAACATACTCCATGCCAGTGCCTGCATGCCCCCTAGCGAACCGCCCATAACCGCTGCAAATTGCTGAATGCCAAGCCGGTCTGCTACCAATGCCTGTGCTTTTACCCAATCTTCCACCGTCACAACGGGGAAATCTGCGCCATAAGGTTTCCCTGTACTGGGGTTCGAATGCATCGGTCCGGTCGAACCGAAACAAGAGCCTAAATTATTGATACCGATGACAAAAAACCGGTTGGTATCCACCGGTTTTCCCGGGCCAATCATGTTGTCCCACCAGCCCACATTCTTTGGCTGATCGGCATACACACCAGCCACGTGATGCGAGGCATTCAATGCATGACAAATCAATACGGCATTCGATTTATCCGCATTTAACGTGCCATAGGTTTCCACCATCAGGGTGTAATCGGTTATCGTCGCACCGCTTTGCAAAGTCAGTGCATCGGCAAAATGAAGCGCCTGCGGCTCCACGATACCGACGCTGCTCGCAGCGCGATGATCGGTTATTGACGAACTAGTAGTCATGCGTCTTCCTAGAGATCTGATCTCGGTTACTGATTTACTGTAATACAGGAAGGCTAAAAGGGGGGCTGAATGAGAGAGGTACTGCGTGCATTCAAGCTCGCTTTAGCCGTATTTATTGTTCTGAAATAATGTCAGAACTGCGCCCGCAAGCTGATTTCAAATCGGCGCAACATAAGAAGGATAGCGAAGTCTGAGCCGGGCGTCAAACCTGACCAGCCAAGGCCGGATAAGCACCGCCCCTCATCAGATTCAATCTGATTCAGCGAAATTCCACCAAATTCATTGGGATTTCTTGAATCGAGTGTCGTCTGCTCAGCATCAGATCAATGCCAGCTGTGTCAGGTAGTCCTGAATCACATCAGGATCATAGCAATGCAGGATTTTTTTAATCAGTGCCTGAAGATTGCCGATGTTCGTGTTCAGAATTTCTTGCTTAATCTCTGGCAACAAAGCGGCGGGCATCGAAAGTTCGCGGAACCCCATTCCGATCAGCAAACGCGTGAGGCGCAGGTCGCCCGCCATACCGCCGCAAATCGCTACCGGGATTTCGGCACGCTGTCCGGCGGTCACCGTCATTGCCAGCAACTGCAAAATCGCCGGATGAATATCGCTGTATAAATGTGCGACCTCATGATCTGCGCGGTCAATGGCGAGCGTGTATTGAATCAGATCATTGGTACCGATGGAGAGAAAATCCAGTTTTTTCACAAACATCGGCAAGCTCAACGCAGCAGCAGGCACCTCGATCATGGCGCCGACAGGCACAGTGTCATCGAATTTTTGCGATTCGTGACGCAAAGACTCCTTGGCCTGGTCGATCAGGGCCAGAGACTGATCAATCTCAAAGGCATGGGCCATCATCGGGATCAGGATATGCACGGGGCCAAATGCTGAGGCGCGCAAAATCGCGCGTAATTGCGTCAAGAATAATTGCGGCTCGGCGAGACAATAACGAATCGCCCGCAAACCCAGAGCCGGATTCAAAATATTATGATCGCTGGTATCCAGCGGTTTATCCGCGCCGACGTCCAGCGTGCGTATCGTGACAGGCTTGCCTTTCATCGCAAGTACGGCATCACGATAGGCGACGAACTGTTCTTCCTCGGTCGGTAATTGCTGCTCCTGACCGGTACGCCCCATGAACAGGAACTCGGAACGGAATAACCCGACACCGCTGGCGCCCGCCTCCATTGCGCTGATCGCATCTTGCGGCAATTCGATATTCGCCAGCAAGGTGATTTCTATCCCGTCCTGGGTAATCGCCGGAGTTTTTTTGAGTTTGGCTAATTTTTTACGCGCTTTTAACAAAGCTGCCAGGCGAAGACGGTATTCCTCAATCACCAATGGTGTCGGTGCGACGATCACGACACCTGCGTCGCTGTCGATAATCAGCCAGTCATCCTGCTGAATCAGGCGGGACGCATTGCCCAAACCGACCACTGCCGGAATACCAAGGCTACGCGAAACAATGGCGGTGTGAGAGTTCTGACCACCTTCATCGGTGACAAAACCAGCGAATGCGACGTCACGGAATTGCATCATATCGGCGGGCGAAATATCCCGCGCTACTACGATCATATTGGCATTGCGCTCGTCGATCCCAGCCTCACGAGGCAAGTCATGTGCGCTGCCGGTCAAGACTTTGAGTACCCGTTCCGCCACTTGCTGGATATCGGCTTTGCGTTCGCGCAGGTAGTCGTCTTCAATCTCATCGAACTGCGCTGACAAGGCGTCGATCTGGGTGACCAGCGCCCACTCGGCGTTGTAGTGGCGGGAACGAATGATATCCAGCGGCGCTTCGGAAATCATCGGATCAGACAGGATCAAGGCATGCACATCGAGGAAGGCGCCCAGCTCGGTCGGCGCATCCTGTGGCAAATCAGCCCAAATTGTTTGCAGTTCTTTATGGACTTGCACCAGCGCGTCCTTGAGGCGCTGGACCTCCGCCTCGATTTGCTCCTGGGCGACCAGATAATGCTGAACATCGAGCGCTGCCGGGCGCAGTAAATGCGCTCTGCCGATGGCGATGCCACGTGATACGGGGATACCTTGCAATGTAAATGACGCCACGCTTTGTCCCCTCGTTCTTTTTATGTCGATCGTGATTTTTGCTTTAACTTACCCGCTACTGGTTTGATGAGGCAGGTAGGCCGCTGACCTCGCTACTCGCCTTCGCCGAACTTATCATTAATCAGCGCGACGATGGCATCGAAACAGGCTTGTTCGTCCTCACCCTCGGTCTCTAGCATGACTTTGCTACCTTTGCCTGCTGCTAGCATCATGACGCCCATAATGGATTTGCCGTTGACACGCCGGTTGTTGCGGGTGAGCCAGACTTCGCTTTTGTATTTGCTCGCTAACTGAGTGAATTTGGCAGAAGCACGTGCGTGCAGGCCAAGCTTGTTCACGATTTCGATTTCTTGTTGGATCATTGTGCTTTCACTTTTTTGAACAGAACGAACAACATTAAGGAGAACTAATGGGGAGAAAGACGAACTCGGCTATCGACACGCAGTGCGCCGTTTTGCCCGCCCGCCAGCGCCATTTCGACCACCACATCCAGCGTATCGTGGCGATAGGTGATCGCCCGCAACAGCATCGGCATGCTAATGCCAGCAATCGTGGCGACCCGATCCGGCTCGCCGAGCTGTCGGCAGCAATTCGAAGGCGTACCGCCCAAAATATCGGTCATGACCAGCACACCGGAGCCATCGTCGAGACGTTTGACGGCCTCACGGGCGAGGTGATTGACCTGATCAATATTTTGATCAGCAATCACATCAATCGCCTCCAGACGCTCCGGCCTGCCCCGGAACACATGCGATGCGGCCTCGATAAAGGCCGAACCTAAAGGCGCATGGGTTAGTAAAAGAATCCCGACCATTTTCACATTTCTGGGGAGTATGCTCAAAAACCATGCTTACTCCGCACTATTTATCTAGACATTAAAAAATACTCTAGAGGAGTATATGAATTCTTTCATCTCACACAACTGCTGCACGGAGGTTGTTACTACCCTCACCCGGATACTCGTAATGCAGAAAAGGAATTCATTTACCGCTAACTGCCGCCTCCAATGCGTCGATGAACATACCCGCCACATTGAAGCCTTTTTGCTGGGTAATCTCTTGGAAGCATGTCGGACTGGTGACATTGACTTCCGTCAAATAATTCCCAATGACATCTAATCCTACCAGCAACAGGCCACGCTGGTACAGTATTGGCGCCAAAGTCTGTGCAATTTCCAGATCCCGCGCCGTCAATTCCTGCGCCACACCCACACCACCGGCAGCCAGATTGCCGCGCACTTCTCCGTTCTGCGGAATACGAGCCAGCGCAAACGGCACGACCTTACCGCCGATCAATAAAATCCGTTTATCGCCCTGCACGATCTCAGGAATATAGCGCTGTACCATGATGGTACGACGACCATTCTCCGTCAGTGTCTCGATCACCGATCCCAGGTTCATGCCATCTGCACGGATACGGAAAACGCCAGCGCCGCCCATGCCATCCAGCGGCTTCAGAATAATTTCCTGGTGAGTCTGATGGAAAGCGCGAATCCTTTGCTCATCCCGCGTCACCAGCGTCGGCGTAGTGAACTGGCTAAATTGCGCAATACTTAGCTTTTCATTGTGATTACGGATCGCTGCCGGCTTATTAAATACGCGTGCACCCTGCTGCTCAGCCAGCTCCAGCAAATACGTCGCGTATATGTACTCCATGTCAAATGGCGGATCCTTGCGCTGCAAGACGGCATCAAAGTCACTCAGGCGCATCGCCTTGGGCGCCTCCGCACGATACCAGTCATCAGCGTCGCCCGTGAGTGTGATGAGGCGAATATTTGCCACAACCACACCACTTTCCAGCGCCATATCTTCGGGACCGAACGCATATAAGGCATACCCTCGCTGCGCCGCCTCGCGCATCATCGCAAAGGTCGAATCTTTGTAGGTTTTGAATTGATCGAGAGGGTCGGTCAGGAAGGCAATTTTCATAGTCATTAATTGAACACTACTGTTTTTTATGAGAGCAAAACAAGTTTTTTTGAGTTTGCAGGATTACTTAAACTGCTCACCCGTTTCACCATTCACGCCAGAGCCAGTCTTTCAGTGAATACCAAAACTCGTCGCCATATTTCATCGCCAGGAAACCACAGACAAGCATGGCGGCAACAACCATCCCAAGCTTTAATCCAAAAGAAGAAACCACATACTCGAGCACTAAACCTATACCAACGAATACGCCAAGCAGAGCACCGCAGCCAAAACGAACACGCTTTTCCGAATCATCCGGCTCCATATCGCTCTGGCTGCTCATACACGCTCTGATGAATATACTTCAATACACTTCAGGATTCGGATCCGTTCTTTCCAGCTCCAGCGAGGCCGCCAGTAACGCCAGTCGCGCCACAACGCCATACATATAAAACCGGTTCGGTGCAGCAGTTCCCGGCTTAGCCCTCATGTCAGGCACTGCGTGCTGCTGGGCAAACGCCAGCGGCACAAAATGCATGCCAGGTGCGTTGAGATTTTCATCAACGCCACGATCTTCGTGGACGCGATAAAAGCCGCCGACCACATAACGGTCAATCATGTAGACAACAGGTTCAGCGACCGATTCATTAATTTGCTCGAAGGTGTGTACGCCCTCCTGCACGATGACATCCGAGACTTCCAGCCCATCTTTGACGACCGACATTTTATTGCGCTGCTTACGGTTCAAATCACGGACTTCGCTTGAATCATGCACCGTCATAACGCCCATGCCATAGGTACCAGCATCGGCTTTCACAATGACGAAGGGTTTTTCTTTGATGCCGTATTCTTTGTATTTTTTGCGTATCTTTGCCAGAACGGTATCGACCGTCGCCGCCAGCGTATCAATCCCGGTACCTTCGTGGAAGTTAATCCCATGACATTTCGCGAAGTAAGGATTCAACATCCAAGGATCAATATCAACCAGCTTCGCAAATTTTTTAACAACCTCGTCATACGCTGAAAAATGATTGGTCTTGCGACGCACGGCCCAACCAGCGTGCAGCGGCGGCAACAAGGTTTGCTCGTTCAGATTTTCGAGAATCGCCGGAATCCCTGCGGACAAATCATTGTTTAACACGATGGTACAAGGATCGAAATTCTTCAGGCCGAGGCGACGACCATTGGCCGAGCGCTCCAGCGGCTCCAGAATAAGTTGCGTACCATCGGGCAGATCAACCGGCGTTGGCTCCTTGATGTCTTCGGATAGAGAACCGAGACGCACGTTCAGACCGGTCTGACGATAAATCTGCATCTGTCGTGCCACGTTTTGCAAATAAAAAGCATTGCGGGTATGGCGCTCAGGGATCAGCAGCAAATTTTTCGCATCGGGGCAATATTTTTCGATCGCGGCCATAGCGGCCTGCACGGCGAGTGGCAGCATTTCTTGCGAAAGATTATTAAACCCGCCAGGGAAAAGATTAGTGTCTACCGGGGCTAGCTTAAAGCCCGAATTACGCAAATCAACCGAGCAATAGAATGGCGGCGTATGCTCCTGCCATTCGAGCCTGAACCAGCGTTCAATCGCCGGTGTGGCTTCAAGAATTTTCTTTTCTAGATCATGCAGGGGCCCGTTGAGGGCGGTGACGAGATGCGGAACCATATTGACCTTTTGATAGCGGATACTAGCGAATACTACTAGCTGACACGTTGAGACTTAGTAGCCGATTTTAACGGGAATCAGCAATCGACGTGCCTGGTCTCGCTAACTTGGGATGAAATGCTGATTATCAAGATGTGTCGTCGTTTTGCCTCACTACATTTGCATGAAAAAACAGAATGCAAATCTCAGGCGACGCCAGCCTGATTCACCGGCATTAAACGACAATTATGATTTGGCTAATAAATCGAAGTGCTCTACCGTCGGCGGCACAGCAAAAAAAGAACCCACAATCCCGCGCCACTGCAAGAACGCAGGCGACTCACGAAAATCAACCGTGTGATTTTCCAATGTATCCCAAAAAATCATGAGCACATAACGCTCGGGGGATTCAATGCCTTTGTTCACTTTATATCCGCGAAAACCCTTTGCGTGCGAGATCACCTCTGTCAAACCACGTTGAATAGCAAGATCAAATTCTGCCTGCTTGCCCGGTTGGATCCGGATATCGGCGAGTTCTAAAATCATGGTGCGTCCTTTTTAGTCAGTATTTCAGTCGGTAATAAGTTTTTTGAATTCTATGTCAGTCCTCTTCACACCAGTCCCTGATCGGTTAGCTCTTTTTTGAGATACGCATAAAACACGGGGGCGGCAACCACGCCGGGCAGACCAAATACGGTCTCCATCACCAGGATTGCCGTCAGCAATTCCCATGAGCGGGCGTTGACCTGCGCGCCGATGATACGGGCGTTTAAGAAGTATTCTAGTTTATGGATCACGATCATGAATATCAGGGATGCACCGGCAGTGTTGAGAGAATGCGACAGGCCAACGATCACAATCACTGCGTTAGATACGATATTTCCGACGACCGGAATCAGACCGGCGATAAAAGTAATCGCAATCATGCTCTTGGTCAGAGGTAAATGGATTCCTGCCAGTGGCAATACAATCATCAGATAAATAGCGGTAAATACAGTATTGATCAGCGAAATCCGCACCTGAGCAAATACGATTTTCTGAAACATCAATCCCAGATTAGCAACGCGCTGATGCAAGGCCGCAGCAAACGGGCGATAGTTCGCCTGCTCTATGGTGTCCTGCAAAGCAACCATGCTACCGATCACCATCCCCAGCAAGAGATGCACAATCACATGAAAAGCTTCCTGGCCCAGGATCTTGGCCTCTCCCGCATGTTCACGCAAAGAAGTGCTCAGCATCTCCCTCAAGTCGTCCACATCGCCTGGCAAATTAGCGCTGACCCATTCCGGCATCTGATTACGTGAGGCCTCGATAATATCGGCGAGTTTTTGCAGTAACACATGCACATTGCCACCATCACTGCGAAGATAGGCATACAGCGCCCAGATCATCAGAGTGATCGCGGTGACGATCAGTACCGATAAAAAAATGACGGCAATCATGCGCGCACGCTGACCGCTGAATTTTTTCTCTATCGTCGGAGCCAGCAAATGAATCAGCGAATATACCAGTAAGCCGGAGAACAGAGCCGCCAGCAAACCGGCCTTCAGTACCAGCAACAAAGCCAGCATCGCCAATACATAAGACGCCCATAGCGGCATATTGAATTTAGTGGTTTGGGTCATAGGGAGTCATTCCGTAAAAGTAGTCGGTGGCACCAATCATATGCAATCAAAACATAGTCAAGATACAACCAAGAGCGGTCCAACATCAACGCAACAAGCCGATCACTGCGAGCAACAATAGGCTCAGCGACGCCGTGATTGTCAGTACAAAACCTTTAGCACGCCTACTGGCATCCCGATAATAAGCCAGCGCATACCAGATCCGGCCCACGACCCACACAGCACCACCGATAGCCGCAGCGTGATCACCAAACCACAGCGCGCATAGCCACAGACAAGGTAAAAACAAGATGATTTGCTCTACCGTATTGAGCTGCACCCGCATGGCACGCAAAAACTCAGGAGGCCCGTCAACGGCGGGGGCTTTGACGCCATAACGGCTGCGTGCCCGACTGACATTGACAGCAGTCCAGACATACACGGCCAGTGCCGCTATCGTTGCCCAGCTTGTCCATTGCATTTGCATCTTCGGTCCGATCACAAACAGATTAAGGGAAATTCCAGAGCGCTTGCTACAACTTGTTGCATCAACAGAAACGAGTTTTAATAATGAGACAAGTATCATATTGCACATCAGGAAATAATTGATACAGACTTTTACATTTTGCGTGTCTTCCTGTGTCTTCCTTTTTGGGGTGTTCGTCGTTATATGAGGACTGTGATTAATAAAACGAGGTACAAAATGCGCATCAATCTGAAAAAAACAGCCATTCTCTCCGCCACGACAGCCTTATTGGGCCTGGCAGGCATGTCCGCAGCAAGTGCGGCAGATTTTGAAGATTTTGCCCGGGTCATCAGCGTCACGCCTCAAGTAGAGCAAGTTAATGTGCCACGCCAGGAGTGCCGTACTGAATACGAAAACGTCCAACGTCAGCAACCACAACGCGAACGTAGTGCTGGCGGCTCTATCATCGGCGGTATCGCCGGTGGCCTGCTGGGCAGCCAAGTCGGTGGCGGCAATGGCCGTATCGCCGCCGCAGCAGCCGGAGCATTGACCGGTGCGATCGTCGGCGATCGCGTCGACAATGGTAACAACGACAATAATCGTGGGCAAAGCACGTATGAGAGCCAGCCAGTACGTCGCTGCGCTAATGTCGACCGTTGGGAAACCCGCAATAACGGCTACGCAGTGACCTATGAATATCACAACCGTACCTACACCAGCGTCATGCCGTACGATCCGGGTTCACGTTTGAAACTGCATGTCTCATTAACGCCACGTCCATAATGCAGCCTGTAACGCAGGCTGCCATGTGAAAAAAATGCCGCAAATTGCGGCATTTTTTTCATGCAAAATATTTCCATGCGGAATTAATTTTCGCGCAATTTAGCAGGAAATCTGCCATCTTTATAGTATGATCTTGCCGCAACACTGCAAACAGTGATCCGTGTCATGCGACCACACGGCATCAAAAATTGACCGCGTTTTGATCACCATCACATGCGAAAAATATTAAAACAATACGGTTTGTTGATCTGGCTATCGCTGGTTCTGATTGCTGGTTTCGTTTTCACCAATCTGGCTGGATTCATGGTGTCGCGCGATGCGATTCATCAGAGCTTGTCCGAGCAGACGCTGCCGATCACGAGTGACAATGTGTACTCTGAAATCCAGAAAGATATATTGCGTCCGGTCTTTGTCTCATCGCAAATGGCGCATGACACCTTCTTGCGCGACTGGATCATCAACGGTGAACAAGAGCCGGAGCAAATCGTCCGCTACCTGAAAGAAATCAAAACCAAGAACAATGCGATTTCCAGTTTCATGGTGTCTAATCTCACGCACCAGTACTATCACGCCAGCGGCGTCCTGAAATCCGTCAGCCCGACCGAAGCACGTGACCAATGGTTTTACCGGGTCGCCGCCATGAAACCTGCTTACGAAACCAATGTCGATGTGGACATGGCAAATCGTGACAGCATGACGATTTTTATCAACTATAAAATTCTCGATTACAGCGGCAAATTTATCGGCGCAACCGGCATCGGCATGACCCTCGATACCATGAAACGCCTGATCGACAGTTATCAGACTCGCTTCCACCGGAATATCTATTTCGTCGATCAAAAAGGGACGATTGTTCTGGCTGGCAGTAATATCAAAAAATCCCGTAGTTCGCTACAAAGCACACCGGGGATCAGCGACATCGCCACGCAGATTCTAGCGAATAAAAAAAGTGATTCACTGCATCTGGAATACAAGCTCGATAACGATCACATTCTCGTCAATTCGCGCTTTATCCCCGAACTGGGCTGGCATCTGCTGGTAGAGCAAGAACTCAACGGCGACCTGAAACCTTTACAAGATATCGCCTTCATCAACATCGCGATCAGTGCGGCAATCACGCTGATTGTCCTGATCCTGCTGGTGCTGTCGGTAAAACGCTATCAAGCCCGCATAGAGAAATCTGCCGCAACCGATCAGCTGACCTCACTGCTCAACCGCCAGGCATTTGACTTCGTATTTCAACAGGCGCTGCTCGATAGCGAACGCTCACGCCAACCCTTATGCGTGGCGCTGGTCGATATCGATTTTTTCAAAAAAGTGAATGACAAACATGGTCATCTGGTCGGTGATCATGTACTCAAAGAAATTGCCCTGATCGCAAAACGGTCGTTACGCGAGAGCGATATCATCTGTCGCTGGGGCGGTGAAGAGTTTTTGATTTTATTAAAAAACTGTACTCTCGAAAAAGCCACGTCCATTTCCGAAAACCTGCGCAGCACTATTGCAGCGAATGATTTTTCGCGCACTACCGATTTAGCAAAAGGCAGGCTCAGTATTACCGTGAGCATGGGGGTTGCCCAATACAAGGATAATGAAAGCGAAGACAGCGTATTTGAACGTGCGGATGTCGCCTTATATCAGGCAAAAGAAAACGGTCGTAATAGCGTCTATTTCTCTGAGTAATTTTTCAGTAGGACTTGCGCAAAAACTAAAACCTCTCACCGCAGAGGCACGGAAACACAGAAAAAAACAGGAGTGTACGGTTCCATGAAATATCAATATCAAAATGAACCCGCAAACAGCATGCGCCTGTTGGCACAAAATGCCTCTGGAAGCCGCATCTAGCATGCAGGTTCAATTTGTATAGTGATAGTTTGTCGTGTTGTGTAAAGCCGGATTTCAGATAATTTTTTAATTATTTTCTGATTATTTTCTGATTATTCTCTTGAATAAGTCCAAAAAATTTATCGCTTTTTCGCTGCCAGACCGACGGTAGGCGCGATAAACGCCTGATACACAGCTCCCGCCTGTTCATTCCATTGCGCTACTTGTAATTGCTGCTTCAGGACTGTTGCCATATCGCCGCGTGCAATCGGCCCCGTCAGGGCTTGTGCTGGCCCCATCTGAAACACATTGCTTAAACTCTGCTGCGCCAGCGGCTGTGCCATCGCCATTGCCATCTCCGCCGGAATACCCGCGGCTTGATACGCCTCCAGTGCCAGTTCCATCAGGCTGACCAGATAATTACTCGCGAATACCGAACCGGCGTGATACAGCAATTTATTCTCGGCACTGATCTCGACGGTACGGGCACCGATGCTCTGCATCGCAGGCAATAGGACCGCGAGTGCAGCATCGTCACCCTCCAGACTACAAATCGTGCCGGAAAAATGCGCAGCAAGATGCGCGACATTCGCAAAGCTACACACCGGATGCACGCTCGCGACTTTCGCACCAACGGCAATCGCCGCCCGCAACTCTATCGATGCTTTCGCGCCGCTACAATGAAACACGAGGCTGGCAGCGTGAATAATTCCGGCGTCGACCAGATCCTGACAAGTCGTCGCAATCTGGTCGTCCTGCACCGTCAGCATCAACACATCTGGAATGCGTAACTGCGCCCCGGCAAGATCGTTAGCAATACCAGCAGCCCGTCCTGCTCCTATCATGGCTGCCGCACGCTCTGCGCTATCGAACGACCGGTTACAAACATCGAGGATAGAAAAAACCTGATGCTGTACAAATTGATGGCCCAATACTTGACCGACCTTACCCGCACCGATGATGCTCAGGGTTTTCTTATCCATGACACTCATTTTCCCGGCTCACCCATAAATCCGCGCAGACCATCCAGATCAAGGATCGTGATACCGCCGTAATCGACACTGAGTAATTTTTTCTTTTCTAAAACCTGCAAAGCCTGATTCGCCCGTTGCCGCGACACGCTGGAGATATAACCGATCTCTTCCTGAGAAATTTGTAGTTGCATGCTACTACCGGGATTCAGATACGGATGAAACATCGCTGCCAGGCAACGCGCTACCCTTGTGTCGGTGTCCAGCATGCGGTCATACTCGACCAAAGAAATAAATAGTCCCAATCGCTCATTCAACTGTTGAAGCAAGAAGCGGTTAAACGGAATACTGTTATCCAGCAACCAGTTGAAGGTACTGCGCGGCATGTAGGCAACCCGCGTGTCGCGCAAAGCAACGACATCGTATTTACGCGGCTCTGTCTTCAGCAAAGAACCTTCGCCAAACCAGCCGCCTGCCAGCATACAACTGAAGGTCACTGTCTTGCCTTCTGGCGAAATACTGCTCATTTTTAAAAATCCCTGAATTACGCCCATCCAAAAATCGACGGTATCGCCTTTACGACATACGTAACCACCGGCGGGGACAAAACGCTCGATGACTTCGGCCTCCACTTTTTGCATATGTTCGGGTGCCAGCATGCTTGCCCAGATCGTCCGTGCAAATTTGCTCTCCGCTTGAGATTGATGCGTGCTTGCCGCCAACGGATTGTCTGACATGATTAGTGGTCTGCATCCTGATTGAGGCAGCGTACAGGTAGGCACACAATAAGATTCATAAATGTGAAGGCGCTCGATGGAATTAGATGATGTCAGATCATATCGGCTATCGATGAATGCTGCGACGCACCAACGATAGTCTGTGGTTTAAATGAGATTGTCGGGCAGATGACAGCCTGTTGCGTTTGACCTGTCTACTATCCTCTTAACAAATATAAACGAGAAAATCTGGAGACATTGTATAAGCGAACAGAGCCACAAGGAACATCTTGTGCACTCGTGCAACATCCACGCTGCTACACCATGTCTGCTCCTGCATCGGGACCAATGACACAAGTTCTATCTGCCTGTGAGGTTTTGAAAAAACTCTCACAGAACAGTAAGTATGCCGTAAGGGAGTGTGAGGAAACTCACCCACATCATCAGAACTAAGGTGATCTATGGCGATTGATTACGATCCATGGCGATCCATTTTGTGCAAGTCGAATTAAGTAGCTGGCGGAGATAATGACCTACACGAATACTGCAATCACGACTGACACGACCTTTCCCAGGCTCTTGCTGCGCAATGCGCACATGCGTGCGGATCGGCCCGCGTTCCGCGAAAAAGATTTAGGCATCTGGCAAACCTGGAGCTGGGCTGAGGTCAGTGCAGAAGTCCGCGCGCTCGCCTGCGGGCTAGCGGCACAAGGCTTTCAACGCGGGATGAATCTGGCGATTGTCGGTGACAACCGTCCGCGCCTCTACTGGGCCATGGCAGCAGCGCAGTGTCTGGGGGGGATCGCAGTACCGCTGTATCAGGATGCTCCCGCAGCGGACATGGCCTATGTGCTGGAGAATGCCGAAATTCAATTCGCCATCGTCGAAGATCAGGAGCAAGTCGATAAACTGCTGGAAATCAAACAGCAGTACGCGGGGATCCGGCATATTGCGTTCGATGATGATCGCGGCATGCGTCATTATCACCAGCCGGAACTCACATCGTATGCCCGGCTGCAAGAAATCGGACGTGCCTTTGATCAGGCTCATCCCGAATTTTTCATGCAACAACTTGAGTCAGGACAGGCGGATGACACTGCCGTCATGCTGTACACCTCTGGCACCACGGGCAAGCCGAAAGGTGTCTGCCAGACGCATCGCTCATTTATGAATGCTGCACATGGCGGTGCGAGTTTCGATCATCTGACTGAACGTGAAGACATCTTGTCTTACCTGCCGATGGCATGGGTCGGCGATCATTTATTTTCCTATGCACAGGCAATGGCGGCAGGCTTTACGGTGAATTGTCCGGAGTCAGGCGAAACTGTACTCACCGATCTGCGCGAAGTCGGCCCCACCTACTATTTTGCACCGCCGCGCGTATTTGAAAATATGCTCACCACCGTGATGATACGTATGGAAGATGCTGGCGCAATCAAGCGCACATTGTTCCATCACTACATGGAAGTAGCGCGTCAAGTCGGATCAGATATTCTCGACCGCAAACCCGTCTCCCTGTGGGACAAACTGAACTATGCCCTGGGCAATTTCTTTGTCTATGGCCCCTTAAAAAACGTTCTCGGTCTGTCTCGCGTACGCGTCGCTTACACGGCGGGTGCAGCGATTGGTCCTGACCTGTTCCGCTTTTACCGTTCTATCGGTGTGAACCTGAAACAATTATACGGCTCAACCGAGACCTGCGCTTATGTTTGCCTGCAACCTGACGGTCACATCAAATTCGACAGCGTCGGACTTGCCGCACCGGGAGTCGAAGTCAAACTCGACGACAACGGAGAAGTGCTGGTCAAATCGGTCTCAATGTTGAAGGGCTATTACAAACGCCCCGATGCCACTGCCGAAGTCATGGATGCAGACGGCTACTTTCATACCGGCGATGCGGGTATCTTTGACAGCGAAGGTCATCTGAAAATTATTGACCGCGCTGCCGACGTTGGCAAGCTGAGCAATGGCGATATCTTTGCACCGAACTATATCGAGAACAAACTCAAGTTCTTTCCGTTTATCAAAGAAGCCGTCGCCTTCGGCCATGACCGCGATACCGTCTGCGCTTTCATCAATATTGATATGGAAGCCGTTGGCAACTGGTCAGAGCGGCGCGGCATCGCGTATGCCGGCTACACCGATCTGGCGGGCAAGGCGGAGACCTATCAGCTCATTATGTCCTGCGTCGAAAAAGTTAACGCCGACCTCGCCAGCGAAGCCTTGATGGCGAACACGCAAATCCATCGCTTCCTGATACTGCATAAAGAACTTGATCCCGATGACGATGAACTGACCCGCACACGCAAGGTGCGCCGTGGTTTTGTCGCGCAAAAATATGCGGTGCTGATCGACGCGCTGTACTCAGGAAAACGCTCCCAGCATATCGAAACACAGGTGAAGTTTGAAGACGGTCGCCAAGGTAAAGTCAGTGCCGACCTGCACATCAGCGATGTCAAAGTCATCGCTGTCAATCAGCCCACTACGACAAAAACAACAAAAATAACAAAAGGCAGCGTGAGGACAGCATGACGGAGATAACGGACGTAACAACTACAACAAACATGACAGGCACGGGTAGAAAAATCGGTGAAGTGATCCTGGATTTACAAGGCATCTCGCTGTCTTTTGGTGGTGTGAAAGCATTGACGAATATCTCTTTCAACGTCAGAGAACACGAGATTCGCGCCATCATCGGTCCCAACGGCGCGGGTAAAAGTTCCATGCTAAATGTCATCAATGGCGTATACCACCCGCAAGAAGGCAATATCACCTACCGGGGTCAGCAGCGGCGCGGAATGAATACCTATGCCGCGGCAAAAAGCGGCATCGCCCGCACCTTTCAGAACATTGCCTTGTTTAAGGGCATGAGCGTGCTCGACAACATCATGACGGGACGTAACCTGAAGATGAAAAGCAATTTTCTGATGCAGGCCTTGTATTGGGGCCCGGCACAAAGAGAAGAAATCGCCCATCGCCAGAAGGTCGAAGAGATTATCGACTTTCTCGAAATTCAGCACATTCGCAAAACCCCGGTAGGCCGCTTGTCGTATGGTCTGCAAAAGCGCGTCGAACTTGGCCGGGCACTGGCGGCAGAGCCGGAGATACTCTTGCTCGATGAGCCGATGGCCGGTATGAACGTCGAAGAAAAACAAGACATGAGCCGCTTCATCCTCGACGTCAACGATCAGCTCGGCACTACCATTGTGCTGATCGAACACGATATGGGCGTCGTGATGGATATCTCCGACAGAGTGGTAGTACTCGACTATGGCAAAAAAATTGGCGACGGCACACCCGCAGAAGTGCTGGCGAATCAGGAAGTGATTAACGCTTATCTTGGCGTAGCCCATTGATGATAGAAAATCTTAAAAGCGCTCAACATAGAGGCACGGAAACACAGAGAAAAGCACAAAGGAAGCACAGAAAAATCAGGTGCTGAATATGAACAATCTTTCTCATGTTGTCCTCCGTACACCTGTATCTCCGTGTCTCTATGTTGAGAGGTCTTCTGCCAACAATGCATGTTTGCCTAATATTTGCGTCATGTAAGCTGAAAGCTAGAAATGAATATCAATTTTTTCTTTGAAGTCCTGATCGGTGGCCTGCTCTCAGGCGTCATGTATGCGCTGGTTGCCCTGGGCTTTGTACTGATCTACAAAGCCTCCGGCGTGTTCAACTTCGCTCAGGGGGCAATGGTATTTTTTGCCGCGCTGACTTGCGTCGGACTGACCGAGCAATTCAATCTCTCGCTCTGGCTGGCGATCCCGCTGACCATGATCGTGATGGTCGCGCTTGGTCTGGCAATTGAACGCATCGTTCTGCGTCCTTTGGTCAATCAGCCGGAAATCACCTTGTTCATGGCGACAATTGGCCTGACGTTTTTTATCGAAGGTCTGGCCCAGTTATTGTGGGGCTCTCAACCACACCGCCTGAACCTGCCGATTGATGACGTACCTATCGACATACTGATGGAAAAATTTAACATCATCGTATCGCAATTCGACGTCATTGCTGCGCTGATTTGCGCCCTGCTGGTCACGGGTCTGGCATTGTTATTCTCAAAAACAAAAATAGGCCGTGCGCTGCGAGCGGTCGCTGACGATCATCAGGCAGCGCTGGCTGTCGGCATTCCCTTACAACAGATCTGGGGCGTGGTGTGGGCCGTTGCAGGTTTCGTCGCGTTGGTTGCGGGTCTGTTGTGGGGCGCCCGTAACGGCGTACAGTTTGCGCTGACCTTTGTCGCGTTAAAAGCTTTGCCGGTACTGATCCTGGGCGGCTTTACTTCGGTGCCGGGAGCAATTGTCGGCGGCCTGATTATCGGCGCGTCGGAAAAACTCGCCGAGGTCTACATCGGCCCTATGGTCGGTGGTGGTATCGAAGGCTGGTTTCCGTATGTTCTGGCGCTGCTGTTCCTACTGGTGCGGCCTGAAGGTTTGTTTGGCGAGAAAATTATCCGGCGTATCTGATGTGCTTCGTATAGGACTGATGTCAAACCCAGACCTCTTACCGCAGAGACATGAGAACACGGAGATACGGAGATACGAAAAAAGATAGAAGTAAGCAGTTCTATGACATGTCGATTAAAAGGTTTTTGGACGTTACCGAAACTGAATGCGCAATATCCATGCGCCTTCCCAAGCATAAACACGTGAAAACCCGCATGAATATTACGCATTTGAAATTGAAAATAAGGAAATTCCATGTTCTACCGTGAAGCAGGTCAATTCAAACCCAGTTACGCTGCGGACAATCAGATTTTTCCTATTCGTCAGGACAGGATAGGGTTCGCGATTATTCTGGTGCTGGCCTTTGTGGTCGTACCGCTGATCGCGACGCCTTACGCATTTTCTGCGATTTTGATTCCGTTTCTGATCTTCTCGCTGGCGGCACTGGGACTAAATATTCTGACCGGCTATGCAGGTCAGTTGTCTCTGGGGTCAGCCGCGTTTATGGCAGTAGGAGCATTTGCCTCATACAACTTTGTGCTGCGGATTCCTGGTATTCCGGTATTGCTGGCCTTTATCCTGGGCGGCCTGTGTGCGGCACTGGTGGGAATCGCCTTTGGCTTGCCGTCGCTGCGTATCCGCGGCTTCTATCTGGCGGCGGCAACTCTGGCAACACAGTTCTTTGTGGTCTGGTGCCTGACTAAAGTACAGTGGTTCACGAATTACAGTTCTTCCGGTGTCATCACAGCGCAAGAGATGGTGATCCTCGGGGTGAGCTTTACTACGCCCGTCAAAAAATATCTGCTGACTCTGTGTATCGTTTGTGTACTGGCGCTACTGGCAAAAAACATGGTGCGGTCGAATGTGGGTCGTTCATGGATGGCGGTGCGGGACATGGACGTCGCCGCCGAAGTGATCGGCTTTCGGCTGATGCGGACCAAGTTGCTGGCCTTTGCCGTGTCCTCGTTCTATTGCGGTGTGGCAGGCGCTTTATATGCGTATGCCTATCTCGGTACGGTGGAGCCTGAAGCCTACAATCTCGATCTATCGTTCCGGATCTTATTCATGATCATCATCGGTGGCGTCGGCTCCATACTCGGCTCTTTTCTTGGTTCTGCTTTCATCATTTTGCTGCCGATTGTCTTGAATCTGATTGCGCATAGCCTGTCTTTACCGACCAATGTGGCATCGAATCTGGAGCTGATGGTGTTCGGCGCACTGATCATTTTTTTCCTGATTGTAGAACCGCATGGTCTGGCAAGACTGTGGCAGATCGCGAAAGAAAAATTACGCTTGTGGCCATTCCCGTATTAGGGTCTGTGAACAACGAAAATAATAGAGCTGACGGAAAAATATCCCGGCAGTCCTGATAAAAGATGCGATGGTACTCAAGGTGTGCACATCAAGCATCGGGCTTTACCTTATCCAACCACGAAGGAGACATCATGAAATTACTCAAATCAATATTGTTAGGCACCGCCTTTGCAAGTGCCATCGGCGCTGCCAGCATCGCGCAGGCGGATGAACAATTCATTCCCTTGCTGTCGTACCGGGTCGGCCCTTATGCCGCCGGTGGCTCCGGGTTTTATGGCGGTGCGATTGATTACTTTAATCTGATCAATGCCAAAGGCGGCTTGAACGGCGTCAAGATTTCATGGGAAGAATGCGAAACCGAATACAACGCCTCTCGCGGTATTGAATGCTACGAACGCCTGAAAAAATCGAATGGTGGCGCATCGCTGGTCGAGCCACTCTCTACCGGTATTGCCTACGGCATCCTGGACCGGGTCGCCGACGACAAAATCCCGATGACGACACTGGGATATGGTCGCTCTGACGCCGCGAACGGTAAAGTGTTTCCGTATATTTTTCCCCTGATCACGAGCTACTGGAACCAGGCAGCGGCAATGACAAAATATCTGGGCGATAAATCCGGTGGCATGGACAAGCTCAAAGGAAAAAAAATCGTCCATCTGTATCACGACTCTGCATTTGGCAAAGAACCTCTACCGGTACTGGAGGCGCAGGCCAAACAATACGGTTTTGAACTGATTAAGATCCCGGTGGCGCATCCGGGTAATGAGCAGCAATCACAGTGGCTGCAAATCCGTCAGGCCAATCCTGATTACGTGATTCTGTGGGGCTGGGGCGTCATGAATGCCGTCGCGATCAAGACCGCACAACGCAATGGTTTCCCGCGTGAAAAAATGCTCGGCGTCTGGTGGGCAGGTTCCGAGGAAGATGCGATTCCGGCAGGTGATGCGGCCAAAGGTTACACCACGATGACCTTCAATACACCAGGCAACTATCCGGTACTCGATGAAATCCGTAGCAAGGTGTATGCCGCCGGCAAAGGCAATCTGGGCGACAAGAGCCGGGTCGGATCGGTGTATCACATGCGTGGTGTAACCGCTGCGATGCTGTGGGCAGAAGCGATTCTGAAAGCGCAGGACAAATACGGCAAGGGTAAAACTGTCACGTCAGAACAAATTCGCTGGGGCTTTGAAAACCTGAATGTCGATGAAGCACGTCAGAAAGCGTTGGGCGCTCTCGGCATGTTCCCGCCAGTTAAAACCTCGTGCGAAGACCATGAAGGTTCAGGCGCCGTCAAAGTCCAGCAATGGACAGGCGACAAATGGAAAGCCATCACACCAAACTGGATGACGGGTGATAAGGCACTGACACGCGCATTGCTGGAAGAATCTTCCAACAAATATGCAGCAGAGAAAAAAATTACTCCGGCTTGCCTGAAGTAAATCGCCGCACTATCAAGATGCAACAGCTTCCTTAGTGGATTTCCCGCTCCTGCCGCCTCATTCGTGGGGACACAAAGCAGGAGTGGGTTCTTTTAGTGTGATGAATTAGGGTAGATGAAGTCCGATCTGCCATCAGTACAAAATGACCGTGATTGCCGCAGGCGCGCGCAACCCGGCACAACCTGTCTGAGATGAATGAGAACACCATGACGATACACACGATCAGCAATACCAATGCGGGATATGGCAATAGCGGCAACAGTGACGCCAGTGTGATGGATCAAAATCCTGCCTATCTCAGTGTGAACAATATTGAGGTCATATACGACCATGTGATCCTGGTGCTCAAAGGTATTTCGCTGCAAGTCCCGCAAGGAAAAATCGTCGCCCTGCTCGGTGCCAACGGCGCGGGTAAATCGACCACGCTAAAAGCCATTTCGACTCTGCTACGCAATGAGCGCGGCGATATTACCAAAGGGGATATTTGCTTTAAAGGACAGCGTGTCGATCACCTGACCCCAAACGAGCTTGTCAAGCGCGGCCTGTCGCAAGTCATGGAGGGACGCCACTGCTTTGCGCATCTGAGCATAGAAGAAAATTTACTGACCGGCGCCTATACCCGCAGCATCTCGCGCAGCGAATTAAAAGCGTCGCTGGAGATGGTGTATCACTACTTCCCGCGCTTACGTCAGCGTCGCAGTTCACTGGCGGGCTATACCTCCGGTGGCGAGCAGCAGATGTGCGCAATCGGACGCGCGCTGATGGCAAAGCCATCAATGATTTTGCTCGACGAACCATCAATGGGAATCGCACCGCAACTGGTCGAAGAGATTTTTGAAATCGTTAAAAGCCTGAATACCAAAGAGAATGTGTCCTTCTTGCTGGCTGAACAAAACACCAATGTCGCTTTGCGTTACGCCGACTTCGGCTACATCCTGGAAAACGGGCGGGTGGTGATGGAAGGTGATGCCAAAGATCTGGCCACCAACGAAGACGTAAAAGAATTTTATCTCGGTGTCTCCGGTGCCGGTCGCAAGAGTTTTCGCGACATGAAATTTTATCGCCGTCGTAAGCGCTGGCTGGCGTAGCAAGGTCTCAGCAGAATTGGCATTCTCCGATAACACCAACGTGATTTTTACCGATAACCTCCTTCTTTTCTATCAGCCATGAGCGCATATTTTGACGCATATCTGGACGCATTAGAAACCCGTCACCCACAAAGCCGCGAGCAGGCATTGATGACGCGGCTACCGCAATTGATCGCACAGGCACAAACCGCAGCGGGATGGGCCGCGATTTTGCAAGGAGTACAGGCCAGCGATATCAAAAGCCGCACAGCCCTTGCGCAACTGCCAGTAACGCGTAAATCGGATCTGAAACAGATACAAAGAAGCGCACTGCCATTCGGCGCACTGACAACGACGGGCTTACGGCAGATGAATCGCATCTTTATGTCGCCGGGACCGATCTTCGATCCCGAGGGCAGATCACCGGACTGGTGGCGGTTTGCGCGTCCGCTGCATGCGGTTGGCTTGCGCGCCGGACATCTGATTCAAAACTGTTTTTCCTACCACTTCACACCAGCGGCCTTTATGGTTGAAGGTGCCGCTGCCAGAATCGGCTGCACAGTGATCCCGGCAGGCACAGGTCAAACAGAGATGCAGGTGCAGGCGATCGTTGAATTGCGACCCGATGCGTATGTGGGCACGCCAAGTTTTTTAAAAATTATTATCGAAAAAGCGGCGGAGATGGGTGCCGATATCTCCAGCCTGCAATATGCCGTCGTCGGTGCAGAAGCGCTGCCACCGAGCCTGCGCCTGTGGCTGCAAGAGCACGGCATACCGAATGTGGTGCAGATGTATGCAACTGCCGATATTGGCAATATTGCGTATGAAACCGTCAGCGATGGCGCACTCAATCCCGGCATGATTCTCGATGAAGACCTGATCCTCGAAATCGTCAGACCGGGCACCGGAGATCTGGTGGCGGAGGGAGAAGTCGGCGAAGTCGTGGTCACCTCGTTTAATCCAGATTATCCCCTGGTCCGGTTTGGCACCGGTGACATGTCAGCGATACTGCCCGGCATATCGCCCTGTGGCCGCACCAATACCCGCATCAAAGGCTGGATGGGTCGCGCAGACCAGACGACCAAGGTCAAGGGCATGTTTGTCCATCCGTCTCAAGTTGCCGAAGTCATCAAACGGCATCCCGAAATCCGCAAAGCACGACTGGTCGTCACCGGTGAATTGGCGAATGACGCGATGACGCTACATTGCGAAAGCACGATGCGCGACGCAGCCCTGAAAGCAGCGATCGTGGATAGTTTGCGCGAGGTCACCAAACTACGCGGTGACGTGCTATTTGTCGATGATCTGCAATTACCGAATGACGGCAAAGTCATTGACGATGCGCGCAGCTATCAATAGCAGGCAAAGTAGTTGCCGTCTTTAAAATGTCAGATAATAGGGTCAATGCTGAGCCTGCAAGCTGCAATCCGAAACCTGAAGCGACGTGATGGACTCAGTCACCGCGTTGGTACTACCAGCGACGCCAGTGATGGTAGCCGTAACCATAACCCCAGCCAGGACTAACGATAACTGGTACGGGTCTGACGACAACAGCGGGGCCATAAGGTGCAGGCGCATACACCGCGCAACCGGATAACGCGGCTGATGCAGCGATGAGACTAATGAGTGCAAGTTGAGATAAACGCATGGGGTGCTCCTGTTCGATAGTGTGCATAACACTAAGGAGATAACCCCTGAGATGCCTGTTGAGTTGACGCAGAATTTGTAAGAGTTTGTAGCCTTGCCACGCCGCATAGTGCACGGTCATTGTTGCCTGGAAAAACGTCGTCCGCCTTGTATGCTGACGCTACCTTACGAACAGTAGTATCTATACTCCTATCCAGTATAAATAATTTACACCGCAAACATTAGCGGTTGCTGCCTGTTTTTCTAAAAAATAGGGGGAGTATAGTAAATATCACCCTCAACGCTAATTCGATTCTTTGATCAGACGACCCGACGGTTTTTGGATGGGCCGCGCATTCATCGGATACAAACGGTTAAAAATTGCGAGTTGTTCCGGTGAAATTTCAATCGGCTCTTTCATCACCAGCCATAACACGCCTTCGCTGCATGGCGGTGTCGTCAGCGATCCCATGTAAGTGTAATAGTCACGCTTGGCAGGCAAAATCTGATTCATGTCGATCGTGGTCAGCGCCTTAACCGGGTCATCTTTCTCTAAAGGCAAATTATTCCAGACCTGCTGCACCAGCGCCTGCGGCTTGCCGCGCTCAATCAATACGGCAACAACGGCAAGCTTGCCATTGGCATCCTTGTGTACCAGATGCGCAACCATCTCAAAACTACGGCCATTTACCCGCTCTTCTGAGGGCTTATGAAAATGAAATTGCACCAGTTCATAGCTATGACCGCCCACCATGATGTAGTTACCCGCGCCCAGATTGACCTGGATTGTGTGGCCGTTATCCAGAACATTGAAACTCGCCGATTTGTAGTCAAATCCAATCGGATCCAATTCAACTTTTATCCCGTCACGGATATCAATCGGCGACTGACGCTCACCGGTATCGCATTTAGCGTTAGCCGGACTGAGCTTACCCCAACTCAACGGACCGCCCTCACCTTCATAGCTCCAGTGCACAGCGCTATGCGCCGCCAACGTAGACGCGCCGTGCGCATCAGCCATCTTGGCCTTGCTTTCCATTGACTCGACCGGCTTTCTGACCGGTGCAATATACGAATTGCGGATCACTGGACGTGGATTCGGATTGGAACGAACGCTGGCCTCATCTTTTTCCTTGCGGATCACGGCAAGCTTTTCAGCGATTTTGGCGGCGAGCTCGTCAGCCGCAAGCGACTCTTTGGCCCGCGCTGCCGCAGCAGCCTTGCTCTCTTTAGTGTCTTTTTCCTTAGGCTCTTTGTCCTTGCTGTCTTTATCTTTACTGGACGCCTTGCTCTCCTCCTTATCTTTTGAAGAAGCCTCCTCCTTCGCCGACGCCTGCTTGATCGGCTTAGAAGGAGTCGACGCATCATTAGCCTGGACTTGCACACAGGTCAGCGGTGCCAATAAGGAAATTAAAACAAGAGTGAGGCGGCGCATAAGAAGTTTCTTCGCGGAAAAGGCTGGAGGTAGTCTGGTTACGGCAAACAAGCGAAAAAACTTGAATTTGGGCAGCTATTTAGACACATGCGGTGCTGGTTAGATCGATTGCCAAGTGGCTGGAAGTACCCTTTAGACAATAGGAAATTTTTCCGATGATGGAATTTAGTTGGCAGGGTGGAAAGGAATAACGGAGGTTGTCAGGGCGGCGACCAGAATCAACTTCGATTAATTGACTGAGACAACTATTCAACAGAAAAAAGGCATCCATCGGATGCCTTTTTTGTTTCAGCAATTAATCACTGCATTCGTCCACAACCCTATTTACGCCTTGCAGATACGCTGTTTTGCCGCATCGTATTCCGCCTTCAGTCGGGTGACGACTTCGGCGACGCTTGGTGCGTCTTCCATCAGACCTACGCCCTGGCCTGCGCCCCAGATGTCGCGCCAGGCTTTGGCTTTGCTGCTACTGCCTGAGCCGAAGTTCATGGCTGTCTTGTCTGCGACTGGCAGGTTGTCGGGATCCAGTCCTGCGGCGACGATGGATTTTTTCAGGTAGTTGCCGTGCACTCCGGTGAACAGGTTGGTGTAGACGATATCGGCGGCACTAGATTCGATAATTGCCTGACGGTAGTCGTCATCGACGTTGGATTCTTGCGTCGCCAGCCAGCGTGAGCCTATGTAGGCGAAGTCTGCGCCCATCGCCAGAGCTGCCAGAATCGCGTCGCCGGAGGCAATCGAGCCGGATAAGGCGATCGGTCCTTTAAAGAATTTGCGGACTTCGCCCACCAGGGCGAACGGGGATAGACCACCGGCGTGACCACCAGCGCCTGCGGCCACCAGAATGAGACCGTCAACACCAGCTTCCAGAGCTTTTTGAGCGTGACGGATAGAGATCACGTCGTGCAACACGATACCGCCGTAGCTATGGATGGCGTCCAGCATTTCTTTTGGCGGTGCGCGCAGTGACGAAATGATGATGGGGATCTGATGTTTGACGCAGACTTCGACATCATGTGCCAGACGGTCGTTTGACTGGTGCACGATTTGATTGACGGCGATAGGGCCGACTTTGGCATCGGGATTGGCTGCCTGGTACTCGGCCAGCTCGGCTTTGAGATCGGTCAGCCAGGTGTCGAGCAGTTCAGCAGGACGGGCGTTCAGTGCAGGAAATGAGCCGACAATACCGGCCTTGCATTGGGCGGCGACCAGCTTGGGTCCGCTAGCGATAAACAGCGGTGAGCCGATCACCGGCAAGGAAAGATTCTGTAATGCTTTAGGCAGATGAGAAGTCGTCATAAGGGGTCCGGTCTCTTAATTAAATTGGTTCTCACTGGATGATACCGAGCTGGCGTCAGGCATCGCCGTATCAATCAAATTGCACAAGAAACCTGGTTTGGTTGCGTGTTTAGCGGGTTGTTCTTGGCGTTTTTTAGTGAGGCTGATATGATGTTATCAGAAAAAACGTTGTTTTTCACCAGAATTTTGCGGGTCATTTATGCCAACACCGAAAACCAAAGTCATCGATTTTAAGCAAGGGCAGGAAGAGCTGCGCAATACCCTGCGTCAGGGCATGCTCGACGCGGCAACCCGCTTGCTGGTTGAAGAAGGCGCAGCAGCACTGACCGTACGCAAGGTCGCCGATGCGGTGAATTGCTCCACCACCTTGTTGTATTCGCTATTCGGCGGTAAAGACGGATTGTCTAATGCGCTGTATCTAGAGGGGTTTAGCCGCCTGATCCAGGATTTCACACAATATGAAGCCAGTCTGCCCGCCGCCCAAAAAACCCACGGGCTTGATCGTATCTGGATGTATGCGACGAATTATCACGATTACGCCAGGCGCAACCCTAGCTATTACATGGTGATGTTCGGCGATGCGATTGCCGGATTTTTGCCGCCGCTGGAATCGCGGGTCGCAGCGTGGGAATCGTTCACGCCGCTGATTAATGAATTTGAGCATTGCATGCAAGAAGGCAGCTTGCCTAAATCCAGCCCGAGTGCCGCGGCCCGCTTGTTGTGGGCGGCAATGCATGGTGTGATCAGTCTGGAGCTCAAAGGCTATTACCTGAAAAAAGAACATTCGGACGAACTCTACCGCGCTGCAATCCGGGCGGTGCTGCATTCGCTAAAACATCCTGAATAAAATATCCTGAATTTGATACGATAAATTAGTTTCGCCTCGTAATTTTTACGCTGCACTCTTACGCCATTTGTATCCGCACTATCAGCACTACCGGCACTATTAGCTACATCACCAACAATCAACAACAATCGCCCACGATTCCCACCTCCGGAGACCCTATGACTTATCAATGTTTTGACTTCAGCATCAAGGACAAAGTCGCTCATCTGCAATTGAACCGGCCAGCCAGTATGAACACGATGCAGCCGGTATTTTTTCGTGAACTGGTGAGTATTCTGAGTACTCTGCAACGTGAGGCATCAGCCCGCGCGCTGGTAATTTCATCGACCGGTAAACACTTCACTGCCGGGATGGCACTCGACGTATTCGCGGGTGGCGGTGTGAGTCTGGATGACGCCACGGCGGTTGGCCGCGCCAATATCACGCTAGTCCTGCAAGACATGCATCACTCTTTTAATCTGATCGAGCAATTGCGCATGCCAGTCATCAGTGCGATTCATGGCGGCTGTATCGGTGGCGGCGTCGATCTGATCTGCGCGAGCGATATCCGGCTCGCCAGCGTTGATGCTTTTTTCTGCATCCAGGAAATTAATATCGGCATGACTGCGGATCTCGGTACCTTACAGCGCTTACCTAAACTGATCCCCGAGGGCATCGTGCATGAGATGGCTTATACCGGTCGCCGCCTGCCCGCCCAGCGCGCACTGGCGGTCGGGCTGGTGAACGACGTGTTCGAGAGCCGAGAATTAATGATAGAAGCCGCGCTACACATGGCTGCCGAAATCGCCAGCAAACCGCCGGTAGCGATCTGGGGCAGCAAACAGGCGATCCACTACGCGCGCGACCATTCAACTCACGATGCCTTGCAACAAATGGGCTGGCTGCAATCGGGCATCTGGCAAAGCAGCAATCTGATGGAAGCCTTTATGGCGAAACAACAAGGCAGGCCAACAGACTATGCGGATCTGGCACCGGTCAGTTCTTTTGAAGACGCGCCATATCAGTTGAAATAAGCATGCTCATACTCAACTCAGCCACCGGTAGTCTCAAGTAGTGAAACAGGCCTGGCAATTCAGGACGCTAGTAAAATACGGATATCCACTAGCGAGGCGATCATGGCAGAAAACAAAACCAGGCAAAACGATCTGAGCGTCAGCGACTACGTTGACGCAATCACTGATCCAGTTCGCCGGCAGGATTGTCTGGCGCTGATTGAACTGATGTCTGCGGCGACAGGACACCAAGCTAGAATGTGGGGGACCAGCATCGTCGGTTTTGACACACGCCACTACCGGTACGAGAGCGGGCGGGAGGGCGATATTTGCCTGATCGGCTTTGCATCGCGCAAACAGGATCTGGCGCTGTACCTGATGCTGGGAGCCGGTGGCTATGATGACTTGCTGGCGGGTCTGGGCAAACACAAGTTGGGTAAAGGATGTTTGTATATCAAACGGCTGTCGGATGTACATCTCCCTAGCCTGACCAGTATCATTGAACAAACTGTCATACGCATTAGACAGTCGACCTGATGGCTTACGCGGAAGGTGTCACGAGTATCGATTATTCGCGGCAAACCCGGCAAACCGTGACGAGTGATTTCATCGCATTGCATTGGGTTGCACCGCATTGCATCGTTTATGATCAAGCTCGCTCTCTATCCATCGCTGCCAATTTTATCGACATGATCTGTTTCCTTACCTCATGCCTGCCCGCACGGTATCCGGTTAAAGCGCACAGCACGCCCCTTAGACAAAGTCCCTGAATGACGACGTCTCATACTCTGGCGGGCATCTTCCGCCCGCGCATCACGCTGCAAACCCTGACGCGTGGCGATGGCTTATTAGGAATGAAACCGACCGGCACCTTCGGACCACGTGGCGGCAGTGTAACGGTTGTCCAGATTGACTGGCTCTACACCACAGACACGGGAATACGCTGGCAGACGTCGGCACCGACCACTTTACTCAATCGCCGCCCGCATTCCACACAGGATCTGCTTGACGCAGAAGGAAAACCCGTCGTGTTACTACGCGATCTCGGCGCAGAAGCAGATGCGCTGGATCGGGTCTGGGATTTGCATTTGCAACCCGTGCCCGCAGCAAGTCTGCAATGGCGCAATAACGATGCCGCGCTGCCATTCGGGCCTTTATGGAGCTTGCAGCAAGAAGATTTTTTTGCTGACTTTTGGGCGGAGCAATTACCTGCATTGCAAGCGCTTGGCTGGTCCGTAGTCGTGCATCCGGGCTTCGCGCATGAGAGCGTGCCTGTCGATGCCTGGCATCTGATCATCGATCAGGAAACCGGTGAAATAAGCGGTAAAGAAGTGGCATCGCCTATGCACGGCTATACCACTGCCATCACCCCGCTGGGACTGCCGGCACGCGAGGGATCGTGGCTGCTCAGTCTGGGGATAGAAATCGACGGTCAGGTGCTGGATCTGGTTCCCATGCTGGCGAATCTGATACAGCGCGATGCTCGCTGGCTGAGCGCGGCGCAAGTCGCTGCGATTGACGATCTGGCAGTGATCCGTTTACGGGCACCGGGCGGCAAGCGGATCGATGCGCTGGCGGCTCCGCTCAAAGCGATTGTCATGCACATGCTGGAATTGCTGACCGATGAAAAACGTCTGCAAGATAAATTGCAAGGTCCCCTGCAGTTATCCGCCTGGGATGCCCAAAGAATAGAGGCATTGCGCCTCAGTTTGCTAGAGAGCCAGGCCGCGCGCGCCGGTGTGCATGGCGGCTGGCAATTGCAAGGCGAGTCCGGTTTACGCATGCTGGCAAAGCGTCTGCAAGCCGTTGGTCAGCCACAGGCGATCAGCGCCCCCGCAGGTCTGGGCATTACACTGCGACCGTATCAATTACATGGCGTCGCCTGGCTACAGTATTTACGAGCGAATCATCTGGCAGGTATTTTGGCAGACGACATGGGGCTAGGAAAAACTGCACAAGCTCTTGCCCATATCCTGATTGAAAAACAGGCGGGCCGGCTTGATCGTCCGGCACTGGTCGTCCTGCCAACCTCGCTGGTATTTAACTGGCAGGCCGAAGCCCGGCGCACGGCACCGGACTTACGTGTGCTGGCACTACAAGGCGCACAACGCGCCGATGAATTTGCCAATATTGCAGATGCCGATATCGTGCTGACGACCTATCCCCTGCTGTGGCGCGATCTGGCGACGCTGGAAGCGCAGACCTTCCACCTGCTACTACTCGACGAAGCCCAGACCGTCAAAAACGCTGCCAGCCGTAGTGCCGACGCAGTGCGCCGCTTACGAGCCAGGCATCGCTTGTGCATTACCGGCACGCCGCTGGAAAATCATCTTGGCGAGTTGTGGACCCAGTTTGATTTTTTGATGCCGGGCTTTCTTGGCGACATGCGCAGCTTTACCCGCTTATGGCGCAAACCCATCGAAATTAATGGTGAGACTCTGCGCGCACAACTGCTGGCACAACGCGTGCGCCCCTTTATTTTGCGACGCCGGAAGCAGGATGTCGCCAGCGAATTGCCGCCCAAGACCGAGATCATTAAACGGCTCAAACTCAGCGGACAACAACGCGATCTGTATGAGAGCGTGCGGGTCGCCGCCGACGAGCAGGTACGCCGTATTTTGCAGCGCAAAGGCTTTGCCGGAGCGCAGATCACGATACTCGATGCCTTGCTCAAATTGCGGCAGGTATGTTGCGATCCCTATCTGCTGAAAGGGACAAAAACACCGGATACCATGGAGCGTGCCAAACTTGAACTGCTCAGCGATATGCTGCCCAGTCTGGTGGTCGAAGGCCGCCGTGTGCTGGTATTTTCCCAGTTCACAGAAATGCTCGACTTGATCGCCGGACGACTGACGACGCTGGCGTTGCCCTACCTGAGCCTGACCGGCAAAACCCCGCCCGCACAACGCGGCTGCATCGTCGCGCAGTTCCAGAACAAGGAGGTGCCCGTCATGCTGATCAGCCTGAAAGCCGGTGGCGTCGGCCTCAATCTGACCGCGGCTGACACGGTGATTCACATGGATCCGTGGTGGAATCCAGCAGTCGAAGAACAGGCAAGCGCACGCGCTCACCGCATCGGTCAGGAGCAAGCCGTGTTTGTGTATAAGCTGGTAGTCGAGGGCAGCATCGAAGAACGCATTCTCGATCTGCAAGCGCGTAAGGCTGCGCTGGCAGATGGCGTTCTAGGTAGCGATGCCGCGCTGGCACCGAAATTTAATGCAGACGATCTGCAGGCATTGCTGGCACCTTTGAGCGTATGATTTTTTTCAATCAGCGCTTACAAATCATGAAAAGAATCGCATCAAAAACAGGACCCGCTTATTCCATGCGCTTTTCCATGTGGTTTTGCCCCAGAAGCCGCACGGGATAAGCGGATTGGGCTTTGAAAATATCTAAAAATTCTTTAACCACTATGTCATGGACATCGCTTACTCCTGCCTTTTCTCTGTGTCTCCGTGCCTCTGTGTCTCTGTGGTGAGAGGTCTTAGTTTTTGCGTAAGCCCTATTGATATGATTTTTTAATGTGAAGATTTTTAGAAGTTCCCGAAATAGAATCCGCATATTCCATGCGACTTTCCACGTGTTTTTGCCCCAGAAGCCGCACGGGATAAGCGGATTGGGTTTTGAAAGTATCTAAAAATTCTTTAACCGCTATGTCATGAAATCGCTTACTCCTGCCTTTTCTCCGTGTCTCCGTGTCTCTGTGGTGAGAGGTCTTAGTTTTTGCGTGAGCCCTATCAATGTGATTTTTTAATGTGCAGGTTTTTAGAAATTTCGTTTTTGAAATTTTCTTACTCTAGCGCTTACAATTCTCACGGTCCGATGTCGTAGTCGTTCAATACGCCACTTTTTTAACCGGGTAGTATGCTTTTTATGGCGGCGACCAAACTCAATAAAATTCTGATCAATCGCATATGGTCAGGGACTGTAAAGAAATTACCGGTCGTAGTCCGCAGCAAATTTTGAACGATACGAAGAACAACCAGAGCGACTGGATGTCTCGCCTGAAGTCGCACTGTCTGTTTTTTGTGCATTATTTTCTGCATTAATATGCAGAGTCATCGATAAGGATATTTCATGCACCAAGGACAACGTCTTCATTCACTCGATAATCTGCGCGCGGTCATGATGTGGCTAGGCATCGTCCTGCACGTCGCCGTCATTTATATGGCGGGACCACGCATGCTGCCCTGGCACGACAATCAGAGTACGCTGGCGGCAGATTTGCTGGTTGTCGTCATCCATGCATTCCGGATGCCGGTATTTTTTATCGTGGCCGGATTTTTTGTGGGGATGCAGATGCAACAGCGCGGAGCAGAGGCGATGTTGCATAATCGACTGCGCCGCCTGGCGCTGCCTTTTATCGCGTTCTGGCCTCCGCTCTTTATCGCCTCCGGTTTGATGATCAGTTTGTATGTACATCTGAACCAGTTTGGTACCATTGGATTTGATACTTCACTGATTCCTCAGATACCGGGTAAAGCGGTCATACATACGCTGCATCTGTGGTTTATCTATTACCTGATGCTGTTTTGCCTGACCGCAGCCGCCGTAGATCGCCTGAGTCAGCATCTGACGGATACGCTGAAAACTCGTATCACTCACATCTGGAAAGTCCTGTCCTCGGCATGGTGGGGTTGTATCGTGCTGGCCTTGCCACTGGCAATGACGGGAGCCTTCTATCGTGGCGGCGTGGTAGCGCCGGGCGGATCGTTCATTCCTGACCCGGCAGAGTTCATACACAGCGGGCTGTTTTTCGTTTTTGGCTGCTACCTGTATCAAAATCAGTCGGCGGTGCTGGTCCTCTATGTGCGCTATCGCTGGCGGTATATGCTGGCTGGCTTTGTACTTTTGTTTTTCTATCTGGCGCTGTTTAAACGCTTTGAGCCCCTGCAAGACAGTCTGTTACCTCTTAAGGCAGGGATGGCGTTTTTATATAACTGTGTCAGTTGGTTGTGGTGCTTTGGCATGATCGGTTTGTTTTTACATTACCTGCCCAAACAAAACCGGTTCTTGGCGTATATCGCAGAGAGTTCCTACTGGGTCTATCTGGTTCATCTGGTGGTAACCATCGGCGTCGGAGCTTTGCTGTATAACAGTCCGCTCAATGCCGTCGGACGCATCGCTGTCAATATCGTGCTGACGAGCGCTGTCTGTCTGCTGAGTTATCAACTGCTGGTAAGGCATACCTGGCTAGGTCGATTTTTAAATGGAAAAATCCTGTTCAAAAAAGTGAATCCGGCACAGGCTGGCATTATTACCAGGGACTAAGGTGCAGCGGGTGTTACTGCAATGGCAGGATTTCTACCACCGTCGCTCAACACAAACTGAGTCACGGTATCGAGAGTTGGTGCGAGAGCGCGTAAAGGCCAGGCCATACTACCAATCAGACTGACATGGTTAGTATGATCGAAGTGAAATTCCTGCACCGGCACACCCGCGGCACGGAGCTTGTTCGCCAAGCCCGTCGTGTTACGCACGGGATTCACTAATGTATCCTCAAGTGGCGCAATGAGCAGGCTGGGCGGCGCACTGGCGCTGACGTGATGAATCGGTTGTGAATCTCTGGGGGTATCAGGATAAAAAAATACCGGACGGGCATCGACATTGGTAATCGGAATAAAGTCGTAGGGCCCGGCCAGTCCGATCAGACCTCGAAATATCGATGGCTGCATCCCGACTTCTGCCAGCCAGCGCGGATCAAGCGCGAGCATTGCCGCGTTATACGCCCCCGCGCTGTGCCCCATCACAAAAAGGCGAGAAGGATCTCCGCCATAACGCGATATCTCTTTTTTGACATAGGCAATCGCCAGCGCACCATCCTGCAAAAAAGCCGGATAACGGACTTGAGGATATAGCCGGTAATCTGCCAGCACACAGAGGATACCGCGTGATGTGAGCGCCTCTGCTACGAAGAGATAATCCGCACGCTGACCGGAGTTCCAGGTTCCGCCATAAAAGAACACCACGACAGGAACGCTACTGCCAGAGGGCGCATGAGCCGGGGCATAGATATCGAGTTTTTGCCGTGGATCTGATCCGTAAGCAAGGTCCGCCGTTTTGACATAGGCTGAACCGGGTGTCAGAGCGTTAATCGTACGCACTGGTGAGCAAGCAGCGATCACGCCAAACAGCATCAGCAATGCGCTAAAGGAAAGTAGTATTTTGAGCCAGACTGTCACGATACCTCCGACAAGATGTGTACGACTTTATTCGCAGGAATATCGCTTTTGGTTTCAACAATCTCAGGATTGAGGCTGATGATGCAGGGAATCAGACTTAAGGTGTGCTGATTAAGGTGTACTAATTAAGGTTTACTGATTACCGTGTACTAATTAAGACATCGCCCTGCAGGCTTGCGACACCGGACTTCAGCAAATCTGCGATCAGAGAGTCGAGCAAAGGGGCCAGCGGCTCATCGACAAGATGCACCGAGGCTTGCATCAGGCGATTCTGAACTAAGGATTGCCTGATCTGACGGAGCGGCAATTGCTGTGATTCCAGCAACTGAAAAGCGATCATGACTTTGAGCGCATTCCGCGCATTGCGTCTGGGATCGGCGGATAAATACGCAAGCCGGCTGCGGGCACGATCAATCGCATCTGCCACGTCACTAAACGGCGCGCCATGACCGGGAATGACAACACGGATGTCGAGTCTCTCGATCAAATCCAGCACGGCTGCCTGCTCGGCAAAACCCGACTCAGCTTCCAGCTCGGGGAAAATAACGCCAAAACCGTTTTGCCATAATGCATCCGCAGAAATGAGTATGGCTTCGCTGGCGCAGTACAACATCAATGAGTGAGGATCATGCCCGGGTGCCGCCAGTGCCTGCCATGATAAACCGCCCAGATGCAGCGGCTGACCGTGGGACAGGATGCCATCGAAGGTGAACCGCTGGCAACGCTGCCCGGTCGCGCTGAAAGTCAATCCGTCGTCATCCCATGTAGCGACCGCTGCGGCATCTGCCTCCGGAATCAGGGTATGGCAGCGATACGTGTGTTGCAATATCGCGTTGCCGCCGCAATGATCGGAATGCAGATGGGTGTTGATCAGCAGATCGAGTGGCCGCGCTTGCAGTGCATGCCGCACTAGCGCCAGCGTCTGATCAGCGTGGGTCATATAGCCGCTATCGACCAGCGCAGCAGATCCAGAATCAGACGCGTCATCAATGAATAAAATATTATTCGACGACAGCCAGCCCCGCTCGAATACCTGCATGCTGGCAGGGAGTTCTGGTACTTGTGCGGCTGCTGTTGACATAGAGGTCGTCGCTTATTTTGGCTTGATTAATTAATCGGAACTAAGTGATCTGAACTAAATAATCTGAACTGCCTGATCTGCATTGTTGGATTGTGTGATTTTTTAAAAAACAAATCTGAACAAGATCCAGCCTAACCCGGCTCAAACATACGCTGTTTAATCTCGATCCAGACGCGTCGCTTGGCATCATTACTGGCGCGACTCCACATCGTGATCTCATCAATGCTACGAAAGCAGCCAACGCACCAGCTCCGCGTCTCATTCATTTTACAGATACCAACGCAAGGCGACGGTACCTCATTGACAGCAGCCTGTGCACTCGTCGGATCGTAATCGTACAAAATACTCATCAGGTGGCCCTCAAAGCGATATCTGCCACCGGCGCCTGTGTCATCGCAATCAATTGTGCAGGCGTCAGTTTGAACACAGCATGCGGATGTCCGGCTGCGGCCCAGACTGCGGCGTATTGCAGCAAGTCTTGATCAATCAGCATCACTGTTTTTTCAACGTGTCCAATAGGACAAACGCCACCAATCGCATAGCCAATTTTTTCTTTCACGAACTTCGCATCAGCCTTGCCCAAAGGGCCGACAAGTGCTGCGACTTTGGCCTCATCGACACGGTTGCTACCACTGGCAACCACCATCACGGCGGCATTATCGGATAAGCGGCGGAAGACAATCGATTTAGCAATTTCGGCGACACTGCAACCGAGACCAGCAGCGGCCTCGGCAGATGTCTTGCCAGTTTCCGGGAGCATGACGATGCGGTGATCATGAGCAAGTTGTTGTAGCAAAGCGGCGACGCGTTGTGCTGTATCTGGAAGCGTAGGATGTGATGACATAGTAATTAATTAAACCGAAGTTTCTATTCGATACACCACAGGTAGACGGGTACACAGCTACCAGGGAGTGCTGATGGCGAATTTTCGCTCATCGTCTTAATCGTATTGAAAAACTCCGGCGAAAGCGGAAGAGTATGTTTATAACACAGCATGCAGTGCCATGCTCAGGAGTGAGGGACGTGTTCTGGGATTATCTTGAAAAGCTGCACTAATGCGTTGATACGCTGATGCACTTATTCCATGGTGACCGGAACACCGGCCCAGCTTTGCAGGAGCAGCAGGTGCTCCGGTGCAAAGTCAAAATATTTCATACCGGAGCGATATTCGTTACCGCTTAAAATATTATAGCGAACCGTCGCCTTGCAGACGACCTGCGTGCGTTGCGAAGCATCGCGCTTCGATGGCACTTCCATCATCATCTGATAAGTCTGTCCCTCTTTCAACACATGCGCGCATTGGAGCTGTACACCTGCCATCGTGAAATCCAGAATTTTGGCTGCAACAATATTGCCGGGCGCGAGCTGAACCGCAGCACGCCAGGAAACTTTAGACCGGGGATTAGAACGAGAGTCACTCATGCCACAAACACAGGTATCAAACAGAACATACAGAATCGGAGCCAATCGGTACCATAAATCAGTTACGGTATATGGCGCGTAGATTGTACCAAATTTCCGCACTGCAAGATGGCTTAGTCCAGACTATTTAACATTTAAATGGTCGCAGGGGATAAACCCATTTCTGCTGTTTATACTGAGTTGTAAATTGATCTGAGTTGATCTGCAGGGCTTATACAAAAACCAAGACCTATCACCACAGAGACAACGAGAAAAAACAGGAGTAAGCACTTCCATGGAATATCGATATCAAAACGAATCCGCAACGCTGGTAAGCCTCCTGGCATGAAATGTATCTGAAAGCAGCATGCGGCCTGCGAATTCAATGCCGGAACCTTTAAAAACCTTCACATTGAAAAATCACACCGACAGGATTGACACAAAAATCAAGTCCTTTCAATACAGGGACATGGTGACACGGTGAAACCGAGATACCGAGAAAAGGCGGGAGTAAGGGGCTCCATGCAATATCGATTCAAGGTTTTTTAAACACGGTGTATGCTGGTAAGCAACGTATCATTTTGTGTAAGTCATGGAATAAATAATATGATTTATTAAACATGACTCAATCAATGAGTTTCAATTTATCTCATTGTCTTATTTGCTAACCAGGCTAGCGCTCCGCTACCTGCACGCTTGCCCGTGGCAAAACAAGCGGTAAGCAAATAACCGCCAGTCGGGGCTTCCCAATCCAGCATTTCACCCGCACAAAAAATACCGGGCAAATTTCGCAACATTAGCTGGTCATCGAGTCCCTCAAAACGCACACCTCCTGCACTGCTGATCGCCTCATCAATCGGCCTTGCCGCGTGCAGCACCAAAGGCAAGGCTTTGATCGCTGCGGCCAGCAGAACCGGTTGCTGAAATTGATCCGGAGGCAAGCATTCGCGTAACAAGGCCACCTTTACTGCATCAAGTCCGACTTTCGTTTGCAAGTGGCTTGAAAGCGAGCGTGATCCGCGTGGATGAGTGACTTCTTGCAAAATACGCTCGGTACTTTTACCCGGTGCCAGATCGAGATGCAGCAGCGCTTTGCCCTGGCTCATAATCCGGTTGCGTATCAAGGCCGACAGCGCATAAATCAGGCTCCCTTCTACACCACCGTCAGTAACGACAAACTGTCCCTGACGCACTAACGAAGTGCCATCGTCCTGCCCGAACTGCACGGCAACCGTCATCAGCGCCTGACCTGCAAATCGCTGCCGGAAATAGTCCGACCACGCCACATCAAAACCGCAATTTGATGGCGCCAGAGGTGCAACCGCAATACCACGTTGCTGCAGAGGCGCAACCCAGGCACCGTCGGATCCCAGACGCGCCCAACTGCCGCCGCCCATTGCTAGCACTACGGTATCAGCGGGGACGATTTGCTCACCGTCGGGCGTCGCAAACAGATAGTCATTACCGTGCCAGCCCAGCCAGCGATGACGCATATGAAACCGCACACCGGCTTGCCGCAAGCGGTGCAGCCAAGCGCGTAAGAGAGGCGCAGCTTTCATATCCACGGGGAATACACGCCCGGAACTACCGACAAAAGTCGCAATACCTAAACCATCTGCCCAAGCCCGCAATTCCTGCGCACCAAATTCTGCGAGCATCGCAGTCAGATCCGTCTGATGTTCACGATAACGTGCATGAAAAGCACCGGCCGGTTCTGAGTGGGTGAGATTCATGCCGCCCTTACCAGCCAATAAAAATTTGCGTCCTACCGATGGCATCGCGTCATAGAGATCCACCTGAATACCGGCAGCCGCCATGGTTTCAGCAGCCATTAAACCGGCTGGTCCTCCGCCAATTACGATGGCTCCTGACGATGCTGATCGGGTATTTTTTTCATCATTTTTCATGCGCGAATTGTAATTCTATTTCACCGTTTCAGGAATAATCCCAGATTCTCCATCATCTTGTCAGCGCCATCAGGTCGCACAAAACAAGAAGGGCAATCAGTTGCCTGATCGCCCTTCTCTCGGTAGCCGATTAACCGGTCAACTCATAAAGTCATCCATGCACGACGTAGTTTATTTTGCCCAGATTCTCTGATACTGGCTGCGATAATCATTACTCGGATCAAATACGTTTTTCGGCCCGCCGTCGTAGGCGATATTTTGCGCGGTCACCAGATGCACTGGTGTGATGTAACCGCTGGGAGCGACATCTGAGAATGCACGATTAAGCTCATCAACCAATTGCCAGCCATGCATAAACAGAGGCTCAGGCACCGTACCGATTTGTAATGAACTGGCACGAATACGCTTGAAAGCACCGCTTGATCCATCGCCTGCCGACAAACCCGCTACCTTATTCGTCGCGATCAGTGCAGCAATCGCAGGGCGTTCCATCAAATCAAAATACATATCGTTCACACCGATCGCATGAGTCCATTTGGCGCCAAATTTCTTGGTCAGGTTCTCGACTACATGCTGCATTTTGGCACCAGCTTCTGCGACAGGAACATCTTCTACGCTCAACAGACGGCAGCTTTCGCACTGTTTGATGACTTCAACAATCGCCTTCGATTTTTCGACAGAATAAGGATTTGAGGTATCTGAAAAAACCACAATACCGGCTTTGCTGTTGGATTCGACGACACCGTACAAGGCGGCGATCTGCGCAGCTTCTTTTGGATTCGAGGTCACATTCGTGAACAGTCCGTCAGTAGGGCCGCTCTTCACGGAAGCATGCCAGCCAACGACAGGAACTTTCGCATTCGACGCGGCGACTAAACCCTTTGCCTGACTTGCTGCATCAACACCGGCGAGAATAATACCGTTCGGCGACATGTCCAGTGCCTGACTTACGATTGCGGCCCCCTGATTGCAGCGACCACGACAATCGATGTACAGAATTTCCCAGCCAGCACCGTTGATCGCTTCTTTCACGCCGTTAAACAGACCTGCAATACTCGGGTCGCTGAGATCGGAGGCAATGAATACGATCTTTTTCTTTTTCAATAATTTAGGACCGTCAACCGGACCTTCCCAACGTGTCTTCAATGCGGCAGCTTTCGCTACTTTCGCATTCGCACGGCTCAGGAACTGCATGGGATTTTCCTGCGCTACAGCATCGGTAATCAGACAAAAAGCAACAAGCAACACGGTCAGGCACTTACTTTGGATAGCAGTCATGATTCTGGGTCGGTCAAGTTAAGAGGAAAAACCGGCATGTCTTTTTATTTTTTGAGACATCCGCACCACGAATGAAACTTTTTTTACAAATGCGGAACGATTATTGCAGAAAATTGTCCCAAGTAAATAGAGTTTCACTACCAAGCAGCGGCCATTGAATTTTATTTCATTTTACTGAAGCATTACTACATTATATTTGGTGCAAAGCAACATTTCCCATGATAAATACCAAAATCAGTGGTTGCAGCGCGACACAATTTTCCTGCTGACACTCACTGATTTGGTGAATATTCTGATGTAAGGGCATGCCTGATCTGGCGGCGACACTGTCTGACTATGTCCGCTTTATTTTCCGATTTTTATTGCTTGCTTATTGCTTGCTTATTGCTTATTTACTGCCAGTAAATATCGCCAGATCCTGATTTTGTCAGTTGGCGTTTTGCCGGGTTGCCGTACACTCTGACGTCACCGCTACCACTCAGCTGACCTTTGACTTCTTGCGTTGCCGTGATTTTGGCATCGGATGAACCGCTGAGACTGATGCTAGCCTGGTTACTTTTCAAGCCAGCCGCATCCAGATTACCTGAGCCGCTTAATTTTGCACGCAACACTTTGGTTTGCCCCTTGACCATGACATCGCCAGAACCCATCACGCTGATGTCCACATTCTCGCAGCCAGCCAGAGTCATCTTCATATCACCGCTGCCGACAATGCTGGCCAGTACGTCCTGGAAATCACTATCAAACTGTAAGTCACCGGAACCGCGAATGGAGACATCGACTTTTTTCCCGCGAAAACCCTTCACACTTGCATCACCGCTCCCCTGCATTTGTAATTTTTCCAGTGCTGGCAAGGCCATCTCTACCTGCAAAGGCTGACGGATCATAACGAACATACCGCGGGTACCGATGTATAAGGTATTGCCTTCGATCCGGGTAGTCACACGTGACAGCATCGAGGGTTCGCCGCGCACCATCAGTTCTGGTGTGGCCGCCTGTCTGAGTACCAGATCAATAGGACCATTCATAACGATATTGACGATACCGGCATCAACGGTACGCACCTCACTTGACACAGAGGCGCTGGAGCTGGCAGCGGGAGTGCCTGCATGAGCCCGCATTACCGCCGTGCTGATGGCGATCAGGACGATGGCCATCAATAACATTCCTAACGCGGTTTTAACTAATTTTTTCATGATGATTCTCCTTTGAGGATTAATTCAATCAAGCATTTGCTGGAATACGAAGCAAAGATATATTCCATTGCAGGTAGTTTTTAAAACCAACGAAGGTATATCGGGTCATCAGCAAACTCAGTAAAGATAGAACGATGCCACCCAGCAAAATACCGATACCCTGAATAGCGTTGTAGTGGCGTAATTTATTCTCCACATTGACTTCGACACGGCCAGGCGCAACGGTCGATACACTAGCGGACGCCACCTCAGCGCCGCCGAGTACGGCGATGGCGACGGGATTGCCCGCGGTAGTTGCTGATGCAGAAGCTGAGGCGGATGCTGCGCTAACAGGAGTTTTTTCCAGATTTTTCCCTTGCGCTTTTTCTTGTATTTTTTCCTGCCCTTCAACTACGATGCCGGAGGACGAAATATCAACCTTGAATCCATCATTGGAGCGAGAATGAATGCGTACGTCGTCGCCATCGTCCATCATGACTTCGTAGCGATGCGAAGGCATATTGACTTTGAAATGTTCCACGCCCGACAAGCTGCCTGCGGTAATCACAATACCCGCAACATAAAAAACCATTGAAGCAACAAATGCAGTGAATAACATGCTGGCATACACCATCGCCGGAATAATCATGAAGAAGTTAAACACCATCACGCCGATCAGAGACACAAACAGGGCAGCGAGATTGGACGGACTGGCTTGCTGTTTAAATGCATCCAGACGCTGTTTGCTGCGCTTCTGCGCTGCAACCAGCTGAGGACTTGGCAAGCTGGCCGCAACTTGCTCCTCGGTGCGCCCTTCCATCATGGCATTCACGAATTTCGCTTCGTAATCCCACATCGTTTCTTCAATCACGATGGCAGGCAAACCCTCAAGGGCTTGCTTGAGTGAATTCATATAATCGGCTTTGTTCATGTCTTATCTCCCTGATCAATTTGTGATGAATACCTCATCGAATTGAGGCAAATTGGATTGCGTAGGGTGACTGTAAGCAAATGCCAGAGGCAAGACCAGCAGGATGCGACAGTGCGCAGAAATGGGGGAACAGATGGCAGGGATCAGCGACAGGATGAGTGCGTTCGAGCGCTCTTAGCAGGCTCTGCCAGCGATGATAGTCCTACAGATACTAGCGATGGGCAGCATTGCACCTTGCAATCCATGCATCTACTACAGCGCTGGCCTCCGCTGGATTATGCAAACCCAGCTTAGTACGGCGCCACAATATATCTTGTGCCGTGCATGCCCACTCGTAGTTCAACAAATACTCGGCTTCGACCTCATATAAGCCCTCAACAATCTGCTGTCCCATGGCGGCCAGAGACTGTCGTCCCGTCAGCAGCGTGCGGATACGTGTGCCGTAAGCTCGGGCATAACGGTGCAATAGCGCGGGAGGAAGCCAGGGATATTCGTCAGCGAGTTGGTGAATGAAGTGATCAAATTCGAGGACTGCGCGGTTATCTGGCCGGTTGGTAAAAATATCGCCGCCTGGCAAGCAGGCACCGGCCGTCCACGCAGACGGATGTGGCTTGTCGCTCGCGATGACAGGCATCAACATGTCGATGGCCTCTTCTGCGAGTTTGCGAAACGTCGTTATCTTGCCGCCGAACACCGTCAGCATGGGCGCGTCAGTATTGGATAATTCCAGACGATAATCGCGCGTAATCGCTTTGGCATCTACACTGCCATCATCCACCAGCGGACGCACTCCCGCATAAGACCACAGCACATCGTGAGGCTGAATGCTCTGCTGAAAATACAAACTGCTCAGCTCACACAGATACTGAATTTCGTCCGGCTCAATCGCAACCTGATTGATATCGCCGTGATAATCGATATCGGTTGTACCGATCAGCGTAAAGTCGTTCTGATAAGGAATCGCAAACACAATCCGGCCATCGGGATGCTGAAAAATATAGGCATATGGATGTTCGAACAAGCGTTTGACGACGATATGACTGCCCTTGATCAGACGTAAGGTTTTACCTGCCTGATCGGGAGCGACCATCTGCTGAAATTGTGCCGCCCAGGAGCCACTCGCATTGACCAGACTTTTCGCACGTACCGTCGTCAGCCGGCCGTCATTACCACGCAATTCGGCCAGCCATATACCGTTGTCTCGCTGCGCAGACAGACAAATTGTGCGCGTAAGGACCGTTGCGCCACGCTCTGCCGCATCCATCACATTCAATACGACAAGGCGGGCATCATCGACCCAGCCGTCGGAATACTCAAATCCCCGAACCAGATGTTGCTGTAGCGGGACGCCGGCAGGATGCTGATGAAGTTTGATGGCAAATGATGACGGGAGCAATTCGCGAGGTGCCAGATAATCATATAAAAATAGCCCGACACGCAGCATCCATGCGGGTCTCAGGCCTTTCATATGGGGCATGACGAAGCGCAATGGCGTAATAATGTGGGGAGCTGAACGCAATAAAACTTCACGCTCAATCAGCGATTTTCTAACCAGTCCGAATTCGTAATACTCGAGATAACGCAGGCCACCGTGAATTAATTTAGAAGAAGCCGATGAGGTATGTGAGGCGAGGTCATCTTTCTCGCACAGCACCACTGACAGTCCGCGTCCGGCAGCATCCCGTGCGATCCCGGCACCATTGATACCTCCGCCGACGACCAGCACATCACAGTCGATTACGGCTGAAGGCTTGAACAGGAGACTCGTGGCAGACGACAAGCTAAGCCTTCTCTACCCGGTTACGGCCATTATGTTTAGCACGATACAGAGCCGAGTCAGCACGACTCATCATTGCTTTCAGATCGTCGCCGTCCTGAATATGGGTGACGCCAAAACTCATGGTAACGTGCAGACCTGCAGCAAGCCGGGTCCAGTCAAATGCCTCAATCGCTTTACGGATACGTTCACAGGCCTCGACCGATTTGGCAGTCCTGTCCAGTACCAGAGCAAATTCCTCGCCCCCGATACGTGCTGCCAGATCGCCGGAGCGCAGGCAAGACTGTATCAAGTGACCGACCTCACGCAATACGTCATCACCGACCAGATGCGAATAACCGTCGTTCACTTTTTTAAAGAAATCGATATCACACATCGCGAATGCGACATTAGTCACGCGACCTGTCAGGCGTTGCAGCATTTTTTCTTCTAGAGCGCGACGATTTGGCAATCCCGTCAGAGTGTCTTCGTGTACCTGAACTCGCAAAGTACGGTTGAAATCCTCGAGCTGATCCACCCGTGTTTTATGGACGCTGGCCTCCTTCTGCGCCCGCTCCAGATCCATTTTTGCAGCAAAAATCTGCGCGCTAATCTGGGCGCGCTGGTCGCGGGATTTCAGGGTAACGCTATGAAATTCTTTATATACTTTCAGAGCAGCATCAAATTCATGACTGGCCTCATAGACCGTCGATAAAATTTTCAGCAGATCCCCCATGAAAGGATAATTGCCAATATGCAAAGCGGATTCGCGTGCTTCCAGCATACATTGGATGGCTTCGGCAATCTGCCCCAGATGTAAGCGCAGAGCACCGATGCGAACTTTGATGTCGAGTTCTTCTTTTGCAAAACCATGTCCGGATGCACGGGCCAGCCCCGTTGCCAGCTCCTCCAGAGCAAGGGCATAAAAACCGCGCTCTTCCAGCGCATGCGCCAGGGTCTCTGTGGCCAATAACTGCGTTCGCAGCAACGAGCCAGACTGCGCGTGTTCAAGTGATTCACGTGCAAGACGTATCGCCTCGTCCAGCATGCCAAACGGCGGCGACGCGTTATCTTCTTTTAAGGTTTCAAAATAAATGACGAGATTGTCTGCCCAATTATTTTTCACTCTTGCCAAACCGTCCTGGTCATCATGGCGCAGACATAATTCAAGCGCCTCTGCATACATCAGGGCACCACGCTCAAACTGCTGGGTATAGGTAAAAATCAACCCCAGCGTAATCAATATCTGGGCAAATTTTTTCGGATTATCGACCTCACGACCGATCGCTAGCGATTTTTCACCATACTGCAATGCGCTGTGGGTATCACCGAAGATGACAAAAGTCCTGGCCAGACCGTGGAATACATCGGCCTTCAATGAAGTACTGTTACTGCGCTCGGCGAACTCCAGTGCAGATTCGAAGTCGCGTACGCCCAGAGGGTCGTTGAGCATGAGGCGGCAATTACCGAGCTTGCAGTAAAGGTCGCCCAGCAATTTGGGATCCGTATGGCGGTCTGCCTGCCGGATCGCTTCCAGTAAGACCACAATGGTCTTGGCAGGCTCACTCTCGATCATGGCATCCGTCTGCTGGCTTAACACAGACAGGGCACTATCGACCTCAGTGGCAGGCAAATCGAATCGATTAGACAAAATGTCACTCCAGTTCGTCAGCGAATAAGGCGTGCTATACAGTACATAGTAAGCCATTCTTGATTGGATTTTGCAGAATTTATATTTTGCCCGCCACACCCGGTCTTACCATCCAGAACGCTACGCGGCCACGTTCAATAAATCCATCATCGCCTGATCGATCTTCATCGCTCTGGCTGGTGGAATCACCAGTGTCGTAATCTGTTTCAAATCAGCATACGGTAAATCACCGAGGCGCAATCTATCTATACGGGTTTGTTCCAGTGGATGAGTCGCCGCCTCGTACAAAATCACCTCATGATCAAGCGGATAGTCTCGTGCCAGCTTATCCACCAACAACTGCAAACGCTGGGTACTGGTATCAAACCGTTTGAGACTCAAATCGCCAGCAATACCCGGTTGCCACAGGATCAACAAGGCGGTTGGATCAAGACAGCGCTCATAGATCATGAATTGCGTGGTCTCCATTGATTGCATTCCCGTTTTGGCCGGATCGATACCAATATCGGCGACCAGACAATCCTCAGCAGAAATACCCGGCTCCATATGGGCACTGAATCCCTCAGCCCGCGCATCCGCGATCGCCATATGCGAGATGCAGGCAAAAATCCCAGGATGTCCGTAGAATGCGGCACACACGTTTTTACCGGCGCGCAGCTCTGCCAGAATTGTGTCAGCCATACGACGATAAGTATCACGACGGTCTTTACCCTCTTCATCACAGTCAGAGTAATAACCCAACAGGCACACATATTCCTTGGCAATTCCCTGCAGCCATTTTCGTGCAAAAATATTCGGTACTGCAGCAACAACAACATCAGAAGTTTCAATGTAACTCTGGGCTATCGGTGTTAATTGCCCAGCCATGCGCATACCTGTACCGACACAGACCAGCGTTCCTTTTTTTGTATTTGGCATTGAGTGCTTTAATGTAAATTATTGAAAAGTCGAAACGCGATTACGTCCATCGGTTTTTGATACGTATAACGCCTTATCAGCAGCCGCCAGCATGTCTTCAAAACTAGTATCAGCATGCGCAGCGCGGGTGGCAACACCAAAACTCGCCGAAATAGGGAACCGGTAGCCGCTAGGATTGGTATCGATCTCCATGATCGCAACACGACAGCGGTCTGCCAGCGCCACCGTTTCCTCTTCGCTAGCGCCTGGGATACAGATCACAAACTCTTCACCACCGAGGCGGCCAAATAAGTCTTTTTTACCCAGTAAAGCTTTAATTTTTTCAGCCACAGTGCGCAACACCCAGTCGCCCACTGCATGGCCAAAACTATCGTTAATGCGTTTAAAAAAGTCCATGTCAAACAAGATCACGCTGACGGCATTATGGGTAGACTGCATCGTATGCGTACCACTTGCTATGAAGTGAGCACGGTTACTGATCTGGGTCAGACCATCAATTTGCGCCGTCTGGCGGAATTGATTCTTTTGTTGCCAGGTACGGATCAGCCATGCGGTCAGGATCAATAAAGTAACGGAGATTAAAGTCACCAGCAAAATCAAATTTTGATTATTACGTTTCTCCAGTTGACGTGCGATCGCCAGGGTTTTATTTTTTTGCTCCAGCAAACTCAGTTGGTTTGCCTTATCCTGGCTATCGTATTTGACGCGCTGATAAGCAAGATTTTTATGTAACTGATCGTCGAGAATTTTATCTTTCAGCGCGAGGCTGGTGTCGTAGTATTCGAGTGCGCTGGAGAATTGACCTTGTGCGCGTTTGATCGCTGCCATTGTCTCGGCAGATCGCTCTAATAATTGAACGACATTTTGTTTTTTTGCAGTCTCAAAAGCTATCGCCCCATATCGCTCAGCTTGAGAGAAATTTTCCGATTTTAAATAAATCTTCGCTACCGCATCGTTCAGATGAATAAGGTAATCAGAACTATCATTTATTTTTTTAAATTCTGATAAAAGCGCTATCGCCACATCCAGATCTTTAGAATATTGAGATGCTTTAATAGAGTCAAGAACTACTAATGCCTTTACGATCAAAACAATAATCTTACGGTCATTAGCTCCACATAAATCCTCTGCCTCCTTTACTAGCGATAAAGCTTCGTCTCTTTTACCGCGTAAAAAATTAATGTCGATACGATCGGCAAGCGCAATACACTTCGGGAAAAAATTATTTTCTTCTGCCTCCAAAGAATACATGCGGTCTGCGTAAACCATGGATTCATCGTAGGCATGTAGCGAATTCAGTAAAGTGATTGCTGTCTGCAAAGTATCTATTTTTGCATTTAACTTTACGAGTTTTGGTAAAAGTAAGATGCTTTTGTTCATTGCATCTAATGCTTGTTCGTACTGGCCAAGATTTGTATAGCCATCGGACAGCTGATAGAGAAATCTAACTTTAACTTCGGGATCTGTGACTTGAGCTATGTAGGATTCTGCCAATAAAACTCGCTCTTTATGCCGACCTCTAAAACCTAAGAATGATGCGCGCAGAATATGGTATCTGTCTTTCTGTTTGCTATCAAAACTCTTTGCTAGGGACTCTAATTGTGTAAGTGCTTCTTCGGCTTTATTTGGTGATATTTTTAGATTTTCTGAAGCTTGCTGCAACAAACTATCAACCGACATAAGATTATCGGAAAAAGATGTCATGGGTAAAAAATATCCCATGACAAATAAAATAGAGATTATTAACCTCACTTTGAATATACGACAATCTTTCTATCGAAAAAATATTTACTCATAAGTAGTTTCGGTTACTTGAATAGAAGGAAGATCATCTTCATTGATACCAATATGCTGGGCCAATTTTGCTTTGTCACCAGATGTAAAAACATTCTGTTCTTCTTCAGACAAACCAAACTGATCCATTGTGCCTTTCGGATCGTTTACGTGCGCTTCACGCGCCGCTGCATCTTTATCCAGAGTATTCAGGTAATCCAATAATTTAGACATAATTACTCGCTTCAGTTGTGGAGGGATGAATTTGTTACAACAGGGAATTTTATAGCCTTTTGATGCAGTCAAGCCAAGTATTTTTGGCAAGTTTTGCTTTGTATCATCTTAAATAGCTATGCTCCTGCCTCTGATACGGTTATTTAGCTCGACAGCAAGGACGAAAAGCATGTCTGATATGACGACAGTATTGCGCTCCGGCCTGACAATCCTGTTGCGCATCTGCCTCATTTTTTGGCAAGCCAGCCTATGCTATTGGCGCGCAGGCTCTGGATATACAGACGATCTGCCGTCTCGGTGACGCCGGATGTTTCTGGATAGACGCCCGCAGGATCTTGCATATCCCTGATGACTTTGCCCGTCTCATCGAAGGCAATGACGTGGCCATAATCCCGCGGCACTTTCCACATCGAACGTGGCAGGCGCAAGGTCAGTGAACGTAACCAAGGCTTGGGCGACATTTTGTCAAAGTCGACGCTGCGTGGCTTGACGATGCCGACCCAGAGTTTTCCGTCTGTACCGCGCATCAGGTTGTCAGGGAAGCCCGGCAAATTATCTAGCAGTACCGACGCTCGTTGCGGATCTGGCTTGTCCTTGAGTTGCAGTTGATCCGCCTGTATCGAGAGCTTCCAGACGCGGTAGCCGGCGGTTTCACTGACGAACAGATGTTGCTCATCCTGGCTCAGGGCGATGCCGTTAGAAAAGCAGAAGCCGTCAGCGATGATGCGGGCGGCTGAAGTGGCGGGATCATATTCCAGCACACGTCCAGTACAAGAATGTTCTAAAAAATCGAGCATGCTGGCGTTCAGTACTCCGCCAAATGCATTGACGCCAAAACGCTGAGTCGCATCGGTGAAGTAAATTTTGCCGTTACGAGCAACAACGACGGCATCCACAAATTGCAACGGGATTTGTTTCACTTGTGTGACCAGTTCGCTGACTTTTTTGTCCTGAGTAATCATAAGTAAGCCGCGTGATGGCATGGCAACGATCATACGGCCCTGTGCATCAAACGCGAAACCCAGTACACGGTCACCCATTGAGATCCATGTCTCCAGCTGTGTGCCATCTGGTTGCATGCGCAAGATCGCGCCGGATGCCACCGCCGCATAAATTTTGCCATCCGGGCCAGGCAGAATATGTTCTGGGCCGAACTCTTTACCGAGAGAGACTACTTGCAAACCGCTGAGATCACGGTTAGTCGCATGAGCACCGGTGTATCCGGCATTAGATGGCGCCTGCCAGGCAAGGGGTTGTATCGGTACTGGTGCAAAGAATAGATAGGCGAATAAAAGAAAGATCACAATAAAGATGCCGATTGCACTACGTATCAATATTTTTTTAAGCATAACTCTCCCCTGATTTGCCACATGGATAGATATAGATTGCTATGATGGCATGTAAGACGCAGGTATTGTCAATAACTCTTGCCGTCTTTTGCTATCACTGGCTCTCAATCGACTTTTTTGTTCTTCAACTATGCGAAAATTTTTCACACTGATATTGACGGCGCTGATCAGTATCCCTGTCATCACAAACGCAGAGTCGCTGACTATCGCCTGGCGGATTAAGCCACCGCATCAGTACATTGAAAATGGTGTTGAGAAAGGGATATTGCTGGATCGTGCCAGGCAGGTGTTTGCCGATGCCAAAATTGTCGTGCGCTTTTCAGAAGAACCCGCCAAGCGGATCTGGAATAATTTTACGATCGGGACGCAGAATTACTGTTCATTTGGCTGGTACAAGATTCCGGAGCGTGAGGCATTGGTACAGTTCAGCAATGTGTTTCATACGGATCCGCCACACACTTTGCTCGTCAGTCAGGTAGCGGCAGCGCAAGTGACCGCGCATAAAACGCTGGGCTCATTGCTATCTGACAGCAGTTTAACCTTAGGTGTTGTGGAGGGCGTGTCCTACGGCGAGGCGATTGATAGCCTGATCAAGACCAGCCAGAATAATCAGGTACGCAGTAGTGCGGCGCCAATGATCATGGCCCGCATGGTCGGCGCAAACCGGGCATCGTTTATGTTTATTGACCGTGAGGACTGGGAATACTTACATGACAAGGAGGACAGCATGCGTGAGACCTTGCAAATTGATCTGAAAGGCATGCCACCGGGCTTGAATCGCTATATTGTATGTAGCAAGGATGTCTCTGCCGAAACCATGCGGAAGATCAATCTGTCGTTGGCGAAGCTTCTGGCTGTGAAGCGCTAGAACCTGCTTAGCTTAGCTTTGTCTGTCTAGTCGGAACTGACGTTTATTGCGCGCGGCTACCATTACTGGCACTGAGTTTAGATTCAAAAGTGCGCAGCCAGGTTAATTGCAAGACCCGCGCATCGCTGCTGGCCCGATGACGCGCCACATGCAGCTCTTCTTGAACCCGGTCTTTGGTCGCATGCCAGAGTGCCTGCTGTTCATCCGAGATAATTTCGCGCAAATCTGCCAATTTGAATCTCGGTACTTTATCGGCGGCATCAAACAAGCGTGCCATCCAGACATAATCCTGCGCCCAGCCATCGGTGTAGACCGTATAGCCACTTAAAAAATAATTGAGCTGATCGGCGACATAACTGGCAGAACGACCGCGTTCGATCAGGATCTCTCGGGGAATATGATGAACTTTCGCCGCATCGGTATCCCAATGATCCCAATCGTCTTCCGGACGAATCAAGGTACACCAACCCTCACCATGCCGGCCAGAGAATCCGACCTCAATAGGATAACTGCCCTTACCAAATCCTGAGGCTTCAAAATCGATAATGATGGGCACGGTCATCATCACTGGCTCCTGTCGGGTGTGGGACCATAGATTAAAAAATATATCCGGCAAAATTGTAATAAAAATCGCCGGATATGTTCAGTTGTTGCTCGGTGGTCGCTTAGTGATCGCTTCATTCGCTCCCTCAATATAAACAGAGCAGGCTCGATTACAGCGTAACACTGCTGATTTGATCTCATTTTGCTCTATTTAAATCTCTTTGCAAGCCATATTCAGAGTTTTAGCTAATTCAACAACATTCAAACGGATTTTCACAAGAACAGCAGCAAGAGGTATGTGGCGAACTGACTGGGCAGACCTGTTGCCCTTTACCGCTACAGAGCGGCGGATTGTCTGGCAAAGACAATCCCTTGCGTCAGCAAACCCGATGTTGCTATCTCTCCGCAAACCGCATGCCATCTGGATTTATACGACGTGATAGGGTCTGGTGAAAAATCCGGGTTCAATGCTCATGGTGAAGCGGTTTTCTGATCTGCACCTCAATCTGTTCTGATTTGTCTTTGCTCGTCGTCGCCGCGGTCGTTGCGCGTTTAGGCTCATCTACAGCGCTAGTGCACTCGTATGCCTGCGATCCTTTTGGCTGTTGATACCAACCCGGATCTTTGTAATCACCGACTGACTGGTTTTTACGTACTTTGAGCACACTGAACATTCCCCCCATACCCAAAGAACCGAATGGCCCTTCCCCGCCCATCATAGGTGCCGTATTGTGCGGCAAGGGCATCTGCATTTGCGCCATGTCGGCCATGCCCTCAGATCCCATCGTCATATAGCCGGGTATCAGATTCGTCATTTTTTCTGCGAGATCAGCATGCGGCACACCGATCATATTCGGTACATCGTGGCCCATCGCGTTCATGGTGTGATGCGATTTGTGGCAATGAAAAGCCCAGTCTCCCTCCTCATCGGCAACAAACTCTATCTGGCGCATCTGTCCAACTGCAATATCCGTTGTCACTTCAGGCCAGCGCGCCGTTTTTGGAATCGCGCCACCGTCAGTACCCGTGACCTGAAATTCGTGTCCATGAATATGGATCGGATGATTCGTCATGCTGAGATTACCAACGCGGATTCGGACCTTGTCATTTTTACGAACGACCAGCGGGTCGATGCCCGGAAAAATCCGGCTATTCCACGTCCAGAGATTAAATTCCGTCATGGTCGTCACCTTCGGTGTGTAACTACCGGGATCGATATCGTAGGCATTCAAGAGAAACACGAAATCTCTATCCACTGCATCAATCAAAGCATGTTTTTCTTTAGGGTGAGTAATCCAGCAGCCCATCATTCCCATCGCCATTTGTACCATTTCATCCGCATGCGGGTGATACATAAAAGTGCCCGGGCGACGGGCGATAAATTCATACACAAAGGTTTTGCCCGGAGGGATCGCGGGCTGCGTTAAGCCGCTGACACCGTCCATGCCGTTTGGCAACCGCTGGCCATGCCAGTGGACGCTGGTGTGTTCCGGTAATTTGTTAGTGACAAAAATCCTGACACGATCACCTTCGACCACTTCAATCGTCGGTCCCGGCGACTGTCCGTTATAGCCCCAGAGATGTGCCGTAAAACCCGGCGTCATTTCGCGTATAACTGGCTCTGCCACCAGGTGAAATTCTTTAACACCTTGATTCATACGCCATGGCAAAGTCCAACCGTTCAGAGTCAACACAGGATTGTATGGTCTGCCATTCTTCGGCATTAAAGGCGGCATCGACTCCGCACTCTGGTGACTGACAGCTTCAGGTAATGCAGCCATCGCTACGCGACTGACAGCAGTAGCGCTGGCAGCGGCAGTAATTGCACTCGCTACTTTAAAAAAATCTCTTCTCGAAGTCATAGTTATTCCTTATCTGCTCGCTAATCACTAATGTGAGACCGGCTTGTCACCGGACTCGCTGCCGATGTTCTGGCCTGTGGTCATAGAATTACCGCTGGATTTCCCTAACTTTGACATCTGCCAATCCGCTTGTGCAAACCAGAAATCTCTCGACGCCTCGATCGAGGCATTGACACTGGCGATCTGCGAACGGGCATCCGCCAATAACTCGAAGACGCTGATCAACATGCCGTTATAACGCAACAGGTTTTCGTCTGAAATACGCTTCTTCAACGGTAAAACTTCATCGCGATAGTGTTTCGCAATGGCATAGCTGGACTGATATTGCTGATATGACTGACGTAACTCCGCACGTGCCGCCAGAGCGATATCCGCAGTGCGATGAATCGCCTGCATATATTGCGCCTCTGCTTTAGCCACTCTGGCAGTGCCCCAATCGAATAAAGGCAGTTCGATACTGATTTCGTAACCTGTCTGATTGCTTTGCTGACTTGTGCTACTTTTAACGGCACCGATTTCTAGTACATTGATAAATCGGGTGAATTTATTTAAACCCAAATTGTGCGCAAGTGCGTCGGTATTGGAAAGCGCCATCTGTACGTCCAGCCTCTGTGATAGTGCCTGCTGCATCTCTGCCGGTGTTTCCAGCACAGCAGGTAGCTCTGGCAAGCGTTCAGGCAACTTTAGGCTTATTCTCGTCATATCGAGGCCCAGTAACCGGTAGAAATTTTCACTGGCGCGGCTATGCGCCAGCGCAGCACGTTGTCTGTTCAATTCGGCGTCGGCATAAAAGCTTTGCTCTCTTGCTTGCTTTAACTGACTAAAATTACCGGCCTTTTGCATGCGCTGTGCCAGCTCGGCACCGGCCTGTGCAGCATCTTTAACCTGCCCGGTATAGCTCAAGGTTTCGGTCGTGGTTAGCAAATTGAAATAAGCTTTTCGCGTCTCTGACGATAGCGAATATATCGCTTGCAGGATTGCCATTCTCGTTGCGTCAAAACGCCGCTGTTCAATTTTTCGTGTCTGCTGCATCGTCAACAGACGTACCAGATTGAAATGAATGCCGCGATCAATTTCAATCTCATCACCACGATGTAATCTTGAGAAACTAAAACCAGGATTTGCCAGACGACCCGCCTGTACCAAGTCAGCTTCGGCAATACCGAGCTCATCAAAACTGGCTTGCAAACCGGGATTGTTCAGCAATGCGACCTGCACTGCCGTTTCTACCGACAACTCCTGCCGTAACAGGGCGTCTGTGTATTGCTGGATTCTGGATTGATCAGCATCGGATTTGTGCCAGACCACTTGTTTATCGAGTTGGGTACGGGCATTTTTTTCTAAAAACTCAAAACCACCATCAGAAGAAAACGTCGCACAACCACTAAGCAATACCGTCGCTAATGAGATAGCGACGGACATTACCAACTTTCGCCTGAAAGCGAACAATGGAAACATGAAAACCTCACATCAAACTGTGTAGAAGGACGCGGAGACTACAAAAATCTCAGCGGATTGTGATCACAATAAACAGTCAGGATAGCCGGGGCGGCGGATGAGGATGGTCGGCAATAAAGCCCGTATATGAAAGAAACGCAGTGGGAAGATAGTTCGCAGGCTGGCGCTCTACGTTCAGCAAGCGCTGCGCTGGCATTAATACCGCAGCGATGCAGCAATCGGCGCAGGTACTGCACTTACCCAGATCCGTATGAGCATGTTGATGCTGTGTTTGGGTAGATCCGGCCTCCACATGATGTTGATGCCCCGACGATGCAATGACACGGCTGGCCTGATTGGCCTGGTGATGGCGGCTATTACACAACAGCATAGACGTCGCGGCGAAGCTCTGAAAAGGAATCGCCAGCATCATCAAGCACACAAGAACTGTTTTGAGTAATTTCGCCATAACCAGATTTTAACGCAAATACCGTCATCGCCGGTCAGTTCCCATGAAGACTCGTTGACATGGCACAAATCTGAATTTTTGTTTATTCATAACGCAGACAATCCACCGGCAATAATCTGGACGCACGTCTTGCTGGGTAAAATCCAAAAAAGATACCGACAAAACTGGCAAAACCGCATGCGACGATCATTGCGCCGACACCAATTTCCACATCGAGTTTGCCGGTCGATGTAATCGCCGCCGCGCCTGCACTCGCAAGCAGAATACCGATTACACCGCCGACTAAACAGATTACGACCGCCTCGGTCAGGAACTGCAATAACACATCGCGTGGCTTGGCACCGATTGCCATGCGGATACCGATTTCACGGGTACGTTCCGTGACCGATACCAGCATGATGTTCATGATGCCGATACCGCCAACAATCAATGAAATCGCGCCGATAGCTCCTAGCATCGCTGCTAAACCTGCACTGATTTTTGCGCCGGTCTCGGCAATTGATGCCAAATTGTCGATACGAAAATCATCGACCTGATCAGCGCGAATGCGATGGCGGTCACGCAGCATATCTTTGATGTCATCTTCCGCATCTTTCATACCTTTATCACTTTTTCCCTGCACCACAACATAGTGCACATTACGTGGAAAAGGACTACGCATCAGTGTTGCCCTCGCTGAAGTAATCGGTACCAGTACCATCTCGCCGAGATCCCCGCCATCAAACATGCGCCCCTCACCTTGCAAGACGCCGACCACCTGAAACGGCACATTATCGATGCGGACAAACTGACCAATCGGGTTGGTTTTATAGAAAAATTGTTCCGCGAGTTTTTTGCCGATAATCACCATACGGGCGGCGCCCCGGATATCGGATTCGCTAAAATAATTTCCCTGATCGACTTTCCAGTTGCGGACTTTGAACATCTCAGGCGTGATACCAAGCACAGCATTATTCGTGTTGTCGTTACCAACCGCAATCTGGAAAAAACCCTGTAAAGCCGGTGCCGCACCGTTCAGGCTTTGCAAATCGTTTAATGCCAGTGCATCTTCTACCGACAACGATGGCGCGGTACCAGTACGCGCCCGTACTCCTTGTGTCCGGTTAGCCCCGGGAGAAATAATCATTAAATTACTACCCAGTACCTCAAGCTCTTTGGCAATGAACTTCTTGGCGCTCTCACCGACCGCCAGCATCATGACAACAGAGGTAATGCCAATAATAATGCCGAGCATGGTCAGCGACGTGCGCAAGCGATTTGCATTCATTGAGCGGAATGCTTCAATAAATACCTGAAGAAAATTCATACCTGTACCCCGCTTAATCCTTGTTGCAGGCTAGCCAGCGCGTGTGCTTCATGGCTTTGCACCAGCTGTTGCAAACCCTCGGCAGACGGGCCGTCGTATAAGACATGACCGTCTTTTAAGCGCACCAGGCGCTTGCTATAGGTCGCGATATCAGGCTCATGGGTGACCAGTAAAATCGTGATACCACGCTCCGCATTTAACTGCTGCAAAGACCGCATGATCTCAACACTAGTCTGGGTATCCAGATTGCCGGTCGGCTCGTCTGCCAGGATCAAAGGCGGATCGCCAACCAGTGCACGGGCAATCGCTACCCGTTGTTGCTGTCCGCCGGATAGCTGATTCGGCAAACGTTTCGCCAAGTCTTTTAATCCCACCCGCTCCAGTTCAACCAATGCTTTTTTATAAGCCTTATCACGCGAAACTCCGGCGTAAATCAGGGGCAAGGCAACATTCTCCGCGACACTCATGCGCTTGATCAGATTAAAACTCTGAAATACAAAACCAATCGTACGGTTGCGTATCGTCGCCAGCTGGCTGCGTGAAAGCGTCAAGGTATCGACGCCATTGAGCAGATACGTGCCGCCGGTCGCCTGATCGAGACAGCCCAGAATATTCATCAGCGTCGATTTACCAGAGCCGGATTGCCCCATGACGGCGAGGAAGTCGCCGCGAGGCACCAGCAGATCGATGCCGTGCAGAACCTGGGTTTCGATACCGCCGGAAAAATAGCTCTTGGTAACCTGATGGATATCAATCAGTGTCTTTGGCATGTCACTGGACGCATTGAGTGCATTGGAGGCAGTCATAGTGCTGCCCATTAGCGAGCGCTGGTGCTGGCATTGTCTAGTGCGCGGATGACGACTTTATCGCCGAGTTTCAGATCGCCGGACAGTACCTCGGTATAACGAAAATTAGACAATCCAATCTTGATATCGACAGGTTTTGCCTTGTTTTTCTCATCCAGAACAAATATTTTAAACGAACGCGTCATCTCGCTTTTACTGCGGAACGCAATATCATCATCGGCTTCGGGATAAGGGACCGCATTGGCACTGGCTGACGCGGATGCATTCTCGGTACCGGATTTTTTTGCTGCCTCTTTTTTCGCTTTTTCTTCTTTGGCGATCTCTTCGTCACTCAATTTAAAGCGCAATGCGGCGGTCGGAATACGTAAGACATTCTGGCGATTGCCGACGACCAGGCGAACCTGAGCCGTCATCCCGGGCTTCAGTAACTCGTCCTTATTATCAACATCGAGCACCACATTGTAGGTGACGACGTTCTGCTGCACGTTGGCCGCAAGACGGAACTGACGCAAGCTGGCTTCAAATTCGCGATCAGGATACGCGTCGACGACAAAGCGTGCAGGCTGACCGTCTTTCAAGGCGCCGACATCGGCCTCAGAGACACTGGTATCGATCTGCATCTTGGTCAGATCACGGGCGATCTGGAACAGATTGGGCGTCTGGAATGACGCAGCAACAGTCTGTCCCATGTCAATCGTCCGTTTAATAATCACGCCGTCGATCGGCGAGCGAATCACGCTGTTGTTGTAATCTGCCTGTACCCGGTCGAGCTGGGCTTTGGCGAGTTTGATATTGGCGTCGGCAACTTCGACTTCGCGCTTGGCCTGATCCAGCACACTGCCAGAAATATAGTTTTGCGTGACCAGCTTCTGATTGCGCTCAAAATTCGCGACTGCCAGGCGTTTCGACGACTCTGCGGATGCCAGACTTGCTTCACTTTGCTTGATCTGTGCATTAAAAATAGTCGGATCGAGTTTCAGCAACACCTGACCTTTTTTGACCCGGTCGTTAAAATCAGCATTCAACTCAACGACCGTGCCGGAGACTTGCGAACCGACGTTGATCAGCGCGACCGGATTTAAAGTGCCGCTAGCGGTCACCGTTTGCGTGATGTTGCCCTTATCAACGATGGCAGTTTTAAACTTAGGCTCGTCTTCCTTGTTTGATTTTTGATTTTTCTGGTAGTAGCTGCCAGCCGCGCCGGCCAAGACCACAATACCAACAGCCCAAGCAACTCGTTTTTTAGTAAAGAATGTCATCGCAAGATCAATCAAAAAGGTAAAAAATCAGTGGAAAATCGGAACTCAGGTATAGCCGGAAGAATACTGTTTGACCAATTATTGACTATTTCGTTCAATCCGCATCAACCATGCAAAGCCCAATAACAATAGCACCGCAACAAGCGGTATCAGCCCTATCCAGCCATACTGCATGCTGAAATAAACAGTCGCAGCCCATGACATCGCACTGAAGGCTTCAAGCACACTTGCCAACCAGTTCCCTTGTCCGCGTTTATTGAATTGTGCTCTGGAGCCAGGCTTGGCCAGCCATAAATTCAGCATGGCGATATTTGTCATTGCAGCGAACGCAGCGATTGTTAACATCAGTCCGTTCAGTGGCGCCTGCACTCCAAGCCAGAGTAAAAATGGCGCAATCAGTATCAGCAAAGGAATCACTGCCGCGGTGACCTTGGCGTTGCGGATAGTCCGCTGACTGCCGGGTGCAGACATAAGCAAATCCGGTGCGTCCTCCGCAGAGACCATGACCCAGATCAACGATCCTGCTAACGATGCGCCGATAAAAATCACCATCGCCGCAGTAGCGGGCAAGACTGTACCGTTTTTGTACGCGATAAAAAACATCGGCATCAGGTACAGTAATTGCAGCAAGACTTGAGAAATCAACTGCGGATCGCGCAGGATCATGCGCCATTCTTTTACAACGACGGTGCGCCATAATCCTGACTTGAACTGATGCTGAGCGCCTTTGCGCTTGCCGCCATTACGTGCGTGTGCCGTGACCGATGCCGCACTGACGCCGCCTGCCTGCTGTACACCTCGTACAAAAAAATCATGTGTCAAGTATGTCGTCAGCTTGAAACAAGCAAAGCCGAAGCCCGCCATGACCAGCACAGCCCAAGGTGAACCGAACAAAGCATGTGCAGGTAACCAGACCACGCTCTGCTCACTCAGCAAGCGACCAGGTTCCAGTAGTGGCTGAATCTGAGCAAAAACTTTTTGACGCCAGGCGATATCCAGATGATTCATCAACTGGATGATCAGAAAAATTGACGCACCAGTCGCCGCCCCCAGCAACTGCGCCGCAACCAGCGTGCGGCGCACGCCTAGCCATCGCACCAGGCTTAAGGTCAGCATCATGGATAAGGATGAGGCGATCAAAGCCATACTCACGATGACCGGATAAACGCCCAGATAGCGTGGCTGTCCCAGAATCAAGCCCACATGGGCAATCGGTGTCAAAATCAGTAAAAACAACATCGCCACACCAATCACAATGCCAGTCAGCCTGACCGTGAAAATCGTCTCCGATGCCAGCGGCGAAGACAAGAGCAAGTCCAGATCGCCGCGCTCAAACAAGGCCCGTACGCTACGGTTCAGACCAAAGGAAAGCATGAAGGTAAATATCACAAACAGTGCGGCACCCGCCCCCATCATGATCATCGCAGGCGGTTCGGTGCTGAGTACCGGCATTTTGCGCATCACCAGCCAGACGACGGTATGCACCAGCAAAAACATCGCAATGATGAGGAGTTTGCTCATCAGTGACATACCGCGTTTGCGCCTTTTGCCAGACTTGCTCTCCCCCATATCATAAAAAAACAAACGTATTTCATGCGCCAGCAGCCAGGCGGCGCTTCCCTCTTTCAATTGGAGCAGGCCCGCCATTATGTCGGCTCCGTGAGTTGCAGGAAAACGTCCTCCAGTGTCGTCGCACCGTGACTGGTCTGGCTACGCAGCTCGTCGAGAGTACCCTCGGCGATTAATTTGCCGTTTTGAATAATCCCTATTCGCTCGGCCAGACGCTCTGCCACGTCGAGAATATGCGTGGTCAGGATGACCGTGCCACCGGCCTGCACATGCCGCAGCAATAAATCCTTGACCTGGCGCGCAGCGGCAGCGTCCAGTCCGGTCAATGGCTCATCGAGGATAATCAGTTCCGGCGAATGAATCAGCGCACCGGCCAGTGCGAGTTTTTGTTTCATGCCACGCGAGAACCCTTCGGTCAGTTCATCCGCATGTTTGCTGAGATCAAGCCAGTCGAGTAATTCCTGCGCTTTGGTTTGTGCAATTTGCGCAGGCATTCCCCACAAACCCGCGACGAACTCCAGATATTCAAATGGCTTGAGCTTGTTGTACAGCATGGGATCGTCAGGCAAGTAGGCGAGCTTTTGCTTGGCCACATGGGGCTCACTGGCGAGATCGGTACCCAGTATCCGGATGCTGCCCGAGTCCGGTGCCAGCAGACCCGCCACCATGCGCAAAGTCGTCGTCTTACCCGCGCCATTCGGCCCCAGCAAGGCATACAGCTCGCCGCGCCGGACTTGCAGATTCAGTTGATCGACCGCAGGACGGCCAAATTGCTTGCTCAGTCCGCTGAGTTCTAGCGCCGGAGTGGTCGGTGTCAAGTTCATTTTTATTTGCTTTTTTGGAAATAATGAATCTATTATATTTTCCAAAAGGGAATTTTTTGTTGTCTGTCGGTTTTATTTTTCATCGGCTCGGATTTTCGATTGGAAAATCCGGATCAAGGTATTCGCCTTGCGTTCTTGATGTGACTCTACTAGCATGGGCGGGTCTCTTTACTCACCCGACCTCGCCATGGCCGCTTTACCAGAACTGCAGGAACTGGAACGTATATTGGAATTAGGTCGCGGCCATCTGGAAGCAGAAGTGGTCTGCGAAGTCAGTGCGGCTCATCAACGTTTTCCGGTCTATCAGATCTGCCTGGGCAATCCTGATCCCGCGTTGCCGGCGATCGGTTTTTTTGGTGGCATTCATGGTCTTGAGAGAATCGGCACGCAAGTCCTGCTGAGTTTTTTGCGTGGATTATTGACACGGCTGACGTGGGATAAAAGCCTGCATCACCTGTTGCAAGATGTGCGGCTGGTATTTATGCCGCTGATTAATCCCGGCGGCATGTGGCAGTCTACCCGCTGCAATCCGCAAGGTGTCGACCTGATGCGCAATGCACCGGTCAATGCCGAAGGTAAGGTTCCCTTTTTGGTGGGCGGTCATCGGATCAGCCGGCATCTCCCCTGGTATCGCGGTGCCGCCGATGCCGGAATGGAAGTCGAAAATCAGGCGCTATGTCAGGTTGTACAAAAAGAGTTGCTGGGCCGCTCGTTCAGCATGGCGATTGATTGTCATTCGGGTTTTGGGCTGCGTGACCGGATCTGGTTTCCGCATGCACATGATGTTCATCCGATTCCGCATCTGGCGGATATTTTGTCGCTGGAAGAATTATTTCAGCAAACACATCCGAATCATCACTACCTATTTGAACCGCAAAGCCTGCAATATCAGACGCATGGTGATGTCTGGGATTATCTGTATCTGCAATCACAGCAGCATCATGGCAATACTTTTTTACCACTCACACTGGAGATGGGATCGTGGTTGTGGGTGAAAAAGAATCCACGTCAATTATTCTCACGTCACGGTATGTTCAATCCGATTGCGGAACATCGCTTGCAACGGGTATTGCGCCGTCATAATTCCTGGCTGGATTTCTTAATGCGCGCGACCTGCGGGCATCAGCAGTGGCTGGCACAGGGGCCAAGCCGTCTGCGCCTGCAAGAACGTGCCGTCGCCCGCTGGTATCGGCCATGACCTGGGTACTGCTGCGCGGGCTGATGCGTGAATCGCGTCACTGGGGTGAATTTGCAACGCAATTCCAAGCTGCGCATCCGGACGAGGATATCGTCACCTTAGACTTTCCGGGGAACGGTGTGCTGTACCGGGAAACAAGCGCCAGCAGTGTGCAAGAAATGGCAGAATTCTGCCGTCATGAGCTGAAAAAACGGGACTACGCGCCACCCTATCAGCTCTTATCCGTATCACTGGGGGCCATGGTCGCCGTCGCATGGGCAGATGCCCATCCCGAAGAGCTCAGCCGGGTCGTGCTGATCAACACCAGCCTCGCTCCGCACAATCCGTTTTATCACCGTTTAAGACCCAAGAATTATCCAGCACTACTCTTCATCATGTTATTTGGTAGTGTGGCAAAACGCGAGCAGCTGATCTTGTGCGTTACCAGTACAACCAGCAAACAGAGCACTACCGTAGCAGAGCCGATTTTAAAACAGTGGCAGGCATATGCAGAGAGCGCGCCGATTTCAGTCGGTAATATCTGGCGCCAATTACGGGCCGCATTGTGTTACCGCGCCCCTGCACAAAAACCCTCAGTAGCACTACTCATGCTGGCGGGTGAACAAGATGATCTGGTCAATCCTCAATGCTCGATCCATCTGGCAAAAAAATGGCAATGCGAACTACGCCTGCATCCGGCAGCCGGACACGATTTGCCGCTGGATGACGCTACCTGGGTGATACAGCAAGTAGATGCTGACCGCATCGCTTAAGGAACCATTTAAGATCATCAGGGAAATACCGGCATATGCGGTTCAACACCGCCAAAGCGCACTTCCGGATGACGCTTCGCAATCAGATCCTCGACCTGGGCAACCCGGTGATAAGGTACATCAACCATCAAAAGCACCTGGCCACGTTCAATATCCTCACTGAATTGTTTCAGGCGGGAATTCGGAATCGCCGCAGCCGCCATCCCCGATGCCCAAGAACCAAAAACTGCGCCGCCGAGTATCGACACCAGCAGAGAAATCGTACGCAACTCTATGCCCTCGGGAGGAAAAATCAGGATCATGCTGCCAGCCAGCAAACCCGAAAATGCGCCAATCAGCATCCCGACTTCTGCACCGTGGATTAGATCTGTTTTCTGAAAAAAATTCGCCTCCGGCATATCACGCGGCAAGCTGCCTTCTTTGGCATGAAAATGTAAACTACGTTCGTCGATACGCGCCAGCAACAACTCATCCAGCATCGCCCTGGCACTCGGCACATCGGGGAGCATGAAATACAGTCGGCGTTTCATAATGGCCTCCATTTTTTGGAAAAAAAGTATCCCGGAGGTTTTGCGTTGTACGCCGGTATTGGCAGGAGAGTCACGGCAAGTTTGTCAACAACGGTGGTCAGAAGCAAAGTACATCGATGCAAAGCCTCTTATCTCGTTATAGCAAATTCTGGCTAAATTTCTGGTAAATTTTGAGAAAAACGCAAAAAAAATGAGCTCCGGATTTTCTTTAAGAAAAGCATGCTGATCTGCAATAGAAAAACTCTTTTTTGATGTCAAACACTGGTCATTGATTCAAGCTACTATCCAACAGGTAAAGTACAGGAATCTTGCTTCGTCGCCAGCTTGTGATCCGGTTTGCTGCCTGCTTCGTTGCCCGCTCTACTGGCGACTGAACATTCCAAGTGCGCCTCACATAGTGGTCTTACTGATGGTTTATAAAAGGTGGTGTATGTCTGATATCGTTCACGAAAATAAGGCAATCCAGCAAGAACTTGCCGCAGGGCTGCTGGCCGACAGGGCACATACTTCCCCCAAATATTTTTATGATGCCGTCGGTTCAGTCCTGTTCGAAGCAATTTGTGTGTTACCGGAGTATTACCCGACACGTACCGAAGCCAGCATCATGTCAGAGCACTTGGGTGACATCGCACATACGATTGGGCCTGGCGGCACGCTCATCGATCTGGGAGCGGGTAACTGCGCCAAAGCAGCACGACTGTTTCCGCAACTCCATCCGGATCAGTATGTGCCGATTGATATTTCAGTGGATCATTTACGTGATGCCGTACGGCGCTTACAGCAACGCTTCCCGCATATAGAGATGACCGCTCTAGGCATCGATTTTTCGCAAGAATGGCGTTTGCCTGGCGAAGTGCGTAGCGACCGTCGTCTGTTCTTTTATCCTGGCTCGTCCATCGGTAACTTTGAACCGGAAATGGCACTCGCCTTCCTCAAGCAACTACGCGCCTTATGTGGTGAAGACGGCGGCATTCTGATCGGGATAGATCTGATCAAAGATCATGCTGTATTGCATGCCGCCTATGATGACGGGCTGGGCGTGACCGCCGCATTTAACCTGAATGTATTACGACACATCAATCAGCAACTAGGTACCGATTTTGATGTTCAACAATGGCAGCACCGGGCCTTCTTCAACGCGGAACTATCGCGGATAGAAATGCATCTGGAAGCGCGGCAAGATCTGACTATCCACTGGCCTGGTGAACACCGGCACTTCATCCGTGGTGAGCGTATTCACACCGAAAATAGCTACAAATATAGTCTGGAGTCCTTCATGAGTTTGCTTCATACAGCAGGGTTTGGCCAGTCCCGCCACTGGACCGATGCTGCAGAATGGTTCGCCGTGGTCTATGCTAAAGCGCTCTGACTTGAACGATCTTACTATGCCATCACACCGCTTACCACATCAGCTGTTACAGCGCTGGATGCAAGTCAGAGAGCGTTCGCTGCGCATTGCGGCCTGCTTGTCGGCTGAAGATGCGGGTGCACAATCGATGCCAGACGCCAGTCCGCTGAAATGGCATCTAGCGCATACCACCTGGTTTTACGAGACCTTTATCCTGGCTGAATTTGAATCCGGCTTTCAGGCTTTTCACCCGGCGTTCCGACTGCTGTTTAACTCCTATTACAACGGCATAGGAGAAAAACATCCGCGACCGCAGCGAGGTTTACTGACACGCCCCAGCCTCGACGAGGTACTAGGATATCGGCAGGACGTTGACCGGCGTATGCAGCAGTTATTTAGTCCGCCCTCCAGTGAATCCTTAAATACAACCCTGACTGCGACGAGCATCTCCGCTAGCCTGGACGAGTTAATTGAGCTGGGCATACAGCATGAACAGCAGCATCAGGAATTGATGCTGACTGACATCAAGCATCTCCTGTCCTGCAATCCTATGGCTCCGGCAATGCTGGCAAGTATCGCCGCGGGCAAAAATGACGCCATAACAGATCATTGCACCGACACCGTTCAGACACAGCAATGGCACACATTCGCAGCGGAGCTTGTGACAATCGGTCATGCTGGCGATGGTTTTTGCTTCGATAATGAAGTGCCCAGGCACCGGCAATTCGTGGAAGCATTTCAACTGGCGCCAACGCTCGTCAGCAACGGCGACTATCTGGCGTTTATCGACGATGGCGGCTACCAGAATCCTGTGCACTGGCTCGCCGAAGGCTGGGACTGGATACAGCAGCACCATATCCGGCATCCGCTGTATTGGCGACACGGATCGGACTGGCAAGAATATAGTTTATACGGCTTACGCGAACTGCCGCTGCAGCAAGCCGTATGTCACTTATCGTATTTTGAGGCATCCGCGTATGCAAGCTGGGCAGGTGCGCGGCTCCCGACCGAAGCCGAATGGGAATACGCTGCACAGCAAGAAAAACAGCATAGCCAGGAAGCCAGCGATAACGCCATATCTCAACTATTCGATTGTTGCTGGCAATGGACCAGTAGCAGCTACGCGCCCTACCCCGGCTACGCAACAGCAGCGGGGGCCATCGGTGAATACAATGGCAAATTCATGGCGAACCAATATGTATTGCGCGGCTCCTCGTGCTTTACACCGAAAGATCATTCACGCATCAGCTATCGTAATTTTTTCCCCTCCACCGCCCGGTGGCAAAGAACTGGCATCCGCCTCGCCCGCAGCGTAGCGGCTGCCCTATGACCTCAACAAGGAACCTTATGCCAAGCGCTATCTGGAACAATGCCGTCATCGCCGATGCCGATGCCTCCGAAGTCATCGTGGTCGAGGGCAACACTTACTTCCCGCGGCATGCGATCAAAGCCGAGCATTTCCGGCGTACAGAGAAAGAAACCGTCTGCAGCTGGAAAGGCACCGCAAATTACTTCGATGTCATCGTCAATGATGAGGTCAATCCCAACGCCGCCTGGACCTATGAACATCCTAAAGATGCAGCAAAACAAATCACCAGCTTTGTCGCCTTCTGGAAGGGTGTGACAGTCGTTGCGTAAGGCTGTAACAAATAAGCCAGTAACAAAATAAAAATGGCGCATTATTTACTAATGCGCCATTATCGATTCAGCTTGTTTAGCTTGTTTAGCTTGTTTAGCTTGTTTAGCTTGTTTAGCTTGTTTAGCCGCTAACAAGCCAGTTTATTTTTTCAGGGCATCCAGAAAGCCGATACGATCGGTTGTCGCATTACGTGCATCTTCCAGACCAATTTTTTTCTCGATCAGCAGCTGCTTCAAAGACATGTTCATCGAAAAACAACCCGGATGCTGCTTGGTTGCATCACCGTCCATCAAGGCCCGCAGACCGGAGATGCCACCGGTTTCTATCATCCGCGCCACCGCAGGACTAGAGGTCAGACATTCCGTCGCGAGGTAATAGCGCTCGCCTTCAACTGACGGCAATAACGCCTGACATAGAACCCCACGCAAAGCCTGCGCCAGTGCTTGTGCCTGCGGCTCACCGTTACCCAGCAAGCGCAACATTTTTTGCAACCCCAGCTCGGTCGAACGCGCATGCAGGGATGCCAGCACGAGAGGACCAGACTCCGCCAGCGCCAGCGCCTCTTGTGCAGTCTGCGCATCGCGGATCTCGCCGATCACAATCACATCAGGACGCTCACGCAGAGCATCCAGAGCACCCAGATAATAGCTCTCGACGTCACCGTCAAAGCCAACTTCGCGTTGCGTGATAATGCATTTGCGTTGCGGTATCAGCGTCTCGACCGGATCTTCGATCGTAATGATGTGACCAGAGCGGGTCTTATTAATCTGATCAAGCATCGACGCAATCGTGGTCGATTTACCCTGGCAGGTATCGCCGATGATCAACACCAGACCGCTGGTCAGTTTAGCGAAATCCTGTTCGCACTGACGCAAACCCAGCTGACTCAATTCCATCGGCTCACGCGGAAAACGACGAATCACGCAACCCAGCCGCTTCTTACCCTGAAACGTAAAACAGTTAGCGCGGATGCGCGCCGTGTTCAGATCAATCGAGCGGTCAAATGCACGATCCTGTATCCGTGCAGACCAGTTCGGCTCAATGACCTCAAAAAATTCTTCAAGTTCTTCTTTGGTAATCGGCGAATCCGTCACCGCAACCAGCCCCTTAGGCTGACGCAGCATGATAGGACTATTTTGATGAATCAGAATGTCGCTGAAACTCAGACGTGAGTTCAGCAAATGCAAAATTTGCTCAACCAGGGTACCAAATACCGGGTGGTCTTCATTCTCGATATACGACAGGGTACGGATCTGCGAGGACATATGGGCTTCCATCATTGTTTGATCTCTGTTTGGAAAATATGCCTGATTATAAACTCAGTATATTTGCAGATGGGAAAGATTCTGCGATTTGTTGCTTTGGATGATTTTTACTGCCTAAGAAAGTCGCAAACTGTTGATGAAAATTCTAAAATTTACAAAGAAAGTGACTACAATTGGGTCAACATCGGTGATCGAGATTTATTTCGTCTTTGCCAATGTTGTAGGTAAAATCAAAACTGATTCTTGAACGCAGTTTCTAGATTTGGTTTTACTGAGTAGATATTAAACTCAGTCAACTGGAGTCCATTGCTATAAGACTTTCCAGAAAAATTTTACCTATGCTCCCGCTGCTCCCAGTTTTCGTGACAAGCACTCTATCTAATTAGCTTCTGTGCAAATCCAATAAGCTCGAACACTAGATTTTCAATACACCGTGAACGCCCTCTTATACCCATTCATGCTGCTATCAGCCCTTGGTCTGCTTCTCAGCATAGCGAGTCACCTCAGTGCCTTGGCAGGGATTCCCATTCCGGGTGGGCATCTGGTCTGGAGTTTGCACGCAGGCATCTTCGCTGTTTGGCTTCCGACAATCCTGGTTGCCAACCGTATGTCACGTCACGGCAAGCGCTCAGATTTTTGGACATTGGCGCTGTCGGGTTGTCCCGTTTGGGCGCGCTACATGCTCTATGGCTTATTCGGCTATGCCGTGATTAATTTCATCTTTTGTATGAACAATATGCCAGGTCATCAGGGCGGATTGAATGCGTCAAATGATGGAACCGAAGTGCGGCTCTTTTCCGGACATTGGATGGTCTTCTACGCCGTAGCGTTGGCAACGCTTTACTCAGCAATCAATAACCCGCATCTGCTAAAAAGCCGGAAGTGCGCTCACGGGCATGAGGTCGCACCATTCGACCAGTTCTGTCCCACATGTGGAGCAGTTTTGGCGCCTGATCACCCGAGGACCTGATCCTCGTATCAAGCGCCCCACCTCCCGGTTTACGACTCCAAAAACTCAATCAACCCCTGATTGAATTCCGCCGCATGAGAAAGATTAAATCCGTGCGGGCCGCCCTTGATGACGCATAGCTGACTGCCTTTAATCGCTTTATGAGTGCGGGCGCCGCTGACTTCCAGCGGTACGATGGCGTCGGCGTCGCCGTGGATGATCAGGGTGGGGACAGTGCATTTAGTCAGGTCGTTGCGGAAGTCAGTGTAGGAGAATGCGCCTATGCAATCCAGCGTGCCTTGCGGCGATGCAAATGAGGCGATTTCGCGTGCATATACGCGTTGCGCTTCGCTGACCAGCAACTTGCCGCCGGCGCTGAAAAAATTCGTGGTGAAGGCATCCAGAAAGGCAATGCGGTCTTTAGTGACGGCTCCCTGAAACTGCTGGATGGTTGCGTCGTCCAAGCCGCCTTCAGGATTGTCTTCGGACTTGTAGAGATACGGCGGGACAGCGCCGGCAAACACAGCTTTGGCGACACGCTCCGTGCCATATTTGCTGATATAGCGAGCGACCTCGCCACCGCCCATGGAGAATCCGACCAGCGTTGCTTTTTTCAGATCGAGATGGGTCATCAGTTGATGCAAGTCGGCAGCAAAATGGTCGTAGTCATAGCCAGACCATGGCTGTGAGGACCAGCCAAAACCGCGTCGGTCATAGGTAATCACGCGGTAACCGGCTTCTATCAGGGCCGGGACTTGCGCCTCCCACGAGCGTCCGCTCAGTGGCCAGCCATGGATCAGGACAACGGGCAAACCGCTACCATGGTCTTCATAATATAACTCGACCGGGGCTTGCTGAGCGTTCTCGATTTTCAGTATTGGCATGTCATAACTCCTAGAGATAGAGATGGAACAGAGATATCGCAACACCACGCCGGCCTGGCGAGACGAAGATGGTGCTGATGCTGATGCTACTTCGACGCTACTGCGGTCACATGCGAAGGATTGACACAAGATCGGCTTCGCAGCAGCGGGGAAACGAATGGAATCATGTGACAGCAGTCTTGGCCTGACCGCCCTCGCCACGAGGATCTTTATCGACCACTTAGTCACTCAATAAGCGAGTGACTTGCCGCCAATCTCAGCGCAGATACAGCGAGGTAAGATTATCTCAAATAAGTATTAAAGCGACATGACAAAAACTAACTTTTTATCGCTTACTGTCGTTGAGGTTTTATGTGCGCAATTTACGCAAATGGCCGGATTGTCTTGAGTGAACGGCAGATGGAATCAATGGTTGTCCGGATGCGTTAGCCATACATTTTGCGCTTAGCTTCGAGTCGCTGTTGCGCATCTAAAGAGAGCGTGGCAGTTGGCCGGGCTAACAGTCGCGGTATCCCGATCGCGTCGCCTGTCTCAGTGCACCAGCCATAATCACCTTGCCCGATGCTGGTCAGCGACGTTTGAATTTTCTTGAGCAGTTTGCGCTCGCGGTCACGGGCTCTTAATTCGAGTGTATGTTCTTCTTCCATGGTGGCACGATCTGCCGGATCTGGCACCAGCACGGTTTCTCGCAGGTGTTCCGTCGTTTCATTGATATTGTGTTGCAGCTCGGCCTCCATGTCCTTGAGCCGTCGGGCAAAAAAGGCGAGCTGCGTGCTGTTCATATAAGCATCGTCGCCCATGGCACGGATTTGCGCCTCGCTCGGAACAGCCGCCCTATCGTGAGCGGCGTTATCAGCATCATCGGCGCCGTAAAAGGGGGATTGTTGATTGCGCATAGTGACTCCAGGGTGATCATTACAATATGAGCCAAGACGGATATGACGACTGTGCGCTAACGCACAAAAGAGAAATCGCCTTTCCGTCTCCGGTTCTTCCATGGTATTCAGTACAACCAGTCAAATGAGCAACTGGCGCATCAAATCAGCCTGGCAATTCGTGGCCAGCCTAAGGCAAAAACCAAGACCTCTCACCACAAAGGCACAGAGATACAGAGGGAAAGGCGAGAGAAAAAACAGAGTAAACGTCTCCATGGAATATCAATATCAAAACCAATCCGCAGGCAGCACGCGCCTGCTGGCATGAAATACCTTGGAAAGCCGCGCCCAGCCTGCGCGTTCAATGCGGAAGGACAACTAAAAACCCGTTAACCGATATTTCGTGGAACCGGCTTTTCCTCCTGCCTTTACCTTGATGTCTCTGTGCCTCTATGGTGAGAGGTCTTCGATTTTGCGCCAGTCCGGGATAAATACCGCCTGCACCTTTAATTCATCCCCATCACCCCCGCTGCGCTAATGACCTTAACACCAACTCGCGATCAGAGTTGCGCTGCCGACTAAAAAGATGCTCGTTTTACACGGTGTAACAGGGATTGCAAACGATTGTGATAAAAGCCCCTAAACCTAAAAATATTTCTGCACATCAAAATTCTCTTGGCTAGACTGAAGGTGAACTGATGCTTGTCTCACTTATTTCTATTGTCCATCGTCAAGTGTGGGTTCCTTTAGGAGAAAGATCTTGGACGCACCTCCCTTCCCACATAATGAATCTGAACGTATTGCGGCATTACACGCGCTGAATGTTCTTGATACCGGCCCCAAAGCCGAACTGGACGCGCTGGTCAAAGCCGCCTCACTGGTGTGCGGGGTACCGATATCCCTGATTAGCCTGGTCGATACCGAAAAAGTGTGGCTGAAGGCCAACCTGGGCCTACCCGGTGTTTCTGAGGTTCCCCGGGATATGGCGTTTTGTTCCTTCGCGATTCTGGAAAATGGCATGCTTGAAATTCAGGACACCTTGCAAGATCATCGCTTTGCCGATAATCCGCTGGTGATCAATGAGCCGCTCATTCGCTTTTATGCAGGCGCCCCGATCAGTATCGGAGACGGCCATCGCATCGGCACCTTATGCGTCCTGGACAAACAACCTCAACATCTCAACGCACAGCAGCGCGAGATTCTGCTGAGCCTGGCAGATACGGCAGCGGCGATCCTCGAAGGACATCGCGACAAGCGGGCGCTGCTTGAGAAGGGGCAGCGGTTTGCCGATATTATCGAAAGCACGCACGTCGGCACCTGGGAAAAAAATTTCCAGACAGGCGCCATTAAATACAACGAGAGGTGGGCAGAAATCACCGGCAGGACGCTGGCCGAATTAGGTGAGCTGAGCGCCCAAACCTGGGTCGACCTCACCCATCCGAGCGATAGAATATTGTCGCAGCTCGAGCTGGAAAATCACTTTAACAATCGCGTCTACCGCTATGAATGCGAAGTTCGCTTGCGGCATAAAAACGGATCATGGATCTGGGTATTAGACAGTGGCAGAGTCATCAGCTGGACCTCCGAGGGCAAACCGGAATGGATGCTAGGCACGCTACTCGACATCACCGAACGCAAACATCAGGAAGAGAATCTTCGTAAAAGCCAATTGTTTCTGGACAGGACAGGCAAGTTGGCCGGTATCGGTGGATGGGAAGTCGATCTGATTACCAACGATATTTACTGGTCGGATGAAACCTGCCGCATTCATGGTGTGGCTGCCGGTTTTAAACCGACGATGGATGAAGCCATACGCTTCTATGCACCTGCCGCTCAGCCTGTCATATTGAGCGCCGTACAAAACGCCATCTTGAAGGGAAAAGGCTGGGATCTTGAATTGCCGTTTATCCGTGCCGATGGAAGTCCTATCTGGGTGCGCGCAGTAGGTACGGTGGAATTCGCAGATAAAAAACCGATACGGCTATTCGGTGCTTTTCAGGACATCACTCAGCGAGTTGAAGAAAACCTGGCATTGCAAGCCGCGAATGACCGCACCACCCTCGCCACCGATAGCGGCGCAATCGGTATCTGGGAATACGATCTGATCAGCGGTACTGTGATATGGGACGCGTGGATGTACCGCCTATTCGGGCTGGTGCCCCGTAATGAAACGAGCACGATTGAACTCTGGCTAAATCAGATCCATCCAGCCGATGTGAAAAAAATAGAATACGCAGCAAAGCAAGCGGTGCGCGGAGAAAATAATTTTGATACCGAATACCGGGTGATCTGGCCGGATGGCAGCCTGCACTATCTTAAAGGCTCGGCCATCGTTAAGCGTGACGCCGAGGGCACGGCGCTGCGCATGGTCGGCACGGCCATCGACATCTCAGTCCCCAAAAAACTCGCACTGGAATTAGCTGAACAGCACGCCCTGCTGCACGTGACGCTCAAATCCATCGGCGACGCCGTCATCACCACCGATTCTAAAGGGTATATCAACTGGCTCAATCCGGTCGCAGAGCGGATGACAGGATGGCTTGTCGATGAGGCAAAAGGTCGGTCGCTGACGCAGGTCTTCCACATCGTCAATGAAGAAACCCGCAAGCCCGCCGCCAATCCGATCACGGCCTGTCTGGCGCAAGAAAAAGTGGTTGGCCTGGCGACCAGAACGATACTCATCTCCCGCAACGGGACTGAGTACGGCGTTGAAGATTCTGCCGCTCCCATCCGTAATGAACGCGGCGAGGTACTCGGTGTAGTGCTGGTATTTCATGACGTGACAGAGCAGCGCCGTCTCTCCGGCGAAATGAATTTCCGTGCCAGCCATGATCTGCTCACCGGTCTGGTCAACCGTGCAGAGTTTGAAGTCCGGCTGCGGCGGGTGCTGCAAATGGCACACAGCGATCACAGTCAGCATGCCCTGCTCTACATCGATCTTGATCAGTTCAAGCTGGTCAACGATGCCTGCGGACATGCTGTTGGCGATCAGTTACTGCAACAGGTCGCCAAGCTATTTGCAGAAACTGCACGGACCCGCGATACCCTGGCACGACTGGGCGGCGATGAGTTTGCCATCCTTCTGGAGCAGTGCTCCGTCGATCAGGCGCAACGGGTGGCGCAAAAAATATGTGACCGGATGGATGATTTCCGCTTCACGCATGACAACCGGCGTTTTCGTATCGGTGCCAGTATCGGTCTGGTCCCCGTCGACAGCCGCTGGCCCATTACAGAAGCGATTATGCAGGCCGCCGATACCTCATGCTACGCAGCGAAAGAGGCGGGACGAAATCGCGTACATGCCTGGTTTGATACCGATCTGGCGATGCGCGCCCGTCATGGCGAAATGCAATGGACAACACGGATAGAACAGGCACTCGACGACAATCATTTCGTACTCTATGCACAAAAAATTATCGCCCTGAACGACCAGTCGCCGGGTTTGCATGCCGAAGTCTTGCTGAGGATGCGAGACACGGACGGATCGCTGATCGGACCCGGTGCTTTTTTACCGGCAGCAGAACGTTTTCAGCTCGCGACACGGATCGACAAATGGGTGCTAAAGCACACCATCGCATGGATGAAAACACTCACGTCCATCGATCACATCGGCAAACTCAGCGTCAACTTATCAGGCCAGTCAGTCGGTGACCGCGCCTTTCACCGCTGGGCAATTGATCTGCTCAAAGACACCGGATCGCGGATCTGTTCACGGCTATGTCTGGAGATTACCGAGACAGCCGCCGTCACCAATCTCTCGGATGCCGCGCTGTTTATCGAGCAGATCCGGGAGATCGGCGTGCGCGTCGCCTTAGATGATTTCGGTGCCGGAGCATCGTCATTCGGCTATCTGAAAAAAATGCCTGTCGATTATTTAAAAATTGATGGTCAATTCGTCGTAGATGTCGTCACGGATCCTTTGGATGAAGCTGCAGTCAGATGCTTTGCCGACGTCGCCAAAGTAGTGGGCGTAAAAACGGTCGCTGAATTTGTTGATCATCCGGCTGTACTGGCAAAACTACGGGAGATCGGGATTGATTTTGCGCAGGGATTTTTACTTCACAAACCTGCGCCAATTGACGAGCTTGCCGTACACCAGAGCGAGATTCTAAGCATCGCCTGAATACCAATCATGCAGGCGACATAGGAGAATATGTGATGAGCGGCGATGAGCAAAATCAGCGCTGCAAAAACCATAAAAAGGACATTTAAAAAACGAATCCGCAAGCGTGATGCGCCTTCTGGCCTGAAATGCCTCTGAAAGCCGCACCCAGTCTGCGGATTCGATAGTGGGAATTTCTAATAATCCTTTCATCGATATTTCATGGAAGCTCTTATTCCGACTCCCACCGCTACTCCTGCCTTTCCTTGGTGTCTCTCTGGTGAGAGGTCCAGATTTTTTTGCGTAAGTCCGCCGGTGTAATTGTTCAATGTGGAGGTTTTTAGAAATCCTTTATTGGGGACTTAAAATCCTCTGTCAGGGAACATCAAGCCAGTGACATCTCCATCCGGATTCGCGATCCTTGTCTTACTTACCGAACTGATCCGCGTTGATGACCTCGTCAGGAAAAACAATCCCGATCATTTCGCCAATCGCCGCAATCGACTTCTGCATGCGTTCAAACTTAGGCGGCACCACTAATTCTTCCTGAATTTCCAGGCCATATTTTTTCACCACGTCGGCCTGCGACAATACATAACCGTAGGCGAGCAACTTGGGACGGCGAGCGGGCGAGGCCGGGACGACAACCACTTTCCAGAACAATGTTGGTACGGCAATCGCCACTCCGCCAACCTTGACGGACTTGATACTGTCATCAGTCAGCACCGGTCCGGCAAACAAGACCGCCTGACCGCCACCGGCTGTCACCTGTTTTTGCACGACGGATTCAAACTCACCCCAGATACCTTTCACACCGGCGTACATTGCTTGTTTGGTGAAGTTGTCTTTCGGGTTCTCCTGATTAAACGCCTCATGCTGCGGTGTGCAATTAGTCCAGTGATAGCTGTCGGCATTGGCGAACGCGGTCTCTTCACCTTCGGCACCCCAGCAGTTATCTTCTCTGCGCACAATATGGCCGCGATCTATACGCTTGCCGGGTCCGTAGATGTCTTTATCCTTCAATTGCAGTGCAGGAGGAACGCGCGGATCCACTGCCCAGTCCTCACCCCCCAGATCCTGACGCTTGCGCTTGTCCTGCCGTGCTGCATCGGAGTAATCGACATTCGACGCTGTCCACATACACATACGAAATACCTGATTGAACGCCAGCGAATAATGGTGGTAATGCAGGATCAGCGGATCATCCGCCGTCAGACCCGACACATCCACATCAGGCACGGCACGGTCCGTATCGGCATAGCTCTGATAATCCTTGACGCAATAGAGCTCGCTCAGGCGTGATGCCGCGATGACGGGTAGCGGTAAGGCAACACCGAGAAAGTGATCATCGTAACCAGTACGCGATGCATAATCCGGATCGAAAGTTTGTCTGGCCTCGGTCGCGACGGCACCCAAGGTGAATGCCCTATTGTTGATGTTGCTGCTGACATTGCTGGCGTTGTCGGTATCGGCTCCGGTACTGCCGTCATTGATATTATTCGCCGAATTTCCTGCTGCATACACATGTATCGTCACCGGACCGTTGAATGAAAATAGATTGTTTGCCATGGCACTTCTTTCAGAGGAGGAAACAGCTTGAGAACTCGCGGTGTAGGCGACCAGAGGGTCTGTGGTGCTAGTCAGTAATCGCTCCAGCATCAGTCGCTGCGCGGAAGAGAGTCCGGATGACGCTGCGGACGCAGTCGTCAATGAGTTGGCAGATGAGTTAGCAGATGCGCTCGCATACAAAGCCCCGAGTCGCTTGATCACCGCACTGATGCGCGCGCCTTCGTTGGCAACCCAGATGACATCATTCTCGCTATCGGCATCCTCATTAAAAGGCTGACCGCTACGGGTAATTACCTGATCATTGACGATTTTCGGAATCCCCGCGTGATGGACGCCCAGTAACTCCCAATTGGCGTTGAATAAAGGGGATCCGGACGAGCCGGGCAAGGTATCCGTTTCGTAATGAAGAAAACCTTCAGACAAAATATCCACCAGACGATTATTGGTTACCGCAAACGTACGTGGCCCGCCATCAGGATGCTGGATGATATTGACAGGCATACCGGTCAGGGTCTTACCAGTAGCAACAATCAAGCGACACACACCGACATCAGCGAGATGCTCGCCATTGGTGCCGCTGTCGGACACGCCGACCAGCGCAAAATCCAGCACAGGATCTGCAAAATAAAAACGTTCGACGTCAATCGTGAAATAAGTTCCGGCAGCGATACCACGCTCATCCTGGATATAACCAAAATTAGCCGCCGCCTGAAAAGCCTCCTCCTTGCGGGGAAAAACATGGTGGTTCGTCATCAGCAAACCCGGTGCCACCATAAAGCCAGTCGCAATCGCGCTGGGGCTGTAGCCATTACCCGGCAATCTGACAATCCGCGCCACGGGAGCCGCCGCCTTCAGCGCCAGATCGCCCGGCGCCACCATCGTAAAGTCCATCGTCGGCCCGATAATCCGCTCTTGAAAACGCAAATTAACCCGGGCCGATTCACGCAAAGTATGTGCACGCACCTGATCAGCCGGGTCAGCCGCACCGATGCCGCTCTGGGAAATTCTGGCAAGACCCGCCTCCCGCACCACCGTCCGCTCTCGCCACCGGCTTAACGCCGCCGCATTTGCCGAACGAACTGCTTGCGCTAAAGCATTATCAATATCACCCATCGCCAGTCTCCAATCAAGCTAGTTGGCCACTCTTTGACGCTATAGATTTACTGCCACAACATTGATGTCATTCCTTTGGTACTAAAAATATTCTAGACCACGGATGTGACAGTTCCATGGCAAATATCAGTGAATTTGTACGAAACTTGGTGGTTTTGTGCTGTAGAGAAATAGTAGGAAGGAACTTTGTTTGCATCTGACGTTCATAAAGACAATACTGATGCAATCAAAACACACAAGTTATACCCCCAAAATTGAAAGCCTAGTGTTTATGCGGACTTGCAGCCAATATCAGCCTGAAAGCCGCATGGGGATTGCGAAGTCAGTGATGGAAATTTCTAAAAATCACCACATTGAAAAATCGCATCGACGGTACTGATATAGAAATCAAGACCTCTCACCACAGAGGCACAGAGCAAAGGCAGGACTAGCAAAAGTAAGGCTTACATCGACACTCGATTAAAGGTTTTTTAGAAGTCCTGGATGAATCTTTAGAGATATCTTTTTAGATCAACAGACCGCTTTATTTAACGCACGTCAAAACCGAAGGAGTCACCATGAATCGTCAATCACTGATCATCAATTCCGTGCTGTGGGCAGGTGCCATCATCGCCTCCTCAATCGTCGGCGCACCGAGTCTGCTCTCCACCGTGCTGCTCCCTGCGCTGGCAATCATGTCGCTGATACTCACAGAGCGCACGTCAAAGACAGCAGCGACCTGCATGAACAAATAAAGCCTTATCAAAGACGCCGTTAAGCTCGCTGACCAATTACTCACCGGTCAGCGTAGCCTTGCACGATATGTCTGTTTAGATATGGCAGAGCTCAAACCAGACACGCAGTAACCGACAAAATGACTCGCCGAATTCTGAAGCTTAGGAGTGAGGCAGATTTTGCCTGCCAGCATTTCACCATCAACGAAATCTAACCTAAACGGCACGCAACGCTATTGCCGTTGATTTACTTTTGAGGTTGCAGTTGCAGTTGCAGTTGCAGTTGATTTGTAACCCGCTGTGGCGCTGCCGTTTGAGCAGGTCAGAAAATGGAAAAAGAAGTGTCCGTTGTCTGAGCCGCAGGCGAGTTTCGGACACTTCCCATTTTTTGACCTGCTCAAACGGGAACCCGAAGGGCAGCGACTGTGCGGTCGCCTTCTTTTGCGTACTTTTCTTGGCGAAGCAAGAAAAGTACGTAGCCGCCGGTCTACCACCGGCCGGCAACCCAGGCAGACGACATCAGTAATTCAACGAAAATGGTGTGCACGGCGCACCCGACGATGAACGCAAACGGCACGCAACGCTATTGCCGTTGATTTGCTTTTGAAGTTGAAGTTGCAGTTGCAGTTGATTTGTAACCCGCTGTGGCGCTGCCGTTTGAGCAGGTTAGAAAATGGAAAAAGAAGTGTCCGTTGTCTGAGCCGCAGGCGAGTTTCGGACACTTCCCATTTTTTGACCTGCTCAAACGGGAACCCGAAGGGCAGCGACTGTGCGGTCGCCTTCTTTTGCGTACTT
>NZ_JBMPPC010000009.1:114307-152099 GCF_049340185.1 Undibacterium sp. Rencai35W
TGCGTACTTTTCTTGGCGAAGCAAGAAAAGTACGTAGCCGCCGGTCTACCACCGGCCGGCAACCCAGGCAGACGGCATCAGTAATTCAGCGAAAAAACGGTGCGCACGGCGCACCATACGACTACAACCCGCTTTGGAGCGAGCAATGTATAAGAAAAATTTACTGCGGAAATGACGCTACTCGTGTCCAGTGTTAACGCTCTAGCTTCATCCAGCTCTCTTCGCCGCAATAGCATTCCCAGCACGACTAACCGCCTTCCTACCCAAATGCCCGGAGATAAACTGCCCGGCATCCACCACCGCATTTAAATCAATCCCCGTAGCAATCCCCAAGCCCTGCATCATAAACAGCACATCTTCCGTCGCCACATTACCGGTCGCCCCCTTCGCATACGGACAGCCACCCAGGCCTGCAACAGATGAATGGAAAATTGAAATACCGGCTTCCAGACTCGCGTAAATATTTGCCAAAGCCTGACCATAGGTATCGTGAAAATGTCCCGATAAACTAGCTAGCGGAAAGTCCTGCGCGACCAGTTGCATCACATGTTGTACCTGACGAGCAGTGCCGACGCCGATGGTGTCAGCGATGTCAATTTCATCGCAACCCAGATCGCGCAAGCGCTTGACCACGTCGGCGACGCTGGCGGGATCAACCTCGCCCTGATACGGGCAACCGAAAGAGCAGCTGATCGAACCGCGCAGGCGGATCTTGTTTTGTTTGGCAGCTAGTGCGACGTCGCGGAAACGGTCTATCGATTCGGCGATCGAGCAATTGATGTTCTTTTGTGCGAAGGCTTCAGAGGCCGAGCTAAAGATCACTACTTCGTCAGCACCGGCAGCGAGCGCTGCTTCGAAGCCTTTCATGTTTGGCGTGAGTACCGAGTAGATCACGCCGGGCTTGCGCTGGATGCCTGCCATGACTTCGGCCGAGGTTGCCATCTGTGGCACCCATTTGGGAGAGACAAATGAGGCGGCTTCGATATTGCTGAAACCGGCATCGGTGAGCCGATTGACCAGTGCGATTTTGACGTCGGCGGGAATGCTTTCTTTTTCGTTCTGCAGGCCATCACGTGGACCGACTTCAACGATTTTGACTTGTTTGGGTAAGCTGGTCGTCATATTAATATCCTCTCGATGCATCGACGATACCGCTGATCGCCTGACCTTGTTGCAGTGCCTGAATCTTGTCGGCGATCTGTCTTGCGCTTTCGTCACGCAGGGTGAGTGCAGCGATATGCGGGGTAATACTGATGCGTGGCTCGGACCAGAACGCATGTCCGGCAGGCAGTGGCTCTTGCTGAAATACGTCGAGGGTCGCGCCTGCGATGTGCTCCTCTCGTACCAGTGCCAGCAAGTCCTCTTCGACCACATGCGCACCGCGTGCGACATTGATCAGATAAGCACCCTTAGGTAACTTTTGCAGGTTCTCGCGATGCAAAATACCCTGTGTATCTTCGGTCAAAGGCAGGATGCAAACGAGTACGCGCGATGCTTGTAAAAAAGCATCCAAGCCGTCTGTCCCGGCATAGCAAGTAACGCCGGAAATATGTTTCTGCGTGCGGCTCCAGCCATGGAGCGGAAAACCAAAATGGGCGATCGCATCGACGATGCGCTGTCCCAGCACACCGAGTCCTAATACACCGACACTGAAATCGCTTTTTTCAAACGGCTTCAAAAACCGCCATTGCTGGGCGTCGCGCAGCTGATCGTAGCGATCAAAACGCCGGAAATACCGCAACACTGCGTGGCTGACATACTCCGCCATTTGTATGCCCATACCGGCATCATCGAGACGAATCACCGGCACACCGGCTGGCAAGGCATCGCCTAACTGCAAAATTGCATCCACTCCGGCGCCGAGATTAAAAATCCCTTTTAAATCGCTGCGCCCTGCCAACATCGCGGCAGGCGGTTTCCAGACAATGGCATAATCAGCAAGCGCAGTATCGTCTTCATGCCAGACGCGGATGTCGTGTTGCGGAAGTGCGAGATTAAGGCTGTGCAACCAATGATCAGGATTGCCGCCGGTGGCGTGGAAAATAATTTTCATATTCGATAGCCGTAATATTTCCCCTCCCACAAGCGGGAGAGGGTTCTGAAAATCAGCTTAGTCCTGTTTGAAACTTAGCAAAGGCGCGCCCTCTGCGACCTGATCGCCGATCGCGTACAGCACCTCATCCACTACGCCGTCATGCGGTGCGGCGATAGTGTGTTCCATCTTCATGGCTTCCATGATCAATAAGGCGTCGCCTTTTTTAACTTCTTGCGCTGCACTGACCAGCACAGCAACAATTTTGCCTGGCATCGGTGCCGTGAGGCGGCCGCCTTCGGCTTCGGCTTCGCCCGCGTGGGCGAGGGCATCGTGGTAATGCAGGTCGGTATGTACGCCACGGCTAAAGACATGGAAATGTTCGCCATCGCGTACCACCGTGCCCGTGACCATCTGGTCAGCGATTGTCAAGACCAGATCATTCTCGGTCGCAGAACCAAGTTTGACCTGAGCGACTACGCTCCCCGTCTGGACCTGCCAGCCATCCGCCAGATAAGTCAGCAGGACATCATGCGTCTGGTGTTCTTCGGTGAATTGCAAAGCGCGTTGCAATTGACTATTCATGCGCCAACCCTGACTGCTTTGCCACGGATCACTGCCTTGAGATTGTTCGGATAACACCAGTGACACGCTTGCCAGCGCCAGTGTCGTCAGCGATGCGGCGACCGGTGCCGGAAATAATTCATCCTGATTACGCTCGATCAAACCTGTATCGAGATCCGCACCAGAGAAGGCTTTGCTGCCGATCAGGCGCGACAAAAAGGCAATGTTCGATGACAAGCCGACGATCTGGTAGTGCGACAACGCCTGTGCCATACGAGCCAGTGCTTCAGTTCTGTCTTTGCCCCAGACGATCATCTTGGCGATCATCGGATCGTAAAAAGGGGAAATCGTATCGCCTTCGCGTACACCGCTGTCGATACGGAATGCCGCCGGATCGGCGCTGCCACCAAGTTCAAAATGTACTGCGGCGGGTGTGCGGGCATGACGCAAAGTGCCGATCGATGGCAAGAAGCCTTTTTCAGGATTTTCGGCGTAGACGCGTGCTTCAATCGCATGGCCATGGATACGTAATGCCGGCTGTAGCAAGGGCAGTGGCTCACCTGCGGCAACCCGCAATTGCCATTCAACCAAATCCGTACCGGTGATCATCTCGGTCACGGGATGTTCAACCTGCAAGCGGGTGTTCATTTCCATGAAGTAGAAAGAACCATCCTGATTGGCGATAAATTCCACTGTACCGGCGCCGACATAACCCACCGCTTTTGCAGCGGCGACGGCGGCCTCACCCATAGCAGCACGGCGCTCTGCGGTCATCCCTGGCGCGGGTGCTTCTTCTAATACTTTTTGATGGCGACGCTGTACCGAGCAATCGCGCTCAAACAGATAGACGCAATTGCCATGCGTATCGGCGAATACCTGGATCTCGATGTGACGAGGGCGTTGCAGATATTTTTCGGCGAGGACTTTGTCATCACCAAAGGAGTTAATCGCCTCACGTTTGCAAGAGGCGAGCGCATCTTTGAAGTCCGCAGATTTTTCAATCACGCGCATGCCTTTGCCACCGCCACCAGCACTGGCTTTAAGCAAGACCGGGTAGCCGATGCGGTCACCTTCTGCTTGCAAAAAATCGGCGTCTTGATTGTCACCATGATAGCCAGGCACCAGCGGCACATTGGCTTTTTCCATTAATGATTTAGCGGCAGATTTACTCCCCATCGCTTCAATCGCCGAAGCCGGTGGGCCGATAAAGGCGATACCGACTTTGGCGCAGGCCTCAGCAAATTCGCTATTCTCGGATAAAAATCCGTAGCCCGGATGGATCGCTTGCGCGCCCGTTGCCAAGGCGACTTCGATAATCTTGTCAGCACGCAGATAGCTCTCTTTAGCGGGAGCAGGTCCGATCAGGACTGCTTCGTCGCAGACGGCCACATGTTTCGCATTCGCGTCAGCTTCGGAGTATACAGCGACGGTTTTGATGCCCATGCGGCGTGCGGTAGCAGCGACACGGCAAGCGATTTCGCCACGGTTGGCGATGAGTATTTTGGTGAACATGTCTCTAACCCCTGTTGGATTTTTTTCTGTTTTTTTAACTGCAACTACCTGTTTTGGCTTCGACCTTGCCCCGGGTTTTCAAACCCAATTTGTCGAGCAAGACGCGGTCATCTTCGGCCTCAGGATTTTGCGTGGTCAGTAGTTTATCGCCATAAAAAATCGAATTGGCACCCGCCAGAAAGCACATCGCCTGTACGGCTTCCCCCATCTGACGACGACCGGCTGACAAGCGTACGCGAGCTTTTGGCATGGTGATGCGGGCTACCGCAATGGTGCGGACAAATTCCAGAGGATCGAGCGGATCGAGACCATGCAGAGGTGTGCCCTCTACCTGCACCAGATGATTGACCGGTACGGATTCAGGATACGGATTGAGGTTTGCCAATTGCGCAATCAGACCAGCGCGCTGGCGGCGTGATTCGCCCATACCGACGATGCCGCCGCAGCAAACCTTGAGTCCGGCACTGCGCACGTGACCAAGTGTATCCAGCCGATCCTGATAATCGCGGGTAGAAATCACATTGCTGTAGAACTCAGGGGCGGTATCCAGATTATGGTTGTAGTAATCAAGCCCCGCATCGGCGAGACGCTGCGCCTGTTCTTCTTTCAGCATGCCTAAAGTCGCGCAGGTTTCTAATCCCATGGCTTTGACTTCGCGCACCATGGTTTCTACTTTTTCCATGTCGCGGTCTTTCGGCGAACGCCATGCTGCGCCCATACAGAAACGGGTTGCGCCGTTTTCACGTGCGGCTTTGGCGGCATCTAAGACTTCGCGCACGTCGAGCATTTTTTTAGCTTCGACGCCGGTATCATAACGTGCTGCTTGCGGGCAGTAACCGCAATCTTCTTCGCAACCGCCGGTTTTGATCGACAACAAAGTCGCGAGCTCGATATCGGCATTCGGGAAGTTTGCGCGATGCGCTGTCTGCGCCTGAAACATCAAATCATTAAACGGTAAATCAAATAAGGCCAAGACATCATCTACTGGCCAGGTATCGGCTTCGATTTTTTTGACTGGTGCTTGAAATTGAACCGCTTGTTGTGTTTGTTCTTTGGCTTGCATGAGTCTTCCTTCACTTCAATAAATTCACATCGATATACGCGGCAGCACGCTGCGCCATCGTTACGTCTGCATCCGGTGGGGATGCATCTAATCTCGGTATCTGTCCTAATAAAGGTGCGGATAATCGCATCTGTAAAGCCGCTATGTTATCAGCAAGGTAGAGCATGTCCGGATCGACGGTATTCGCGACCCAACCTGCCAGCCTTAAACCGCGCGCAGCAATCGCTTGCGCCGTCAGCAAGGCATGATTAATACAGCCCAGGCGCAAGCCCACAACCAGAATCACTGGCAAACCCAGTTGCTGTGCCATATCGGCAGTGTCGTGCTGCGCAGTCAGCGGTACACAGAAACCACCGACGCCTTCCACCACAACGGCATCTGCCTGCGTCGTCAATTGCTGGTAGCAAGCACGAATATGCGGCAAAGAAATCGTCACGTGCTCACGCTGCGCCACGATATGCGGTGCAGCAGGTGTCTGCATCAGATACGGACAAACTAATTCCAGCGGCGCACGCACCGAGGATGCCGCCAGCAGCGAATCGACATCGTCGTTGTGCAGTATTCCCTCACGCAAGTCTGCACCGGCAGCGATGGGCTTCATGCCAGCACTGCGCCAGCCTTGCTGCGTCATCGCATGCAGCAAAGCGCTGCTGACCAGTGTCTTGCCAATCTCGGTATCGGTGCCGGTCACAAAATAGTCATGCTGACGTAAATGCCCATTCTTATTTATATCGGTATTTACGCTGGTATTTACGCTGGTATTTACCCTGGCATTTAGTTCGGCATTTAGCTCTCTACTCACGCTGTCTCCACCAGATTCATCGCCAGATCGCTGCCATTTTGTGCGTCCAGTGTATTCAGGGCATCGACTAACTGCATCACTTGCGTCTCTGTATGGGATGCCGACAAGGTGATACGCAGCCGTGCTGAACCGACCGGCACGGTAGGCGGACGAATTGCACCGACCCAGATCCCCTGCTCCAGCAAATCCGCCGCTACCTTTAACATCATCGCATTGTCACCAATCACGATAGGTTGTATCGCGGTATCTGAAGGCATCAACTCCCAGCTAGGCAAGCGCAAGCCTTGACGGAAACTTGCAATCAGCTGTTGCAGATTATGACGACGCTGCTGGCCTTCGGTACCGCTGATGATGTCGAGGCTAGTCAGCAGCGCATGCGCCAGTGCAGGCGGTGCGGCGGTGGTATAAATGTAAGGACGGGCTTTTTGCACTAGCCATTCAATCACCGTGGTATGCGCGGCGACAAACGCTCCGCCGACACCTGCGGCTTTGCCTAGTGTGCCCATGTAAACCAGATTCGGTGAGCGCAAATTAAAGTGTTCCAGCACGCCACGACCATGGTCACCAAGCACACCAAAACCATGCGCATCATCAACAATCAGCCAGGCATCGTAACGCTCGCACAGGGCGAGCAAGGGAGGCAGATCAGCGACATTGCCATCCATACTGAACACGCTATCGGTGACAACGACCTTGGTAGTCGAGGTCGACTCTCTCAGCATCTGCTCCAGCGCTAGGTAATCTCTATGCGGAAATACTTTGACTGCAGCACGCGATAAGCGGGCACCGTCTATCAATGAGGCATGATTTAAAGCCTCTGAAAACACGGCGGCATCTTTGCCAGCCAGTGCACTGATGACCGCAAGATTTGCCATATATCCGGTACAAAAATACAGGGCACGCGCATGATCGATATAGGGTGAGATAAATTCAGCAAGACGATCTTCCAGCAGCGCATGCGCGCGGCTATGTCCGCTGATCAGGTGCGACGCACCGCTACCCACGCCGTACAGACTTGCGCCCTCTTGCACAGCAGCGATAATCGCCGGATGCGCTGCCAATCCTAAATAATCATTGCTGCAAAACGCGAGCAAGTCCCGGCCATCAGCGCGCAATGCGGGTGCCGATGCGGTCTCAACCGTGCGACGACGACGAATCAGATGTTTGGCATCCAGCACATCCAGTTCATCGCGTAATTGGCTTAGTAAACGTTGACTCATACCGCCACCTCATTCATGACATCATTAAACACCTGCATCGTTTTTGACGCTAACAAGGTGATTTCTTGCGGATCGAGAATGTACGGCGGCATCAGATATACAGTGCGACCAATCGGGCGCAATAACAATTCCTGCTTTAAGGCCGCAGCAAAAAATCGGCGTGAAAAAGTCGCTGCCTGCGCAGCATCATCCACCACCGCATCAAATGCGAAGATCATGCCCTGCTGTCTGATATGGCTCACTCGCGGATCATCGTTCATGTCAGCAAAAGCGTCTTTAATCGCTTTTGCCTTGATGCGATTTTTTTCCAGTACCTGGTCGTCGTCAAAAATTGCCAGCGTCGCCAGAGCAGCACGGCAGGCCAATGGATTGCCGGTGTACGAATGCGAATGCAAAAAACCACGGCGCATATCTGCATCATAAAAAGCCTGATACACCGTATCGGTCGTCATCACCAGAGACAAAGGCAAATAGCCACCGCTAATGCCTTTGGACAGGCATAAAAAATCAGGCCAGATACTCGCAGATTCACAGGCAAAGAAAGTACCGGTGCGGCCACAACCGACAGCGATTTCATCGGCAATCAGATGTACCTGATACTGGTCGCATAATTCGCGCAAACGGCGCAGATACACCGGATCGTGCATTGCCATGCCAGTCGCACACTGCACCAGCGGCTCAATAATCACGGCAGCAATTTTGCCCTCACGCTCTTGCAAGACACGCTCAAGATCGGCGGCAGCACGCAATGCGACATCGGCAGCTGTTTCTCCCGCTTGCGCCAGACGGGCATCAGGTGAGGCAACGACATGCGCTCGTTGCAACATCGGGCCATAGGCTTCGCGAAACAGGCTGACATCGGTGACTGCCAGTGCACCCACGGTCTCACCGTGATAACTACCTTTGATGCAGATGAATTCTTGCTTCTCTGTTTGACCGCCATTACGCCATGCATGGAAACTCATCTTTAAGGCGATCTCGACCGCCGACGCACCGTCGGATGCGTAAAAGCAATGACCCAAGGCGTGGTTACTAAGCGCTGCTAATTTTTCTGATAACTGAATCACCGGCTCATGCGTAAAACCAGCGAGCATCGCATGCTCGAGTTTATCGAGTTGATCCTTGAGTTCTGCGTTGATGCGAGGATTAGCGTGACCAAATAAATTCACCCACCACGAGCTAATCGCGTCGAGATAGCGCTTACCTTCCATGTCGTAGAGCCATGCACCGCGACCATGACTGACAGGAATCAGCGGCACAGGATTGGCACTGGAATGATGCTGCATCTGAGTGCATGGATGCCATACATGCTGCAGGCTACGTGCGACCCAGTCTTGTTGATTATTCAAATTTACTCCAGACTACTTTTGAAACCCGCACATTTTACGGGCTTTTCCAGCCATTTTTGACTTAACACCCGCGTAAATACTAGGCATTCTCATCGTAATTACTAAAATTACTAAAATTACTAAAATTACTAAAATTACTAAAATTACTAAAAAACCCTTTAAATCAGAATACGAAATACCGCTTAAGCATAACGATGCAACTGCCAGTTACCAGTCGCCAACAATCGATGTCACCAATCGGGTTAAAACTGAATTTCCTTAAGATGATTCTCGATGTGCATCACATGCGCGTTTGCAAACTCTGTCTTGCTCAATACACCATAGGCAAAGTGTGGATGCAATTCACCGTTATAACTCTGAAACGCTTGCAACGCCGTGATCACCAGATCAATCGCCTCACTGACATTACCTGTATCGGCAATCGCTGGCGCACCCGGAATCGGCTCGGTCAGATTATGACGCATCGCTCCGGCTACCGAAAACGCATAGAAGGCGGCGCTGCCAGCGGTATGCTGAAATAACTTGGGCTTCATCTCCGGATAGCCGGTCATCGAATACTGAATACTTTGCGCCAGATGCACGAATACTTTGTACGGTGCCCAACCCGTTTTGGCGACTAATTTCGTCACTGAGTCAGGCGACTTCAGCGCCTCTAACTGCGTCAGCATCGCGGCAATTGAGGTGATTTCCACAGTTGATTTACGATAGGTCGCTAACCCCAATGCGGCGACCGCAGTGAGGGCGACCGCACCTGTCAATAAGCGTCTCTTTTTCATAGTAGCCATCCTGGTTTGCGTTTTTCTAAGAATGAACGGACACCTTCGCGCCCCTCTTCCGATGCGCGTATATGGGCGATGCCTTCAACTGTTGCGGCAATCAGTTCACCGGTGAGTTCACGACTGGCAACCTCCTGCACCAGACGCTTTGCCTGCCTCACTGCATTCGGACTGTTTGACACCAGCGACTTAACGATCTCTGCAACTTTTTCGTCAAGCGTTTCCGCGCTGACCAGTTCATGTACGAAGCCGATCCGATGCGCTTCTGCCGCGCTGAAACGCTCCGCCGTGATGAAATACCGCCGCGCCGCACTTTCTCCCATCGCCTTAATCACGTAGGGAGAAATCGTCGCTGGAATCAAACCAAGCTTGACTTCACTTAAACAATAATTCGCACCATCTGCACTGACCACGATATCGCAGGCAGCAACCAATCCCATCCCGCCCGCGTAGCAATCACCCTGCACTTTGGCAACCACTGGTTTGCTACAGGTATAAATCGTGCGCAACATCTCGGCCAGTTGCCCCGCATCGGCAATGTTTTCCGCATGCGAATAACCAGCCATCTTCTTCATCCAGTTCAGGTCAGCACCTGCACAAAACGCCGGGCCATTCGCTGCCAGTACCACAGCACGGATCGTGGCATCGGCATCGAGCTCACGAAATACCTGCGTGATTTCGGCAATCGTTGTTTCATTAAAGGCGTTGCGGACGTCGGGACGATTGAGAGTCACAGTCGCTATCGCGGCTAATCTATTTAATTGTAAAGACTGATAATCCATGTTTATCTAAGTGCTCCAATTTTTTGGATAAATAACATCACATCAGTTTTCCAGCCCTCGACGTTTTTTCCATTACTAAAAAAAGCATGTCCATCATCTCCGAATGGAGCTGGAGTAATAAACGTCACATCAACTGATTTCTCTTTGTAAGCCTGATGTAGGCGACTAGCAATCGCAGGACCAAAGTAGTGATCATTTTGTGCATAGAACCACAACATAGGAACTTTGGTCGTTGCAGCAAACTCTGCAAACGTCTGATACAAGCGCTCAGGATTGCATACTGTATCGGCATTTTGCGAACCACGTCCTCCAGCAAAATTGACAACCCCAATGACACCTGGGAGATTTTGACTTGCCAGTGCCAGAACGCCGAAACCACCAGCCGACTGACCTACTAATACGATCCTTGATACATCAATATATGGTTTGCTTTTGGCATACTCGATCGCCGCTTCAATATCTTTAGCTGTTTCCAGGCCAGCTTCTTTATAAGCAGGTGAAGAACAGGAGAAATAATTTTCTGCCCAGGGGCCTGTAGATTTGCCATAACCACGCCGTACTGGATTCAATACAACGAAGCCCTCATTGGCCATCGCCCGCGATTGCGCAGGATAGCGCCCACTGAGGTTGATCCGGTCTGCCGGATTACGCGGGCTACCGTGATTAATCAATAGCAACGGAAAAGGCCCTGTACCCTCAGGCTTAAATTCTGTCGCCTCCAAGGTCACCTCCTTCGTACCCCAGAATCCCTTTACCTGCATTGGAATCTGTACCGTTTGTTCGCTGATCTGGCTTGCAAACAGCGACGATGACACGAGAAGTAACGAGCACATCGCCAATAAATATTTCTGATTCATTCTGCCCACTCTTTTTTAGGCTCAGTCGATTTCATGATTTTCTGAAACTCTGACAAATATAAACATTAGTAGTGCCTGACACACTTCTCTCGTTAAGCTTTCTTCATACTGTCAAATCATTTACAGAAATAAGCAAGCAGCTATAAATTTACATCCTGAACAAGCCAAATTTCACATCAGGAATAGGCGCATTCAATGCGGCTGACAAACCTAATCCCAAGACCATCCGCGTGTCTGCCGGATCAATAACGCCGTCGTCCCACAAGCGTGCCGAGGCGTAATACGGATGTCCCTGATGCTCATATTGTTCTTTGATGGGCTGTTTGAAAGCGGCTTCTTCATCCGCCGTCCAGCTGCCGCCTTTACCTTCGATACCGTCGCGCTTAACGGTCGCCAGAACGCTGGCGGCTTGCTCCCCCCCCATGACGGAGATACGTGCATTTGGCCACATCCACATAAAGCGTGGAGAGAAAGCGCGACCGCACATGCCGTAGTTACCGGCACCAAAACTACCGCCGATAATGACAGTGAACTTTGGTACATTGGCCGTGGCGACAGCAGTCACCATCTTTGCACCGTTGCGGGCAATGCCTTCGTTCTCGTATTTGCGCCCGACCATGAACCCGGTGATATTCTGCAAAAATACCAAGGGGATTTTACGCTGGCAGCATAGCTCAATAAAGTGCGTACCCTTTAAGGCAGACTCAGAAAAAAGAATACCGTTATTCGCGATAATACCCACCGGCATGCCGTGGATATGTGCGAAACCGCAAACTAAGGTGGTGCCATAACGCGCCTTGAATTCATCAAAATGACTGCCGTCAACCACACGTGCAATGACTTCCCGCACATCAAATGGCTTACGGGTATCCACCGGGATCACGCCATATAATTCTTGTGCGGGAAATTTTGGTTCTTCGACGTCTTTCAATACGACACTAGCTGGCTTTTGACGGTTCAGATTTGAGACGATGGTACGCGCCATTGACAAAGCGTGAGTATCGTTTTGTGCCAGGTGATCGACCACGCCCGACAGACGCGTGTGGACATCACCACCGCCAAGGTCTTCGGCACTGACGACTTCGCCGGTTGCGGCTTTGACTAAGGGTGGACCGCCGAGAAAAATCGTTCCCTGATTCTTCACGATAATCGATTCATCGCTCATCGCCGGGACATACGCGCCGCCCGCAGTGCACGAACCCATCACGACGGCAATCTGCGGAATACCTTTAGCAGACATCGTTGCTTGATTAAAAAAGATGCGGCCGAAATGATCACGATCCGGGAATACATCATCCTGATTCGGTAAGTTTGCTCCACCGCTATCGACCAGATAAATACACGGCAAATTGTTTTGCTCAGCGATTTCTTGTGCACGTAAATGCTTCTTTACCGTCATCGGATAGTAAGTACCGCCTTTGACCGTCGCATCATTACAGACGATAACGCATTCTTGCCCGGACACCCGGCCAATACCGGTAATCACACCCGCTGACGGTGCAGCATCGATATCGTTTTTTTCCTTATACATGTCGTAAGCCGCAAGCTGAGAAAATTCCAGAAACGGCGTCCCCGCGTCAAGCAACATTTGTACGCGGTCACGTGGCAATAATTTGCCACGTGCCAAATGTTTTTTGCGCGCCTCGTCACCGCCACCGAGAGCGATTTTGGCAATTTTTTCTTTTAAGTCATCGACCACGCGTTGCATCGCAGCGGCATTCGCCTTGAAGTCTTCAGAGCGGCTATTCAGTTTGGAATCTAAGGTCGTCATTTGTCTTTTCTCTTCTTATCGTCTTTGGTCGGGAAGTTGCCATCCACATAAAACCATTTGCCATCTTCTCGTGAAAAACGGCTTACTTCATGCAGGCGATGTGCTCGCCCGCCTATTTTGTAACGCGCCACAAATTCTACGGTGGCGCTGTCTGTCTTACCTGTATCCAGCGCATATTTTTTGACTTCCAGGCCCAGCCATTGCGTCGGATCATCATGGACTATCCGTTCCGCAGGACAAGTACGCACATCCCAGGTAACACGCAGGTAAGCCTCGTCGCCCAGAGTGTAAGCCGAGTAACGTGAGCGCATTAAGGCCTCAGCATCCGGCGCGATCGCTGTTCCAGTTAAAAATGGCGCACAACAATGTTCAAACTCTTTTCCTGAACCACAGGGACACAAAACCTTCATACTGATTTATTTACTTTCATTCTTTGCTGGCTTGGTCGCCACTGGCGCGCCTGCCGCTTTCCATGCGCTGAAGCCACCATCAATATGCGCGACGTTCTCTAAGCCCATATCTTGGACAGTCTTGGTCGTCAACGCGCTACGCCAGCCTGCGGCACAAAAAAATATGAACTCTTTACGCTCACCGAACACCGGTTTGAAATACGGAGAATCAGGGTCAATCCAAAACTCAATCATGCCGCGTGGCGCATGAAAAGCCCCGGGGACGATGCCCTCACGCTCCAATTCACGAACATCGCGGATATCAATGAACTGCACATGAGGATCAGTCAGCTTAGCCTGTGCCTCAGCAACGCTATAGGTCGTGATCTGTGCGCTGGCTTCGTCGACTAATTGTTTGTAGCCTTTTTTCATCTATACCTCCTTAGGGTACGCTATGCGCACCAGGCAACTCCACCGGTGCGCATAGCGCACCCTAGCCTATCGTTACGCCAGCGCCCGTCCAATCAGAATTTTTTGAATATCCGAGGTACCTTCATAGATCTGGCAAACCCGCACATCGCGATAAATTCGTTCGACCGGAAAGTCGCTAACATAGCCATAGCCACCGTGAATCTGGATTGCATCGGAGCAGACTTTTTCTGCCATTTCAGATGCAAACAATTTCGCCATCGCCGCTTCTTTCAGGCAAGGCTTACCGGCATCTTTTAAACTTGCCGCGTGCCAGATTAATTGACGGGCAGCTTCGATCTGGGTCGCCATATCGGCAAGCTTGAACTGTACCGATTGATGATCAAAAATCGCTTTACCAAAACTGGTACGATCTTTGGCATACGCCAGAGCGGCGTCAAATGCGGCGCGTGCCATGCCGACTGATTGCGAGGCGATCCCGATGCGACCACCCTCTAAACCGGACAAGGCAATTTTGTAACCCATGCCTTCTTCAGCAATCAAATTCTCGGCTGGAATACGACAATTCTCGAACAGGATTTGCGCCGTATCGGAAGAATGCTGGCCCATTTTTTGTTCCAGACTGGCGACGATGTAACCCGGTGTATTGGTGGGCACCCAGAAGGCGCTGATACCCTTTTTACCTGCAGCTTTGTCCGTAACTGCCATGACAATAGCGACGTCCGCATGTTTGCCGCTGGTGATGAATTGCTTGACGCCATTGAGTACGTATTCGTTACCCTTTTCGCTTTTTTCCAACTTTGCTGTCGTACGTAGCTCGGAGGCATCGCTGCCTGCATGCGGCTCTGTCAGGCAAAATGCGCCGAGCATGTCACCGCTAGCCAAGGGGCGTAACCATTGCTCTTTTTGGGCGTCGTTCGCATACATCATGGCGATACTGCATACGGGACAATTGTTGACCGAGATCACGGTGGAGGTGCCGCCGTCACCGGCAGCAACTTCTTCCAGTACCAGCGCCAGAGACAGATAATCCATACCTGCACCGCCGAGTTCCTCCGGCACAGCTACGCCATACGCGCCCATCTGCGCGAGTTCTTTTAATTCTGCGGCAGGGAAATGATGTTCCTTATCCCAGCGCGCGGCGTTTGGTACTAATTTTTCCTGGGCAAAGGCGCGAATGGCATCGCGTATCATTTCGTGTTCTGGCGTTAGTAACATACTCTGTCTCGTGGTTCTGTTGTTAGTTACCAGCTCAGGCTGGAACCGTTGTAATTAAAAAATTGTCCGTTGTCGTCGGCGTGCAGACCGGCCAGTGTTTTGCGTATTCCTTGCGCACTGTCTTCCACAGTAAGTTCAGCACCGATACCGCCCATTTCTGTTTTGACCCACCCCGGATGCAGCGCTACACAAATTGCCTGTTGCGTCTGCAAAGACACATCCTTGAGCACAGAATTCAAAGCAGCTTTACTGGCGCGATATAACCAGCCGTGGCTACCGTTGCGCTCACTAATGGAGCCCATCATGGATGAAATCACGGCAAGGCGACCACCAGCGTTTTCAACCAGCGGCAACACCATCGGCAATATCCGCATCGCCGCCAGCACATTGGTATGCATCACTTCATCAAATTGCGTGTCATGCGGTGTCTGCAAGCCCGTCGTGCGCGGGCCATAGACACCAGCATTCAAAATAGCGACGTCGATTTTTTCATCATCGAGCCGCCAGCCGAGGCCACCACAGTCATTAATATTCGTCACATCCAAAGGCATGGCCTCACAGCCCAGGGCTTGCAAGGCGGACAGATCGACAGCTTTACGTGCAGTGGCAATCACGCGCCATCCGGCGGCCTTATATTGCAGGGCCAGTTCGTGACCGATACCGCGTGACGCGCCAAGGATGAGTGCTGTAGGCATAGTTATCTACTTTTATTTGAACCGTGAACAATTATTTTTATGCGGAATTTAATACCTAAGTTCGCGCATAAATTGATTCAATTCCCGATAGATAGAGTGGGGCGAAACTCTCACTATGCTTTTCGGAAATTGAATGTAATATAGCCGTTTTACACCAACTCGATCGCCATCGCCGTACCTTCACCGCCACCGATACATAGCGATGCGACGCCGCGTTTTTTACCTTGTTTCTTCAGGGCGCCGATCAGGGTAATCACGATACGGGCACCGGATGCGCCGATAGGATGGCCGAGCGCGCAGGCACCACCGTGTACATTGACCTTGTCATGAGAAATACCGAGGTCTTTCATTGCCGCCATTGGTACTGCGGCGAAGGCCTCATTGATTTCGAACAGATCGACATCAGCGGTTGTCCAGCCAATTTTTTTATACAGCTTTTCAATCGCGCCAATGGGTGCTGTGGTGAACCAGCCTGGTTCTTGTGCATGGCTGGCGTGACCGAGGATTTTGGCGATCGGTGTCAGGCCGAGTTCTTTGGCTTTTGATTCACGCATTAATACCAGTGCAGCAGCACCATCGTTGATCGAAGAGGACGATGCAGCAGTGATAGTGCCGTCTTTTTTAAATGCTGGTTTCAATGCAGGAATTTTGTCGAGCTTGGCTTTGAGCGGGCCTTCATCTTTGTCGATGATCACGTCTCCGCCGCGACCAGATACGGTGACGGGTGCAATTTCCCAGGCAAAAGAACCATCCGCAGTTGCAGCCTGCGCACGTTTAACTGACGCGATCGCAAAGGCATCCTGTTCTTCACGACTGAACTGATATTTTGCAGAACAATCCTCAGCGAACGTTCCCATCGACCGGCCTTTGTCATAGGCATCTTCCAGTCCATCAAGCATCATATGATCAAAAATCTGACCGTGACCGATGCGGTAGCCGCCGCGTGCTTTAGGAATCAGATACGGCGCGTTGGTCATGGATTCCATACCGCCTGTTACTACCACGTCATTGCTGCCCGCACTGATGGAATCGAACGCCATCATGGTTGCTTTCATCGCGGAGCCGCACATTTTTGACAAGGTAACCGCACCGGTAGACATCGGCAAACCCGCGGCCAGCAGCGCCTGACGCGCTGGCGCTTGTCCCTGGCCTGCCATCAGGCAGTTACCGAACAGGACTTCTTCAACCAGTTCCGGTTTGACACCGGAACGCTCAACTGCCGCCTTGATAGCGACTGCACCTAACTGGCTGGCTGTCAGTGAGGAAAAATCGCCCTGAAACGCGCCCATAGGAGTGCGTGCAGCACCGACGATAACGATAGGATCATTCATGTTTGTCTCCAAAAAATAGTCAAAAATTCGAGTGGGTCAATGCGGTTAATGTAAGCAATTTATACATTCTTAATCATTAGTAGTTCCGGCAGCCTTCTGCGCATTGGCTGTCGTCGTCTGGTGTCCCGGATACGCGCTGGCGTGGCTGAAACGCACTTCTTGCGGATACGGAAAAACGTCATCGACCTTGCCTTCCATGATGCGTTTTTTACGGGTCTGCCAGTAATCTGCCGTCAGCAGATCCGCATGGTGCTTCATGAAATACTGGCGCACCTTGGTATTGCCAAGCAAGAAGGTGCCGAACTGCTCAGGAAACACATCATTCCTAGCGATCGGATACCAAGGCTCTGCGGACATTTCGTCTTCTTCATTACGCGGCTGCGGGATCACGCGAAAATTACAATCGCTGATGTATTCAATCTCATCGTAATCGTAAAACACGACACGGCTGTGACGGGTCACGCCAAAGTTTTTGTACAGCATATCCCCAGGAAAAATATTCGCTGCGACCAGTTCCTTAATAGCATTGCCATATTCAGCTATGCCGTGCTCGATAGCCGCATCATCACCGCGCTTTTCTGCTTCGGTCAGAAAGATGTTCAGCGGCACCATGCGACGTTCAATGTACAGATGCTTGATGATGATTTCATCGTCATCTTCTTCCAAAATCGACGGGGCAAATTGCTTGATCTCTGCCAGCAATTCATCCGAAAAACGGGCACGTGGAAATGCCACGTCCGAATACTCCAGCGTATCTGCCATGCGGCCGACACGGTCATGATTTTTGACGAGCTGGTATTTTTCTTTGATCAGTGCTTTGGTAGTCTCTTTCGGTGGCGGAAAACTGTCTTTGATCAGCTTAAACACATACGGAAACGACGGTAAAGCAAATACCAGCATGACCAGGCCGCGGATACCCGGTGCGGCCTCGATGCGGTCAGATGAATATTTGAGATGATGTAAAAAGTCGCGGTAGAACAAATTCTTGCCATGCTTTTGCAAACCCAGAATCGTATAGATTTCGCTGCGTGGTTTCTTCGGCAAAATGCTGCGGATAAACTGGACATAGGCCGACGGCACCAGCATATCAACCATGAAATAAGCGCGGGTAAATGAGAACAAGACCGTGATCTGGATATTGTCGAATAAGACGGTATCCAGTACCAGTTCGCCTTTACGGTTATGCAGGATGGGGACGACGAACGGATATTCTTTGTTGCCGTTGATGCCTTTACCGACAATATAGGCACCCTTATTACGGAAGAATAAATTCGCCAGTACCTGAATCTGATGATTGGGTTCGATCTTATCGTTGCCAAAGATGGCCGTGAGACGCTCGGCGACGAAGCCGATGTCTCTGTCAAGATCAGAAAAATTCGCTTTGAGCTGGAAATTCGTGACGATACGTTTCAGCGTGTAATGCAGACCATCAGTAGCCGGGTAATATACGCGGTAGGTCGGCGGCGTCTCTTTGTTTTCGATGTATTCGGTCGATACGGCGGGACGTACAAAGATGAAGTCATTATGAAAATAATTACGGTGCAGCATTTTGGTACAGACCGTATTGTAAAAAGTCTCGGCCAGCTCAGGTTGCAGATGATCGATCAGCAACCCCATGTAATGCAGTTTGACCTCGCGCCAAACTTCGTCGGTCAGATCGTCTTCATCGTACTCATCTTCCAGACTTTGCACACACTCTTTTACACGCTTGTCGTAGTAACCGATACGCTCTCTCGCCGCATTTTGTGCAGCCTTCCAGTCGCCTGATTCAAAATCGCGCTTGGCCGTCTGGCTCGATGCGCGGAACAAGCGGTAATGCTTGTCGAAGCCATCCATGATCATGCGGGCAATATCGAACGCAATCTGGGATGACAACAGTTTAGGGAAGGCGACTTGGGGCATGGCGACTCGGCTGGCAGATTAAAAAGGGTAGCTCATCATGCTCATGTTAGTGATGGGCTAAGCGCTAGTGTACCTAGCTTCGCCAAGTTCGCCAGATCTACCCCCATTCCGCCACACACAATCATCAAAGGACGTTGGTATTGCGCCAAAACCGGTAAATTCTGATAAGCCACCGCCAATGCAGCACCGCAAGCAGGCTCCACCAGCGCACGCATATCATCGGCAAAGCGCAGGCAAGCATGGATCGCCTGCGCATCGGTGACGGTCACCGTCGTTATCTCATGTTCTTTCGTGTACTGAAACGCTTGCGGTGCGACCCGACGGGCACCCAGCGTACTGGCAACCGATGTGATCGCCGGCAAGGTGACCAGCTCACCGGCCTGCACGGCTGCATGCAAAGAGGCCGCACCGTCTGTTTCAACCGCTATCACGGGAATATGTGCCAGACCATTACGCTGCAAGCCTTGCACCACACCACTCATCAGTCCACCACCGCCGACTGAGCAAACAACGACATCAAATACATGGCCAGCATTCACAACTTCATCAATCAAGGTCGCGTTGCCGTCCCAGATATCGGGATGATCGAAAGGCGGGATATACACCGCCGCAGGGTCCTGACACATAGCAAGAGCAAGTTGATTTGCGTCATCCCATTGCTTGCCTTCGACGATCAGTTCGGCACCGATAGCACGAATCGCCTGACGTACATTGTCCGGTGTCGTGTGCGGCACGACGATGGTGGTGCGAACACCTAAAGCTGCACCCGCAACAGCGGCGGCAAATCCAGCATTGCCACCCGACGGACAGACCAGATGCGTCGCGCCTTTGGCCACCGCACGCTGGCACAGCAAGCCGATACCGCGCAGCTTGAATGAACCGGAGGGCTGTGTGTTTTCCATTTTCAACCAGACCGCTTTGTCGAGCTGAACCGACAGGCTACGATGCTGCAGCAAAGGTGTTGATATGTGCAAAGGCGTCATGTGATCGGCGATAGACAATAAATAATTGGCAATTGGTTGATGTGCTGCGCTGTATTTCTCTGGAAATTCGCTAGAACTTCACTAGAGGCTGGAGAAATATGCGTGCAAACGCTCTCGTGATGCTCTTCCCGCTCTCGTAAGCAGGAAAGAGCTTCACGAACTTACTTCGTTTCAGCAAACAATTCACGGCCAATCAGCATACGACGAATTTCGCTGGTACCTGCGCCAATTTCATACAGCTTGGCATCGCGCCACAGGCGTCCTACCGGATATTCATTGATATAACCGTTACCGCCCAGTGTCTGGATCGCTTCGCCCGCCATCCAGGTCGCTTTTTCTGCAGAGTACAAAATCGCACCGGCGGCATCTTTGCGCAGGGCACGGATTTGCTCGGGATTGGTGGCGCGATCACATGCCTGACCGACCGCATAGACATAAGCCTTACACGCCATCATGGTGGAATACATATCGGCGAGTTTGCCTTGCATCAACTGGAATTCGCCGATCGGCTGACCGAACTGCTTGCGGTCATGCACGTAAGGAACGACTGCATCCATACAAGCCTGCATGATGCCCAGCGGTCCGCCGGACAAGACGGTGCGCTCGAAATCCAGGCCGGACATCAAGACATTCACGCCTTTACCCAGACCGCCGAGGACGTTTTCTGCGGGCACTTCACAATCCTGGAATACCAGTTCACCGGTGTGAGAACCGCGCATGCCGAGCTTGTCGAGTTTTTGCGCAATGCTAAATCCCTTGAAATTCTTTTCGATCAGGAAAGCCGTCATGCCGCGTGGACCTGCTTCCAGATCGTTTTTCGCGTAGACCACCAGCACATCGGCGTCAGGACCATTCGTGATCCACATCTTGGTGCCATTCAATACCCAGCGATCACCTTTCCAATCGGCGCGCAATTTCATGCTGACGACGTCGGAACCGGCGTTTGGCTCGGACATGGCGAGCGCGCCGATATGTTCACCGGAGATCAGTTTTGGCAGGTATTTTTGTTTTTGCTCTTCGCTACCGTTGCGTTTGATCTGGTTCACACACAAATTTGAATGCGCGCCGTAGGACAAGCCGACCGATGCAGAAGCGCGGGAAATTTCTTCCATGGCGATGATGTGGGCGAGATAGCCCATATTCGCGCCGCCATATTCTTCGCCGACGGTGATGCCCAGAATGCCGAGGTCGCCCATTTTGCGCCACAGATCCATGGGAAACTGGTCATTGCGGTCGATCTCAGCAGCACGTGGGGCGATTTCGGCGGCGGCAAATTGTTGAATTGTCTCGCGCAGAGCGGCGATGTCTTCGCCGTGATCAAAAGTCAAACCTGGTAGATGGAGCATGTCATCCTCACTTCATTATTAAAAGTTGTTGTACTTCATATTACGCTTCCGGGCGCTGCTGATGACGCATTTTCCGGGACTACATCCCCTGCGCTCAGTCAATGTCAGGAGTTCTCCCTGGGAATTACAAATAAAGTCTGCTGCATAACGGCGCAGAGTTTCTCTTTTCCCTGATTGACGACAAAGAGTTCTGCACTAGAAACGACCAGCGTTTTTCCTGCCTTGACGACCTTACCGCGGGCGATCAGGGTGTCGCCAATACCGGGCGACATGATGTTGATTTTATACTCAGCAGTTAAGCACTCACTTACTGGCATCAGCAAGGTATTCGCCGCATAGCCGCCTGCCGCATCGGCTAAGGCGCCCATCACACCACCGTGAAAATAGCCGTGCTGCTGACTTACTTTACTACTCATCGGCACAACAATTTCACAGGCGCCGGGCATCATACTGGTCAGGCGCGCATCCCATGAGGTCAGGGCGCCTTGCTTGTTAAAGCTTTCCAGCAGCATAAAAGCGAGCGTGTGATCCAGGGCTGCGGGTGTTGTCAATTGGTCCATACATCCTCTGATAGCGGTGAAAATCAGGGTAGTTCAGTGGCACAGTGCCGACGTACAGGCAAGGTGCGCTGATGAGTCTGAAAATCATACGTTAAATTGACGTTTACGTAAACGTCAATCAAATCGGCACAAGGCTTATCGTAGTTTTACTTGCCACCTGCCTGTTCAGCCAATAAACGCTGACTTTCTTCCTCGTGGGCACTGATTTCAGCCAGCATGATCTCTATATCCTCGCGCTGCTGCTCCAGCGCCGCCCGATGCCGTGCCAGTACCTGCAAGAAACTTTGCAACTGCACTTCGGTATCCTTGGGCGAACCGTACATATCGACCAGACTCTTGATATCGGACAGGCTGAGACCGAGCCGCTTGCCGCGCAAGGTCAGCTTCAGGTGCGTGCGTTCACGGGCGGTATACACGCGATTGCGGCCGGTCGGGCCGTCGCGCGTCGGGCTAATCAAACCCTGATCCTCGTAGAAACGAATTGCACGCGGGGTGATATCGAATTCTTTGGCGAGTTCTGTAATCGTGTAGGTGGCCATAGGCAGAAACAAGGAAGTAAATAGTTGATTACAATCTGGGGCGAAACAAAGCGAACCTGGGCATTGCAAAATTCAGGCTCGTGATGTGCACAATGCGTCACAAATGCCGTTTACGTAAACGTCAAATCAGGCAAAATCGCATTGTAGGACATTCTGTGGCGGCTGTGTACGCCCTCAACTTAGCAAAGCACTACCTAGTGAAAGTACCACGATGAATCCATTGGAATTGCAACTCGACTACCCGCTCGGTGAGCATGTGCCTGAGCTCGGGCAGACCACAGAAATCGCCCCCGGTGTGCTATGGGTCAGGATGGGCTTACCGTTTGCGCTGAATCACATTAATTTGTGGCTGATCGAAGATGTATATGAAAACGAGCATGGATCGGTACGTGGATGGACCTTGGTTGATTGCGGGATTTCCAGCGATGCGACGCGTGCGGCATGGGAGAGTTTGTTCGGCAATCCCGATGCAGGGCTGCGCGGCTTGCCGGTCGTCCGGGTGATTGCGACGCATTGTCACCCTGATCATGTCGGGCTGGCGGACTGGCTTTGCAGTCGCTGGCAGGCACCGTTGTGGATGACAGCAGGAGAATATGCGTTTGCACGCATGATGTCGGCGAGCTTGCCGGGTGCAGACGGGAGCGCCATGTTTCCGCACTTTAAAAAACACGGCATGGTCACTGACATGCAGGAAAAAATTCAGGAGCGCAAAAGCTATTACACCACGCTGGTCCCCTCGGTGCCGACCGCTTATCACCGCATGCAGGAGGGGCGACCCGTACGCATTGGCGGGCGCGACTGGCAGGTGATCACTGGTTTTGGACATTCGCCAGAACACGCTTCGCTGTATTGCGCAGATTTAGGTCTGCTGATCGCTGGCGACATGGTACTGCCGCGGATCTCGACCAATGTCTCGGTATTCGCGATCGAACCGGAAGCCAATCCGGTGCAACAGTATCTGGACTCGCTGGCGAAATATGCATCGTTGCCCGAGGACGTGCTGATCCTGCCATCCCATGGCAAACCCTTTCGCGGTTTACACACCAGGATTCAGCAACTCAACGACCATCACCGCGACCGTCTGGCCGAAGTAGTTGACGTCTGTGTCACGCTGCAATCCGCTGCCGACATCGTACCTGTCATGTTCCGCCGCCCGCTCGATGCGCATCAGATCACCTTCGCCATGGGCGAAGCGCTGGCCCATCTGCACAAGCTGTGGTTTGACGGCGTGTTGCGTCGTGAACTTGGTGCTGACGGCATCCTGCGGTTTATCCGTGTTTAGCCCAGATTGCGGACCGGACACGGGACTCCCTTAACGACTCTTATAGACGATCAGGATATTCAGGATTAACTGAACTGAGGCGACATCGTTACGATGAGACGCTGCAAAATGCTACGAAGCGCTACAAAACATCGTAAGACTAAGGGCAATCCGGCATCAGCATCACGCATATACTAAGGTGGAGTATCAATATCAACTCGCCCGTTCCGCTTGCAGTACCTGCGGAATCTCGTTTAAATAGCAGATACTCCCCTATTTAGCTCAAATATCTGATGTTTCTACCTATCCTTTGACCATGCTTTGATTATCATCAGACTTTTTTCTTAACACTCTCATGCCCACTAACCCACACGCACCACTCCGTACTTATCTCAAACTGATCTGCGTCGCCTTGTTCTGGGGCGGTACTTTTATTGCGGGCAAAATGGTCGCTCAGCAGATCCCACACCTGATCGCCGCGACGGGACGGTTTCTGGTCGCCAGTGGTTTATTGCTGTTACTCGCATGGCGGGTTGAAGGTGGCTTGCCCAAGCTGACCCGGCCGCAACTGCATGCGACCTTTGCACTGGGTGCGACGGGGATTTTTCTATATAACATTTGCTTTTTTTCTGCGCTGGCTCGCATGCCTGCGGGACGCACTGCTTTGTTTGTGGCACTTAACCCCATCGTCACGGCACTGGCGCTCGCGCTGCTGTTTGGCGAACGCCTCGGCGCACGTAAATGGCTGGGGATCGCGATTGCCTTTGTCGGCGCGGCGATTGTGATTACGCGTGGCGATCTAGCAGGCGCCGTGCATGACCTGTCGCAATCGGTCGGTGTCGGCGAATTGTTTATGCTGTGTGCCGTTTGTGCTTGGGCAGCCTATACCATCATCGGCCGCCATGCGCTGAAGGGTTTAAGCCCGATCGCAGCCACCACGTATGCATCGCTGTGGGGATTATTGCTGCTAACCTGCGGCTCCTTGTTTGAAATTCGCGATGTCGACTGGAGTCACTTTACCTGGCCTGTGCTGGCAGCGATCGTGTATCTGGGGGCGTTCGGTACGGTGATTGGCTTTGTATGGTATTACGAAGGAGTTAAGTCAATAGGACCTGCCCGCACGGCTGTTTTTAATAATCTGGTGCCAGTGTTTGGCATCAGCCTGAGTTCGCTGCTACTGGGTGAGCCTGTTTTGGTATCAATGGTGGTCGGTGGCTTGCTAGTGATTGCCGGCGTCTCGCTGACGAATAAATAACTCATACAGAAGCGCGAAAGACTCACAACCACCTCGCCGGCCAGCCATCTGTATTCCAGCGAACAACGACGCTCAGCGGAAAACACCATGCCCTCTATTTTTCATTAGCGATCTGTACTATTCTGGGAGCCTGAAACAAAAATAGGGGACAGCATGGCAGATGGAGGACGTGCGGCGTTTTTATTCAGGCAAGCTGCGCTTGCCAAGCTCGCTGCGTCTGTCCTGCCTGTCCTGCCAGCCAGTGCGGATTTGGTATGAGCCCTTCGGACGGCATGCCTACTACCATGTTTGGCTCCCACGGCATCTCTCGGGAGGCGATCTATCAAGCGATGGTCGAACAATCACTGGATGCCATGCTGGTGCTGGAAGGGACGCGGTTTGTTGACTGTAACCCGAGTGCCGAGCGCTTGTACGGTGCGACACGCGAGCAATTTTCCCGCATTTCTCCCATCGACTTTTCTCCTGAAATACAACCGGACGGCCGCTTATCCTTGCCGACGGCGCGTGAGTATGTAAGGCTGGCTAACGAAGGCATACCTCAACGCTTTGAATGGATGGCGCGCCGATTGGATGGCAGTCTTTTTCCGGCAGAACTGGGGTTAAGCTGCCTGACAGATAACGGAACGACGCGCACGATTCTGGTGGTGCGCGATCTGAGCAGTCGGAAATTAGCAGAACAGGCGACGCAACAAAAAAACTCTACACTCCAGGTAGTGCTCGATAACTTTCCTGGCGGAGTCGCGCTCATCGATGAGTCATGGCGTATCGCGACCTGGAATCAGGCGGTCTTACAGATACTGGGTTTACCTGAGTATTTGTTTGAACAGGGACCGCCTCACGTTCACGCCATCATTTCGTTTAATATCGAACGCGGCGAATACGGCGAGTTTGGCAAAACCGCCGAAGAAAAATTCACCCGGCTGCTACAAACGCTAAAGCAAGGTCAGGCCTATGCTTACGAGCGTAAGCGATCCGATGGCAAACTGATTGAAATAAGCAGTACACCCGTCAGCACCGGCGGCTTTGTAATGACCTTTGTTGATGTGACGAATAAACGCAATATCGAGCGGGAATACAAACGACAGTCGTTATTACTGCAAACCGTACTGAGCAGTATGCCGCAAGGTATCAGCGTGTTTGATAAGGACTTAAAACTGCAACTCTGGAATCAGAGTTTTATCGACGTCCTGAATTACGATCCGGCAGTCATTAACGAGGGCAGACATTTCGCCGACTTGCTGAGAATCATGGCGGAGCGCGGTGAATATGGTGACGGTGATAGGGAGCAGCAGGTGCAGCAACGGCTTGCTCTGGCAAAGCGTTTTGAAGCACACCGGTTTGAGCGCAGACGCCCGAATGGTCATACCCATCTGGTGCAGGGCACGCCGTATCATGACGAGGGTGAGCTGGGTGGTTTCATCACGACTTACACGGATATTACGGATCTCAAGAATGCGCAACTCGCACTCTCCAATGCCAACGCAATGCTGGAAAAAAACGTCGCGGAACGTACCAGCGAACTGCGTAGCGCCTTAGACGATCTGATCCGCAGCGAAAAACTGGCTGCACTCGGCTCGCTCGTGGCCGGCGTAGCGCATGAATTGAATACCCCGATCGGCAATAGCCTGCTGATTTCAAGCACTCTCAAAGAACGTACCGGCGAATTTAATAAATTAATCGAACAAGGGCAATTGCGGCGCTCGGACTTGCAACAGTATGTAGCCGAAGCCAGCCATGCCTCGGCATTGCTGGAGCGCGGACTCAATGCCGCGGGTGATCTGATCAGCAGTTTTAAACAGGTCGCCGTTGATCAGGCAAGCTCCAAGCGCAGGCGCTTTAATCTGGCCAAGGTCGGCAGCGATATTATTGCCACCGTGATGATGAAAATTCGTCAGTCAGGAATTAAAGTCGATCTGGATATCGCTGCGAATATCGAGATGGATAGCTATCCCGGTCCGCTGGAGCAAGTCATCAGTAATCTGATCGACAATGCGATTTTGCATGGCTTTGAGTCGAAGACCAAAGGAGAAGTCCGGCTCTCAGCACGATTACTCAATAATGAGACCGTCGAGATCCGCTTCCGGGATAACGGTGTCGGCATACGGCAAGATGATATTCCACGCATCTTTGATCCATTTTTTACCACCAAGCTTGGCAAAGGCGGCAGTGGATTAGGGTTGAATATCGTTTATAACATCGTGACCTCTCTGCTTGGCGGCAATATCCATGTTGAGAGCAATCCAGGTGACGGTGCGTGCTTTATCCTGCACTTGCCACTGCGTTCGCCGTCGGAACAAGAGTAATGAAAATAATCCTTAGCACGCCATTTTCAGTGATAGTCTGAGGAATCAACACATCCCCCGGTAATCCCCCTGAAAGGCAAGACCTTCATGAATCATCAAGCACGCGGCACATTTGAAGTCACACTCCCCACGCTCAGTTTGCATCATGGTGATGCTCATTCAATGATGGGCAGGCGCGCAATTGATAAGCAATTCCATGGTGACCTGCAAGGTAGCAGCCAAGGCGAAATGCTAAGCGCCGGTACGGCAGTAAAAGGCTCGGCAGGCTATGTTGCCATCGAGTTTGTGACGGGCAGCCTGCATGGTCGCCACGGTAGCTTTGCCTTGCAACACAATGGGATCATGACGCGTGACGTAGCGACCTTGTCGTGCACTGTCGTCCCTGATTCAGGTACGGATGAGCTGCGCGGACTCAGCGGCACACTGGCGATCACGATTGCAGACGGCAAACATCACTATGAGTTCAATTACCGTATCGATCCTGATTAACAGTGGCTGAACAGTGACTGTATTGAGCGCCTGTTGAATCAATAAAAAATGGCAGCAACCGAAATTGCTGCCATTATCTTTTTCACGCTATGCCGTCTGGTTTAGAATTTTTTCCACAGTCTTGCGAAATATGAAGCACCGTTCAGACCAAACTGCACGCTATCGTAGTAGAAACCGTTATCGGTTTCATCCGGATTTTGTCGTGTTGGTTTGACGTTGAAGACGTTATTCGCACCGATGGTCAGCTTGGTTGTATCGTTAAACGCATAAGTCAGGCTCACGTCAGCCGAGGTCTTAGGTGCGTAATACGCGTTCGGCACACCAGCAGCCGTACCGGAGAAAGTACCTAGTGTCTGCGCACCGAAATGGATGATCTTAATATCGCTTTCCCAAGGGCCGCGAGTGTAATCAAAGCCTAAGGTTGCCTTCAGACGTGGGCCACCGTTTTCGATAAACAGTCTTTCGCGTTCAGACAAAACGACATCCTCGAAACCTGCCAGTGAAGCTGGTGGGTGGACTTTGGTCACTTCGGTCTTGCTATAGTTCAGCCCGAAATAGGTTCCAAGTTTGGCACCGGCAAAATCCATCTTGTGAGTCAGCGTCAAATCAACACCTTGGGTTTTGGTATCGATGGAGTTGACGAAGAATTGTGCCTGACCAACTCCCAGAGTTGCCAGAGTCGCGCCGAGTGCCGGATAGTTATCGGAGTCAAAACGGCCTGACAATACGATGCGGTCCTTGATATCGATACGATACAAATCAGCTGTGATGGACAAAGCTTTTGCCGGTGTCAGCGTGACACCCAAGGTGTAGTTCTTAGATTTTTCTTCTTTCAGCTTCGGAATACCTGCGGCATTCGCTGCTGCACTGCCGTTTGGTGCGAGTACGACGTCTTGTGGCACACCGCTGATGAAGTCAGTAAACGTCGAGGAAAAATACACTTGTTGCAGCGACGGTGCACGGAAACCTGTGCTAAGCGAGCCACGCAACAGAGCGACATTGTTCAGCTTGTAGCTGCCGGCCAGTTTACCCGTGAGGGTAGAACCAAAGTCGCTATAGCGTTCGCCGCGAACCGCAGTCTGTACTTTGAAACGATCGCTGACATCGGTTTCAATATCAAGATAGGCTGCAACGCTGTTACGGCTCTTGTCAGTCTTATCGCCAGGCTGAAAACCTGGGAAACCCTGACTACCGGCATTACCACCAAAACCTACACCGTCGGCATCAATATATGAGCCAGGTTCGCCTGCATTGATTTTGTAGTTTTCACGACGATATTCACCACCAAAGGCGACGTTCACACCGTTCATGAAACCATCAAAAAAGCGACTGAAATCAAGGTTGGTGGTCGCTTGTGAAAAAGAAAAACCCCCTGCGTTGAAACTGCTAGGACTGATTCCTTTACCACCTGCCAGCAAATCCTTGTTCGCAATCGAGGCGTTCAGCGTATTAGTGATGTTGTATTTCAGCTCGTTGTAACCATAAGTCTGGGACAAGTCTGCGCGCCATTCACCAAGCTGCCATTTATAGCCAGCCGTGCCATAAATATCGTTGATATCGCCGTTGATATAGGGAACAAAGCCATTCGGATACATGGCAGCAGAGTTGCGCGACGGGATGTCGTCGGAACCGATGCCACCGCGCGCGAATGCCGCAGATGAGGCCTTCCGCTGTTGCGTACCAAGAGTGAAATAAAATTTATCGCTACCGCCGTTCGGCAACTCACCATTTACATACACCGTAGGGCCTTGTACCTTGGTGTCGCCGATGGTACGTGGGTTGCCAGGATCAGCACGATTCGAGCGACCACGATCCGTGTACTCAGCCGTGATACCGATCACGCCTTTTTCACCGATCTGGATACCGCAATAAGCCGATGGTAAAAAACTCTTACCGTCACCGGCGGAATATTGGCTGTAACCAAATACCGCTTCACAACCAAGGTTCTTTTTCAGAGTGATGTCCATGACACCGGCAATCGCGTCAGAGCCGTACTGCGCCGCTGCACCGTCACGCAAAATCTGTACGTTGTTGATCGCCATCATCGGGATAGAGTTCAGATCGGTACCGGTATTGCCACGATTGCGTGCACCAAACAGATTGACCAGCGAGACGGTATGGCGACGCTTGCCATTTACCAGAACCAGAGTCTGGTCTGAACCGAGACCGCGCAATGCAGCAGAATCAATCAGATCGGCACCGTCAGCACCGGTTTGGCGCGTCGAGTTAAAAGAAGGGGACAGATACTGCAAGGTCTGCGCGAGATCAAACTGACCACCTTGCTCGGCAACCTTGGTCAAGGAGATGAAATCGATCGGCAATGGCGTATCTGTCGCAGAATTATTTGCACGACGCGATCCGACAATCGTCATGGTCTGAATACCAGCGTCAGCTTTATCGGCTGCCGGCGCAGTCTGGGCAAATACGACAGGGCTAACAGTGGCAGCAGTCGCGCCGTAGAGAGCAAGCAGAACAGCTCTTCGCAAAATGGTCATAACAGGATTCCCCAAAAAATGTACACAAAACGGATACGTCTGTCCTCTTTTAGCCAATTTTTCAGATTGAAAAGACGACGTCATTTATTTAGTTGAAAGCAAAATATAAGCCTGCAATATGCATCCATGTAGTGCATACCTGTGTCCGCGATGCTGGTGACTTGGAGGGAAGACTAATTCAAAGTCATCATCAGAATCAAGCTGAGAACAGGTGTCACAAGATATTGCCGGATACTGCTTTATTGCAAGTCACCAGCGCCCCTCATTGCAAGCAAAGAGGATGGTTTGCAGTATCTGCGCGGCCTTCAATATGTGTCAACAAGGATGCGACTGATTGTGTCTTTTATGAGTAATCTTCCACTGAAGAAAGATAAAAATAGGGGAAATGATCTAAACAAAATAAAAATTTTGCCGTTCTGTGATATCGCGTCGAGCTATATCTGAAGCCCGGTTCAGCATGGTTCAACAAGGGTCAACTTAGACATGCCGCTAGAGCGCCGTTTCTTAAGTCTGCTCTAATGCACTGAGATAACGTAACCCCTGGATAGCCCTGCTGCCATACCACGACAGCATTTCACCATCGACTAACTGAACCGGTTTGCCCAGCTGCTTTTCTAGTGCTTCGACATGGGTGTCTGTAAAACGATAGGGTTCGCTGGATAGCAGGACGCGGTCAATGCCATGCACCAGCTCATCGTTCCACGCGAACGATGGATAACGCTGAGAGGGTATTTGCTCAGGTTTGCCGGTGCGCCATTGCTGCCAGCCGATCAGCGCTAGCATATTGGCGATATAGGTGTCTTGCGACACCGTCATCCATGGGTCTTGCCAGATACAGTACAGCACTCGCTGCGGATGCTTGTGTTCGGGTAGGTCGTGATAGGCAAGTTCAAATTCAGAGCACAGCAATTCTGCCGCAGCAGCCACACCAAATATGCCACCTAACATGCGATACAGATCCAGATTGTCGCGTGGCGTAGTCGGATGCGTAACAACGATATGAGGAACAAATCCGGCAAGCTGATCGACGGTGGGCTTTTCATTCTCATCGATATTGACGATCAGATGCGTCGGTGCGAGGCGTCTGATTTTCTCTACATTGACATCTTTGGTACCGCCGACTTTGGGAATGTTTTTAATTGCCGCTGCCGGATGAATACAAAATCCTGTACGCCCCACCAAATACTTCGCCAGTCCAAGATCACAGAGTAACTCGGTAATTGATGGCACGAGACTGATAATGCGGACAGCATCATCCGCTGGCCTGTACGGACGATGCTGCTGACCTATCGCATCGGTAAAAATTAAGGACGTTTCCATTGTGTTCAGGTTTCGCTGGCACGAGGCTTACGGCGCGCTTTCGCAAATACGGCGTCATACAAGAAGTTTGGCAAAAGCCGGAGTATCTTGGCAACGACGCCCATTTGCCACGGGATCACACGGTAAGAATCGCCCCGGCCTATCGCAGCAAGCGCTGCCACTGAGAAGGCTTTGACTGGCATCAAAAAAGGCATGGGATAGGGATTGTCCCGTGTCATCGGCGTATCAATATAGCCGGGAGCGATCGTAACTACCTGGATACCGCTTCCTCTCAGTTCAACGCGTAGGGATTCGCAATAACTGATCACGGCAGCCTTCGATGCACTGTAGGCTTCGGCACCTGGCAGGCCACGGATACCGGCAACACTGCCAATGCCGACTAGTCGGCACGGATACTCTTTTGCATAAGCCTGCATTACTTGAATAAATGGTGAAAATGTCGCTACGGTGGCGATCAGATTAGTCTCAATGACGCGGGCAAATACAGGGATGTCCTCCGCATGTTCCGTCAGCGTGCCGACGGATACACCAGCGTTTGCAATCACGACATTCACACGACCTACCTTGCGAATAAAGTCATTCGCAGCGCTGGCCAGCGCGTTGTGATCGGTAACGTCGACAGCATAGATGTAGTGCTGATCCGCACCGGGCAAACTCTGCCGTAATTGCTCTAATACGTCCTGGCGACGGGCGACCAGACCCAGGACAGCGCCTTGCTCTGCATAACGACGGGCCAGTTCAGCGCCTATGCCGGATGATGCACCGGTAATAAAAACGGTTGTCATATAAAAAAAGTCCGCCATTGACTGACGGACTTCCTTAGATTCAGGGCAAGCCCGGAATGATTAGTATTACTTCTTCTTTGATGCAGCTTTTGCTGCTGAGGCTGCCGGTGTTGCTGGCGTTGTGGCTGCCGGTGCATTTTTTTCGCGTTGAATTTTGCTGACCAGCGAGTCAAGCACCTGGATTTGTGCAAGGTTCTGAGCATCTTCTGTGACGCGTCCCATACCGCTGGCAGCCATCACTGGTGAAGTCACATAGCGCCCATCAATAGCAAGCTTAGGCCAAGAATCGACCTGATAAGCGGACATCAATTGTGTCGCACGGCTCAGTTTGCTCTGCACAGAAAACGAGTTATAGACGTCGAGGAATTTTTGTTTGTCGATACCTGATTTGACGGCAAATTCCAGCACATCAGCGTCGGACATCAGACGGTTGTTACGCTCGACGTGGAATGTATGAAACACCTTGGCATGTAATTCATCGACCTTACCCAGTGCTTCTAAGGTATAAAATAATTTTTGCTGCGGCAGGACCCGACTGTCCGATACGTGCACGCGCTTGAAGACAATATTGTCACCTTGTTTTTTTACCCAGTCAGCCAATAACGGCTCCAACGCATTGCAATGCGGGCAGTAATAAGCGAAAAATTCAATGACTTCAATTTTCTTTCCGCTATCGACTGGCTGCGGTCTTTCCAGCGTTGCGTATTCCTTGCCATTTTCTGGACTGGTAGGCGCAGCACTTGCTGACAAGGCGCACAAACCTAAACCAGCTACCAACAATAATTTCTGTGTCATTTGACGGATAAAACGCATCATATTTCCTTTAGATTAGTCACTTGTTTATGTTATTTGGCAGTCCGGACAACGGCCACATCCACACTATTCTCAGACAACTTGGCGCGCATTCGGTTCATTGTTTCAATCTGATTGAAAGGACCGATACGCACGCGATACAGGTTTCCCGTATCCGAAGGCTTTTCGCTAATACGCGCCTCAAATCCGATCAATGCGAGTTTTGCACGGGCACTTTCTGCATCTGCCTGCTCGCGAAATGCGCCAGCTTGCAGATAATAAACGTATTTATCATCGACTGCATCAGCAGGCTTAGCCGCAGCATCTGCTGGTTTGGCATCGGTTTTTTCCTGCGTGGTAGTGGTAGCCGCAGTCTTATCAACGACAGGTGCCTTGGTATCGGGCTTGGTTTCAGACTTCCCCTCAGGCTTGTTATCGCTGGCTTTATTGGCAGTAATTTCTGTAGCCTTGACTGCATCATCTTTGGCAAAATCTTTAGCCGCCTCTTTGACTGCATCCTTGTTGCCATAGAGCGGCTTGTTCGGATCCTGTATCTGAGTGACCGGTGTATCGGCGGCCTTGTTCCCTTTATTGGTAAAGGGTGTTGAGGATTTGGTAATCAGTAAAGCAACCGCTACAGCAATCGCCAGTCCGATGACCAGGCCAACGATCAAACCAAGCAGGGTGCCGCCACGCTGCTTCTGCGACAAAGTATAAATGTGTGATTTCATGCGTCTCCGATACACCTGTTTGTTTACATTTTATTCGGTGCTGATACACCGATCAGGGCGAGGCCATTACGTAATACCTGACGCGTTGCCAGCATCAAGGCCAGCCTCGCCATCTTAGTCGCTTCGTCATCAACTAAAACACGCTCGGCATTGTAGTAGCTGTGCAGCTCACCTGCCAGATCACGCAGATAGAACGCTACTTGATGCGGCCCGAGCTCGTCCAGTGCTTTTTGCAGAGCTTCGGGATATTCTGCCAGCTTGGCCAGCAGACTGGCTTCACGCGGTGCGGTTAATGGTGACAGATCAACGTTGGCCAGCGGTACAAAAGCGGCTTCATCAGTTGAAAACTGAGCCAAGACCTGACATATTCTGGCATGAGCAAATTGTACGTAATACACTGGATTGTCATCAGAACGTGCCAGTGCATCATCCACATCAAATGTGAATTCGGTATCAGCCTTGCGCGAAATCAGGAAGAAACGTACGGCATCACGGCCACGCTGCTCATCACCACCACCCGACCATTCGATCAAGTCGCGCACGGTGACATAGGAACCTGCACGCTTGGAAATTTTCACCTCTGCACCGTCCCTCATGACGGTAACCATCTTGTGCAAAATGTAGTCAGGGTAGCCTTGCGGTATGCCCACATTCAATGCTTGCAAGCCACCACGTACACGGGCGGTGGTGCCATGATGGTCACTGCCCATGATATTGATGGCCTTGCGGAAACCGCGCTCCCATTTGGTGACGTGATAGGCCACATCCGGTACAAAGTAAGTGTAAGTACCGTCCGACTTTTTCATGACGCGGTCTTTGTCGTCACCGTAGTCAGTCGTGCGCAACCACAGGGCACCATCCTGCTCATACGTCTTGCCTGCTGCTTTCAATGCGTTAACTGTGGTTTCTACCTTGTTGTCTTTGTAGAGCGAAGTCTCAAGATAATAATTATCAAACTTGACACCAAAGGCCAGCAAGTCAGCATCTTGCTCACGACGCAGGTATGTCACACTGAACTGGCGTATGGATTCAATATCATCAACATTGCCACTGGCCGTCACCGGCGCACAATCACCGGCAGACACTGTCTGTTTTGCTAAAAAGTCTTTTGCGATTTCGGTGATGTAGTCGCCGTTATAGGCAGATTCTGGCCAGCCATCGTCACCGGGCGCAAAGCCCTTGGCGCGAGCTTGCACCGACAAGGCCAGATTAGCTATCTGCACACCTGCATCGTTATAGTAAAACTCGCGGCTGACTGCATAACCCTGGGCATCCAGCAAGGCAGACAAAGCATCGCCCAGAGCACCCTGACGGCCATGACCTACATGCAATGGACCGGTAGGATTGGCGGATACAAATTCCACCATCACTTTTTCACCGGCACCGCGCTGGCTTTTGCCAAAATCGGCCGCCTGCTGCAAGATGGTCTTGACGACAGCCTGTTTGGCCGCCGTCGTAATACGGACATTGATAAAGCCGGGGCCGGCGATTTCCACGCTGGCAACCAGAGGATGGTTTTGTGCTTCTACTGCCGCTACGATAGCCTGTGCCAGTTCGCGCGGGTTCTTGCGCAACGGCTTGGCGATCTGCATCGCAATATTACAGGCTGCGTCGCCATGGGAAGGATCGCGCGGACGCTCGATCGCTATCATAGGCTCGAGCTCGGAACCGACCAACAATGGGTCAACCGCATTCTGGAATAGTTTCAGTAATTCTTGTTTTTGTTCAGCTAGCATGGCACAGAAGTTTTATTGTGTTTTGACAATAAATAAAATAAAGACAGGGAACATTATACTGTCTCACCCTGCCCCTGTCTGAGATGCCGCATGTGAATCTTGCATCTTCTTGTTACTAGAACTCATTCTCCTTCTTTAGCTCCCCCGATTGCTTTTTATACCGCCGCAGAGCTGGCAAATACTGTGCTTGAAGACATTGCTTGTTTGTACATGATCAGGACACGCAGCATTTTGCCGAGGAATAAGCCGTTAAACAGGCCAAACAGCACCGTGCTGATGACAGCGAACAATATATTGCTATGCAGGGCTGGGTTCACGTGCAAGGCGACATTCACAACATACTTCATGACAAAGATGGACATCATCATGACCAGCGGGCCCCAGCTGCCACGATAAAACACAGTGCCCTTGTCTGCCAGGATGCGCACGTTCTTGTCGCTGACCATGTTCCAGGACACTACAGCACCTGCCGTCATCGTTGCCAGCCACGCTGCCAGTACTAGTGGATCAGCACCGAAACCGGACAATATTCCTTGTACCGACAAGGCCAGCATGACCAGAGGAATGATTGCCACTGCCCTGACTGTCAATTCGCGGTCAACACTAGACTTGAGGCCACGGTATGCCAGAAAGCCCAGAATTGCCCATACATAGATTGGTGTGTTGCTGATGATTTGGTTCAACATGATGATCTCCTTGTGTGCGGTCGGTGTAGTTTCGGGTGTTTGTTTTGCTGCGATGAAAGAAGTATTGCAAAGCTGTTCCAGCCTGTATGCCATAAAGCGACGAAGCGTTGGTTCTTGCCGCAAAAGGGGTGTTTTTGGTCGTGAGTGTGTGCTCTCGGGCGTGTAGAATGCTAGGTTTTCTTCGTCTGGATACGCTATGTGGTTCAAGAATCTGCAAGTTTTTCGTCTTACTGCTCCCTGGAAGATCACCGCCGAGGAGTTGCATGCACAATTGTCACGTATTTCGTTTTCGCAATGCCCTTCGAATGAGATGCAAAGCCAGGGTTGGGCATCCCCCCGCAATAACGATCAGCTGGTGCATTGCGTCAATCAGCAATTCCTGATCTCGCTGGCAACTGAAAAAAAATTGCTGCCTTCCAGCGTCATCAATCAGGTAACCAAGGCACGTGCGCTGGAAATTGAAGAGGAACAAGGTTTTACACCTGGCCGCAAGGCCATGAAAGACTTGAAAGAACGCATCACTGAAGAGTTGTTGCCACGCGCTTTTGGCGTCAAACGCAATACCAATGTATGGATAGACCCTGCGAACCGTTGGTTGGTGATAGACGCATCCAGCCCGTCCAAGGCGGATGAAGTCATCAAGCTCATGCTGAAATGCTGCGACAAACTGCCTTTGGAAGGCTTGCGCACCAAAGCCTCGCCACAAGCAGCCATGACAGGCTGGCTGGCTGGTAATGAAGCCCCCAAAGGTTTCACCATAGACCAGGACACCGAACTGAAATCTTCCACCGAAGACAAGGCCACCGTACGCTATGTGCGCTACACGCTAGAGCCAGACGATATACAAAAACACATTGCTGCTGGCAAACAGTGCACCAAACTGGCATTAACCTGGGATGACAAGATCAGCTTTGTCCTGACCGATACCCTGACCATCAAGCGCATCAAGCCGCTAGATGTACTGGATGAAAGCAAGGACAAGGGCAGCAATGAAGAAGAGCGCTTTGATGCCGACTTTGTGTTGATGACTGCAGAACTGGCCCTCTTGCTGGATGACGTGGTATTTGCGCTGGATGGCGAAATGGACAGCGCGCAGGCTGCCTGATGTACTAAGGCGTTTTATCCCGACCCCCGCTCAATTAATTGGCCGAGGGTTTTGCTTTTCGCGCAACACCTTAAGACCTCTAAACAAGAGGCACAGAATCCAATGAGTTGCACCACATAAGCAGTGACGGGATTTGAATTACAGAATTTGAAACATAGGAAAATGCGGACGAAAAAAAAGACAAGCATCGCTTGTCTTTTTTCTTTATAACTGGCGGAGCGGACGGGGCTCGAACCCGCGACCCCCGGCGTGACAGGCCGGTATTCTAACCAACTGAACTACCACTCCGAAACTACTTAACCATTGCTGCTGTTTATCTGTGGTGGGTGCTGAGAGGCTCGAACTCCCGACCTACGCCTTGTAAGGGCGCCGCTCTACCAACTGAGCTAAGCACCCATATTCTTGCTTAGTCAGACAAACATTAATGTGTGTCACCACATCAACAGAAGCAAAATTATACTGCACAATATGGCTTCTTGTCTAGTCTTTTTCCTGGCTATTTCACTAAAATCTGCGAAACCACCTATAAAATCGACCATTCTCACTTAAAAACAAAACCCCCAGGAACGGTAAAGTCACTGGGGGTCTGCGGAATAAAAGCCTGACGATGACCTACTTTCACACTGGTTGCAGCACTATCATTGGCGCGGAGTCGTTTCACGGTCCTGTTCGGGATGGGAAGGGGTGGTACCGACTTGCTATGGTCATCAGGCA
>NZ_JBMPPC010000010.1:0-92126 GCF_049340185.1 Undibacterium sp. Rencai35W
GCCAAATTTCTTGGACAATACTGTCGCAATCGCTGCTGTCAGAGTGGTTTTACCGTGATCAACGTGACCAATTGTGCCTACGTTGACGTGCGGCTTGGTGCGTTCAAACTTACCTTTTGCCATTTTATTCTTCCTTCAAAAAGAACGATTTATCAATAATGTGCCCACCTCGGCATGAGGCGGGCTTTTCAGATACTTACTTATTTCAGCTTAAATTACTTCGCTTTTGCCGTCACGATTGCGTCGATAACGTTTTTCGGCGCTTCGGAGTAGTGCTTGAATTCCATCGTATATGTTGCGCGACCTTGAGTTGCTGAACGCAAGGAGGTCGAGTAACCAAACATTTCGGACAATGGCACTTCTGCCTTGATGATCTTACCGCCGCCACCAGGGATCTCATCCATACCTTGCACCATACCACGGCGCGAGGACAAGTCACCCATGACTGTACCAGCGTAATCCTCTGGCGTCTCAACTTCCACAGCCATCATCGGCTCCAGAATAACTGGGCTCGCTTTACGGCAACCATCTTTAAACGCCATCGAACCCGCCATACGGAACGCGTTTTCGTTGGAATCGACATCATGGTAAGAACCGAAGAACAAAGTTACCTTAACATCAACAACTGGGTAGCCAGCCAATACACCAGAAGCCAGAGTTTCTACAACGCCTTTTTCAACTGCAGGGATGTATTCACGAGGAACAGTACCACCTTTAATTGCGTCAACGAATTCAAAGCCTTTGCCTGGTTCTTGCGGTTCGATCTTCAGAACGACGTGACCGTACTGACCACGACCACCAGATTGCTTAACGAACTTACCTTCGATTTCTTCGCAAGTTTTGCGGATAGTTTCGCGGTATGCAACTTGTGGCTTACCAACTGTCGCTTCAACGCCGAATTCACGCTTCATACGATCAACGATAATTTCCAGATGCAACTCACCCATACCACCGATGATGGTCTGACCAGATTCTTCATCCGTTTTTACGCGGAATGAAGGATCTTCCTGTGCCAGACGATTCAAAGCCAAGCCCATTTTTTCCTGATCAGCCTTAGTCTTAGGCTCAACAGCCTGAGAAATAACTGGCTCAGGGAAAACCATGCGCTCCAGAGTGATGATCGATGCTGGATCACACAAAGTTTCACCAGTTGTCGCTTCTTTCAAACCAACAGCAGCAGCGATATCGCCAGCGTGAACTTCTTTGATTTCTTCACGTTGGTTAGCATGCATCTGCAAAATACGGCCCAGGCGTTCCTTTTTATTCTTGTTCGGGTTATAGACTGTATCGCCCGACTTCACGGTACCAGAATAAACACGGAAGAAAATCAACTGACCAACGAACGGATCCGTCATGATCTTGAATGCCAAAGCAGAGAACTTCTCAGTATCTTCTGCCTTACGCGTTGTTGGCTCATCATCTTCATCCAAACCAGACACTGGCGGAATATCCACTGGTGATGGCAGGTATTCAATGACCGCATCCAACATCGCCTGTACACCCTTGTTTTTAAACGCAGTACCGCACAGCATTGGAACGATTTCAGCAGCAATAGTACGTGCACGAATCGCTGTTTTGATCTCAACTTCAGACAAATCACCTTCTTCAAGGTATTTATTCATCAGCTCTTCATTGGCTTCAGCAGCAGCTTCTACCATTTTTTCGCGCCATTCAGCAGCCTGGTCAGCCAGCTCTGCAGGGATATCACGATAATCAAACTTCATACCCTGAGATGCGTCATCCCAGTAGATCGCCTTCATTTTGACCAGATCGACTACGCCCAGGAAGTTCTCTTCCGCGCCGATTGGGATTTGCATCAAAATTGGGTTAGCTTTCAAGCGTGCGCGCATTTGCTCGTACACTTTGAAGAAGTTCGCACCAGTACGATCCATCTTGTTGACAAATGCCAAACGCGGGACTTTGTACTTGTTCGCCTGACGCCATACAGTTTCAGATTGAGGCTGCACACCACCTACCGCGCAGTAAACCATGCAGGCACCATCCAGCACACGCATGGAACGCTCAACTTCGATTGTGAAGTCAACGTGACCTGGCGTATCAATGATATTGATGTGATGCTCAGGGAAATTATTTGCCATGCCTTTCCAGAAGCATGTTGTCGCAGCGGACGTAATAGTGATACCACGTTCCTGCTCTTGCTCCATCCAGTCCATGGTAGCCGCGCCATCATGCACTTCACCGATTTTGTGGTTTACACCGGTGTAGAACAAAACGCGTTCAGTTGTCGTCGTTTTACCAGCATCAATGTGAGCCGAAATACCGATGTTGCGGTAGCGCTCAATGGGGGTCTTACGGGCCATAGCTAATCCTAAATCTTTTAATGGACAAAACCGAGCGCAATTTTTTGTGAAAATTACGCCCGGCCTGATTCAAAATACTTGCCAGAACTGCTGCATTAATCATCACCTCAATTAAACGCAACAGCTCCCTACTCTTACTCTTAGAAACGGAAGTGGGAGAAAGCTTTATTTGCTTCTGCCATACGATGAACTTCATCGCGTTTCTTCATTGCACCGCCGCGACCTTCTGCAGCTTCCAACAATTCACCACCCAGACGTTGTGGCATGGATTTTTCGCTACGCTTGTTAGCGGCTTCACGCAACCAACGCATAGACAAAGCCAAGCGACGAACTGGACGAACTTCGACCGGCACCTGGTAGTTAGCACCACCAACACGGCGTGACTTCACTTCAACCAGAGGCTTAGCGTTGTTAATTGCCAATGCAAATACTTCCAGTGGATCTTTACCAGATTTTTGCTGGATGTGATCGAATGCACCGTAGATAATGCCTTCAGCAACAGATTTCTTGCCTGACAACATCAATACGTTAACAAATTTTGCAACTTCTACATTGCCGAACTTTGGGTCCGGCAGAATGTCCCGTTTCGGGACTTCACGACGACGTGGCATTTCAATTCCTTTCAATCTTCAGTTGAGCATCGAGCAACAATTCACTCCACACTCGCGGCAAGCCATCATAGCTCACCACTTACTCGACCCATTCGGGACCGACACTGATCCGTAAAGCTTACGGAGATTAAATTACGAGATTATTACTTCTTAACAGCCTTAGCACGCTTCGCACCATATTTGGAACGAGCTTGCTTACGGTCTTTAACGCCTTGAGTATCCAAAGCACCGCGAACCATATGGTAACGAACACCTGGCAAATCCTTTACACGACCACCGCGCAGTAACACTACGCTATGTTCTTGCAAGTTATGGCCTTCACCGCCGATGTACGAAATCACTTCGAAACCGTTAGTCAGACGTACTTTGGCAACCTTACGCAAAGCCGAGTTAGGCTTTTTTGGGGTTGTAGTATAAACACGGGTACATACGCCGCGTTTTTGCGGGCTGTTTTCCAGCGCCGGAGATTTGCTCTTGACACGTGCAGAAACACGTGGCTGGCGAATCAGTTGATTGATGGTTGGCATCGCTCTTAATTCCAACAAAATACAACGTTAAAACACAATCCCGGAAACGGTTGCCCGGGGACTTAAATCCATTTTTATGCCCGATATTTCACTGGGCAAACTCAATTTTTTATTTAGTATGCCGACCACATTTTGCGAGAAAACGTGCTAGCCATAGACCATCCAAAATCGAGAACTCGCAAGTTTAAACCCTAAATAATGCGACTGTCAATCTGTTTGTTTTTCCGGAAGCTACTGGCAAATCAAGTAGCTACGTGCGTCAGCTGCGAGACGGGGCTTATAGAATAGATGGTTTTTGAAGGATTACAAGTATGGATATCGGGACTTGTTTTACTCAATCCGAGTCAAGATTTTCGTAACAATCCTCAAGCCAGGTGCACCTGAGTGCATAAATCATTTATATTTACGCGCTCTATTTAGTTCTGATCAGCTCCCCCGGTTAGCTAAACAGCTCCATTTATCAGATGTCACACTCAGGATCGCTATGCCGTTGTTGCAGCCTGCTGCCTTATTTATTCTAGCCAGCTATTTTCTTTTGTCCGCGCTCCCCTTCTTTTCTCTCTTGCAGGGAAAGCCCGTCGAGCAGGCATGGCATATCATCACGCTGGAATTATTTGCCTGGCTGGGAATCTGGTCATTGTGCAAAAGGCCGCGCTGGTTTCAGTGGCTGCTATTACCCGCTTTTTTTGCGATCCCCACAGAGATATATTTGCGCCTGTTTTTTGGGCAAGGCATTTCGACCCACCATTTGGGCATCATTGCCGAGACTAGTCCAAAGGAAGCGCTGGAGTTTCTCGGCAATAAAACCTGGCTGCTTTTGCTCGTTTCAATTGCCGTGATTGCCTGGTGGTGGAGCGTACTGGTACTCAGCAAACGAACCAAGGCACTGGACTGGGCGCACGTCTCGCGCTGGCCCGTATTATTTACAATTTTGTCAGGCATTGCTGTTTGGACCTACGGTCAGCAAATTGGCATTCAGCCAGCACCAGCCAAAGTCGGCGCTACAGCCAGTGCCATCCCCAGCTCTGCCGGCGGAACAGCCAGCTCATCTGACGACAACGAAGAAGAGGAAGACGACGAGGATAGCAACGCGTCATCCCCAGCATCCTCGCAACAGGCGTCGTCATATCTGGAAAAACAATGGGCAAAACTCTTGCCGCAACTCCCGAAGCTGCCACACTGGGCCAACATCCCGTATGACGAAGAACTGTTTGCCCGCACCTGGCCGTTTGGTCTGGCAGTGCGCGGCGTCGACTTTTGGAATGAGCGCAGCTACCTCTCGAAGCTTGCGGACAAAAGCAGCGAATTCCAGTTTAAAGCCCACCAGACCGGAGATCAGAGCAAGCCGCAGATCGTCGTCATGGTCATCGGCGAATCCTCGCGCTACGATCGCTGGAGCCTGAACGGCTATGAGCGCGATACCAATCCCTTACTTAAACTGGAAAGCAATCTGGTCAGTTTTAGCGATGTCGTTACCGCCGTTGCTGCAACCCGCTTGTCGGTTCCTATCATCGTCTCACGCAAACCCGCTGCGCAAAGTCTGAAAGCAGGATTCTCTGAAAAATCCTTCATCACCGCATTTAAAGAAGCTGGTTTTAAAACCTTCTGGCTATCGAATCAAATGAGTTTCGGTCAATTTGACACACCGACCTCGGTGTTTGCCAAAGAAGCCGATGTCACACAATTTCTTAATCTAGGTGGCTTCACCAATAGCTCAAATTTTGATCAGGTACTGTTAGCACCAATGAGCAACGCCATGCGCGACCCCGCCCAGAAAAAACTGATCGTCCTGCATACGCTCGGCAATCACTGGAACTACAGCCATCGTCACCCGAAAGAATATGACCACTGGAAACCATCGCTGTTTGGCATCGCCAATCCGGCCTACACGGACCTGAAAAACAAGCAGGCGCTCAACAACAGCTACGATAACTCCATCCTGTACACCGACTGGATGCTGTCCGAAGTCATACAAAAACTTAAAGCAAGCGAACAAATCACCTCGATGCTGTATGTGTCAGATCATGGACAGACCCTGTATGACGGCACCTGCAATCTGGCTTTTCACGGACACAATACCCAATACGAATTTCATATTCCTGCGTTCATGTGGTATTCCGACGCCTATCATGCACAACATCCCGACAAAATTGCGCAGCTCCACAAACACCAGAACGCGAAACTCTCAACGGAAAACGTATTTCATTCCCTGCTCGATCTCGCAGACATTCACTATCCCGGAGAGCGGCTGGAATGGAGTTTTTTAAATCCTAAACTGCAGGCACATATCCGCTACGTCGACAGCTATGGCTGGACGAATTATGACAATGCCACATTCAAAGGCGACTGCCGCGAAGTGATGGACAAAAAGACTCCCATACCACAAGAAAAATAGGGAGTATCTGATATTAAAGGCTTATTCCGCAGGCGCTTACTGCGGATTTAATCAACATAATTGCATACTCACTACCAGTATACTAACGACATACAACTAAAGACCAGTGCGGCCCTTAGGTATTACTTTAGGCATTATTTTAGGTATTGCACCGGCAAAGCAGAACGCAAAACATGTGATTAATACCCACCGGCTTGAGCTTGACCGTCTGCCGGTACAGTGCATCGCAACATGCATCACCATTTTGTGTACGCATTACGCACTGCACGCCAGAATACTGGTATGCCGCTAACCACCTCGCTTGCCGGATTATTTTCGAGGTTATTAGCGCAGTGATTTAACCGACTATTTGCGCAATTATTCGCAGCATCATTTGCTGCACTACCTAATCTCCCTTACACTGACCGCATGCCTCGTGAGATTCCCCCCGCTCTGACTATTCAACCGACCTCGCCTGTCACGATACGCCTGACAGGCTCCTGGCGCGCGCATACCTTGAGTGACCGCCAGACCATGCACATTATCAGCAAGCAATTGCATGACCTGTCTTTACCCATCAACGGCACAGCGCACTGGGATCTCAGCGGCATCAGTGCACTTGATCACATCGGTGCACAACTCTTGTGGCAAGCCTGGGGCAAATTGCGTCCTGAGCATCTGGCACTGCAATCCTGTCACGAGGGATTGCTGGTCAGACTAGAAGAAGTCAGTAAACTCCCGGTACCGCGCCCACCCAAAGAGCGCTTGACCCGCGTCATGCGGCTCGGCGTCATCATGCTGGGCTTCTTCGAACATGCCATCGGCCTGGTCGCTTTGCTCGGTCAATTAATGCTGGACCTTATGCGCTTTGTGCGTCATCCGTTAAAAGGTCCGTGGAAAGAAATTTCTGCCAATCTCTATCGCACCGGTTTTCAGGCGCTAGGCATTACAGCATTGGTCGGTGTGCTGATCGGGATCGTGCTGTCCTATTTATCGGCACAACAATTACGGACTTTTGGCGGCGATCTGTATATCGTCAATATTCTCGGCATGAGTATCATCCGCGAGCTAGGGCCACTGCTTGCGGCGATACTGGTTGCAGGTCGCTCAGGCTCAGCTATTACGGCGCAGCTTGGCGTCATGCGTGTCACTGAAGAACTCGATGCCATGCGGGTCATGGGTATACCGCACGGTTTTCGCTTGATCATGCCAAGGGTGCTAGCGCTTGCCATCGCAATGCCTTTGCTGGTGATCTGGACCGATGTCATGGCGCTGATCGGCGGCATGCTCGCGGCACAATATCGACTGGGCATGTCGCCAGAGTTTTTTCTGCACAAACTGCCCGAGGCCGTCGCGCTGGTGAACTATTGGATAGGTTTATTGAAAGGTGTGACGTTTGGCATATTGATTGCGCTGGTCGCCTGCCATTTTGGCTTGCGCATCAAACCGAATACAGAAAGTCTGGGGCAAGGTACCACCAGCTCCGTCGTCATCTCGATCACAATCGTGATCATCGCCGATGCCGTATTCGCGATTATGTTCAGTAAGGTCGGCTACTGATGGACAAAATCATGACCAGCTATGCAGCCCAAGGGAAGCCGCAAGGCGATGCTACAGCAACTACCAGACGACCGGTGATTGATATTCAGGGACTGCGCACGCAATTCGGCCGTGCCGTGGTGCATGACAATCTGCAACTCCAGGTCATGCAGGGCGAGATTCTCTCTATCGTCGGCGGCTCCGGTTCGGGCAAAACCGTTCTGATGCGTCAGATGCTAGGACTAGAGAAACCTAAGCGCGGCACCATCCGGGTATTTGATGAAGATATTCACGCGCCCAAAGAAGATAATCTGGATTTTTTGCGACGTCGCTCGGGTATGCTATTTCAGCATGGGGCTTTGTATTCCGCGCTGACGGTATTCGACAACGTCGCGCAGCCGATGCGCGAGATGGGCACCTTGTCCGAGAGTCTGATCGCCGATATGGTGTATTTAAAACTGCATATGTCGGGAATCGCTTTTGAACATGCGAGCAAAATGCCGTCGGACTTATCCGGCGGCATGATCAAACGGATTGCACTGGCTCGCGCTCTGGCGCTTGATCCTGAATTATTGTTCCTGGATGAACCGACTGCCGGACTGGACCCTGATCGATCAGACAGCTTCGTCAGCCTGATTCAGGAACTACATCAGCAACTGAACCTGACTGTGGTTATGGTGACGCATGACCTGGATACTTTGTTCGCACTATCAAACCGGATTGCGGTGCTCGCAGATAAAAAAGTCGTTACCATCGGTGCGCCGCAAGAGGTCGTCACGTTCAAACACCCATTTATTGAAAAATTCTTCCTTGGTGGTCGCGGCATGCGTGCCATGGAAGTGTTTGCGCCTACGGGTGCTGAAGGAGCAAGGCCGTAATGGAAAACCGATCACATGCCCTGATGGCGGGCTTTTTCACCATCGCCCTGCTTGTGCTGACCGCCGTGTTCGCGCTCTGGCTGGGCAAGGATAAAATCAAACGCACACCGTATGAGATTGCCACCAAGCTTTCTGTTGCGGGGCTGAACGTGCAAGCTGCCGTGCGCTATAAAGGGATCAAGGTTGGCAATGTCAGCAGTATCAATTTCGACCCCGCAGTACAAGGTCAGATTTTGCTCAAAATCGATGTCGTCAGCGACACGCCGATCACACCCGACACCTACGCCACTCTCGGTTATCAGGGTATTACAGGAATCGCTTACGTACAGCTCGATGAAGACAACGTCCATGCGCCGCATGGTGCTTTAATTGCCGCCAGCAGCGATGCGCCCGCACGCATTCCGCTCAGGCCCGGGATTATGCAAAATCTCGAACAACGCGGCATGGCGATACTAAAGCAGACCGAAGAACTGACTAAACGCATCAACACGCTGCTGGATCCGGATAATCAAAAATCTATCGCCAGCGCGATCGACAACATCGGCAAGGCCGCCGCCGCATGGCAAAAAGTACCGGACAGACTAGGACCGACTTTAGATAAATTACCCGCACTGGCAGATCAAACGCAAAGCACGCTGGTCGCCGTTAAAACACTGTCGGGCGACGCCAGCAAGCTCAGTAATAATTTGAACCAGTTCACAATCAGCATGCAGGCACCGGACGGACCGCTAGCCAGGCTAAACAACTCGGTAGAGCTTATCAGCGCTGGCATCAGTCAGGACACGCTGCCAAAAATCAATGCCGTGACCACGGACGCACGTAATAGTTTGCGCTCGATCAATCGCACTAGCGATGCGCTGAACGAGCGCCCGCAAAGTCTGTTATTTGGCAATCCCACGACCCCGCCGGGTCCGGGTGAAGCCGGATTCAGTCCGGCGAAATAATGGACTCAGGGCCGTCCAATTAGCTTACTCATTGCCTTACTAAGTTACGCCAAGTCCGCAACCAAGGAATTGTCATGAATTACCGAAATATCGCTTATCTGCTGAATCTGATGGTCTGTCTGTTCCTGCTACAAGGATGCGCAAGTCCGGCACCTGTCAAACAAGCCTATGATTTTGGCTCCATACCGGCAAGTGGACCGGCCAGATTAAGTGCACCATCAACAGCAACACCGCCAAGCACAACGACTGCAGCGAATTTCGCCATTAGCCTCGCTGACATCAATACCCCGGCATCGTTAGACGGCACGGCCATGCTATATCGCCTGGAATACGACAACGCACAGCAAACACGACCGTATTCTCTGCATCGCTGGAGCATGCCACCGGCGCAATTGCTGGCGCAACGTTTAAAAGCGCGCATCGCCGACGCTGGCGGCAGCGTCGTATCGTCTCGCGATGGGGTCAATAACTTGCCGCTGCTACAAATCGATCTCGATGAGTTCTCACAAGTTTTTAGCTCCGGCTCGGCAAGTACTGCACAAATCCAACTCCGCGCAAGCGTAATCAAAGGACGCACGCTACTTGCGCAGCGCAGTTTTAGTCAGCAGATCGCCTCATCTAGCGCCGATGCGCCCGGTGGCGCCAAGGCGATGATGAACGCCAGCGATGCCGTCATCGCCGACCTGCTGGCATGGCTGAATACTCTGGCACTGCGCTAGTCGCTACTTGGTTGTTAGCGTTCACTTGTAGACGGATCATTTTTACGCTGATCTTTTTTAAGCTGATCACTTTTCTCTTGTCACACTCCTTTTATCCCTTACTCAACCGCCGATGGAAGAAAACAGTATCAGCACTGATCCGACTACCTCGTTCGATGAGCTGATCGCCGAACGTCAGGCATCGCCGTTCGCAAGAGCAGCACTGATGGCGTATCTGTTCCTGATTATGTATGCGAGTCTGTATCCTTTTTCGGGCTGGCAAAACGATAATCTGGCCGCCTTACTGGATGTGATTCAGCAATGGCCGCGTTACTGGACAAGCTTCGACGCCCTGACCAATGTGCTGGGCTACATCCCGCTTGGCATGCTGATTGTGTTCGCACTCTACCCCGTGTGCCGCCGCAGTGTGTCGGTCGTGATTGCGTCCGCCGGTGGTGCACTGCTGTCAGCGACGATGGAGATCACGCAGTACTTTCTGCCGAGCCGCGTCACTTCCCTGCTCGATTTTTTAACCAATGCGGGCGGCTCCATTATTGGCGCCATCATCGGCGCACTCATGATTCCGCTCTTACTGGAAAAAGGCCGCCTGCGTTTATTGCGAAAGCGCTGGCTGTATACCGAAGCCAGCAGAGAAATTCTGGTGCTGAGCCTGTGGCCGATGGCGCAGATTTATCCACAAGCGTATTTATTCGGACTGGGGCAAATCCTGCCCATCCTGTCGTTCTGGATCAACGATTTTTTTGACTTGTCGATTGATATCAGCAGCCTCCTGATCAACGACATCGACCTGAGCCCTGAGCAATTTTTACTCGCAGAGACGATTATTACGGCTTGTGGTTGTACCGGCGCGGTCTTAATCGCCTTATCCATCTTGAACCGTCATGCGCCCAAAGTTCGCCTGGCAGGATTACTGTTAGTCGCCGCCATTTGCGCCAAGGCGCTGGCAAGCGCACTCTTGTTTAAACCGGAATTCGCCTTCACCTGGCTGACTCCCGGTGCGCAAGGCGGCCTGGTGATTGCCGCGATCATGCTGTATGGCTTTTCATTTGCACCTCATCATGTGCAGCGACGCTTAGCGATCCTGATGTTGGGAATTAGTTTGACCGTTGTGAATCTGGTGCCGATCAACCCTTATTTCATCGTCACACTACAGACCTGGGTGCAAGGTAAATTCTTGAACTTCAACGGAGCCGCGCAGTTTTTATCCTTGTTATGGCCATTCCTGACGCTTTGGATTTTGCTCAGCAGAAAATTACCTGAACGCAAGTAAGCAGGTTTTTTTCTAAAGCGCCCATGCATCAAGTCTGACTACCTCGCTAGCGTGTATCATACTGGCTCACTTTAGACACACCGACATATCATGGCTGACACTCCCTATTTTGAAAAACACGTGTTTTTTTGCATGAACCACCGCGATGACGGTCGCCCCTGCTGCATGGATCGTGGCGCTCAGGCGGCACAAGAGCATGCAAAAAAACGCATCAAGCAACTTGACCTGAACGGGCACGGCAAGATCCGCATCAACAAAGCAGGCTGCCTGGATCGCTGCGAAGAAGGCCCAGTCATGGTGATCTATCCGCAAGGAACCTGGTACACCTTTGTCGATCAATCCGATATTGATGAAATTATCGAGGTCGATCTGGTCGGCGGACGTACTGTTGAACGGTTAAAAATTTAAGCATGAACGCCCAAACTGAACATTTCATGATCAGCGGTGCAGTCGGGCAACTCGAATGCGCGCTCGATCTGCCGGATGCCGGACAATTCGCCGCGCCGCGAGGGCTGGCACTGGTCGCACATCCGCATCCGCTATTTGGCGGCAGTATGGATAACAAGATCGCCCAGACATTGGCACGCGCCTTTGTCGCGCTTGGCTATGTTGCCGTCCGCATGAACTTTCGCGGCGTCGGCAAATCCGAAGGCGTCCATGACCATGGCGCTGGCGAAACCGATGACATGGCTCTGCTGCTCACCCATATGCGCCAGCGCTATCCTGAGCTGCCGCTGGCGCTCGGTGGATTTTCTTTTGGCACCTTTGTGCAGTCACAATTACAGCAACGACTAAACGCACAAGGCAAACCGGCGGAACGTCTCGCCCTGATCGGTACCGCTGCAGGAAAATGGCCGATGCCCGACGTCCCTGCAAACACGATACTGATCCATGGCGAACTCGATGACACGATCCCCTTGCAGGCTGTGTTTGACTGGGCACGTCCGCAGGACATTCCTGTCATCGTGATTCCGGGCGCGGATCATTTTTTTCATCGCAAGCTGCAACATATCAAAAACTATGTAGTCAACTTGTGGGATAAACCTGAGATATCTTCAATTTAGTCATTTATTTCTGCAATTTATTTTCGCATTTATTTTTGTCTTCCCATTAATACCGCTCACTACCGATTCAATGAAAAAATTCTTCGCATCACTACTCAGCATCAGCGCACTCGCTACCAGTATTTTCACCGCCCCGGTCGCCACAGCACAAAGTCTGCCAGCGCCAACGATCGCCGCCAAATCCTGGCTGCTGCTCGACGCGACCAGCAATCAGGTCATCGCCTCGCAAGACCCGACGCTGCGCATAGAGCCTGCGTCGCTGACCAAGATCATGACCGCCTATCTGGTGTTCACGGCTGTCAAAGAAAAAAAGCTTGATCTCAACCAGAGCGTGAATGTTTCAACCCGCGCCTGGAAAGTCGACGCCAGTAGCTCAAAAATGTTTATCGAACCCAACAAGCCCGTCACCATCAATGAATTGCTCTATGGACTGATCGTCCAGTCAGGTAATGATGCGGCGGTAGCCTTGGCTGAAGCAGTCGCCGGTAGCGAAGACGCATTCGTCGTACAAATGAATCGTGAAGCAGATCGTATCGGTTTGAAATCCAGTCATTTCGCCAATCCGCATGGCTTGCCCAGTCCGGAAAATTACTCAACTGCCCAGGATTTATCCACGCTGGCAGCACGCCTGATCGCCGATCATCCTGAGTTTTATAAAACGTACTACTCAACCAAAAGCTACACCTACAACAAAATCACACAGCCAAACCGCAACCGCCTGCTGTGGCTGGACCCGACTGTCGACGGCATGAAAACCGGTCACACCGAAGCCGCAGGATACTGCCTGATCTCCTCGTCCATCCGCCCCAACGGCACAGGCCAGCGCCGCCTGATTTCTGTCGTAACCGGCACCGCCAGCGATCAGGTACGTGCACAGGAAAGCCTCAAACTATTGAACTGGGGTTTCCTGAATTTCGACACAGTCAAACTCTATGAAAAAGGTCAGGCAATCGCCACACCAGAAATCTGGAAAGGCACCCAAGCCCAGATCAAAATCGGCTTTAACCGTGATTTGTATGTGACCTTGCCAAAAGGCGCCGCAGCCAAGCTAAAACCTGCACTCGAACGCAAAGACCCGCTGGTCGCGCCGATTGCCCTGAACGGCAAAGTCGGCACCGTAAAAATGATGTTAGACGGCAAACCCGTCGCAGAATTTCCGGTGCTAGCCCTTGAGCAAGTCGAACAAGCCAGCATCTTCGGACGCGCATGGGATTCGCTGCGATTGCTGTTTAAATAATCCAGCCTTTTCAATGAAAAACGGAGCTACTTCAGCTCCGTTTTTTTATTTTGAAAATACTTTTTCAGTTATAAAATATTCTTAACTGCATATACTATTTGGCGATCAAAGACTGTATTGCTGGTGGTGATGCCGTAGTCGCGCCAAGAAAATAACTACCATCCGGATTTGCACCAAGTTCGGTTTCGATCACTGCGAGTGATCCCGATACTCTTCGTTTTTTTCCAACCATCGAGGGGGCGCAGGTAGGCTCGGCGCTTTGTCCCGTGCATATCCATGCCATACCGCCATCCGCTACCACATCAAGCGTTACCACACCTGAGGAAACTAAATGCGATCCAAGTGGAACACGCTTCGTCTTTCCCGACTGGTGCACTTGCTTATCGATATGATAGTTACCAACCAGAGTGACGATAGTGGCATCTGAATATTTTTTCTGTGCACTCTGGATATTCCGGGCCATGATACTGTCTCTCATATTTCCGACATCGCCCTTTTCAGCAACCACAATGGCCCAATCGTTTGCATCTAAATCCATCGCCACAAGATTCACACTAGCACCGGCATACCTCAATTCACGAATCAGTTTAATCAATTCAAACATGGCGATACTAGAGCGCCCGTCTTGCATTGATCGCGACCAGAACGGCCCTGATAGTAAATTTCTCTCATCGTTGTAAGTGCCATCTGAATTCAGATATGCATTAATGATTGTTTGTTCCTCACTGGCGATTTCCATGATGAGTACAACCGGACGCGCCTTTTTTCCGGTGGCGAGTTCGCACACAACACGCCCAACAAATCGTGGAATTTCCTGTGTCCCATGAATCTCACCGAACATTAACAGTCTTGACTCAGGTAAATTTAGGTTGGTTGTACCAGCGGGACTACATTCGCCAGCATGCGATATATCAGGCGTCAATGCCAGGGCTAGGGGGATAAAACCAAACATAGCAAAGAGAATTTTTTTCATAAATTTATGACTAAAAAAGCAATTTACGCATCATGAATTAAGACATATGAGGAATGCAAGGTGTTTTATTCAGTCACTAGCTACTTTCTGCACGATCAAATTAGTTACATAAAGCCCAAGACATCATCAAATTCATTCCTAATTTGCATAACCTTAGAGTAGCTTCTGTGTAAAAATTTACGCATCCTCTTTTTCACCACCAATAACTGACCACATCATGAATGATCCTCTTGTTTATCTGAACGGCAGCCTGACGCCACTCTCTGACGCCAAAATCCCTGTGCTGGATCGTGGCTTTATTTTTGGTGATGGTATTTATGAAGTGATTCCGGTGTACGGGCGGAAGATGTTTCGCGCTGACCAGCACCTGGCGCGCTTGTTTCGCAGTCTGGCGGCGATTGGTATTCCTAATCCGCATGACAAGGCGGGCTGGCTGGCGCTGATTGCGCGGGTTATGGATGCCCATCCCGCTGACGATCAGATGGTGTATCTGCAAGTCACTCGTGGCGTGGCAAAACGTGCGCATGCGTTTCCTCAAGAAGTCGTGCCTACTGTTTTCATCATGACCAATCCGATTGTGTTGCCAACGGACGCGGTGCGTGCCAAAGGGGTAACTTGCGTGTCGATGGAGGACAAGCGCTGGTTGCGTTGCGAGATTAAGTCGATCTCGTTGCTGGGTAACGTGCTGGCAGCGCAAAACGCGGCGGAGCACGGTGCGACCGAGAGCATCCAGTTTCGCGATGGCTTTTTGACCGAGGCATCAGCGTCGAATGTCTGGATCGTCAAAGACGGTGTACTGTCGGGACCGCCAAAAGATAATCTGATACTGGAAGGTATCCGTTACGGCCTGATCGAAGAACTGTGCGCCGCGAATGGCATCAGCTTGCAAGCGCGCAAAATTACACGTGAAGAAGTGTTCGCTGCCGATGAAGTATTGTTATCATCCGCAACCAAAGAAGTGCTTGCTGTCGTGAAGTTAGACGAGCAGACTATTGGAAAAGGCGTTCCCGGCCCCATCTACCAGGAACTGTATGCGGCCTACCAGCTAGCGAAAGCCGCTTAATTTTCTGAGTTATTACTATGTCAAACCAAATCCTCCCCCCTGTCGATCCTGCTGAAAGCCTGATTGAGTATCCAAGCGAGTTCCCGATCAAGATCATGGGGGTAATGCACGACGACTTCGCGCAAACCATGGTGGAATTGGTAACATCGCACGATCCGACTTTTCATGCAGGTAAACTGGAAATGCGTCCGTCGTCAAAAGGCACGTATCTGGCGCTCACCGTGACTGTCTGGGCTGTCAGCCGTGAACAACTGGATAATTTGTACCGCGAATTGTCTGGACATCACATGGTGAAAGTCGTGTTGTAAAAAACCGGACTCCTACGTCAGACAATCCGTATCTGTATCCTTATCGGAGTATGACTATACTCCTCCTCAGTATAATTTAGCCCACTGCGCCAATAAAGCGGAGTGGGCCTTTTTTATATGCCTGATCAGGGGAGTATCTGTAATTAAATCATCGCGGTATTTACTTGCCAATTTCTTCCAGTAACCAGGCTCGAAACGCTTTAACCTGCGGCTTCTCCATGGCATGCGCTGCGTAAACCAGGTGGTAGGACACCGGACTTGGGATGGCGATATCAAATAAACGCACCAGCAGCCCGCTTTCTATATCTGGCCGCACAATCGCATGCCGCCCCAGAGCAATGCCCTGACCGTCCACCGCAGCACGCGACAGAATTGAGGCGTCCTGAAACACCAATCCGCTGGTCGGCTCCTCATTATCCAAGCCTGCCGCGCGGAACCAGGGTTCCCACGGCTCCTCATCACAACGCAGCAAATGGGACGACGCCAACTCAGCAGGCGTTTTAGGCAATTGCCCTCCGTGATAGTAGGGGCTCACAACCGGGTAATAATAATCACCCATCAGCAACTCGCTCACCAGTCCCGGATAATTACCCAGACCAAACCGGATCCCGATATCAATCGACTCACGGCTAAAATCAGAAAGTTGATTACTGGACTGCAAACTTACTTCCAAATCCGGATAATGCTCAATAAATCGCCCCAGTCGCGGCGACAGCCAGCGCGCTGCAAACGAAGGCAATGCCGTGATCGCCAGTCTTGGCTGCTGCTGCCTCACCTTCAGCGTCTCAGCCGCTTTGGCAATATCCCCCAGTGCCGTGCGTATCGTGTTGGCGAACTGCTCGCCATCCGGCGTAATCGCAATGCGCTTGCCGTGGCGGGTGAACAGCGCAACGCCCAGCTCTTCCTCTAAAGCGCGGACCTGATGACTGATCGCACCATGCGTCAGATGTACCTCATCCGCAGCCCGTGAAAAATTCTGATGTCGTGCCGCTGCCTCAAACGCGCGCAGTGCCGCCAAATTAGGCAAGCGTCGAAAATCGCTCATCGCTTTTTGAACTCCGTTTTGTTGTGGATCAAACGCATTGCAATCACATCTCTATGTGAATTAAATTAGCAAACAATTCAAAAATTACTCGTTTTGCATATCCAATTTGAGCGCCTACAATGCTTTTATCGCAGCGCAACAAATGATTTTCACTCTCTGCAAATCACGATGACGCTGATTTTAATGCCACAAAGCAAGGAGTTTTGAAATGACAAATAATTTCGCAAAACCATCTTACACCATTCCTTCCGGTGACACCGTTTCCGGCATGCTGGAACAAGCACGCCGCATCGAGATCGCGTGCGGTCGCGTCTGGCTGACGATTGCCGGTGAAGAGCATGATTTCTGGTTGTCTGCCGGTGATACAGTCAATCTGCCAGCAAACCGCCTGATCGTGATCGAATCGGATCAGCAAGCAAGTTTGATTGAATTATCCAATGTCGTCGAAGCGACTACTGGCTCAAGTATGCAGCAGCACACATCACTGAACGTAGCCAGCTATTTGCAAAAACTGTCGCAAAAGTTGCGCGACCAAGTATTTGCCTGATTCTCTGCAATTGCGAACGGCAAGGGCGCGAACTGTTAAACTAGCGCCCTATGCCAGAAAATAGCTCAGAAAACATTTTAGAACTCAGCCTGTCTTCAAACGCGCCCAGAATTCTGCGCCGCGGTCTTGAAGATTATCAAGCCAGCTTCGATGCAATGCGCGCCTTTACCGATGCACGCAGCGCCGATACCCCCAATGAATTCTGGATCGTCGAACATCCTCCCGTATTCACTCTGGGCCTTGCTGCGGATCAGTCGCATGTTCTGGCCCCCAATCACATTCCCGTCGTACAAACCGATCGCGGTGGCGAAGTCACCTACCATGGCCCCGGCCAGGTCGTGATTTATCTCATGATGGATCTGCGCCGCAGCCATCCCAAGGCACGCCTGTTTGCACGTGAATTTGTGAATAAGATAGAACAAGCCGTGATCGACACCCTGGCAGCGTATAATCTTGCTGGTGAGCGCAAGGTCGGCGCGCCGGGCATCTATGTCAGCAATGGCGAATTTGCCGGAGCCAAAATTGCTGCACTAGGACTTAAAGTGCGTGGCAACGGCTGTACGTATCACGGCGTGTCATTGAATGTCGACATGGATCTGACGCCATTCTCATGGATCAATCCTTGCGGTTATGCCGGTCTGGCCACCGTCGATATGAAAACGCTGGGTGTCTGCGCAGCACTGGACGATGTCCAGAACACCCTCGCTCACCATTTGCAAGACCTTTTGACTTCGTAATTACTCAGCACCATGACAACCGAAAACACACCCGTCTCCGCAGCAGCAACCACCGCATACGATCCGACTGAGAAACAAAAAGGCGCCAGTAAAACCGCGCGTATTCCGATCAAAATCGTCCCGATGGAACGTCTGCCAAAACCGGACTGGATCCGTGTTAAAGCCGGTTCGCCGACCACACGTTTTTACGAAATCAAAGACATCCTGCGCGCCAACAACCTGGTAACCGTGTGCGAAGAAGCCTCCTGCCCGAACATTGGCGAATGCTTCGGCAAAGGCACGGCGACCTTCATGATCATGGGTGACAAATGCACACGCCGCTGCCCGTTCTGTGACGTCGGTCATGGCCGCCCTGATCCGCTCGATGTCAATGAGCCACTGAACCTGGCGAAAACCATCGCTGCGCTCAAACTCAGCTACGTCGTGATCACCTCCGTCGATCGTGATGATCTGCGTGATGGCGGTGCTGCTCATTTTGCAGAATGCATTACCAAAATCCGAGAATTGTCACCATCAACCCGCATCGAAATTCTGACACCAGATTTCCGCGGCCGCATGGACCGTGCCCTGGAAATTTTGAATATGGCACCACCCGATGTCATGAACCATAATCTGGAAACCGCACCACGCCTCTACAAAGAAGCACGTCCGGGATCAGATTACGACTACTCACTGAACCTGCTCAAGCGTTTTAAAGAACAGCATCCCAACACACCGACAAAATCCGGCATCATGGTCGGTCTGGGTGAAACCGACGAAGAAATCTTGCAAGTCATGCGCGACATGCGCGCCCATAATGTCGATATGCTGACCATCGGTCAATACCTGGCACCAAGCGGACATCACCTGCCCGTGCGCCGTTACGTGCATCCCGACGTATTCAAAATGTTTGAAGAAGAAGCCTACAAAATGGGGTTTGCCCACGCAGCGGTCGGTGCAATGGTGAGGTCGTCGTACCATGCAGATCAACAAGCACATGGCATAGGCGAATAAAAAACAGGTCGCAAGTTACTTCCAGATAGCATAAAAAAATCCCCGGTAATCGCTGAAAACGACCGGGGATTTTTATTAGTCACTTAGCGTATTAACGAGCTTGAGTCTCTGGCGGAATTGGCACAGATCCTGGCTGCAACTGCTCAAATACCAGCATCGATAATTGCGACAGGCTGTCTTTGTCAATATTGCCGGACAGGGCGTAGCCGAACTGACCGTCTATCCAATAAAACACACTAACCTGACCTTCTTTGAGATAACGAAAACCCGTGTCTTTGTTACTCTTGTTTTCATTCGACGCATACAGGGTCAAACGCAGACCCGAGGCGTTCTGGTACATAAATTGTGCCACGGGTCCGGAGCTGCCCGGCAGCAAGCGACCGCCGACCAGTTCATAGCCTTTTGCGCTTAGTTTCGGCGGCTTGAGCGGGCTGCCGAGTCGTTTCGATAACCACTTGACCAATTGCTCTTCCTGATCCGAACCGACCTCGACCGGACGCTTGACGTCTGGCGTGTAGACCACGTGCGCAATGGCGGCGCGATGGGGCAGACTATCGGTCTGATTGTCAGCCTGATTACCTGCGGAATGGCCCTGCTCGTTGATTGCCAAGGCCGCGTTCTGCGTTGCATGCAAATTCCAGCCAGCCAGGCCGCCACCTGCACCACATATCACCGCGAATAGGATGCCTGCGGCGATCCGTTGCAGAGACCCGTACGATAAAAAAAAGCGCTGACTTTGTACTGACAATTTTTGTGCAGACAATTGCTCTTGCAGCCTCAGCGGAATTGGCTCGTCGAGTACGTCGTCCACGATCTGATGGATTCCGGCATTCTGCGATTGGTAAGCTTGCACTCTTAGCAGATCTTCCGGATGCTCCGCCAACCATTGCGCAACTTCGTGCCGGCGTGCATCGGATAATGCATCATCGACATAGGCGTGCAAATCGCTTTCAGATATGCTCGGAATGGACGGCGACATCATTTAACAACCTTTAATGTGGGTAATGTTCCAGAATTATTTTTATGCGTTTGAGGCGTGTCATTGGTCGCCATCAACAGCCGTAATTTTTCGCGCCCGCGACTCAGGCGCGACATGACAGTGCCGAGCGGAATATCTAAGGCCAGCGCGATCTCTTTGTAATCCATCTGCTCTAGCGAAACCAGCAACAAAACTGCGCGCTGCTCTCGCGGCAGCATGCGTAACGCAGTATGCAAATCATGCATCTCCAGACGGTCACTTTGTGTTGCACGAGTCGAACTTTCTACCGTTTCCTGCCCGTCTGCGTTGCGATTGTCCTCTGCGACTTGCTCCATATCGATCAGTTGCAAAGAACCTTGTCTGACCTGCGTCACATACAGGTTGTGCATGATGCCAAATAACCATGGCCGGATATCACCGCCTGCGCGCCATTGTGCACGCTTCAGCCATGCGCGCTCCAGCGTGTCCTGTACCAGATCATCGGCAAGCACTCTATCTGCCACCAACGCCCGCGCATAACGTCGCAGGCGCGGCAAGCAGTCGGTCATTAACGCGGTGAGATCAGCTAATGCCATTGACGGTAGTGTCCTTAGTTTTTAATGACGTGCCAGATTTCTTTCACGTTATCGCCAGTGCGATCGCCCTCTTGCTTATCTTTTGCAAACATATACAGCGGCTTGCCTTTATATGCCCATTGCTTACTACCATCGTCGCGCGTGATGACGGTGTAATCACCACTACCAGTTGCACCGGCGGCTGCCGTCAATGCAGGCCAGAGTGTCAGGCAGGCATCGTTACAGACGCTTTTGCCGTTACCGGTGACATCTTTATCAAAAGTGTACAACGTCATGCCAGCCTGGCTCACCAGAATATCGCCGGATTTTTTGACTGGTACATCGGCGGCTAATGCAACACTAGCGAGCGAAAGAGAGGTCAGCAGAGCCGCTACCAAGTGCGAAATTTTCATCATATCTCCAGATTCATCATTGAGTTCATCGTTAAATTCATTCATAACAAGAGCGTTACAACTAGGTATACGCAAAAACTCGGGAATTTATTCCAGCGACAGACAATTAATTTCGATGACAGCCGTTGCAGATGAAAATGCTGAGGTGGCGATGCAGGCGATGCAAGGAGATCAGGCATTGCGGTCGCTGTGGTTGTCGTTGTCGTTGTGATCGTTGAAGTTACAGCGCAGGCTTTTTACAAGGCTACCTAAAACAAACTTATGCCGTGACAACGCGATAAATGAAATTCAGCGCAACCAGTACCAGCAATCCAGCAAAGGCAATCTGTACCGTGTGCTCCCGCAAATGCCGTCCGATATAGCGTCCTGCCAGCATGCCCAACGCCGAACTCAGCATAAAAAACGCCGTGAACTCTAGCGGAATCACCGCGCCGTGCATGACCGCACTAGCCACACCGGCGCTTCCCACCAGTGCAATCACTAGCAAAGACGTCGCCACCGCCCCATGCATGCTGAGATTCGTATAGCGGCGCAACATCGGCACAACCACAAAACCACCGCCGACACCGAGCAATCCCGTCACGAATCCTGCAATGCCACCGATACCGGCGATCACCAGGCTAGTTGTCAGCGTCCAGTCAAATCGTCCCGTCACATTATTAATACACAAAAGCGGCGGTGCTTGCGCATCTGACGGATGCGATGCCGCCTGCGCAGAATGCCTGAACAGACGCACAGCAACAATCAACAAAATCCCGGCAAATACAGTCATCAACCAGCTCTGTGGCAGTGTTTGTGCGGCCAGGACACCGGCAGTCGTCAACGGCATCCCCACCAGAGCCATGACAATCGCGGCACGGTAGCGCACCAGTTTTTTGCGGAAACCCTCTACCGTGCCGACCACGGCACCGGCAGTGACAGCCAGCAAGGCAACCGGCATCGCCTGTTGCATTTGCCATCCCATCGCCTGCACCAGCGCGGGAACAGCAATAATGCCGCCACCAGCGCCGGTCAAGCCCATGATAGCGCCGACAATCAGGCCAATGAATAAAGCAATCAGAGTGCTCATTTTTGAGGAAAATTGACTAGAGAAAATTATGTTTCTCGGGCGAAGCAAAAAAGTGATTCGCCCTCAACTCGGGACGATCACCACAAAAAAACTAAGGACGCTGACGCTCCAGCAAGTTAAAGAGTCCCATCCCCGCCAGCATCGCGACGACAAATACCAGCCCCTTCGCCACACCGGCACCCAGTAGCACAATCGCAGGCCCCGGGCAGATTCCAGCCAGTCCCCATCCGGCACCAAACAGCAGGCTACCGGCCACCAGCCGACGGTCAATCAAGGTAATGGCCGGTATCATTAAAGGCAAACCCAATACCGATTTTTGCCAGGCCCTAACAAACTCAAACGTCACGCTGGCGACCACAATCGCCCCCGCCATGACCAGTGCCAAAGACGGGTCCCAGCGACCTGTCAGATCCAGAAACCCCACTACTTTTGCGGGATCAGCCATACCAGCAACGATCAGGCCGACACCAAAAATCAAACCGGCAATCCAGGCAAACAAGATCGTCATCATGCGGCTCCCGCGCCGTGCTGCATTAGATGCAGCAACACATGGCGCACTACGTACACCACGACAAATCCAGATGCCATGAACGCCATCGTCGCCACCAGTGAACGCAGAGAAAAACGCGACAAACCACAAACACCATGGCCGCTGGTACAGCCCGATCCGTAACGCGTACCGACACCCACAAGCAGACCCGCAATCACCACCGTCAGCCAGTCAGCATCGATCGTTGCGGCGGGCAACGTTGCAAACAAGCGAAACAGCAACGGTGCCATGAGTAGGCCAGTAACAAACGCTGCACGCCATTGCCACTCGCCGCGTGCAGGCTGCAACAGACCAGCAACAATCCCGCTGATACCCGCAATACGGCCATTAAAGCTCATCAATAAAGCCGCCGCCAGGCCAATCAGGGCGCCGCCTGTGAGAGCAGTCCACGGGGTAAATACCTGCCATGCAATCGTCATCTGAATATCCCTTTCATTACATACTCCCCATTAATTTATGAAAAATATGACTTAATCCGTTTTATTTAATAGGTGTAAAAAATATACTCACCCCAAGTATGTATTATTTAGGGCAATATAAAGCGTACATCAGCTCCAGCAGATGCAAGACCTTAGGGTCGGCGACTGAATAATAAATACGTTTCCCATCACGGCGCGTATCAACCAAACCCTCAGCGCGCAACACACCGAGTTGCTGCGACAAACTAGGCTGATGCAGGTCGAGCAATTCTTCCAGCTCGCTAACGGATTTTTCTCCCTGACTAAGCTGACATAACAAAAGCAAACGATCCTCGTTCGCCAGGGCACGCAAGGTGCTGGTAGCGGCCTGCGCCGCAATGCGCATTTGCGCTATCTCAATGACTTGATCAGTTGGCATAAAAAATTAAAGCAATGTATTTGACTACATTCTATATTTTGATATTATGTAAGTCAATATATTGTCATTGAGTAGAATATGGAACCTGCAGCAAACATCCTGACGTCAACGCCCCCAACCGAGGCGCATATTCAGGCCTTCTTTGACAAAACGACTTTCACGGTTAGCTATGTGGTCTTCGACAGGGATGGCGGACATGCTGCCATCATCGATAGCGTGCTCAATTACGACCACAAATCCGGACGCACCAGCACCACGTCTGCGGATCAGATACTAGACTTTCTCCACGCTCATCAATTGACATCAGATTGGATTTTAGAAACTCACGCTCACGCCGACCACCTGTCTGCGGCGCACTATCTGCAAGAAAAAATCGGCGGCAAGATCGCCATCGGTGCGCATATTCATCAGGTGCAAAAAGTATTTAAAGCCTTGTTCAATCTGGAACCCGGCTTCGCGGTTGATGGTTCGCAATTCGATTATCTATTTGCTGAGGACGAAGAGTTTCAAATCGGCGATCTGACAGCCAGAGCACTGTTTGTCCCCGGTCACACACCTGCCGACATGGCGTATCAGATCGGTGATGCCGTCTTTGTCGGTGATACCTTATTCATGCCAGACGTCGGCACAGCACGATGCGACTTCCCCGGTGGCGATGCGCGCATGCTGTACCAATCAGTCAAAAAAATATTGGCGCTGCCAGAGCAGACCCGGTTATTTATGTGTCATGACTACCCGCCAGACGAACGTGAGGTGCAATGGATGTGTACGGTAGCAGATCAGCGTCATCACAATATCCATGTGCATGACGGCGTAAGTGAAAGTGCCTTCATCGCTATGCGCACCAAGCGCGATGCAGGTCTTGACATGCCGGTACTGATTTTGCCATCGGTACAGGTGAATATCCGTGCGGGCGCACTGCCGCCAAAAGAAGATAACGGCATCTGTTATTTAAAAATCCCGCTGAATGGAATTTAAGCATCACAAAAACAAATTCAGTGCGTAAGCGATGCACTGAATTTATCTGTTCAGGAAATGAAAATTTTCACCAAGGAGCACAACATGAAAATCAACGTAGGCAATACCGACAGATGGGTACGCATTATCGCGGGACTGGGACTCATAGGCGCAAGCCTGACCGGGTTCATCGGGATGTGGGGATGGCTAGGCATCGTGCCGGTTTTGACGGGAACATTCCGCTTTTGTCCGGCCTATCTGCCTTTTGGTTTATCGACTTGCAGCATCAAAAAATAAGTCTGCAAAAATAAGCGCATAACATCATCCCTGAGCGGGACAAAATCTGATCAGGGACTTTGTTTCGGATAGATGCGTACCAAGACGATACGCGGTCCATTCATCTTTTTGACGACGGCGTCAAACCGCTCGAACTCTACTTTCTGGCCTTCCGTTGGCAGATCGCCGAGTGTATGCATGATCAAGCCGCCTATCGACTCAACCTCTTCGCTATCGAGATCAATGCCGAGTGCAATACCCAGCGTGAACAAAGGCAAGCTCCCCTTACCCATCAAGGTGCCATCATCCAGCGTCACCCAGTCGTTTTCATTCAGGCGGAATTCATCACGTATCTGGCCGACCAGCGCACCGAGCAGATTGTCGAGCGTCAGAAAACCAAGCGGCTTACTTTCTTTGTAACCGACGATCGCAAAATGCGGCGCACCTTTGCGGAAGCGACGAAATAATTCAAGCGCAGGCATGGTCGGCGGAACAAATTCCACCTGACGCAAATGATCACTTAAATCGTCCAGCGTCTTACCGCTTTGCTGCGCCAAAAATAAATCTTTCAGATGCAACATTCCCAGTACCGTCTCACCGTCAGCATCAAGATACGGATAGCGGCTGAAACGGTTGCGGTAGGCGGTTTCCATGTTGTCAGCCAGGCTTTGATCCTTGTACATAGCGACCACTTCGCTGAACGGACGCATCAGGTCAGACACCTCCAGATCACCAAAATCCAGCATCTGCGCCATGATGCTCCACTCATCAGGCGTCAGTTTTTTACTGCCATGACTACCGCGCAAAATCAGCTTGAGTTCATCCGGAGAGTAATGCGCATCGCTACCGTGCGTGGCATCCAGACCCAACCATTTCAATACTTTGTTCGCACTAAAATTCAGGGTCCAGATCGCCGGGTACATGACCCAATAGAACGCATACAAGGCTGGGGCCGTCCACAGTGAAACGCGTTCAGGCATGCGGATCGCCATCGATTTAGGCGCCAGCTCACCGACGACAATATGCAAAAAGGAAATGACGAAAAAGGCGAAGAAGAAAGAAATCCCATGTATCAGCTCTTGCGAGTTCACACCGATAGTCACCAGCAGTGGCTCCAGCAACCGGGCAAACGCCGGCTCACCGATCCACCCCAAACCCAGTGACGCCAGCGTAATACCCAGCTGGCACGCAGAAAGATAGGCATCCAGATGTTGATGCACCGTGCCCAGCAAACGTCCGCGAACTCCACCCGTTTTGGCAATACTGCGAACCCGAGTCTGACGCAATTTCACCAGGCCAAATTCAGCAGCAACAAAAAAACCATTTAATACCACCAACAACAGCGCGGCAATCACCAGCAAAAGGTTATCCAACACACACTTTCTATAAACGAATAAGCCAATACTGTAGTCGAAAAACAGGGCATTTGCATACCGTCTGTGGAACTTCTGGCAATTATCGGAGGTCGGACCAGAGACTGCCAGCCTGTAAGCTAGCCATAAGCAAGCGCTTAACCGGACACGCATATGATGCTGAACGGGTATAGTCCGGACTCATCTGCCGATTTACTTCTCTACGTAATATTAAGAGATTCCTAAGCAAAAACGCCAATATAGCCGCCACAATCAATGTCAAATTGACATAAAATCGGATTAAGCTCTTTCGTCCGAAGGAACAGGAGAACATATTGTCTATAGATAGCATCCTCAGCCGTATCGCAGAAGCCAGGTTGCAAGATCCTGCGTATCGCGACATCCGTTTTTTACGCGAGCTGATTGCCTGCCTACGCCCCACCCACCCGCATAAAATCAATCAGGCGACTGATAATATTCGCGCCTTGTGTTACGTCTTGCATCAGCATCCAGCTCGTGCCAGAGAACTGCGCGAATACCTTGCCTGCATCCTGACCACTCGCAAGACAGTTCATCTGCTGACCGATACCGGCATCACTCAAAACATCGGTTTCTGGGCTGCTGCATCACAACGATTTGCAGAAAAATTCTTACCGCCGCTAGTCAATGACGACTATATCAAGGATGTGTTCGGACTATTATTTGATCAAAAGATGGATCACCATTGGGTCGGCGGTGTCGCGGACCAAATCTGGCTGGATCTGTTTCAGTGTCTGGGATCCAGGGTCAGCAATCCGCGTGCTACCTACGCGATTCTGACCAACGATGTGTTGAGTGCGATACAGGTTCTATCTTATCGCATCACCACGATCGGGCTGGAAGCTGAACTGGTCAGAAATTATCCTGATATAGAAAAATTCGAATCCCCTTTCCTGCGTCAAAACGATGCCATCAACGATTACGTGACCCAATATAGCAACTGGTTGATCGATAAAAAAATTGAGCGCGAGGATAGCTTGCAGATTGAAGTTCTGCTGACGCAATGTGAAGAAGTCGTACAAAAAATCCGTAAAGTAGCAGCACTGCAAGGTGTATCCGTCAGCCTGACGCGTCTGCTGTTACGCCTGACACAGAGTATTCGCCGCTTGAGGACGATACTAAGTTTATTGGATTCTCGCAGCACAAATGATGCCAACAAAATCGGCGTTGGTCTGTTAAAAGAACTGGTACTGGCAGACAACAAAAGCAGCAGCATTCGCGACCTGATGCAAACCAATACCGAGTTGCTGTCACTGCAAATGACCGAGCGTGCCGGCAAAAGCGGCGAACACTACGTCACCAGCAACCGCAGCGAATGGTACGCCATGATGCGCTCTGCGCTCGGAGCGGGCTTCATTGTCGGCTTTATGGCGATGATCAAAATTCTGTTCAGCAAACTGATCATGGCGCCATTTGGCTATGCTGTTTTGTACAGTTTGAATTATTCCTTTGGCTTCATGCTGGTACATGTTTTGCACATGACAATCGCGACCAAGCAGCCAGCGATGACGGCGGCATTGATTGCCAGATCGATCGATCAGGGCAAACAAAAACTCGATGAACTGGTCGAGCTGATCGTCCGAGTTTTGCGCTCGCAGTTTATTGCGATTATCGGTAATATCGGGCTCGCGATACCAACTGCCTACGCAATTGCCTGGGCATGGTATGCGATCAATGGTCATCACCTGGTCTCGCCAGATAAAGCCCATCATTTGCTAGGGGATATCGATCCCTTTCACAGCCTCGCACTACCGCATGCGGCGATTGCAGGCGTCTGTCTGTTTTTATCAGGACTGATTTCGGGGTACTACGACAATAAGGCGAGTTATTCGAATATTCCGGCGCGCCTGCGTCAACTGGTCTGGCTCAGAAAATTATTAGGAGAACAGCGGCTGCAACGTACTACTGACTATATTGGCGACAACCTCGGCGCCTTGGCAGGTAATTTTTTCTTTGGCGTGATGTTGGGCACCATAGGCCAGCTAGGTGTGTTTTTTGGTTTGCCGGTTGATATACGGCACATTACGTTTTCGAGTGCGAACTTTGCTTTTGCTCTGGTCGGGCTGGATCATGTGATGTCGTGGCAAGTCGTTGCCACGTCGCTGAGTGGCATTATGCTGATCGGGCTGGTGAATTTGGGAGTGAGTTTTAGCCTGGCGATGATGGTGGCGCTACGCTCAAGACGAGTCAGTTTTGGTCAGGGCAATACCTTGAACAGATTACTCTGGAAACGTTTTATGACAGGCACCAGAGATTTTTTCCTGCCTCCGAAAGATCTGCTCGCTGAGGTAACGGACACACAAGCAAACTCCGCAGAAAAAACGAACGACAAGCCACCTCATTAAATGGATCTGTCGCAATCAACTTGACTATTGATCAGGACCAATCGCATGGAAATTTTGTATCAGATCGACGCATGGAAAATCGCCATCACTTTATTGATTTTTTTATTTATCGTCATTGAATTAAGTTATCGTCTAGGCACCCGTAGCGATCCTCTGGCGTATGAAAAATCCAGTTCGGTATTTTCTACATTGATGGGTGCCGCCTTAGCACTGCTCGGATTATTGCTTGCGTTTTCTTTTGCCATGGCATCTGCACGATATGATTTACGCAAAGGCGTCATTCTGAAAGAAGCCAATGCAATCGGCACAAGCTATCTGCGCAGTGACTTGCTCGATCCGGCAGTGAAAGACCTGGTCAAAGCCAAACTGAAAGAGTATGCAAAAGTCCGGCTTGCAGCGCATCAGACCGGTATCGATGCAAAAAAACAGCAAGACATCAGTCAGCTCACCAGCAAGTTGCAAGACGACATCTGGACCATCGCAAGTAGTGAACTGAGGCGTGAACGGCAGATCCATAATTCCCTCTTTGTGCAGGCACTTAACGACACCATTGACGTCAGTGCAGAACAAAACGATGCCCGCGAAAATCATGTCCCGGAATCCGTATTCTGGCTGCTCTTTATCTCGGCTTTGCTGACTGCGGCGCTGAGTGGCTATGCCTGCGGCGCCATCGGCAACCGTAATCTGATGGCGACCAGTGTGTTTGCTTTATTAGTGGCTCTGGTTATTTTTTCCATCATTGACCTCGACCGGCCGCAACGTGGCCTGATTACTGTCAATCAACATCCTATCCAAATCCTGCTTAGCAGCATGCATTAACTCACCAGGCCGCCCTACAATTACGGTGCGCCTGAGAGTCAACCATGACCAGCTCTGGCGCGTTAATCACAAACGATGATCATCTGAACCCGATGGTCATTATCCTCCGCCTCTCTTTTTTGCTCACTCCATAAGGGCATCATCCATGCAATTGCACCAGACCACACTCACCCGCAGCAGCCTTGCATTCGCCATCGCACTGCTGGCCTCGCAAACCGCTTTCGCCAACGACTACAGCGCGTTGTTCAAAGCAAAGAAATATGATGAAGTGGAGCGCCTTGCCAGTACAAAGTTGCGTACGGAGCCAAATAATCCTGATGCATTACTGGCAAAAATCGATCTGATTTTAATGGAGAACAAAGAGAGTCGCCTGGATGATGCCAGCAAGCTTGCTGAACAATGTATCAGCGCGAATCCGAGCAATTCAGAATGTCAGGAAAGCCTCGGAAAGGTACTCGGTACCAAGGCAATGATGGGCGGTATTATGTCCGCGATCGGTTATGCGACAAAAATCCGTGACGCATTCCAGAAAGCCGTCGAACTGGATCCAAAAAATTTCTCAGCCCGTGACGGACTTTTACAGTACTACATGCAGGCACCGGGCATCGTTGGCGGCGGCAAGGGTAAAGCGCAAAACTTCATCAACGAAACAGCAAAGATCAGTACTGCCGCCAGTACATTGATGCAGGCCAAACTTGATTTATCTGACGAAAAATTCGCGCGCGCCGAATCCTCCGCATTATCTGTCAATGTATCGGGATCTGACGTACTCAGCGACATGCAACGGGGTGTTTTACAAAACATCGGCGGCCTGTATGTACAACAAAAAAAATATACCGAGGCAACGCGGATTTTTCAGGAGATCCAACAACGGTTTCCGGATAAAGATACTGGTACTTATGGTATGGCAAGGGCGTTGCAGGAACAGGGATTACACAAAGATGCCTTGAATTATTTTGAAAAAGCACTCGCCGTTGAAACCCATGCTTACACCTACTACCGTATGGCGCAATGCTGGCAAGCCATCAGCGATAAAGTGAAGGCGATTGCAACATTCGAAAAAGCACTGAGTTTCAAACCACAACTGCAAAAACGTATGAAAGAAGATGCCGAGACGCAACTAAAAGCCCTGCGCGGCTAAGTTTGTCTCGTCCGCTATTTTTTCGGGCAACATCGTCACGTATCAAGCGCCTGTCACCGATACGTGACAAATTCCGCAGTATTCGGACGTTAAGGTCATTTTTGCATCAAAAAATTTGACCTTAGCTTCTGGTCAATACACAATCTCTGTGTCACGAGGGCATCATCATTGCCCAAAAACAAGAGAGCCTGCTAAGAGCCTCTGACAAGAGAGTTTGCTTGAAGCAATATGGCGCGTTCCAGCTTCACTGCATGCCCTCTGGGCGAGACAACTCCCGAACTAACTAAGTATTCGCATCAGAATGCTGCGAAAGGTTTTACATGGCACGTCATACCAGACGATTTGCGAGCAACGCCCTAGCTGCTGTCTGTATGAGCGGGATGCTTGCTGCATGCAGCCTGAACGCAAAAAAACCGGATCAACAACTCTTTCACGAGAGTGCCCCGCAATGGTATGCAAAAGTCTCCGATGCCGGCACCGATACCAATGCAACAGTATCCACAGAAACGAATAGCTCTCGCTTGGCAGAACTCAGCCACTGGTGGGCGAGCTGGAATGACCCCACGCTCAGCGCATTACAGACGTATGCACAGCAACATAGCCATACGCTGGCACAAGCTACTGCACGTATCGCCCAAGCGCGTGCCGATGCCAGCGCAGCAGGTGCTGCGCTCTGGCCCAGTCTGAATCTGACTGCCAGCGTGACGAATGGCCGTAATCCGCAATTACTACAAAGTACAAAACAAACGACCGCCATTGCGGGGCTCGACGCGCACTGGGAAATTGATCTGTTTGGCGCTGTATCGATCGCCCGCAGCGGGATACTGGCACGCCTCAATGCCAGGGAACTCGAATGGCATGATGCAAGAATCAGCCTGGCAGCCGAGGTGGCAAACACTTATGTCAGCTTGCGTCATTGCGAGGCGCAAACCGGTTTGCAGCAAGCAACCGTCCAATCGCAACAGCTCGCGTTGGAATTAGTTGTGCAAAAAGCCGCTGCTGGCTTTGTCTCACCACTTGATCTGGCACAGCAAAGAGCCATACTCGCCAGTGCACAAACACAATGGCAACAAAAAATGAGCGAATGCGCCATCGTGCTAAAAGCGCTGATGGTATTGACAGCAATGCCAGAGCCAGAACTGAAGGATTTGCTGACTGGTGTACACGGTCAATTACCGCAGGTCCCTAGCTTCGCCGTCGCAGCCATACCAGCAAATGTGTTACTAAAACGCCCTGATTTGCGTGCTGCTTTACAGACACTGATTGCCAGCGCATCGGAAATCGGTGTTGCAGAAGCCAAGCGTTATCCCTCAATTTCACTACTGGGATCGATCAATGTATTTGGCGTGCGCGTTGCCGGTCAAACGGTGCGGGATAGTAGCTGGTCATTCGGGCCAAGTCTGGATTTACCCTTGTTTGATGCGGGTAAACGCAAAGCCGCGGTGGATAGCGCATCGGCTCGCTACGAAGAGAACCTTTCAGGCTTTCGTCAGCAAAGCTTAGTCGCCATCAAAGAAGTCGAGGAAGCACTGGTCCGGCTGGAATCGGCGAATCAACTACTACTCCATTATCAGGCAATCGATACAGCACGGACACAAGCTTTGCGAAGTGCAGAGGCCGGCCTGCGAGCGGGCAGTATCAGCACATTGGAAAAAGAAGACGCACTCAGACAGCAGCTCGCCAGTCAGCAACAAAAATTGCAATTACAACGCGATCAGGCCAGCGCCTGGATCGCCTTATACAAAGCGGTTGGTGGTGACTGGTCCGATGCGGCCAGTTCACCAGACTCACCCATCGCACACAACGAACAAAAATAAAAAAACTCATCCGGAGTCGGCACATGAAGTACGCACTCAAGCATTTTAAATTGATCGCCATCGCAGGCGTCGCCTTAGTGTTGTTATTGTTTGTCTTCGCTAGAAAAGCGCAGACGGCCGACCAATCCACTGGCAACCAGAGTGCCAAAGGCCTCGTCGGACGTCCGTCGCTGAGCGTCACGCTCGCACCGGTACAAACAGCAAACTGGGCCAGCAGTTTATCTGCTAACGGCAGCATCGCAGCCTGGCAAGAAGCGATTATCGGTGCGGAGCTCAATGGCATCCGCCTGAGTGACATATCGGCGCAGATCGGCGATAAGGTAAAACGCGGCCAGGTACTCGCCCGCTTTTCAACAGACACGATCAATACAGAGGTCGCGCAGCAAGAAGCGCAATTAGCCGAGGCTGAAGCGAATCTCGCAGAAGCCCAGAGCAATGCCCGTCGCGCCATGCAATTGAAAGAAAGCGGCGCCATCAGCATCCAGCAGATCAACCAATATGCCACCCTGAGAAACACCGCATCGGCAAGAGTCTCGGCGGCAAAGGCCGGCTTACAAGCGGCACGGCTGCGCCTCAGACAAACTCATGTGGTCGCGCCAGATGACGGCATTATTTCAGCCAGGGCTGCAACAGTCGGCGCGGTTACGCAAAGCGGCCAAGAGTTGTTTCGCCTGATACGTCAGGGCAAGCTTGAATGGCGTGCTGAAATGACCGCCGAAGAAAGTGCACGCATCAGTATCGGACAAAATGTGATGATGATTGCCAATGATGGCAGCAGTATCAAAGGTAAAGTCCGCATGCTGGCACCCACGATCGACCCGCAAACGCGTAAAACTCTCGTCTACGTCGACTTGCCGGAAATAGGAAACACAAAAAACATCCGTCCAGGAATGTTTGCCAAAGGCGAGTTTTTACTAGGTGACAATAATGCCGCCTCCGTGCCAAGTGCCGCACTGGTATTGCGCGATGGCTATGCCAGCGTCTTCGTCGTCGACGCCCCAGGCAGTAATGGCATAGGCAAAGCCCGGCAAGTTCGCGTCACCACAGGCCGGACGCTGGCAGGCCGCACCGAAATCCTGAGCGCTGCCGGTGAGGCCACAGGCGTCAATAAGCTGGGCAAAGTCATTGATAGCGGCGCTGGCTTCCTCGCCGATGGAGACACTGTGCGTATCGTCGATGCCGCGACCATGAAGAGCAATGACAACCCATCCGTCAGCGGTAAATAAAACATTCTGAAAACATTCTGCAGACGCTCAGAAGACGCACAAAGGAAGTACAGGGATACCGCATGATTAATTTTTCTTCTTGGTCGATCAAAACACCGATACCGGCACTGTTGCTGTTCATTTTACTGACGCTGGCAGGCCTGCTCGGCTTTCATACGATGAAGGTGCAGGATTTCCCCGATATCGAATTGCCGATGATTACGGTATCGACCGCACTGCCCGGTGCAGCACCGGCACAGATAGAAACCGAGATTACCCGCAAGCTGGAAAACGCTCTCGGTACCATGCAGGGCGTCAAGCATTTATATTCGACCGTACAGGATGGCGTGTCGCTGACGACAATTGAATTCGTCCTCGAAAAACCGATCATCGAAGCACTCGACGATGTACGAAATGCCGTCAGCACCGTGCGCGGTGAATTGCCTGGCGATGTCAAAGACCCCATCATCAGCAAGCTGGAGTTCTCAGGCGTACCGTTTCTGGTCTACACCGTCGCCTCGTCCAAGCTCGATGAAGAAGCTTTGTCCTGGCTGGTCGACAATCAGATGACCAAGGCATTGATGTCAGTGCCGGGTCTGGGCAAAGTCGCGCGTGTCGGCGGCGTGAACCGTGAAGTGCTGGTCGAATTACACCCCACAGAAATGGCAGCATTGAATGTATCCGCGACAGAAATTTCCCGTCAACTATGGCAAGTACAGCGTGATGCGTCTGGCGGCAGAGCGGGCGTTGGTAATAAGGAGCAGGCTGTCCGCACCGTTGCCACGGTCGCCAGTGCCGATGAACTTGCCAATCTCGAACTTAATTTAAGCGATGGTCGTCGCATCCAACTCAAACAGATTGCGACAGTAAAAGATACCGCAGCAGAGCGCCGCTCCATCGCGCTGCTCGATGGTAAACCTGTAGTCGGATTTGAAGTAACACGAAGCCGTGGTGCCAGCGAAATCACCGTCGCCAAAGGTGTTCGCGAGGCAATCGACAAATTACTGTTATCACATCCCGATCTGAAACTGGACGAAGCCTACAACATGGTGGAACCGGTTCAGGAATCGTTTAATGGTTCTATGTATCTGCTATTTGAAGGTGCTCTGCTGGCGGTGCTGGTGGTCTGGTGGTTCTTGCGGGACTGGCGCGCAACACTAGTCTCTGCGGCGGCGCTACCTCTGTCGGTCATCCCGACCTTTTTGGGTATGTATCTTTTTGACTTCACGCTGAATACCGTCACACTGCTATCGCTGGCTCTGGTGGTTGGCATTCTGGTCGACGATGCGATCGTTGAAATTGAAAATATTGTGCGGCATCTTCGCATGGGTAAGACGCCGTATCAGGCCGCAATGGAAGCCGCGGATGAAATAGGATTAGCAGTAATTGCAACCACCTTTACCCTGGTTGCGGTATTTCTACCAACAGCGTTCATGAGCGGTATCGCTGGTAAATTTTTTAAACAATTTGGCTGGACCGCAGCACTGGCTGTGATCGCCTCGCTGGTCGTTGCGCGCTTGTTGACACCAATGATGGCGGCGTATTTTTTAAAACCAATTGTTCATCCCGCCGCTGACAGCAAGCTGATGCAGCGTTATATGCAACTTGCTGACTGGTGTCTGGAACACCGGCTGATGACGTCGATATTGGCAGGTGTGTTTTTCTTTGGCTCACTGGCATTAGTCCCCTTCTTGCCAACCGGCTTTGTGCCACCAGATGACCGTTCACAAACAGTCGTTAAACTCGAACTGGCGCCGGGCAGCAGTTTTCAGGACACCTTAGCGATAGCCGAGCAAGCCAGAAAATTACTCGAAAAACGTAAAGATATCGTCAAAATCTATACCTCCGTGGGCGGCGGCAGCGCAGGCTCAGATCCGTTTGGAGAAGGCGGTATCAGCTCAGTTAATAAAGCGAATCTGACGCTCACCTTAAGCCCGCGTTCTCAGCGCAGCGAGAGTAAAACCGCCATCGAAGCCCAACTGCGTCAGAGCTTGCAGGTTTTACCAGGAGTACGCACCAGCATTGGTCTGGGCGGTAGTGGTGAGAAGTTCCAGCTGGCGCTGAGCGGTGATAATCCGGAGACGCTCAATAGCGCGGCAGAAGCTGTATTGCGTGATCTGCGCACACTGCCAAGTGTCGGGGCGATCAGCTCCAGCGCCAGCCTACTACGTCCTGAGGTGGTGATCCGCCCTGATAGCGCTCGCGCTGCCGATCTCGGTGTCAGCACGGTCGCGATTGCCGAAACGATCCGTATCGCCACCGTCGGAGATTACGATACCGGTCTGGCGAAACTGAATTTACCGGAACGGCAAATACCGGTCGTAGTGCGCTTTCCAGTGACGGCACGGTCGGATATCAGTCAGCTGGCACAGCTTTCTGTGCCAGGTAAAAATACTCACGTCATGCTAGGCCAGGTTGCCGATCTGAGCATGGGCAGTGGCCCGACCCAGATCAGCAGAATGGATCGGTCTCGCAACGTCACATTCAATATCGAATTGAATGATCAGACCTTGGGTGAAGTCAGTGACGCAGTAGATCAGCTCGCTAGTTTAAAAAATCTGCCTGCGGGAGTCACACGTATGGAAATCGGTGATGCCGAAGAAATGAAAACGCTGTTCGCCAGCTTCGGCCTCGCCATGCTCACCGGTGTGCTGTGTATCTACATGGTGCTGGTATTGCTGTTCCATGATTTTATGCAGCCAGTCACGATTCTCGCAGCGCTCCCGCTGTCTATCGGCGGTGCGTTTGTCGCATTACTGGTAACGCGCAGCGCCTTCTCAATGCCGTCACTCATCGGACTAATTATGCTCATGGGTATTGCAACAAAAAATTCGATTCTGCTGGTCGAATACGCCATCGTCGCCCGCCGCAATGGTATGTCACGCCGGGCGGCATTGCTCGATGCCGGTCATAAGCGGGCACGCCCTATCGTGATGACAACCATTGCCATGGGTGCCGGTATGCTGCCGATTGCACTCGGTATCGGCATCGACCCCAGCTTCCGCGCACCGATGGCGATTGCGGTGATCGGTGGCCTGATCACATCGACGTTATTATCTTTGCTGGTGGTGCCGGTGGTGTTTACTTATATCGATGATCTGCTGCAAAAGCTAACATCCCGGTTCAGCAAGAGAGCATCGTCCGCATCGTAAATCCACCTGATGCAGCGATCCGATATGCGGGATAGCCGACGCCCGCATCCTCAACGGACACTCACATCCCAAACCACGTCAATAAATCGTTTAAACGATTTTTATGTTTTTTAGCACTAAGTTAGTGCTGATTGCGCACAAATAACGGTCACTAAGATGTAATAAATTTGTGCATCACGGCAATCCGTTTGAAATACGCAACAATATTTAACACTTTCTCTTAAATAAAACACAAACCCTTGACTTGCCTGTTTATACATCAGTTAATACGCAAACGTTTGCGCAAGCGATTGCGTATTTGGATAAAAAATCCTCTTTAAGTTGCACCAAAGAAGTTAGCTGATCCATCCGCTGTCACAGACTTTCACACAAACGTTGATAACGCCATGTTCTTCATCTGGCCGTCATGAGGTTCCTATGGGCCACCACCATGACATCTGGTGCAGCGCTATTTGCAGTGCGTTATGACTACCACGTTATCACTACCGGTTTCATAGGGTCGGTATCGGTCTGTAGTTCCGGCAAAAGGAACGCAGTCCACAACAAGAAAAGTCTGCTACGGGATCGCTTGCTCTCCCTCATGCGGTATCGATCTTGTTGCAGTTTTTAGCAGTGAACTTGCTTCAGATTTACCCGTGTAGAAACAAAATCAGTCCGGACGATCCCGGATCTATTTATAAATCGCTTTCAGGGAGAAACAATTCATGCAACATCCACTACAAGGTTTAACGCAACATCAGGGCCGGGGCAGCAAGCTCAAAAAGCTGGCATATCACCTCAGTCTGGTCTGCGCACTCGGACTCAGTACAGGCAGTACCGTCTACGCCTCAATCGCTGACCATCACGAATTTGAAGCAACACTGCACGTGCCGTTTCGTGCGGATGCCGCACTCCGTGCCGGTAACGAATCACGTTATTTCACCATGGAATTCGACTTTCCTCTGCTGCAAAAAGAGCAGTCCGTCACATGGCGCCTGGAACTGGTCGCGCCGGACGGTAAAGTTGTCGACCGCTGGTATGGCGTAGAAAAATTACTGAAACAAACCGTCACTGCCAAAGTCCTGTGGGCTGGCCGCCGCTTCGGCAGCGCGAGTATGGTCGACGGCATCTACCAAGTGCGCCTGACCGCAACGGCAAATGACACCACCAAATTATCAGCGCTCGCCGCAGGTGCCAGCACACCGGAAAAAATTGTCGAAAGTGTTCTGCTCAAAGGCAAGGAAGAAATCATCACGCAAAGCTGGCCTATGCTGGTCGGCACCAAAGCTGCGCCAGTCATGCCAGCCTTCAGTGCCTTACCAACCAAGGCAAAAGCAGCGCAGGTAACAGCAACCAGCGCGACCAACACAACCAATACCACGCGCAGTGTCAGCGCTACAACGCGTCAATTCGCAGCCGCACCAAACTCATTGCCATACACAGTGTACTTCGGCAATTTGCACAGCCAGACCAATCACAGCGATGGCGGCGGAGCGCTGAGCTCTTGTACCGGTGCACAAAATCCGCAGTCGGCAGCCCTCGGCCCGACGGATGCATATCAATACGCACTGAATCGCGGTCTGGACTTTTTGATGACCTCGGAACATAACCACATGTATGACGGCTCAGACAGTACCAATGCCTCCGCCAGTCCGACTACAGCAAAGAATTTGTTCCAGTCCGGTCTGGCAGCAGCGACCAGCTTTAACTCATCTCATCCAAACTTCCTCGGCATCTACGGCCTGGAATGGGGTGTGATCAGCAATGGCGGTCACATGAATATTTTCAACACAACGGAACTGCTGGAGTGGGAATACAACAGCAGCAACCAACTGATTGGCGATACCTACACAGCAAAAAGCGATTACGCCGCCTTGTACACCCTGATGCGCTCACGCGGCTGGATCGGTCAATTCAACCATCCGTCCAGCAGCGGTCAGTTCAATGCGGGCGGAGTTGACCTCGGCTATACAGCGGACGGCGATCAAGCCATGGTCTTGTGCGAAGTGCTGAATACTTCAGCATTCTCAACCAATACAACCGAAACAGAAACTAGCCGCAGCAGTTACGAGGGCGCCTGTAATAAAGCCCTGGAAGCCGGTTATCACGTAGCCTTTAGTACTGATCAGGATAATCACTGCGCCAACTGGGGAGCGTCTTACACCAATCGTACCGGCGTTCTCTTGCCAAACGGCAGCGCACTCAATAGCGCCAATTTTATTGCTGCCTTAAAAGCGCGCCGTGTCTTTGCGACCATGGATAAAAATTCACAACTGGTATTGACCGCTAATGGTCATGTCATGGGTGAACGTTTCTCCAATAGCGGCAGCCTGAATCTGGTCACCAACTTCGCCAGCAGCACAGGCCGTACTGCGGCAACAGTCGCGGTGTATGAAGGTGTACCTGGGCGTAACGGCACAGTCAGCCTGCTTTCCAGCACGGCATCGACCACCATTACACCATCCGTCGGCGAACATTTTTATTATGCCAAAATTACCCAGGATGACGGCAATATCTTATGGTCAGCACCAGTCTGGGTAACGCAAACGACCGGTAGCGGCGACACCACGGCACCAACCGTCAGCGCCAGCGAAACTGGCACGTCCGGCACCATCACCCTGGCAGCCACTGCCACGGATAATGTGGGCGTCAGCAAGGTCGAGTTCTATGTCGATGGCACTTTAAAAGGAAGCGCAACCAGCTCACCGTACAGCCTGGCGCTGAACTCAGCCACACTGAGCAATGGCTCGCACGCACTGGTTGCCAAAGCCTATGATGCGGCAAACAATGTCGGCACCTCCAGCTCGGTCAGCTTCAGCGTCAGCAACGCCACGGCAGACACGACAGCACCGACGGTCAGCGCCTCGGAAAGCGGCAGCAGCGGTACCATCACCCTGTCAGCAACAGCCACGGACAATGTCGGTGTGACCAAGGTCGAGTTCTATGTCGACGGCACTTTAAAAGGTTCCAGCACAAGCTCGCCTTACTCGATGACACTGGCCTCCTCAACGCTGAGCAATGCAACGCACAGCCTGACTGCCAAAGCCTATGATGCGGCGAATAATATCGGCACCTCCAGCGCCGTCAGCTTCACCGTCAACAACACCACCTCAACGCAGCTGATACTCAATGGCGGCTTTGAAAGTGGCGGCACATCATGGACAGCCACCAGCGGCGTCGTCAGCTCCGACACCACGCAAGCATCACATGCAGGAACCTACAAAGCATGGATGAACGGCTACGGTGCGGCGCATACAGATTCGATCTATCAGCAAGTGACTATCCCGTCCGCCAGCACATCGGCGACGCTGAGTTTCTGGTTGAAAGTCGTCTCGGATGAAACAACAACGACGCAGGCATATGACACCCTGCAAGTACAGGTACGTAACAGCAGCAATACCGTACTCGCGACACTGGCGACCTATTCCAATCTGAACAAAGGCAGTACCTATCTGAACAAAACCTTTGATCTCAGCGCCTATAAAGGTCAAACCATCCGCATTTATTTCCTCGGTGTTGAAGGTTCAGTCACTGCAACTTCATTCCTGGTGGATGATGTCAGTCTGATCGCACAGTAATTGCCATGCGCTGATCATCTCATTTAAATAATGGGATGATCAGCCACCAGAAAAACAGGACTTACGCAAACATTCAAACCTCTCACCACAGAGATACGGAGACGCAGAGAAAAGGCCGGAGTAAGCGATTTCACGAAATATCGATTACATGGTTTTTAGAAAATTTTCAAAACAACGCCGCAAGCGCAGTGCGCCTGTTGGCACGAAATGTCTTTGAAAGCCGCATCCAGCCTGCGGATTCACTTTCTATGGTGGTAGGCCAATGGTCGTTTTTTGTAAATCCTGAAAAAATAAAAGCCGTCAATGCGTTTTGCATTAACGGCTTTTTTTAATGATCGTGGTCGCGAAATGACGACGTCATCCAGTCCACATCACTACATCAGGGAAGCGCACTGTCAACACACAATTTAACGAAATCCCCGTACCGGAAATTCAGCACTGCGCTGTATCCAATTCTTTGCTGAATACGCTGTACGCCCATCAGTCACATGCAAGGTATAGGCATGGCGTGACACGGGCGAGCGGTTCGGTGCGCTGTAATGCGGCAGCAATCCATGAAAGCACACCAGGCTACCTGCCTTGACTTCGAGCGGCACTGCAGTGCTGTCATCAGGCCAGGGCATCGCGTCCAGTTTCTCCACACTAACCTGATTGCCTTCGCGAATAAACCGTTCACGCAAAGGCGTGCGATGACCGCCCGGCTCCGCCCATAGGCAACCGTTTTCCAGCGAGGCATCCTCCAGCGCAAACCAAAAAGTTGTCACGCTGACCGGCGTGGTGTCGAAATACGTCGCATCCTGATGCCAGCGCACCTCGCCGCCAATCCCTGGCTGCTTAAAGATATACATCGACTGCCAGATCTGCGGCTCTGCTAAGCCGATATCCGCTGCGATCTGCGCAAGTTTTTCATCTCTTGAAAAAGCGATAAACACAGGATCAATATCATGCAAAGCATGTCCGATCTTATTGATCGACAATGCTTTTGCCTGCTTCAGCTCACCGCGCTCGTCAAAGGCCTCTTCCTCAAAAAAACAATGGATCTTGTCCGCAGACTGCAAAAAATAATCATCGGTCGCCTTCTCCTGTTCCTGTGTCGTAAAAATCGATCTGCTTTTAGACGGATCAAATTCATCAACAATACAACCCGCACGCTCACGCAATGCGGCGATCTCTGATAGCGATTTAAAATCAGGCAAAATCAAATAACCGTATTGGACAAACTGCTCTTTTTGTGCCGCGCTTAACATCGTAATTTTTCCTCAATTTCTTAAAGCTCAATGGCATTCGCATCCGGAATGCAAGACCGAGACCCTGACAGTAAAACCTGCTCAATTTCCCATGATACGGCAACTCAAATAAAGCAAGCTAGTTCATACAAGCTTACAGAGTCATCAACAACGCGCAATCAGTTCACCAATATAGTCGCTATGTAATCGGGACTATAACTTGCCATGTGGAACAAGCGCTCTATTCACGACATGCAATTCCTTAAAAGGGAGCAATTTTGTGTAGAATTGAGCGACATCGTCGCGCAATTTTTTTGCTGCGCCTCCCTTATTATAAGAAAGACATCGAGATGAATACAGTCGTCATCAGCGGTACCGGTTTATTTACCCCATCGCTCTCCATCAGCAACGAAGAACTCATCGCCAGCTTCAACGCCTACGTCAACCAGTTCAATACCCAAAACGCCGCTGCGATCGCCAGCGGTGAAGTGACTGCACTCGAAGAATCCAGTGTCGGCTTTATCGAAAAAGCCTCCGGCATCAAATCACGTTTCGTCATCGACAAAGAAGGTGTGCTCGACATCAACCGCATGGTGCCGCGCATCCCGGAGCGCAGCGATGATGCGCCATCCGTCATGTGCGAGATGGCCGTCGCTGCCGCAACCCAAGCCTTAGAACGCGCAGGCCGCACTGCTGCCGATGTCGATGCAGTGATCTGCGCCGCCAGCAATATGCAGCGCGGCTATCCCGCGATGGCAGTCGAGATTCAGCAGGCACTGGGCATTGAGGGTTTTGGCTACGACATCAACGTCGCCTGCTCGTCAGCGACCTTCGGCATCCAGGCCGCCGTCACCGCGATCCAGAGCGGACAAGCACGTGCTGTCCTGGTCGTGAATCCAGAGATCACCAGCGGTCATTTGAACTGGCGTGATCGCGATAGTCATTTCATCTTCGGCGATGCCTGTACGGCAATCTTGCTGGAGCGCGCCGACCTCGCCACCTCCGACAACCAGTTTGATATTGTCGGCATGAAGCTGAAGACGCAATTTTCCAACAACATCCGCAATAACTTCGGCTTCCTGAACCGTGCCGATGAATCCGGCATCGGCAAACCGGACAAATTATTCCGTCAGCAAGGTCGCAAAGTATTCAAAGAAGTCTGCCCGATGGCGGCCGCCACGATCACCGCCACCGTCCAAGATGCTGGCATCCAGATCCCTGAAGTCCAGCGTTTCTGGCTACACCAGGCCAACCTCAATATGAACCTGCTGATCGCCCGCATGATCCTCGGCCGCGATGCAACACCCGAAGAATCGCCGACGATACTCGACACCTACGCCAACACCTCTTCAGCAGGCTCCATCATCGCCTTCCACAAGCACCAGGCTGACTTAGCCAAAGGTGCGGTTGGCGTGATCTGCTCATTCGGCGCAGGCTATTCCATTGGTTGTATCGTTGTAAAAAAACGCTGAATTTAAAAAGCAGGCATGCCCAACGCGCACTATTCATGCGGGTTTCCAAGGCAATTGGCTGGAAACCCGCATGAATACTGCGCGTTGTGACATGCGGACTTTTAAAATCCTATCGATAAGACCTACGAAAAAAACCAAGACCTCTCACTACAGAGGTACGGAGACACAGAGAAAACGCCTGAGTAAGCGCTTCTATGGAATATCGGCTAAAAGGTTTTTAGAAGCTCCCGGAGGCATGTTTGTGTCACGCATGCTGTAGTACGCCGTCCATCCGGTTATATCTCCATCAAACCAAGATTTCGGTCAAAGTTTTGCAGGCGGGGCAGGATCGTATCAGTGGTTGCAGCATCGGCGCCAAACCAGCGCGCCAGTTCGCCGTCGACCTGGTCGGTTGCGGTACTTGGTATCCAGGAACCCTGCCCGGCATCGTCCCTGCCGCCAATTGTCATCTCAGGAAAACGTCCGATCAGACGCCCCCCTTTAACCGCGCCGCCTACCACAACATGATGATTCCCCCAGCCATGATCGCTACCACCACCGTTCGATGTCAGAGTACGGCCAAAATCGGATGCGGTAAATAGCGTGACATTCTTCGCCAGACCAAGCTCCGCAGTTGCGGCATAAAACGCAGCAACCGCCGCACTGATCTCATTAAAATTATCGTTCTGCCTTTGTAGCTGATCATCGCCATGCGTATCGAATCCGCCAATAGAACAGAAGAAGCATTGACGCGTCAGCCCCAGGCTGCCACGCGCGCTGATCAGACGAGCGATCATGCGCAATTGACGTCCGAGGTCCGTGTCGGGGAATACCGTAGCAACCTGGCTGCTGCTTAAGGCTCCCGTTAAAATACGTTGATTATCAATACTGCGTCCCATCAGATTGAGCCAGGTCTGCTCAAACGGATCGCTGCGTTTTTCGGCTAATACTTCTGAGATCGCTGCGGACAAGGGATCGCCGCCATTAGGATTGTAAAAATCAAACCCGAAATTCCCGGATGAAGAAACGCGGTAAGGCGACAGATTCTTATCACTAGTTTCCCAGAGATTGCTGCCTGTCACGCTGATCGCGCTATAACCGCGATTGGCGCTGGATTCGGCAACGGTACGCTCCAGCAGGCGGCCACCCCAGCCGCTGCGGCCGGGCGCATCAACCAGCGCACTCTGCCAGGCTAATTGCTGATCAGAATGCGAGAACAGATTCGAAGGCAGTGGCACGCTGCGCGCATCCCATTGCGCCTTGCTGGTCGGTACGATCAGCGGCCCGACATTCGCGACTACGGCGGCATGACCATCGTTAAATAATTTTTGTATACCGCTCATTGCAGGATGCAAGCCATAGGTCGCTCCACCCGTGTTGGACGGCTTGACCGGCAGTAGCGCATTACGGTCGAGCGCCAGGTTGGGGCGTATTTTCTGATACTGACTGTAGGGCGTCGTGTCGGTCGGTACGATCAGGTTATTGCCATCATTACCGCCAAACATAAACAGGCAGACCATCGCGCGATAGTCGCTACCGGTCGTCGTCTGAGCAAGCGCCTGCATCTGCGCCCACGGACCCAGCGCGGCACCGAGTCCAGTTGCTGCCACATGGCGGAGAAAGTCGCGTCTTTGCATGATGTCACCTGGTCTTTCGTTATTGATACGTGCTGCTAATGTTGCGATCTTGGCTTAGCGCTTATCACTTAGCGCTTACCATTACCCGTTATCGTCGACTGTTACCGGCATTACTGCTATCGGTGAATTGTTCCGATTTCTAGTTTCTGGTTTTTCGTTTATTTTTTCGTTTCTTTTTTTATTTCTGAATAACGAAATCCGCCGACAATGCCGTCAGCGTCAACACTGCCTGTACACGCTGCTCTGGTGATTTGACAGAGATCGCGCCGATCATGCGGTTAAAACGATCGCGACTACTGGCACTCATTTGCTGATTGAAAAATAACAGGTCGATCCGGTCTATCAGTTTGCTGGCATCACTCGCCAGCGTCTTTAAGGGCGTGTAATCAAACTCCAGCCGCGAATCGCCCCAGCCATAACCGCCGCTGTTAAAGAGCGAGGCAAAGAAATTCAGTGACCCGACAATCGTGGTTTCGCTCGTGATCTGGAACTCAGGTGCCGCCATGCCTGCTATCGTCAAAGGTCCCGCAGGCCGGTACGCAGGTGCATAGAAATTGAACACCGACGGTGCCAGCAAAGGGCTTTGTCCGAGAGCGTCATCGGCGCTGTCGAGATAATGAATATTGTTGAACCCATTTTTACTTTTTGCACCAAGTCCGCGTAAAAAATTCGCAAAACGGATCACCGGTTCACGCTGTTTACCAAAACGTGTCTGGCTTGCCGCATTGTCGCCGCGCGCTTCGGGATCGAGCAAAATTGCGCGCAGCACTGCACGCAAATCACCGCGTACTCCGCTACCGTTATTGTTGAATGCACCGGCAACACGACTGATATATGCCGCACTGGGGTTGCTTGTGACGAGACGCTGTATCAATTGCTTGCCCACGAAGGGCCCGACGTTCGGATGATTGAATATGTTATCGAGTGCGTCCTTCATATCCTGCTCCGGAGTTTGTCCGGCAGGCAGGCTGCGACCATTCAGCAAGGTCTTGCTGTCCGGTGAGTGGAAACCTGGCCAGGCTTTCATCGGAACGATCCAGAGATTATTGTCGTCAGGATTGTAGTCATGAAATTGCGCCGGTTTATTATTGTCCAGCGCACCGAAACTCCAGCCGGTAAACGCTTTGGCAAAGCCTTTAACAACCGTCTCGTCATAACTCGCCATAGCGACGCCGGCGCTATCGGTTTGCTGGCTGCCATCCTGATTTAACTTGACCAGACCGATTGAAAATAACTGTAAGACTTCACGTGCATAGTTCTCGTTGGGATGAATGCCAGACGTCGCATCCTCCTTCTCGCTGCCTTGCATATTCAGGTAGTAACCCATGGCGGGATGCAGGCTCACGTCTTCTAGCAATTGACGATAATTGCCGAAGGCATTGCGGTTGAGCATATCCATGTAGCTCGACATCGCATATGGACGGATATCCGGCGCAATATTCGAGATCACAAATAATTGCAGCAGCGCCCATGACATACGTGCACGCAATTGCGCGTCGCTGGTGAGCCATTGCTGCCAGATCGCTTCATAGCTCATCTCTTCAGTCGCGCGCTGATTACTTTCACGCAGTCGCTGTTGCTCCAGATAAGCGAGATGCGAATCGGTGCTTTTATTAAACTGATCCGCGATCCAGCGCTCGAACCCATTGCTGCGGACTTGCTCGACTTCCTCGGGAGAACGTATGCCAAAACTCGTTTGCGTCAGGAAGCGGGCGGCGTCACGGCTGCTCGGTGGACTACTGGTCACAGGCGGTAATTCAGTGACGGGATTATTGATGGTGCCACCAATCGCGGTGGCTGTTCCGCTACTGCCACCGCCGCAGGCGGACAGTGTTGCCAGCGCGCTCAGAGCGACCAGACTGGCGGGTGAAACCGGGCTGACCTGAGAAGCGTTTTGCTTCGCATTTTCCGATCCATGTTGTATCGCATCCTGCACCAGATCTGTATCCATATCCACCTCCCTTTGAGGTGTCAAGAGTAGGAAGAACAGAAAGTATCAGCAAGTACAAAAGCGTAAGGAAATGTTTCGCTTATCTAGCCGCACAGCAATCTTAATGGCATCAGGACAGCATCACCAGCTTAACAAAATCAGAATGGTGGAATGGAAGACGCAGAGTAGAAATACGGCAGAAAAAATGTAAGCAAGCGTCACAGCTCGCTTAAGCTTTGTAACGCTTTAACACATCTGAGGCAGTGGTTTGATTCAGGTCGCCAGCGCTTTTTCAAGCAAAGCGTGGAGTTCTGCAAAAGAGGGTTCGCCGACATAGCGTTTTAAAATATTGCCTTGCTTGTCGATGACATAGGTAGTCGGGGTCAGCTTAACGTCACCAAATGCTTTCGCTAGTTTACCTTCGACATCGAGTGCCACCTGAAATGGCAACTGACGCGTCTCGGTGTAGTTCAGTACGTAATTTGGCGGGTCATAGCTCATCGCGACGGCGACATATTCCAGACCTTGCTGGTGATACTTATTGTATGTCTCTATCATGCGGGGCATCTCAGCGACACAAGTCGTGCAGGACGTCGCCCAGAAATTCACCATCACGACCTTACCACGCAGGCTTTGCGTGCTGATTTTTTCGCCCTTCAGATTAACAAAAGTCACATCCGGTACCGGAGCCTTGTTCGACAAAGACTGATAAAACAAAACAGCAAGCGTCACCAATGCCACAGCGGCAAAGACAGAAAAAATCTTGAATTTACGAGGGGAAGACGGCGCTAACATAGAGGCTCAATCAGATAATTTGATTCAAGCCCTTGATTATACAGAGGATGCGGTAATATCGTCGGCGTGAAAATCAAGAACTTACTGGAGACAAACGCATCAGAGATCAGTACCTCTGGTACGCCTCCACATTTAATTGGCAACACTTTACTGGTACAACATGCAATCGGGACAATTACAGCAATATTTACAGCAAACTTCTCTAGCCACGTCGCCACAGTCCCTGCCGAATCAATACCGCAGACGACTGGTTGCAGCGATGGCTGCGTTGTGCACCCCAGCTATGGCCTGGTCAGCCAAAGAGCGCATCGTTCTATTAATCGGGGAAGCCAATCCTGAGAAAAATACACAGGTCCCGGCCAATACTGGTTTTAATGCCACCTTGACCTACATACAAAAAGAGCTCGATGCCGATTTCGAGATCCGGCACTACCCGTCAAACCGTCTGATACAAAATATCGCCGAAGGTGAGGGATTGGCATTTGGTTTATCCAAAACCAAAGAACGACTTCGCACTTTACACTTTTCGATTCCAGCCTATACGACCTATATCTGGATGGTCACCTTAAGCGACAGCGTATTTTCTTTCAAGTCAATTCAAGACCTGAAAACCAAGACTATCGGCGTGGTACGTGGCGCCAGTTATGGCGAGGAGTTTGAAGCGCAAAAAAATGGTTTAACGCTCGAAGAGGATACCTACTCGATTGTATCGCGCTTACAAAAACTGATACTACGACGAACCGATGTCATGCTGTTAGGTTATCGGAGTGCAGATCCGACGCAGGTTGAAACACTGATAAATGGCTTGATTCCTAAACTGATGCTGGAACCCTCGCTGCCTACTGGTGTTAAGTTTGCAGTGATACCAAAACCGTTTAGTACCGACCATATCCATTTCGCGATTGCCGCTAATAAAGATAACGGCATCATCGATAGAATCAATTTTGCGTTGCGTAAAGCAAAAAAATCTGGCGCCCTTGAGTGAGTTCCTGAATATATGACAAATAAATTGAACGTATTCCTCATCAATTTATTGGTTGATTCAGCATCACTAACTCCTCAGCCAGCCCTGTAACTTCATTGAGATAAAACAAGACTGCAGATGAGCCAATCAACCACCACCATTCCACGCGCGATCTGGGTACTGGGTTTCGTCAGCATGCTGATGGATATTTCTTCCGAAATGATTCACAGCCTGCTGCCGATGTTTATGGTGGGCACGCTGGGCATCAGTGTCTTGGTGGTTGGATTAATTGATGGGCTGGCCGAGTCGACGACCTTATTCGTGAAAGTGTTTTCCGGCGTATGGAGTGATCGCCTGGGTAAACGTAAAGGTCTGGCTGTCTTTGGTTATGGTCTGAGTGCATTGACCAAACCCTTATTCGCAGTATCGCAAGGCATGGGTTTGTTGCTGACTGCGCGGCTGATGGACAGGATAGGCAAAGGCATACGTGGTGCGCCACGTGATGCGTTGATCGCCGACATTACGCCTGCCGATATCCGCGGTGCGGCATTCGGTTTGCGTCAGACCTTAGACACCATCGGTGCGGTCGCCGGACCGCTGCTGGCGACTGTCCTGATGCTGTTGTGGGCAAATGATTACCGTCGGGTATTTTGGTTGGCGGTCATCCCTGGATTGCTGGCAACCGGCTTACTAATTTTCGGCGTGCATGAGCCTAAAACAAGCGCCGCTAAAACGGCCATCAATCCGATTAGCCGTCAGAATCTGCAACGTCTGGGCGCTAGTTATTGGTGGGTCGTGGTGGTCGGTGGCGTATTCACGCTGGCGCGTTTTAGCGAAACTTTTTTGATCCTGCGCGCGCAACAACTCGCAATACCCGTAGCATGGGTGCCGCTGATCATGGTCATAATGAATCTGGTGTACGCAGCATCCGCTTATCCGTTCGGCAAACTCTCGGATCGAATCTCGCACGGCACGTTATTGGCATCAGGCTCGGTGGTGCTGATCGCATCTGACCTGATCCTGGCAAGCAATAGCAGCTGGACCGGCCTGTTCGCTGGCGTTGCCTTGTGGGGAATTCATATGGGGATGACGCAGGGTCTGCTGGCGAGCATGGTCGCGGCCACGGCACCGGCTGATTTACGCGGTACGGCGTTTGGTTTTTTTAATCTGATCAGTGGCGTCGGCCTGTTGCTGGCTAGTCTGGTGGCGGGCTTACTCTGGGATCAGCTAGGTGCGGGGTTTACCTTTTATGCTGGTGCCGGATTCGCGTTATTGACCTTAATCGGTGTGCTGATTTTTCCACGAAAATATCAGGTTTAAATCTGCTTTAAAAATGCTTGGGGCTTGCCTGGGATTGAGTTAGCTTAGGATTCTGTCATTCAGTCCGTTCGGCGGGTGCAGAAATCGTTTTCCCTGACACATGCGTGGTGAGCACGATCGCCGTCGAGGTTGAACCAAAGGCATTGAGCTCATTGATGATCGCTTGCAGATGTTCGACATCTGTCGCCAGCACCCGCATCACTGCGCCGTCTTCGCCTGTCACCGTATAACAGTCGATAATCTCCGGGCAGTCGGCCACGTATTGCGCGTAAGGACGGCCCTGCTGGGTGGACAGGCGTATCATCGCGGTGATCTGATAGCCTAGGGCCTTTGGATTAATTTCGGCGCGGTATGACCGGATCACCTGCGTGCTTTCAAGCCGCTTGATGCGCTCGGACACTGCAGGCTGGCTCAGATGTACCTGACGACCAATCTCCGCATGCGACATACGTGCATCCTGTTGCAAGAGTTGCAGGATTTTACGGTCGAAATTGTCGATTTTTGGATTCATAAGCATTCAGTAAAAAATTCAAGGCAATCCTTTGGTCAATCCCGTTTTTGCTTATGGAAAGCTATTTATGTCACCGGGATTGCTTGTTACATTATAGGTACTTTTTTTAGCTTATCAGGGCTTACGGAAAATTAACCCGGCAAAACGTCGCGACGAACACAGTACTTTTTAGTACGACTCGCTGCAACTTAGCAGAGACAATTTTGCGTCAGTCCTATAAGTTCAACTTATGCCTAGCAGAGAAATCATGATCACTCACCAGCAAATCGCCCACATCGCCGAGCAGTTCCAAACTCCTTGCTGGGCCTACGATGCCACTGTCATCCGTCAGCAAATCGCACGTCTGCGCCAATTCGATGTGATCCGTTTTGCGCAAAAAGCATCGAGCAACATCCACTTGCTCAAACTCATGCGTGAAGAAGGCGTCATGGTGGATTCAGTCTCGCTCGGCGAAGTGGAGCGCGCACTGGCAGCTGGCTATGCGCCGAATGCACAGGCAGGTGGTAGCGAACACGCGCCGATTGTCTTCACTGCCGATCTGCTTGACCGAAACGCGCTGAAACGCGTAACCGAGCTGAACATACCGGTCAATTGCGGTTCGCCACAAATGCTGGAGCAACTTGGCAAAGCGCATCCCGGACATCCGGTCTGGCTGCGCATCAATCCCGGTTTTGGTCACGGACATAGTCGCAAAACGAATACCGGCGGCGAGCAAAGTAAGCACGGCATCTGGTTTGAACATCTGGGTGAAAGTCTGGCCATCATCGAGCAATATCAATTAACGCTGGTCGGCTTGCATATGCATATTGGCTCGGGAGTTGATTACGACCATTTGCAAAGTGTCTGCGACGCGATGATAGCGCAGGTCAAAACCTGCGGCCGCGATTTGTCTGCGATTTCGATCGGTGGTGGTTTGTCGATCCCATACCGCGATGGCGAGGCCGTGGTCGATACCGATCATTATTTCCAGATTTGGGACAAAGCGCGTAAAGAGATCGAAGCGCATCTGGGTCACAAAATTAGTATGGAGATCGAGCCAGGCCGTTTCCTGGTCGCTCAATCAGGTCTGTTAATTTCCGAATTGCGCGCACAAAAACAAGTCGGCAATAATTTCTTCGCGCTGGTTGATGCAGGCTTTAATGATCTGGCGCGTCCGGCAATGTACGGCAGTTATCACCGCATCACTACCTATGCCGCAAACGGCACGCCACGTACCGGTGCATTACGCCCGACCGTCGTGGCAGGACCACTATGCGAATCCGGCGATGTATTTACACAAGAAGATGGTGGCGTAGTCACGACCCAGGATTTACCGGCTTGTGAGATTGGCGACCTGTTCGTATTTCATGATACAGGCGCTTACGGTGCCAGCATGTCATCGAACTACAATTCGCGCCCGCTGATCCCGGAGATACTGGTCGATGGTGAACAAATCAAACAAATCCGCCGCCGCCAGACGGTAGAAGAGTTGATCAGACTGGAACAAATTTAATACAAAAATTTAAAGCGAATCGAATCAGTTTATTCATTAACCGGATGAATGCTGAAACCGATACCGCACTGTTGATGCGGCTTCTGGCATGTTTTCACGCCAGAAGCCGCATTTTAACTAGGCTTTTTCAATGCCATACCTACCGACGCCGGTGCAGTATGCACAAAGCCGAATTGCGCGTATAAGTCTTGTGCTTTTCCATCGGCGATCAGGCTCACATACGCGCTCGGTAGCGCAGTCGTGTCAATGTAATGGCGGATTTCTTGCATGATTAGTTTGCCCAGGCCTTTGCCTTGATGAGCGGGTAAGACCGCAATATCGACCACTTGATAAAAACAGCCGCCATCACCCACTACGCGCCCCATACCCACAGGCACGCCCTCATGCAGAATCTGTACCGCGAACAAACTCGCTGGCAAACCGCGTGCCGCTGCTTCACTCGTTTTAGGGCTAAGACCAGCAGACACACGTAAATGCCGGTAAGTATCGACGGAGGGGATTTCGTGCCTGACCTGATACGGAAAAGTGGCGATCATTCATTAACCTTTATGTATAAGTTCTGCTTGTAGCTGCTACGATGGGCTGCTACGATGGGCTGCTGCAATGAGATACCGCTACCAGCATTTGCGATAACGTACCGGGCATCATGCCTTGATGAATTCGATTTTTCGAAAACGCAGCGCTGACCAATCGTCATCAATCGCAACCATACGGACGCTGTCATAACCCAGCGTGCGGATAATATCCCAACCGCTGTCGCGATGAAATTCGCACTGATAGCGTTTCGATGATTTTTTAGGATAGACGAACCAGATAATCGCGTCGCCTTGGGCTTTGGCAGCGATTGCGGTGGACAGTTCATCCAGTTCTTTTTGAGCGATCACGAATGCCAGTGCAAAGTGAATGCCGCTTGCTTCCTTGACGCTGCGCAGTATCTTCAGGTCTGTGACGTTCTCAGCCGCTGTCAATGCGGTCAGCTCTGATTCAAAACTGGCAGGCGCGTTCAGAATCACGATTTCGGCTTGATTTTTCCAATTCAGCTTCTTGAATAAAGGAGTCATTTTAGCTCTCTGATGAGGACATAAAATCTGATTATAGCGTAGCAATATCCAATAAAAATGCGCCTTCTGGCGTGTTTTCGTGCTGGAAGGTGCATAGAGATTGCGGATTCATTTTTTGAAACGATCGTCTGTCGTACATCAGGCAACGCTGCTGAACTCCTTCTGGCAACGCACCAGAAATCACAAAGCCATCCGTCATTAAAAGCAGAAGTCACCTACCCGGATGATTACTTTTCAAGCGTGCGGGTCTCCGCTCTGCTCACAAGATAATTTCATCAACGCTAGCAGAACGAGAGCCTGCAACGGGCGGATTGTTCGCAGCCCGATAAGTCGTCACGAACGAAAATTTAGTTTGTTGGGTCTGATTGCATCCTGCGGCATGAAACAGATTGCTATGAAAGAGCAACACATCACCCTGTGCCAATGTCACCGGACGCGCCTGCGTGAGCAAATCTTGATTGGCAGGAAAATCCGCACGTAAAAATTGTGCGGCATCGAGCTGATCTGCATCGATAGAAAGACGATGCGAACCAGGGATCACTAACAGACATCCGTTTTCAATTGTTTCGTTGCGCAACGCTAGCCAGACCGACACCAGTTCAGCACGCTGAAAATGCCAGTAACGACTGTCCCGGTGCCAACCCGTCAAGCTAGAAAATCGCGGTTGCTTGGTCATGATGCAATTGTGATGCGCCTGCACCAGTCTTAATCCATCACCTAACAACTGACGCAAAACCGGCACCAGTGCGTCGCCCGTCACCCAACTCGCCAGAACCTTGCTACGGGCAACTGCCTGCAATAAGCGCCGTGCCGTCAGTCCCCCCTCGGCATCACGTGAGACAGGTGCGCCCGGATAACGTGTATCAGCTTCGTATTCAATCGGCGCGACATCATCGTCTAATTGCTGTTGCGCAAAAGCGATGATCGCTTCGCACGTAGCGGCATCGACCTGCTCTGGTAAAACCAGGTAGCCATCGTGGTGAAACTGCTGTATTTGTTCGGTAGAGAGCATAACAATCCGTGGGGAAGCGGTTCCTTCAAAATCATCCCTTCATTGTGCCACGATGCGCAGTCAGGCTGACAGATACAGTTAAGCGTAAAGCGGTCATAACAGTGCCAGTAAAACAGAGAGAAAATGACTTGCCGCTATTTTGTAGAAATGGCAAGATACACTCGGTGACAGACCGTATTCCGATACAAGGAGATCAGCATGGCGTCAGGCAAGATTCTGGTGGCACAAGGCGGCGGCCCGACTGCGGTCATTAACCAATCGCTGGTCGGCGTTGTGCTGGAAGCCCGGCGCTTCAAGCAGGTCGAGCGCATCTACGGTGCGCTTCACGGTGTGCGCGGGATTATCGATGAGGACTTTATCGATCTGACCCAGGAGACCAGCCATAATCTGGAACTGGTTGCCGGTACGCCGTCCTCTGCCTTGGGCTCTACCCGAGATAAACCGGATGCAGAGTACTGCCAGAAAATTTTTAAAGTCTTGCAGGCACATGAGATCGAGCACTTCTTTTATATCGGCGGTAATGACTCTTCCGATACGGTGCGCATCGTCAGCCTCGAAGCGCAAAAAGCAGGTTATCGGCTGCGTTGCATCCATATTCCCAAAACGATTGATAACGATCTGGTTGGCAATGACCATACCCCTGGCTTCCCTTCGGCAGCGCGCTTTGTGGCTCAGGCATTTGCTGGCGCGAATCTGGATAATGCGGCGCTGCCCGGTGTGTATGTCGGTGTAGTCATGGGACGGCACGCGGGCTTCTTAACTGCCGCCTCGGCGTTGGGGAAAAAATTTCCAGATGACGGTCCACATTTGATTTACTTACCAGAACGTGAGTTCAGCATTGACCAGTTTTTAGCCGACGTCAAACGCACGTATACGCGTCACGGCCGCTGTGTCGTTGCCGTCTCTGAAGGTATACACGATGCCTCAGGTACACCGATATTAAGCCTGCTCGCTAAAGAACTGGAGCATGATGCGCATGGCAACGTGCAGTTATCCGGCACGGGTGCACTGGCAGATTTGCTCTGCGAAGAAATCAAATCAAAACTGAATATCAAACGCGTCCGTGGTGATACTTTTGGCTATCTGCAACGCTCGTTTATCGGCTGCGTCTCTGATGTTGATCAGCGTGAAGCCCGCGAAGTAGGAGAAAAAGCTGTGCAGTTTGCGATGTGGGGTCAGCGTGACGGCTCTGTCGCGATCAAACGCACTGGCTTTTATTCCGTTGATTATGAGCTGCTCCCGCTGGAGGCCGTCGCAGGCAAAACACGGGTCATGGATGATGAATTTATTACGCCGGAGGGAACTGATGTGACTGATGCGTTCCGGCTGTATTTACGCCCTTTACTCGGTTCGGGTATGCCAGATGCGTTCCGGCTGCGTTGTAGTAAAGTCGATAAAATATTAAATAAAAAACTTGTCTAGTCTCATGACTCGTTGACATCCGTAGCATATTACTTACAGCGTTTTATTCCCGTCCCATATTCACATACAAACTCTATGCAATCCCGACGTAACCTATTAAAAAAAACTCTTATGCTGACCGCTGCCGGTGTGATGATCGGCACCCGCCCGCTGATTGGATTAGCAGAGGACAAGCCGAAGGAAAAGTCGCATGATATGGAACCGCCGCCAGATCTGTTTGACTCACAGGCGCTGGACATTGAATTTTGGGTCAAGCCACGGACGATTGACCTGATCCGGCCAGCCAGCGGTGAGCGCACCAAACTGCTGTACTGGAAAGATGGCGAGGTTCAGGCATCTGCGTATGAACAACTCTGTCATATCCTGCGTGACGTAAATGGCAAAAAAACCGCCCCCATTGATCCAAAATTAATTGAAACCTTGTGGGCGACTCAGGCGTTTATCGCCCGCTTTGGGATGACAAATCCGCTCGAAGTCTTGTCAGGATATCGCACCCCGGAATCCAATCAACGTCTGATAGAAGAAGGCATACCGGCCGCAAGAAAATCCCTGCATCTGGAAGGCCGGGCCGCCGATATCCGTATCGCCAAATTGCATGAAGAGGCGCTGGGAGAATTGATACGCAGTTTCCGTCAGGGCGGCGTCGGTTTCTACTACCGCCCCAGCGCAAAAGGCGGCTGGATTCACACGGATACCGGCTTACAAAGAACCTGGAAAGCCTAGTCGCTAGCCGCAAGATTAGCCTGGCTGACGGCGCCAGATCGCCCAGCGATGCGTAATCCCATACATCAACACCAAAACAACAAACCAGGCCGCGTAGCACATCAGCAGCGAGGCATGGTAACCGGCAGGGACAATCTGCTTACCGGCATCAAACTGAACCTGTCCGCCATACAAAGTCTGCATCGTGATCCAGCCCAGAGCATGTATCAATGCCACATGCACGCAATAAAAAAACAGCGGATGGCTACCAAATAAAGACAGAACAGGCACTTCCCCTTTGACTCGCTGATCCATGAAGGCCAGCAGCGCAAAACTGATGCTCAAAGTCACACAAAGATATAGCACTGACGGTGGATATTTTTGTACCTTTAAAAACGACATCAGACTCAGCACCCAGCCGCCCGCCTGCATCGTCCATGGCTCGGGATCGCCGTACCAGTTACCGCTGCGCAGAGCAACGAACAGCAACAATAAGCCGATGGAGGCAAGCCATAAGCCACGCTGACGTTCGGCAGGCGATTTCAAAAACAAAGGGCCTATGCCATAACCCGCAGCCATCAAACCTATCCATGGCATCAGAGGATAAAGAACAAAGATACCAAAATGTTCGCCCAACGGTATCCATCCGCCCTGGTGCCACAGCGTCATCCACAAACTCGGATCAGGATGATGAAACTGATCGAGTAAATTATGCGGCAACAGCAAAGCAGCGGCGATCAGCAGAATCAAGGGCCGCGGCAAAAAGATCAGGCCAGCGAGACACATCATCCCGACACCGAGAACCCAGATCACTTGCAACATGATGCTCTCGAATCCAAATTGCCAGCTGAAATTAATCCATGTCAGCTCCAGCACAACCAGCATCGCCCCGCGGCTCAGCAGATAACGCGCCATCGCTGGTCGATCAAATTTTTGTGCCCGTAAAAATCCGGACACACCTGCCAGCAAGACAAAGGTCGGTGCGCATAAATGCGTCATCCAGCGGGTAAAAAACCAGCCGACCGAGGTCTGCGTCAGATCGAGAGGATTGAACGGTGTCGGCGCAAAGAAGTCACGCACATGATCAAGCGCCATCAAAGCGATTACCAAACCGCGCAATACATCGATAGCAGGCAAGCGTCCGGGTTTTGTCATCATGTGCTTAGTTCCAGTGATTGATTGATCGGTCAGACTTACAGGGATTGGGTGAAATGGTCGAGGACATATTTCGCTATATATTTCACCATATATTTCACCATATATTTCACGATATATTTCTCCGCTATTTTCTCCGCTATTCGTCTTTACGAGTATTCGATAATATAGCCTTCAACCTGCGTTTGCAGCCATTTTTTCTTAGCGTAGGCCTGCTACGCCAAGCGGTATCACACTCCATTGCCCATGGACCTGCCAGGCCTCTTTTTCAGTACGTCCCTGATTTGCGACCATGATAATCTGGGGAAATAACAGAGCCTTAGGGCTAACGCATGAAGACCTATCTCAAAGACTTGCCTGAAACCCGTGCGTCGGATACCACATCTGATGGGGTCATACTGAGGCAATTTGTGCCTTGCACAAAACATGCGCGATAATAGGGCTATCTATTGCTTATTTATTTCCCCATTGACGCCTATGAACAGCCAAGATTTAGAAAATATTAACGTTACCTCCTTTGATGCGATGCCGACGCCAGAGGATCTGCATGCCCGGCTTCCCCTGACAGAACTCGCCGCCAGCGTCGTGAATGAAGGTCGCGAACAATTACGCAATATTCTGGAGCGTAAAGATCCTCGTCTGTTCGTTGTCGTTGGCCCCTGTTCTATCCACGATCCGGTCGCTGGACTCGATTACGCCCGTCGCCTGAAAGCTTTACAAGATGAAGTGAAAGACCAGTTATTGCTGGTGATGCGTGTGTATTTTGAAAAACCACGAACAACGACAGGCTGGAAAGGCTACATCAATGATCCCTACATGGATGACTCTTTCCGCGTTGATCAGGGCATGGAAAAAGCGCGTCAATTTTTACTCGATGTCTGCGAACTTGGTTTGCCAACCGGTACCGAAGCATTGGACCCAATCTCTCCGCAATATCTGGGTGACCTGATTGCCTGGACCGCCATAGGCGCACGAACTACGGAATCACAAACCCACCGAGAAATGTCATCCGGTTTATCAACCCCGGTCGGTTTTAAGAATGGAACCGATGGCGATATCAGTATCGCGATTAATGCGATTTTATCTGCATCGCATCCCCACTCGTTCCTTGGCCTGAACGGTCAGGGTCGTGTCTCCATCGTACGCACCAGCGGCAATCCGCATGGCCATGTTGTCCTGCGCGGCGGCGATGGTAGGCCGAACTACGATACGGTCTCGGTCGCCATGGCAGAACAAGCTCTGACCAAAGCAAAACTACCTGCGAACGTGGTCGTCGACTGCTCACATGCAAATAGCTACAAAAAGCCGGAGCTGCAACCACTGGTCATGGCCGACGTCATCAATCAGGTAGTGAACGGTAACAAAGCGCTGGTCGGTGTGATGATTGAATCAAATATCATGGCGGGCAATCAGGCGATCCCCGATGATCTGTCGCAACTCAAATACGGCTGCTCGGTCACCGATGCCTGCGTAGACTGGGCGACGACCGAAACGATGATACGCGAGGCCGCAGAAAAACTGCGTGTGCGTAAAGCATAAAACAATCAGAACTCATTGATCGATCTATAAAAAGACGGCCCGTATGTGCCGTCTTTTTTTATCAATAGGCGATTATTTCATCATCTCGACCATCTGCTTGATTTTGATTGCTTTCTCAAAATGATCAAGCTGATGCGTCTTAATCCACCACTCGGCAACCTCCATTAACAAAGCCGGATTATCGTTTTTATTCGCAAAAAAAGCGTAAAAAGACAATCCGACATGAGCTCCTTTGGCCGCAATTTTTGCTTCACATATCGCAATAATTTTTCTGCGTAACTCTGTGTTCATTCAGCGTTTCCACCTTAGTTCAACTATTTATTCGTAACTATTATTCACGCCTACTACGCATCGCACGCGTCTGCATTATCGACTGATCGGCGATAAGTTTTTGATACTCCGCACTTTCCACAGGCACCAGCGCCAGCTTACCTGCCGGATTGAAATGCAAACCCCAACCATAGCTCTTAGCAAGCGGAGAGGTGCGCATACATGCCATCGGTTTGGCAAAAAAATCTTGCCAGAGTTGCCCGCGTTTTTCTTTGAGCACCTCATCTGCCAGACCATGCCTTTGCACATACACAGCAAACTGTACGTCCTCTTGTGTGAAGAGATACGCTTGAGGGAAAACCAATTCATATTCCAGAACCGCAATTGATTTTTGTCCGGAACGGACTGGTGGCGGCATTCCATGAGATGTTTTGGTATCCGCGGCGACAGCAATAAATGTATTGTAGTAATTCATATGATTACTCCATCAAACCAATTACCTCTCCGGCAGATCAAAGCATCGCGGCACCCTTAGCCCTACGCACAGGTATTGCGTCAGAATCAAAGTCGTCAAGACAAAACACATTGATACCCAGATTGTCAGGCGTGACGCGCTTACGATGGAAGGGATAAATACCGCAGGTTTTACAAAAAAAGTGTCGTGCCGTCTTGGTGTGAAACTGATATTCAGTCAGATGCTCTTCACCCGCAAGTAGCGTGAACTGACTCTCATGCACTTTCACCATCAGCGCATTTTTCTTGCGGCAGATAGAGCAATCGCACTGAGTTAACTCTGGGAAATCTGTGATGATTTCAAAGCGCACTGCGCCGCAGTGACAGCTACCCCGATAGGTTTTCATCGTACGTTCATTCATAACATTGATAGCATTCATAACATTGTTTAAGTTTGATATCGGAAGAAGAAGTCAAAACATACCATGTACGTTCGGCGAAGTCTCGGGTACAGGTTGCCCTATGTCCCATAGCTCGACAATACGCTGATCTGCAAATCTGAACAGATGCACAACCGCAACCCCGAGGTGTTGATCATGCATGTTAATTTTTGAATGGACAGCGACCAGATCCCCGTCCTGTAGCGCTCTCTGTACCTCAAACGTCTTATGTGGATGGCTTACCAAACTCTGAGCCATTGCGTCCATCAATGCCGCCGCACCGGCAGGAAAGGTGGGATTGTGGTGAATCAGCTGATCGCTGACATAGAGCGCATACGCTTGATGTACATCACCAGTTGCCGCCAGAGTCAGAAAATGAATTGCCCGTTCTTTCAGGTTCATAAACACTCCGGAATATCTAAGTCAATTGAGGCGATTAGGACGATTAGGACGATTAATCACTCAAGAAATATGCTGGTCTGTCGAGGGTGTAATTGACTTCACTGTGATTTTTCATTTCACCGCGCACCCAAGCTTGCAATCCATAAAAGCGATCTGCGCGGGTATTTGGTTGCGTACCTAATTTGATGTGATCTGCACCACGCTGAAATAACCAGTCGGTAGCAAGCGTGAGTAAATTCTTACCGATACCCCGGCCTTCAAATTCAGGTAAAACAAATAGCGCCCAAATGGAATTATCCTCAGACGCGGCGTAAGAAAATCCGACTACCTGCTGATCGATCTCTGCTACCCAGCCATGTCCCAGTTTATCCAAATAATCGATACACATCGCTGGCGTAACGGCGTTTGGATTAGACAAGACATTTTCTTTGACGGCGAAGCGAATTTCCATAATGACGGGGATGTCGTCGATGGTGGCTTCTCGGTAGGTAATGGGCATACTGTTGACTCTGATGGTGGAAGAAAATCAAACAATAAGCCGTTCTGTCTAATAAAGCAAAAATCCCTTGAACAGCCAATGCTCTTCAAGGAATTTTTATATCTTACTTGCTAAGGTTGATCGTCTTATTTTTTACCACTACCATCCAGACTCAACGCACCGCTGCCGTGGATGATGATAAATAAGAGTCCGCCCATCATCGAGATATTTTTCATGAAGTGAATCATTTGATTCTGTGCCTGGTCTGCCGGCACACTCCAGAAATTATGGAAAATTACCGCAGCAGATACCGTAAATACCAGCATCGCAGCAGCGGCCCAACGCGCCTTCCATCCTACGATCACGGCGATACCGCCACCCAGTTCAACAATAATGGCGGCGATCGCTGCCAGTTGTGGCAGAGGCAGACCTTTGCTGGCGATATAAGCCACTGTCCCGTCGAAACCGGCGATCTTGCCGGCACCTGATGCAACAAAAATCAGGGCGATCAGGATACGTCCAAGTAAGGGACCAAAACGATGTAATGTGTTCATATTTTTATTACTTTCAAAAAAATGGATAGAATTTCTTTAGCTGACAGTAATTAGATTACACAATTAAATTAAGCAGTCAGATTATGTAATCAGATCAAGCAATCAAATTAAGCAGCCAGTTTCCCTGCCCTGAAATCATTGATCGCCTGAAAAATCTCCGCCTGGCTATTCATCACAAACGGCCCGTACTGGACAATGGTTTCTTTTACAGGCTGGCCGGCAATCAGTAAAGCACGGCTAGCTCCGTTTGCGCGCAAGATCACACCGTCGCTATGAGCTTCATTACGCAAAATTGCCATACGTTGCTGTGGCACGGCCTTTTCACCAATCTGCAATTCGCCGCGATACACATAGACAAAAGCGTTCATACTAGCCGCCATTGCCTGCGAAAATACTGCACCATCTTCCAGATGCAAATCTAGATACAGCGGCTCAGTGATATCGCGCTGCATTGCCCCCTTGACGCCATGACTGGCACCGGCAATCACCCTGACTGTCGCGCCGTCAGGTGTGGTGAATTGCGGAATACTGTCACTCTGAATATCTTTGTACCAGGGTGCGATCATCTTGTCTTTTGCACTCAGGTTGAGCCAGAGCTGAAACCCTTCCATGCGGCCATCTTCCTGCTCAGGCAATTCAGAATGGATCACACCGCGACCTGCGGTCATCCATTGCACACCACCGTTTTGCAGCAGGCCTTCGTTACCGGCACTGTCATGGTGACGCATGCGACCTGTCAGCATGTAAGTGATGGTCTCGAAGCCGCGATGCGGATGATCAGGAAATCCACCGATATAGTCCTGAGGATCATCGGTACCAAAGGCATCTAACATCAGGTAGGGGTCCAGCCGGTATTGCAAACCTTGTGTCAATACGCGAGTCAGCTTGACACCATCACCATCCGATGTCGCTTGTCCCAACACTAATTGCTCGACCGCACGCGCCTGCGTCACGATCTCTGGCTGTAGTGTGTTACTTGTTACTGTATCGATTGTCGCTGATGTCATGAGGATTTCCTTTGTATGTGGTCGGCGCGACGTTTTATGATGAGTAACGCCTCTGACGTCGCGCCAGGCTGATTTATGCCGCTATGGCTAAGTCAATTTCTGCAATCTGTTCACGGGCAGATGTCAGTGCTGCCTGCTCAGCATCTGGCCCCATCGCCAGCCCTTCGGCAAAAATGAACTGTACATCGCTCATGCCCAAAAAGCCGAGGAAGGTTTTTAAATACGGTGTTTGCGTATCATTCGGCGTGTTGCGATACAAGCCGCCACGGGTTAACACCACAATCACTTTTTTACCTGTCAGCATGCCTTCAGGACCGTTTGCTGTGTAGCGAAACGTAACCTGCGCACGAGAAATGGCATCGATCCAGTTTTTCAATTGGACGGACACGCCAAAGTTATACATAGGCACGGCGAGGACAACGGTATCGGCTGCCTGTATCTCGGCAATCAATACATCATCCAGCGCAACGCGGGCAGCTTGCTCCGCTGTCCGTTGATCAGCCGGTGTAAACAAGGCGCCTAGTGCAGCACCATCCAATGTCGGATGCGGGTTGCTGCCAAGATCACGCACAGTCAGTGCGGCGTCAGGCGCAGCAGCACGCAAGCGCTCAACGACCGTATTGGCCAGATTGCTGGAGTGGGAAGCAGAAGCGCGGACGCTGGAGTTTATTTGCAAGATGTTCATGATGGGATCCTTTTCGGTAAATACGCTGGGTTCGTTTGTCAGTATGTTCGTTCGGTGATTTAGTCGCTGTGATGCGATGGATTCACTTTATACGTTCCGAAATCAAAGCAGAAGACCATAAAATGGATATGATTGTCCCACTGATGGCACAATAGCGTCGATATATACGTACTTTGGAGACCCCATGCAACTCGAAGCCAATGATTTATTGCTGTTCGCCCGCGTCGTGGATGAGGGCAGTTTTAGCCGTGCGGCGGAGCGGCTGGGCTTGCCGAAATCGACCTTATCGCGCCGGATTACCGAGCTGGAATCTCAGTTAGGTGAGCGCCTGCTCTTGCGGACAACACGCAAACTCAGCGTGACGGATTTTGGTCATGCGGTGTTATTACATGCGCATCAGGTTACCGCCGAAGTCGAATCAGCCATGGCTCTAGCGCAGCACCGGCAAATTCAGCCCAGCGGTCGCTTGCGCATCTCTATGCCGAATGATTTTGCGAATGATGTATTGGCTCACTTGCTGGCGGAATTCATCGGCCGGTATCCGGCGATATCTTTAGAACTTGATCTGTCGGCACGGCGCGTTGATCTGATCGGTGAGAATTTTGATCTGGCGATACGGGTAGGCGAACTGGCAGATGATGCCACGCTGGCAGCGCGACGACTTGCCGTGTTTACGGTCGGTCTGTATGCAGCGCCAGCCTACCTGCAAAAACGCGGTACGCCCTACGAACCCGAAGCACTGATGGAACACGATAGCCTGCGTATTCTGATGCGCACCGGCGAACCGGAAATCTGGTCGCTGAGCCGTGGAGAAGAAAACTGGCGTGGCTCGCCACCGGCTCGTGCCACAGCCAACTCGCCAGAGACCCTAATCCGTCTGGCACGCTCAGGTGTGGGCATTACGATGCTATCGGATTATTTTGCAGAACAACTTGTCAAAACCGGTGAGCTGGTACAGGTATTAGGCGACTGGACCTTACCCTCGGTCACGGTGTCTGCCGTGTTCCCCGGGCGTCGCCTGATGCCGGCCAGAACCCGTGTATTTCTGGATGCGCTGGAGACTCAGTTCTCCGGGCCACAATGCCAGGCGATTGAAGCGCAGGTAAGCCTGAGAAAAAAACAGTCACGACCTTAAATCCAAAGTTGGTATGCATTAAGGCAGTGACTGTAAACTGGAAATAATCTGAAATAATCTGCTACTTAGAATTTAAAATTACCGGCGTCCAGCACCAGCGTCGCTGCACCGCAGGCAGGAGTTACGGCTTCACGATTGCCGCTGCTTGTGGTCTGATTACTTTCCCACACATCAGCGACAGCGCCGTGCTTCACGAACTTATATTGTATGGCGGTCGACGGCGGCAACTGTACAGTGCGTGACCAGGGCACGTTGGCGCCGCTACCCTCTATCGTCATGCTGGTAACCGGCGTCCAGTTGTTGAGCTCATTACGGTTGCCGACGACATACACATTTTGACCGACTACCGTATTCGCATTCGCTACGCGGAATTTAACATCTACCGTCGTGCACGCCGTGCCACCACCGCCAGTGCCGCTTCCGGTGACTTTCTGGTTGATGTGCAAAGCCACCGCAGGCACGGTTGCTCCACCGTTGGCGGGAATACTCAGTGCCGCAATACCGTTGCTGCCAACCGTTACGCTATCGCTGGTACACGCTGTTTTCGCGGCATTCAGCTGACCGTGCGCGACATTGCAATAAGTCCCTGCTGGCAAGCCTGTTTGCAGCGACGGATTCCATGCAGAGGCCTCATTATTGATCGCGACAAATCCGTTAGCACCGCGGCTGAACGCGATCTGGTTGATTGTGCCGTTAGTGAAATTGCCAACCCCTTGCCCGGAAGTCGCAGCACGGAACGCAACCATATTCGCGATGTCAGACCAGCGATGGATAAAGTCCCAATCAACGTTGATCTTAGGATTACCGCTGGCATCGTAGGGACTCGCAGATGGCGCGTTCTGGTCTTTATTGCTGAAGCGAAAACCAGAATGAACCTGGGCATGTCCATAAGGCCAGGCAAGCATGAAAATATTCGCCAGATCATAGCGCTTCGTTCCCTGCGTGTCATTCGTCACGCCGGTAAAATTGCTGGCATTCATCGAGTCGCCGTTGCGCTCGGTGTCCCAGTTGTTCACGAACACAGTCGCCTTGGCACTATCGACAAATCCCCAGGTTCCGCCCCAATTGCCCGGCGTCCCCATATAAGTACGGATTTGGGATAACTGGTTACCATTTGTCGCACGGAAGGTTTCGCGCATCGCGGCGGCGAATTTGAATTCGTTGATTGTTCCCGCCGGGAAGTAATCACCACGATTCACGGTGCCGTCAGAAATAATTTCCTGCGTTACCCAGACCGGCTCACCGGAGCTGGTCGTGCTGGCCACGCTGGTGACAAAGGCTTGCACGTCGGCTGGCTGCATGTGCTTCGCCGCATCGAAACGGAAGCCGTCAACCCCCATGGCGAGTAATTTATTCAAATAATTTTTTACCTGACCACGCACATAGGTACCGTCAGTCTTCAGATCCGGCAAACCAACCAGGCGACATACGATGACATTGTTGCGATTGCTGTCGTAGTCACTCCCCTGGATGTCGCAGGCAGGATGAAAATCGCTGCTGCTGAAATTAGGATATTGCAGCGTCGTCGAATTCCAGGTCGATCCGTCAGTTGCTGTACCGGATCCGGCCGCCATGTGATTCACTACGACGTCCGCATAGACGCGGACTTTAGCGGTATGACAGGTATTGACCATATTCTGGAATTCGGCCTCGGTACCCATATTACTTTTCAGCGAAGTGAAGTTCACCGGCTGATACACGTCGTACCAGGCACTCAGGCTCGCAGAGGCTTGCGGCGGCGATACTTGTACCGCACCGTAGCCTTGCGGCCCAAGAAAATTCGTACACTCCTTGGCGATGTCATTCCATTTCCAGCGGAACATCTGTACCGATGTGTCCTTGGCATTAAAATTCGCCGCCTGAACAGGCAAAGACGCGCCGAGGCTACTCATTGCCAAAGCGCTGACAAGCAAAGTGCGCCTGACTAGCGAACGGCGGGGTGTTGCAGTTGTATCGGTTCTCATGTCTACTCCAAAATTTTTATCAATGTGTGGAAAATACAAATAAAGCGCCGTAAGCTGCCAGCCGTCTTTGCGGTGTGCAGATTGCGGGATGCAACAGTGAGAACGAAGAAATGCGTGGCGCGGATCAGGCCAGCATGATCGTCAAGGAAGATGGCAGGAGGGATTACCCGTAAGAAAATTAGCAACTTCCTGAGATTAATGTAGCATAACTACAAATAAATTCCATTGACCTCAACGAACTTTCCATGCTGCATATGCGAAAATTTGCAGGAAATAACACGATTAAATGTAACTAATCTACATAAATACTAATCACTAAAACTAGTGAAAAAGATACGAACGAATTGCCACCGGAATCGTAGCGGCAGGCACAGCGATAGAACCACTTTGCATTCCTGGCAAGGTTTATCCGGCAGATAGCGGCTATTTATCCCGCCCATCTAATGCAATCAGGAGCAGATCAATAAGGCATGCCGCACTCAGCGGCGAAATATCTTATCGCTTTGCAACATCAAAAAACCGTATCCGGGCAGCAATCGTGGTGCTGGCCTATTGTGTAAATTGTTGCTTGTTGGTACCTTGCTGATACTTTGTTACAGCTTGCATCATGAGCAATAACTCCGTTACCCCTCCACATCGTACTGCTGATACCAGATCTCCCTGACCAAGCGAGGCGCGTGTGACGTTCAAGGGGTATTTTTAAGGTTTTTCCAACGTTTCATTACCGATCAAGTCCATGTCGATAGCAGATCCTGCCCAATTACTACAACGTGTTCCAGAACTAAACGCCCTGATTGACGATCCCAAAATCAGTCGCGCCATCGAGTCCGGCGACACTTTTAAAGTCTATCGGGCGCTGGTATTGGCAAAACTATTCCGTCGCCTGCCGCAGCACAATGATGTCTTGCGCCTGCTAACGAGCGAGCGTCGCCTGTTTGCCAAACCGCTGAAAGGCAAACCCTCGCTGGGCAGTATTAATTCCGTCGGATTTGGCTTTATCGGCAAGGCGGAAAAAGACCTGGACGACAGTTATATCGCACTGCATGCCTTCGTCATTCTGTTCGCAATTCCGCTGGTGCCGCTGGGGGCGTATGTGGTGAAAAGTACCGGCACCCGTCAGTGGCAAATTTATGCGCGCGCTCCTCTGGGCATTCTCGGCTGGCTATACACACGCGGACTCGCATTGCTGGCTGTCGTTCTAGTGTTATCCGGCGCAGCGCATAGTTATCATGAATCGAATACCCAGGATTTGATGATACTGAATGGTTTCGACGTCCCGGTCAGCGTGAGTTTTGACCGGCAGACAATGAACCTGGCACCACAGGCAAAAGCCACGATTAACCTTAAGGCCGGCCGGGTTCACGGTGTCGCCACCGCAGGTCCCCCAGGTGTTATCGATACGCTGGACGAAACCCTCAACAGCAGCGAGCGCTATACGATCTGGAATATTGCCGGTGCCGCGCCATTAGTCCAAAACACGATCGTCTACAGCAAAACTGCGCCCGCCAGTCCCGATACGGGTGGCGCGCAAACCGTATATTGCGGCAAGCGTTTTCTGGAGCTGGACAACATCAAATATGCGTTTGAAGAACCACCTAATACCATCAGCATGAGCAAGCACCAGACCAGTGTCAGCGTGAATCATCTGACGATCATTCATAGCGGCGATACGCCCGGCGTGATGGCCTGCATGAGCTATGCGTTTGATCAGGGACACGAAAAAGACATGGCGAAAGCGGCAGAAGCGCTGGCGCAATTGCACGACTGGGACATGCGTTATGCGAGTACCGCGATCCTTGCTGCGGAGGCCGTATCAAGCAAAGAAGGCATGCGTGTTGCACAGCGCGTCATGCAAGCCAAACCCGGCCAGGTAATTTATGAGCGGATGGTACAAGACATGCGCGACGAAGCCGGCCAGCATGATACCTTGCTGGCAGAATATGCGGAGCGCGCCCGACTGCAGCCCGATTCAGCAAGTGAACAATATCTGTACGCCTCGCTGATGTCCGGAGCCCAAGGTATCAGCGCAATGCAGGCACTGGCACAAAGATTCCCGAAAGATCCGAACATCCTGCGTAGCCTGATCTGGCGCCGGGCAGTCCACGGCGACTATCCGAATGCGATCCGCGACATGGCTCGCCTGCGCCAGATTTCAGCCATTGACGCAGACCGCTTAATCGATCTGGAAGTACGCTTGCTGATAGCTCAGCGCAAGGGATTCGATGCCATGAATTTGCTCAATGCAGCGGTACGCGACAAGACCGCGAATAACCGTGCTGGCCATGCCGCGGACTTTGGTCTGGTCGCTAAATATTTTGGTGCCGACCCTGAGCTGTATCTCAAAGTTTTGCCGGGTGACGAAAAGAATTCTGTCGCCTTAGATTTTTACCGGGTACGAGCAGGACTGGCACCGATATTGCCGCAAAACACGCTGGCGCCGACGGTCAAACTGGCGCTTGCCTTACGCAATGCACCGGCCAAAGCCTTGCTGGCAGCACATGACGTCACCCGTTATCAGATCGGCTCACTGGGTACCGACCAGCTGACTTTACTGTACGGAGAAGCCGTCCGTACCGACGACAAAATCGTGCTCGATAAAATCAAGGGCTTGTTACGCCTGCCAAAATCCGAAGATGACTTGCTGCGCCAGTTTATGCGCGGTGATGCGGTATCGCTCGATGAGGCAGATATCGACCTGGATGTGCAAGCAGCCGCATACCTGATCCGTTCACGCAATTCGCAGTTACCCGCGGCAGAACGGTCGGCTCTGCGCGCCCGTGCAGCAAGAACCGATCTTCTGCATGGCACCGTCAGTACGGCATTAAACCAATGGCCAGGCTAATGTGTGATGAACGCTTATCTGAACGTATGTCGTGTTTGTTGTTTAGATCAATGAAACCGATTCAGATCAATGCGGCATACAAAAAATTTGTTCCAGCGAAGAACTGCAAGGCAACCGGTCATGTTTGACGGAAGCCCTGCAAATCCCAGATTAAATGATCGTTACAGCATCCAAGTCTATGAAAAAAAGTGAAAAAATTTCTCCCGGCCGCGCCAATATCGCACAGCGTGCGAGCCTGGTTCTGGCCCTGTGGTTAGGTTTCTGGCTACTCGCGATCGGCTTGGTCTGCGGCCTGCTGTGGATACCGTTCGCCCAGTTATCGTATCGCTCGTCACTGCAATTTACCGGCATTGTGGCAGGCATCGCCGGACTGAGTCTGGTCTACTCACTGCGTCCGCGCCGGCGTGCCAAAGAGAGTGCCTCCAGCGTCAAACCTTTGTCACGTGACACCGCAGCCGACTTGTATGCCATGGTTGAACAGATCGCGAAAAAACTGCACATCCAGGCACCAGTGAATATCCATCTGATCGGCGCTGCCAGCGCATTCATCAGCGGCAAGCGTAACTGGCAAGGCAAAATAAAATCGCTGGAAGTCGGCCTAGGCTTACCGTTACTGGGCACGCTGTCTGAGCAAGAGCTGGGATCCGTCATTGCGCATGAATTCGGTCACTTTGTCGGCGGTGATTTGTCCCTGGGTCCATGGGTATACCGAACCCGCATGTCGATTGCGAATACAGTAACCGATCTTGACGATTCGCTGTTTTTTCTGGATCTGCTGTTTCGCTATTACGGCAAATGGTTTTTGCGTTTATCCGCCAGCGTATCGCGTGAACAAGAATATGCCGCCGATGCGCAAGCAGCGCAATATTTCGGCACGGCGGCAACCCGCAGCGCGCTGGAAAAAGTCCATTTGATTGACCCTATGTGGTCGACCTACCTCGACCATGAGCTCGGTCCAGCTATTAATCGCGGCGCACGGATGCCGATTTTTGAAGGCTTCCGCCGCTTTTGCCGCCCCGGGGTAAAACGTGCGGCGGTTCAAAACGCAATCAGGCACGCAGAGTCGCATAAGAGCTCTGAATTTGACACGCATCCGTCATTAGCAGAACGGGTCAGCGCATTGGTACCTGGCGCAAAACCAAGCTATCCGCCACTGTCCCAATGTATGCATCTGATTGGCGGAGAAAAAGCGACCGAGGACGCCTGGTATCTTCTGTTCGATCAGAGCAAATTAAGTCCGGCAGACTGGGATACTTTTGGTGAAACCGTGATGCAACCCCAGATCAGGCAACGCTTCGCCGGTAGCTGGATGGATCCTGAAAAATTAGCGTTCACCGAACTGGTACAAATGGCCTTACGTCCCGAAGATTCCTGGGAGAGACTCAAGCCTGAGGGCGTCAGTTTCTTATCGCCACAAGGCAAGCGTAATCATGTACTGGAGATTTTAGAAGAGTGGATTGCCGCCTGTTTGATTCATCGCGGCTTTTCCATCAAAGCGACGCCAGGACAAGCGATTAGCATGCAGCGCCTGCTACCGGTACCGCAATCTGTACAGCCGTTTGAATTATTGCAAATGGGTTTAACTGGCTCGCTGAAATCGACGTATCTGGCGCAATTCAATTTACCTGCAACATCGCCAATGCAAGCAATGACAGCAATCACAACAACATCGACAGCAGCAGGACAGGCGCCTGCACAAACTCCGGATACGGCAGCGTAATTGGTAGTACGGGTGGCGGTAACGCAATCCACCCGTGCTACATATGGTCTGAAATTACAATCTACACAGATCTCAAGGTGCGCATGCAATCGAGATACGCAGCCTGTATCGATTCCTGAAGCACATGGTGTCCATGCTCCACCACCAGACGACCACCAACGCGCACATCCCTGACCAGATTGTCGTTGCCCGCAAAAATCCAGGTATTCAATACCTCCGTGGCGGGCAAACCGTGCAAATTCGGATGCAGATGATCCAGCACCAGAAAATCGGCCCGCATTCCACATGCCAGTTGCCCGACACGACGACCCGCCGCTTGCGCCCCACCTTGCAAACAAGCTTGCCATAAATAATCGCCGACACGTCGTTGTCCAAGCTGACTGGCGATATTGCGGCCTTGAAGACGTAAGCGCTGCCCGTACTCCAGCCAGCGCAACTCCTCAATCGGACTTTGCGATACATGGCTATCACTGCCAATACCGAAGCGTCCATTGGCAGCAATAAAATCTGGCAGATCAAAAAACCCGTCTCCGAGATTTGCCTCGGTGGTCGTGCAAATACCCGCGACTGCCCGGCTCGCGGCTACTGCTGCCAATTCTGCCTTATCCAGATGCGTCGCGTGTACCAGGCACCAGCGCTGATCGAGATTCTGCGTATCGAGCAATAACTGCACCGGACGCTTACCGCTATATGCGAGGCAGGCATCTACTTCTTTTTGTTGTTCGGCGATATGAATATGCACCGGGCGATTGACGGGTAAGGCCGTAACCAGTTCCCGTATCTGCGTCGTACTGGCAGCGCGCAAAGAATGTGGTGCCGCACCGACTTCCACCTGAGCGTTACGCGCAGAATCAAGCTGCTGCACCAATTGCAAAATCTGTTCGGGATTGGTCGAAAAACGGCGCTGGTCATCACGCAATGCCGTCTCACCAAAATCAGCATAGCTATACAGTACCGGCAACATGGTGATACCCATACCCGTCTCATTTGCCGCAGCGATCACGCGCTCTGCCGTCTCCGCCATGTTTGCGTAAAAAGCGCCATCAGGTGCGCGATGCAGATAATGGAATTCACATACCGAGGTATAGCCATGACGCAGACATTCGGCATACAGTTGCGCCGCAATCGCCTGCATCTGCTCCGGCGTAATGCGCAATGCAGTCCGGTACATCAGGTCGCGCCAGGTCCAGAAACTATCCGGCCCCTCTCCCGCGATTTCTGTCATCCCCGCCATGGCACGCTGAAATGCATGCGAGTGAAGATTAATCATACCGGGCACGACATAGTCTTCCTGAATCTCATGCGGCCCGGCCTGCACATCCGCGTTGACCCCGATCAGGTCACCCGCATCATTCCAGGACAAGCGCACATTCTGTGCCCAACCGTCCGGCAGATAGGCATGCCGGGCAAAGATACTTCCGCTCATACGCCCGCTCCTGCCTGTTGTGCAGCCCAGTCAACGCAGGCGGTGAGCAATTGCTTCAGTGTGGGTTGTATCTGCGCCGCAAGATCAGGCCGGTAGGCAAAAGGCGCATGCTCATCCATATAAATGCACTGGCTCATTTCCAGTTGTACTGCATGAATATGATCATCGGGCCGGCCATACTGCCGTGTGATGTAGCCGCCTTTAAATCGTCCGTTAAATACATGGCTGTAGGCTTGTGCTGACGTGGACTGATTCAGGCAATCTGCCAGCGCATCTTGCAAACCGATATGACAAGAACGCTGATCGGCGGTACCGAAATTCAGATCCGGCAATTTCCCTTCAAAGAAACGCGGTACCTGCGAAGCAATCGAATGGGCATCCCACAAAATAGCAATGCCATGCTGCGCTCTGAGCCGCGCCAGTTCTTGCTGCAATTGCTGATGGTACGGCTGCCAGTAGCGTGCAATGCGGCGCTGCACCTCAGCAGTATCGGGCGTCTGACCCGCCGGATATAAGGCTTGTTTGTCGAAGGTATCAACCGGACACAAGCCCGTCGTATCTTGTCCCGGATACAGATTGCTATCGTCGGGGGAGCGATTCAGATCAATCACGTAACGCGAATATTCGGCATGAATCACCGAGACTCCGAGCGCTTGTACCATGTTGTACAGCAAGGGCAGATGCCAGTCCGTATCCGCCTTCTCAAATGCGACTGGCTGCAATTGCGCGCTGACCTCAGGTGGGATATTTGTCCCCGCATGCGGCATAGAAATCAATAAAGGCACACTGCCCTGATGAAAATGAAAAACTGGATTCATGATGTCATGCTCTCTAAAAAAATCGTATTGCGTTTGTTATCGCTACTCGTTGCCAGATTCGTTGCTGGATTCATTGCTAGATTTATTGTTAGGCTTGTTATCCATACATTAGCCAGGACTGACGAAAAATTTCTCTAACACCCCAAAAACAGAATCCGCAGACTGTATGCGGCTTTCCAAGGCATTTCATGCTAACAGGCGCATCCTGCTTGCGAATTCTGTTTTGGAAACTCCTCAACATCTCTAAATTAAAAATCCTATCGACAGGACTGACGCAAAAAAAAAAGACATCTCACAACAGAAACACAGAAACATAGAAACACGGAGACACTGAGAAAAGCAGGAGTAAGGTAGCCATCAACTATCGATTCAAGGGTTTGCAGCAGTTCCTTTTCATCTCATGCCGGTTAGTGATCGCGTAGTTTTTGACCAATGCGCGCTGCCGCTGCCATGGTCATCTGGATATAGTCAGCATGGCGTTGCTGGGCACGGCTGACAGGTGCCATCAGGGACAGACTCGCTTCCAGTTTATCTTTCGATGAAAAAACCGGTACGCTGACACCCCAGACACCCTCATCGATTTCGTTCTCAGTGATGGCGTAATGTTGCTGGCGTATTGCCAGTAATTGCGCTTGCAATATTTCCTGCTCTTTTTCCGGAAGCGAACGCATCTGATCATCCTGAACCACTTGCGGCAAATAGGCCAGCAAGGCTTTGGCGGATGCCCCACGCAGCAGTGAATTCGCACTGCCTTTCGTAAATGAACAGCGCAGGGCTTGCTGACTCTCTTGCATATCGAGGCAAATCACCTGACCGTTCACATGCACTAACAAACCGACACTTTCACCCGAACGCTGCACCAGTTGCTCGATTTCTGAGCGAGCCTCCGCCATCAGATACGAATGATGATCAAAACCCCAGGCAAGCTGCATTGCCAGCGGACCCGGCTCATACAAACCACTCTGTCCATGCTCTTGCACCAGCCCCCATTTTTTCAGCGGCGCGAGCTGGCGATACACCGTGCTCAGCGGAATACCTGTCTGCGCCGCGATGTCACGTGCCGCCATGCTCTGCCCCGCCCGGGCAATACAAACCAGCACCTGCAACACCCGCTCGCTTGATGGGATCGCACTCAATACCGCCTGATGAATAGGATGAACGCTCATAGGATTACACGCCAGATGAAGATCTCATCCTAACAGTGTATTCCAGAATTTCAAGGACCGATTCCCGCAATGTGAGAATTTAAAACGAATAAATATTTACGACAGCGAGATCGCAGAGATGACCTGACGCAGCAGGCCGGTGTTTATCAGGAGGTCAGGGGATTGAATGGAAGGAAAGAATACGTACATACAGAGGAATAAAAAAAGCACACATAGCATAGGCGCGGCTTCCCAAGGCATTTCGGCCTGGAAGCCGCGTCGCTATTGCGGAATCACTTATAAATACCGCAAGCGAAGTACAGATCATCGATCCGCTCTACATAAGTACTTTTCTTTTCCAGCTCTTTGGTAGTCGGGTTCGGCCATTTATAGTCGACCCAGCCTTTGCCTTCTTTGCTGTTGGCGACCTCATTCATTTTTCGGACAAAATAGACACCGTCGACATCTTTCAGATCGCCCAGCGATTTGCCGATCAGCTTAGGATTTGCGCCGTGTGCCATGGTTGGTCCGCCGCTCTTTAACGCCCCGGCAAAAATATATAAATCCTTGACGATAAATTGTCCCTTGGGATCGTTGATCTCCGCAAAAGTTTTGTCCTTACCGTTTGCTTTGTAATACGTGATGACTTTTTTCACTAGGTCCGTTGCCTCCTGAGCTGAGCCATGTTCCGAGGCGAACGTGGTGTGGGTGAAGAGTAGGCTGAGTAAAACCGCAAAAATATATCTGCATGCTATTTTCATGTCGTCTCCTTTTTATCGTTCTGGATAGTCGCCGTGATTTGCTGGCGATTTCAGCATAATCCATAGTCGGTAGGGATACAAACTTCTTCTGATTTCTTCTGGCCAAGTAGCTCAATACCCATGAGCCAGAGCATAAAGAGGATGCGCCTGAGGAGTTATAGAGAACATGGGATATCTGGTCTGCCAGGAAGGCAGACCACAGATAATTGCAGCAAAGGCAGGTAGATCAGCGCAGCAGAAAAGTCGCTTAGCGGACTGCGTGCGCAAGTTTAAAGGTGCCCACCACTTGTGATAATTTGGCAGCTTGCTCATGCAGGCTGGAGGCTGCTGCTGCTGCTTGTTCTACCAGGGCTGCGTTTTGCTGCGTCATCTCATCGATGTGAACGATGGCGAGATTGATTTCGCTGATGCCAACACTCTGCTCGTGTCCGGCCGCGGTAATCTGGGTCATGATCTCGGCCACGTCATGTACTGACACGACGATATCGCCCATGGTTTTTCCTGCTTTTTCTACCAGCTGATTACCTGTGTTTACCTGGCTCACCGATTCGTCGATCAGCGTTTTAATTTCTTTCGCGGCACCGGATGAGCGCTGTGCCAGATTCCTGACCTCCGACGCGACAACGGCAAAGCCACGACCTTGCTCACCGGCGCGGGCTGCCTCTACGGCGGCATTTAAGGCCAGAATATTCGTCTGAAACGCGATGCTTTCTATCGTCCCGATGATGTCGCCGATTTTGCGCGAACTCTGCTGTATCGTGCTCATCATATCGACTACCTGCGACACTACTTGCTGCCCTTGCGTGGCGACTTGCGATGCGGATGCTACCAACTGATTGGCGCGCTGTGCATTGGTCGCATTCTGCTTTACTGTCGTGGTCAGTTGCTCCATGGTAGAAACGGTTTCTTCCAGTGAACTGGCCTGTGATTCGGTGCGTGCCGACAGATCGTTATTGCCGCTGGCGATTTCGCTGGTCACGACGGTCAACTGATCAGTGCCGCTACGTACGCTCCCGACAACGCCGGTCAATCCTGTGCCAATGCCATTGATCGATTGCATCAGCTGGCCAATCTCGTCACGACGGCCGATATGCAATAACATCGTCAAATCACCGGCAGCTAATTTTTGCGCCCCCTTCATGGCATCCTGCAACGGGCGACTGACCATCGCCTTGATCAGGCTATTCATCAACACGGACAATCCGCCGACGGCAACGATCGCTAGCAGCATTGCCCAGTTACGCAGGCTGGCAATTTTTTCGCTTTGCTGAGGTGCGAGTTCTTGCAGATTCCCGCTGAGGACAGCGATAAAAATTAGCACTAATAAGCTGACCAGAGCAAACGCCATCAGGGACACCTTAGTGCTAATACCCATCTGCGCCTGATTACTGACATTGATACCGACAAACAAAATCCCAATAACCACGCCAGAGGCGTCCTTGATCGGGTTGTATTGTGTAATGTACTGAATGCCAAACAGGGTCGCATAGCCAATGTAGGACTCGCCATGGATCAGTCGTTTATATCCAGGATGCGCACGGTCCAGCGGCGTACCGATCGCCCGCTCACCGTTTTCTTTTTTGATCGACGTAGAGATGCGCACAAAATCATCGCCATCTTTGACAAAAACGGTAGCGGCAGTGCCCGTCTGTCTGAAGAATCCATCTACCAGAGAAAAATCCATGTTGATGACGGCAGAACCATGTTGCAACACCGGCGTTAAACGTCCCCCGACCTCAATTAGCTGCGTCCGGTCCAGCCTGATATCGCCCTTTACAGATTGCTGAAACTGTCTGGAAAAATGCTTAATCCGGCTTTTTTGTGAAAGGAGTTTATTCATCTTACTTACCTTACCTTGTTGGAATTTTTCTTTAGCAAATCCAGAATCATGCTATGACATCAGGACAGTATGACTGTGCAGAAAAATTAATATTTTTTATTTGCAATAAAGTATCACTGATGCTGGTCGTTCCGGCAACACCTAAAGGCGCTATTTGTACAGATTTTTGGGCGATGCGAATTGAAACACCATTGATCGGACCAGCTCGATGACATGCCAGTGAAAAATGCACAAGAATTGAACGTACAGAGTCAAATGTGACCAGTGATTACTGGAATGCAAGACTAATGCCAGGATTGTGTCTGAAGCAGATGTGCCGCTAAGCAAAATTAGGAGTATGCGTTAATTTTGTCTACAAATTGATGGAGACCTGGCTCCGCACACTTGCAAAAAAACAAGGACACTGCAGCACATCAAGAGCATGAGTAAAATTCGTACCTCAAATAATCTCACGCCCCTGCCAGGACTTAATTTCGACTATATGGTGTGGTCTGGCAGTTGCGGACTTCTTGTCCTGCGAAATCGAGTTTGATGACATCAAAGCGGGATTTTTCATCTGCATTCAGGGCGCGCAGCTGGTAGGCGAACTTGTTGGTGGTAATGGTGCGCGGGCCGATGCGGGCGCTGTGTACGCCTTTGTTATTTAAATTGGCGAGATGTGCTTTGGCTGCTTCTTCCGTTTTAAACACGCCTAGCGAAATACCAAATCGCAGGTTTGACTGATCTTGTACGATGAAAAAATCGGTAATGCCGAGACGACGTAATTCGCCGGCTTTTTTCTCTGCACCTTCTTTACTACCTTGCGATGGAATGAATACCATATTGGTCGCGACATCGGTCACATTAATACGCGATTGCCGGTCACCTAAGGCGAGAGTCTTCAGTTTATCTTCGACTTTTGGTGCATCTGTTTGCGGGAAATTACCGATCTCCAGACAAGCGACGATATCGTTCTTTTTCTCCGCAGGAACTTCAGAGGGCGCCATGGCGAGACTGGCCGAGATCAGTTGCAATTGATCGCTCTGGAGCTGCTTCGTCATGCGCTGTGGCTCGTGCGTATCCATCTCCCAGGTACCGAGATAGCCTAAATTGAACGCCAGCAGAGCTGCGTTGAGTACGAGCAAACTCCAGAAAAAAAATCTCAGCATAGGTTTATCAATTCTCGTTAGGGAGCACCGCAATAGCAGGCACGTCGCCGGGCGGGTTCGTCGATGAGGCGACGAGCGCCAATCCGGTCAAGACCAGATTATCCACATGCTGGCAGGAGATGCCAAGATGGGGCAGCAGATATGTTGCCGCGCCACCAGAAATGAGACAGATCACGTCTTGCTGGCGCTGAATTGCCCATCTGGCGACTGCTCTCTCAATCGCACCGGTCTGCGCATTGATACAACCGCTGACAATCGCGGTCTCTGTGTGGTTGGCAAACAGATTGTCCAGGTTGATGCTTTCTGCGACTTGCGGTAACTGTGCGGTATTTTTGGCCAGCGACATTGCCATGAGTTTCAGACCGGGCAAAATCATCCCGCCATGAAATATGCCGTCGGCACTGATCGCATCAATCGTGGTCGCTGTACCACAGGTCGCTACGATAAGATTGTGACCTGGATATAAGGCGTGTGCGGCAATTGCGGCGGCAAACCGGTCTGTCCCCAACTGAGCAGGCTGAAGATAGGCATTATGAAGACCGGCTGCATAGCCGGATGACGCGAACCATACAGGTTGTACTTTGGGGACGGCTAAGGCTAACTGGTCGGCAATACGGCTTTTGACCTCCGCTCCTGCAACATTGGAAATGAGGATCTTTGTAATGACAAACTGGCGCAAAATCACGGCCAGATTGTCGAGCTCGGCATGGCTGACAGAACCCTGATGCTGCCAGACCGGCGGCAACGCCACCGGTGTGCCGGACATCTCCGGTATCGCCCATTTAATGCGAGTGTTGCCGGCATCAATCAATAACAGCATGGTGGCATGACCTTTTTAAGTATGTTGTCATTATCAGGACTTACACATAAACCAAAATTTCTTTACTCCTGAGAGAAGAAAGCGAAAAAGCAAACAATTTCTATCGTTCACTCAGATAGGCAAACTCAGCCTTATCAACAGAAATGGTCAAAAGGGAGCTTCTAAAAACCCTTTAGTCAACAGTCGATAGTCGATGAAACTGCGTAGTCCTGTCTTTTCTCTGTGTCTCCGTGTCTCTGTGGTGAGAGGTCTTGGTTTTGTTCAGTCCTATCGATGTAATTTTTCAATATGGAGGTTTTTTGAAGTTCCTAAAAGTGAACCCGCAATCCAGATGCGTCTATTAGCACAAAATGCCTCTAAAAGCCGCATCCAGCCTTCGTATTCCATATTTTTGCAGCTAAAAAGCCTAATCAACTAAGCGGACGTAAGGATACATCACCGGCAAGCACGGTGACTTGACCGGCTTCTGTTTGCAGCAACAGACATCCTGACTCATCCACACCAAGCGCTGCTCCTTCGTATAAGACCTCGCCTCTATCAACTATTTTGACCGCTTGCCCCGCATAAGCATGCAAAGCGTTCCAGCGCATCATAAACGCAGCAAATCCTTGCTGCTGAAATTCACCGAGCGCTCTTGCTAAGGCATTTAACAAATGAGCTAACAAGAGATTCCTGTCCATCTGCGCCAGCCAGGGCGCGTCTGCTACCGCTTGTCCGATTTCCACTTCCAAGGCATCGGGTACGCGTAAATTTAAGCCTATTCCGATGACCGCCCACATCGCATCGTCATCCACATGGTCCGCTGCGGTCTCGATCAGGATACCTGCAAGCTTTTTATTCTCTTTGAGAACATCGTTAGGCCATTTCAATTGCACTGGTACGCCTAAGCTGATCAGCACTTCGGCGATGACCACACCTATTGCCAGCGGCAGGCCAGACAAAGCTTGTGCGCTTTTGGTAAAACGCCATGCCAGGGAAAAGGTGAGCATGCCACCGGGTACCGAGTGCCAGACGCGTCCGGCGCGACCGCGTCCTGCGGTCTGACTCTCGGCGACACGCAGGACAGGTGCATACAAATGGTGAATTCTGGCCAGCAAATCCGCATTGGTCGACCCTGTTTCCTGCACGACTTCGACATCTACTTGCGATCCATAGTGATCACGCAGTAACAGAATTTGGCTGGTATTAAAAATACGGTTCATTGAGTTTTTAATCCGCTTGGTAAAGATAAAAAAACGGCACCGGAGACTAGCTGCGGTGCCGTTTTGCTGACGATTATCTCGTCAAACGATGTTACGCGTCACCATCTGCCACATCGGAAGAAGCAACTTCCGGTGCTGGCGCGAATGCCGCTTTTTCAGCTTGCAGCAAGGCTGTGCGTTCATCGGCTTCCCAAGTTTCTTTCAACTTGCGAGCGCGGTGGAATGCCAGACCTGTACCAGCCGGGATCAGACGACCAACGATAACGTTTTCTTTCAGACCGCGCAGGGTATCTTTCTTGCCCATGATCGCTGCCTCTGTCAGGACGCGTGTTGTTTCCTGGAAGGACGCTGCCGAGATAAAGGAATCTGTCGACAGTGACGCTTTAGTAATACCCAGCAAGATATTTTCATACGTTGCAGGAATACCGCCAGCAGCAGCCACACGATCGTTTTCACCCAACAGATCAGAACGCTCAACCTGTTCACCGACGATGTAATTTGCATCGCCCGGATTAACTACAACAACACGACGCAACATCTGACGCACGATCACTTCGATGTGCTTGTCATTGATCTTAACGCCTTGCAAACGGTACACGTCCTGTACTTCATCAACGATGTAACGTGCCAGCGCTTCGATACCCAGCAAACGCAGGATGTCTTGTGGATCGGCCGGGCCGTCAACAATCATCTCACCTTTGTTCACGACTTGACCGTCATGCACCAGGACTTGTTTATCTTTGGTGATCAGGAACTCATGCTTCTCGCCGTCCATGTCGGTGATTTCCAGACGTTGCTTACCTTTGGTTTCTTTACCAAACGCAACCGTACCTGTGACTTCAGCCAACATACCTGCGTCTTTTGGTGAACGTGCTTCGAACAATTCAGCAACACGTGGCAGACCACCGGTAATATCACGAGTCTTTTGTGATTCTGTCGGGATACGCGCCAATACTTCACCCACGTGTACTTGCTGACCATCTTTGACGGTAATCAGCGCGCCCACCTGGAAGCCGATGGTTACTGCATGCTCAGTACCAGAGATCTTGACCTCTTCACCTTGCTCGTTCAACAGCTTAACTTGTGGACGCAGTGTTTTACCTGCTGCGCTACCACGACGTTTCGCATCGATCGCCACCAGGGTGGACAAACCGGTTACTTCATCAACCTGTTTAGCAACAGTGACGCCTTCTTCAACGTTTTCGAATTTCACGGTACCTGTGTACTCAGTGATAATCGGACGTGTCAGCGGATCCCAGGTTGCCAATGCCGTACCAGCTTTGATCACCAGACCGTCTTTCACGATCAATGTCGCACCGTAAGGGACTTTATGACGTTCACGTTCACGACCGTGGTCGTCTGTGATCAAGACTTCGCCTGAACGGGAAATAACGATCTGGTCGCCTTTACCGTTCGTGACATAACGCATGGTCGCTGTGAAACGAATCGTACCGTTAGATTTCGCTTCAACAGAAGAGGCAATCGCCGCACGGGATGCCGCACCACCGATGTGGAAGGTACGCATCGTCAACTGTGTACCTGGTTCACCGATGGACTGAGCAGCGATAACACCAACTGCTTCACCCGCATTGACCAGAGAACCACGACCCAGATCACGACCGTAGCACATGGCGCACAGGCCGTAGCGTGTGTCGCATGTCAATGGTGTACGAACTTTAACTTCGTCGATACCGAGGCGTTCGATTTCTTCCACTGCTGTTTCGTCGAGCAAAGTGCCTGCATCGTACAGATTCGCTTGTGTTTCCGGGTTGACGATATCGTTGGCTGCTACACGACCCAAGATCAGATCACGCAAAGGCACATTCACTTCACCACCTTCAACAATCGCTTTCATGGACGCGCCATTCGCTGTACCGCAATCATCTTCGATTACGACCAGATCTTGGGTTACGTCAACCAGACGACGTGTCAGGTAACCGGAGTTCGCTGTTTTCAAGGCCGTATCGGCCAGACCTTTACGCGCACCGTGAGTGGAAATAAAGTACTGGAGAACGTTCAGACCTTCGCGGAAGTTCGCGGTAATCGGCGTTTCGATAATCGAGCCATCCGGTTTCGCCATCAGACCACGCATACCTGCCAGCTGACGAATCTGTGCTGCAGAACCACGCGCACCGGAGTCAGCCATCATGTAAATCGCATTGAACGATTCCTGCGTGCCTTTAGTACCATCGCGACGGACAACGTCTTCTACTTTGAGTTGTTCCATCATGGCCTTACCGACTTCATCACCGGTCTTGCCCCAGATATCCACAACCTTGTTGTAACGCTCACCTGCAGTCACCAGACCGGACGCATATTGCTGTTCGATCTGTTTGACTTCGTGTTCTGCATTCGCTACCAGAGTGACCTTTTGCGGCGGTACCAGCATGTCGTCGATACAGATAGAGATACCTGCACGTGTCGCCAAACGGAAACCAGACTGCATCAGTTGATCAGCAAACACCACCGTTGCGCGCAAACCGCACTTACGGAAAGAGGTATCGATCAGCTTGGAAATTTCTTTCTTTTTCAACGCGCGGTTCAGCACGGTGAAAGGCAAGCCTTTTGGCAAAATCTCGGACAGGATCGCGCGACCTACTGTGGTTTCGTAACGTTTGATCGTTTTGACGAACTCACCAGTTTCCAGATCTTTTGGATATTCAGTAATACGGACAGTAATGCGGGTAGTCAGTTCGACTTCCTTGTTGTCCCAGGCGCGGATCGCTTCTGAAACGTCAGGGAACATCATGCCTTCGCCCTTACCGTTGATTTTTTCACGAGTCGCGTAGTACAGACCCAAAACGATATCCTGAGAAGGCACGATGGACGGTTCGCCGTTGGACGGGAACAGAATATTGTTCGATGCCAACATCAGGGTACGCGCTTCCATCTGTGCTTCGATAGACAGAGGAACGTGGACCGCCATTTGATCGCCGTCAAAGTCGGCATTGAATGCGGCGCAGACCAGTGGGTGCAACTGGATCGCTTTACCTTCAATCAGGACCGGCTCAAACGCCTGAATACCTAAACGGTGCAAAGTTGGTGCACGGTTTAGCATGACCGGATGCTCGCGGATGACTTCTTCCAGAATATCCCAGACTACAGGTTCTTGTATCTCAACGAGTTTCTTCGCTGCCTTAATCGTGGTCGCCAGACCCATTAATTCCAGTTTATTGAAAATAAACGGTTTGAACAATTCCAGTGCCATCAATTTTGGCAAGCCGCACTGATGCAATTTCAGCTGCGGACCAACCACAATAACGGAACGACCAGAGTAATCGACGCGCTTACCCAGCAAGTTTTGACGGAAACGACCGCCCTTACCTTTGATCATTTCTGCCAAAGATTTCAGAGGACGTTTATTCGCGCCTGTCATTGCTTTACCGCGACGACCATTGTCTAACAACGAATCGACCGCTTCTTGCAGCATACGTTTTTCGTTACGCGTAATGATTTCCGGAGCGCGCAATTCCATCAGACGCTTCAGACGGTTGTTACGATTGATGACGCGACGATACAGATCATTCAGATCGGAAGTCGCAAAACGACCACCATCCAACGGGACCAATGGACGCAGCTCTGGCGGTAACACCGGCAGCACTTCCATGATCATCCAGTCTGGCTTGATGCCGGAGCGCTGGAATGCTTCCAACACTTTCAGGCGTTTCGCGTATTTCTTGATCTTGGCTTCAGATTTCGATTCTTTCAGCTCGGTGCGCAGAGTTTCTGCATCACGGTCGATGTCGATGGAGCGCAGCAACTCACGGATACCTTCAGCACCCATGAACGCGGTGAATTCATCACCGTGTTCTTCGTATTTTGCAGCGTAATCGTCTTCCGACATGATCTGGCATTTTTTCAGCGGAGTCATGCCAGGATCGGTCACAACATAGGCTTCAAAATACAGAACGCGTTCGATGTCGCGCAAAGTCATGTCCAGTACCATACCCAAACGGGATGGCAGAGATTTCAGGAACCAGATATGCGCTGTAGGCGAAGCCAGCTCGATATGGCCCATGCGTTCACGACGCACTTTGGCCAGAGTCACTTCTACACCACATTTTTCGCAGATAACGCCGCGGTGTTTCAGGCGTTTGTACTTACCGCACAGGCATTCGTAATCCTTGATAGGACCAAAAATCTTGGCGCAGAACAAACCGTCGCGCTCAGGCTTGAAAGTACGATAGTTGATGGTTTCCGGCTTTTTAACTTCGCCGTAGGACCATGAACGGATTTTTTCTGGTGACGCAAGACCAATTTTGATCGCGTCGAATTGTTCATTTGGCTGAACTTGCTTGAATAAATCGAGCAGGGCTTTCATGTATCACTCCAGTTGGTGTGAAAAATTTGTTACTGAACCAGGCTTGCAAATCAACCACGATCATGCCCGTGGTTGATTTTTTCCTACCGCATACTCGCTTATTCGCGTTCCAGATCGATGTCGATACCCAGCGAGCGGATTTCTTTAACGAGAACGTTAAAGGATTCCGGCATGCCTGCATCGATAACGTGATCACCCTTGACGAGATTTTCGTACACTTTGGTACGGCCGTTCACGTCATCGGATTTCACTGTCAGCATCTCTTGCAAGACATAAGACGCGCCGTACGCTTCCAGTGCCCAGACCTCCATCTCACCGAAACGCTGACCACCGAACTGCGCTTTACCGCCGAGTGGTTGTTGTGTAACGAGTGAGTAAGGACCAGTAGAACGCGCATGCATCTTGTCATCAACCAGATGGTGCAATTTCAGTACGTGCATGTAGCCAACGGTGACACTACGCTCAAACGCTTCGCCAGTGCGACCATCGTACAGGGTGACCTGATTTTTCGATGGCGTCATGCCGAGTTGTTTGGCGATATGGTCAGGATAAGCCAGATCCAGCATGCGACGAATTTCGGACTCATGCGCACCGTCAAATACCGGCGTCGCGAAAGGCACGCCATTTTTCAGGTTGGCAGTCAACGCCAGAATATCTGCATCGGACAAGCCATCGATATCTTCTGTCTTGCCGGACTCGTTATAGATCTGCTTCAGGAAACCGCGCAGCTCTTCAACTTTGGCTTTTGCTTTCAGCATTTCGCCGATACGCAAACCCAGACCTTTAGCTGCCCAACCCAAATGCACTTCCAAAACCTGACCAACGTTCATCCGTGATGGAACACCCAATGGGTTCAGCACGATGTCAGCCGGTGTCCCGTCAGCCATGTAAGGCATATCTTCGATAGGAACGATACGTGACACCACACCTTTGTTACCGTGGCGACCCGCCATCTTGTCACCAGGTTGCAGGCGACGCTTAACAGCCAAGTAAACCTTGACCATTTTTTGTACGCCAGGTGGCAGTTCATCGCCTTGTGTCAGCTTGGTACGTTTTTCTTCGAAAGCCAGATCGAACTGATGACGTTTTTCAGCGATGGAATCTTTAATTGCTTCCAATGCTTTAGCCGCATCATCATCTGCCGGACGAATATCAAACCAGTGATATTTATCCAAGTCAGCTAAGTATTCCTTAGTGATCTTGCTGCCTTTTGCCAATTTAGCCGGGCCGCCATTAGCGACTTTGCCTATCAACATACGTTCCAGGCGCTCAAATGCATCGCCTTCAACAATACGTAACTGATCGTTCAAATCAAGACGATAGCGCTTCAGCTCATCATCAATAATTTGTTGAGCACGTTTGTCGCGCTGGATGCCTTCGCGAGTGAACACTTGTACATCGATGACAGTACCGACCATGCCGGATGGCACGCGCAGGGATGTGTCTTTTACGTCGGATGCTTTTTCACCGAAAATCGCGCGTAGCAATTTTTCTTCTGGTGTCAGCTGTGTTTCGCCTTTTGGCGTCACTTTACCAACCAATGTATCACCCGCAGTGACTTCCGCACCGATGTAGACGATACCGGCTTCGTCCAGACGCGCCAGTTGGTTTTCGGCCAGGTTGGAAATATCACGTGTGATTTCTTCTGCACCTAACTTAGTATCACGGGCAACAACCGACAACTCTTCGATGTGAATCGAGGTGTAGCGATCATCAGCAACAACTTTCTCGGAGATCAAGATCGAATCTTCGAAGTTATAGCCGTTCCATGGCATAAATGCGACCAGCATGTTTTGGCCCAGCGCCAACTCACCCAGATCGGTGGAAGCGCCGTCAGCCAGAACGTCACCCTTGGCAACCATGTCACCAACCTTAACGATAGGACGCTGGTTGATATTGGTGTTCTGGTTAGAACGTGTGTACTTGATCAGATTGTAGATATCCACACCGACTTCACCAGCCTGAGCTTCCGCATCATTCACACGAATCACGATACGGCCCGCATCGATGTAATCGACTTTACCGCCACGCAATGCTTGTACGGTTGTACCGGAATCGACTGCCACGGTACGCTCAATGCCAGTACCGACAAATGCTTTCTCTGGACGCAGACAAGGAACTGCCTGACGTTGCATGTTGGCACCCATCAACGCACGGTTCGCATCATCGTGTTCAAGGAAAGGAATCAAGGATGCCGCAACAGAAACCACCTGACCGGTTGCCACGTCCATGTATTGGATACGTTCCGGAGAAACCAGAATCGTTTCGCCAGCTTCGCGCGCGGATACCAGTTCATCAACCAGCGTGCCGTTGCCATCAATTGTTGCATTCGCCTGAGCGATGATGTAACGACCTTCTTCAATCGCGGACAGATAATCAATTTGCTGCGTGATTTTGCTGTCAACCACTTTGCGGTATGGCGTTTCTAAGAAGCCATATTCGTTCAGACGCGCATACAAAGCCAGTGAGTTGATCAGACCAATGTTTGGTCCCTCTGGTGTCTCAATCGGGCAGACGCGACCATAGTGAGTTGGATGAACGTCACGGACTTCAAAGCCAGCGCGCTCACGTGTCAAACCACCAGGTCCCAGGGCAGAAATACGACGCTTATGCGTGATTTCTGACAATGGATTAGTCTGATCCATAAACTGGGACAATTGGGAAGAACCGAAGAACTCACGAATCGCAGCAGAAATAGGCTTGGAGTTGATCAGGTCGTGCGGCATTAGGTTGTCGGCTTCAGCCTGACCCAGACGCTCTTTGACAGCACGTTCTACACGTACCAGACCAGCACGGAATTGGTTCTCAGCCAATTCACCTACGCAACGTACACGACGATTACCCAAGTGATCGATATCATCGACTTCGCCGCGACCATTGCGCAACTCAACCAGAATCTTAATCACAGCCAATACGTCTTCGTTCGACAGGGTCATTGCGCCTGTCAGTTCATCACGGCCAATACGGCGGTTGAACTTCATACGGCCTACTGCGGACAAGTCGTAACGCTCTTCGCTATAGAACAAGCCATTGAACAGGGCTTCAACAGAATCTTCTGTTGGTGGTTCGCCAGGACGCATCATACGGTAGATAGCGACACGGGCAGCCATCTGGTCTGCCGTATCATCCGTACGTAAAGTCTGGGAAATGTAAGATCCCTGATCCAGATCATTCGTGTACAGTGTTTGAATCGTGCTGATTTTTGCATCGCGCAGACGACCCAACAACTCTTCAGTCAACTCATCATTAGCGTTAGCAATCACTTCACCAGTGTCGCCATCAATAATATTTTTCGCAATAACGCGGCCGAGCAGGTAGTCTTCAGGTACAGAAATATGCTTGATTCCTGCCGCATCGATTTCACGCACATGCTTTGCATTGATACGCTTATCTTTGGCGACAATCACTTTGCCAGCTTTATCAGCGATATCAAAACGCGCAACTTCACCACGCAAACGCTCGGAAACGAATTCCATTTCAGCGCCATCGTTGTGCAGGGTGAAATTATCAAACACGAAGAAATTAGCAAGAATCTGCTCATTATTCATGCCAATAGCACGCAACAAAATAGTGACTGGCATCTTGCGACGACGGTCAATACGGAAGAATAAAATGTCTTTTGGATCGAATTCAAAGTCGAGCCAAGAACCACGGTAAGGAATAATCCGTGCAGAGAACAGCAATTTACCGGAAGAATGCGTCTTGCCGCGGTCATGTTCAAAAAACACGCCCGGGGAACGATGCAACTGAGACACGATAACGCGTTCAGTCCCATTAATCACGAAAGAACCGGTTGTCGTCATGAGCGGCAATTCGCCCATATAGACTTCTTGCTCTTTCATTTCTTTGACGACGGGTTTGGTTGGAGATTCTTTATCCAGAATCACCAAACGCACCTTGGCACGTAAAGGAGATGCAAAAGTGAGACCACGCTGTTGACATTCCTTGACGTCAAAAGCAGGATCACCTAAAACATAGGATAGAAATTCGAGACGTGCGAACCCGTTATGCGACACGATCGGAAAAATGGACGTGAAGGCTGACTGCAAGCCCTCATTTTTGCGTGCCGACGCTGTTTTGTCGGCTTGCAAAAAGCCCAAATATGACTCGAGCTGGGTCGCCAGCAGGAACGGAACGTTGTGAACGTTAGCGCGTTTCGCAAAAGACTTACGAATGCGCTTCTTCTCAGTAAATGAGTAGTGCATGGACACTCCGTTAGTGACAAGGAAGGATGGAGAATTCAGGATTCCAATGGTAATTCAACATTACAAAAAGAAACCTCAAGTCTCAGCCCTTAACCTCGGGAACTTCAGAACCGGTAAAAAGTATTACCGAAACAACAAAACATGAACGACAAAGAAGCCAAAGAGGAACCTTCTCTTCCGAGAGGATTCCTGTCTTTGACTTAGGCAAATCCTGAGACTTGCCATAATACTGCGAAATTACTTAATGTCAGCTTTCGCGCCAGCATCTTCCAATTTCTTTTTAGCTGCTTCAGCATCAGCTTTTGCAACGGCTTCTTTAACAGCTTTTGGTGCGCCATCAACCAGATCCTTAGCTTCTTTCAAGCCTAGACCAGTGATTTCGCGAACTGCTTTAATAACGCCAACTTTGTTTGCGCCAACTTCAGACAGAATTACGTTGAATTCTGTTTGCTCTTCAACAGCAGCGGCAGCAGCACCAGCAGCTGGACCAGCAGACATTGCAGCGGCGGAAACGCCGAATTTTTCTTCGAATGCCTTAACCAGGTCGTTCAAGTCCATTACGGACATCGCGCCTACGGCTTCCAGGATATCGTCTTTGCTAATTGCCATTTGAAACTCCAATTTATAAATTACATTAATACGGTATTTGACGAAAAATCTTATTCAGCAACTGCTTCAGTAGCTTCCGCTACCGGCGCTGCAGGTGAATCAGATTCTTTCTTTGCTGCGAGAGCTGCCAGAGCACGTGCGAAGCCAGATACAGGAGCCTGCATCATGCCCAACACTTGCGCCAACAATACTTCACGGCTAGGAATGCTTGCCAATGCGATAACGCCAGCTTTATCCAGCGATTTACCAGCATAGTTACCTGCTTTAACAACCAGCTTGTCATTGCTTTTTGCAAAGTCTTGTACAACTTTAGCAGCAGCAACAGCATCTTCCGAGATCGCATAGATCAACGGGCCAGTCATTTCAGAAGCGAGGCTTGCAAATGCAGTTCCCTCAACAGCACGACGTGCGAGTGTGTTTTTCAACACGCGCATGTACACGCCCTGAGCACGTGCGTTAGCACGTAATTGCGTCAAATGACCGACCTGGATACCACGATATTCAGCTACGACGATAGTCTGTGCAGTTGCAACTTTTGCAGAGACTTCAGCGACGACAGCTTTTTTATCATTCAGATTGAGACTCACGGTCAACCTCCAATTATGATATTCAGTCTTTACATCAGGATGAAGTAAAGCCCTCATATCGTTTCGAACACGGCGTCCGAAGTTAGGAGTTTTACTGGAAGGCCAGTATGTAACTACAAAACTTGATCGGGTACACCATCTGCGTTGGGTACTTGAGATAACTCTCTTGCGATTTAACTTTATGCTAGAACGAATCCAACACACAAAGCCCAACGGTCTTTGACTCTCTGTCCGCCCAATTACTCGGTCGGACAGCCCAAAGATTCGCCATACATTTTGCAATGCATGGACTTAATTCTTTATTACGCAGCCAGGTTACCGTGATCTACACGTACGCCAGCGCCCATTGTGGACGAAAGGGATACTTTACGCAGATACACACCTTTGCTGGAAGCTGGCTTTGCTTTATTCAAAGCTTCGACCAATGCCAGCAAGTTCGCTTTCAAATCAGCATCAGCAAAAGATTTGCGACCGATTGTCGAGTGAATGATACCGGCTTTGTCAGTACGATATTGCACTTGACCAGCTTTTGCATTTTTAACTGCAGTAGCAACGTCAGGAGTAACCGTACCAACTTTTGGATTTGGCATCAAACCACGTGGACCGAGAACTTGACCCAGCGTACCAACGATACGCATTGTGTCTGGAGATGCAATAACGATATCAAATGGCATGTCGCCAGCTTTGATACGCTCTGCCAAATCTTCCATACCAACGATATCAGCACCTGCAGCTTTAGCTTCCTCAGCCTTAGCACCTTGTGCGAATACCGCTACGCGAACAGTCTTACCTGTACCAGCAGGCAATACAACAGAACCACGAACAACCTGGTCAGATTTTTTAGGATCTACGCCCAATTGTACGGAAACGTCGATGGATTCATTGAATTTCGCAGTAGCGCATTCTTTGATCAAAGCAATCGCATTATCGAAAGAATATACTTTCAGACGATCTACTTTGGTTTTAAGCAATTTTGCTTTTTTGGATAACTTAGCCATTACAGTCCCTCTACCGTGATACCCATGGAGCGAGCAGAACCAGCGATCGTACGCACTGCTGCGTCCATATCAGCGGCTGTCAAATCAGGACGCTTCAAAGTCGCGATTTCTTCTGCTTGCTTACGTGTCAATTTACCGACTTTATCTGTATGCGGCTTAGCAGATCCTTTAGTGATCGCAGCGGCTTTTTTGATCAGATAAGTTGCTGGAGGTGTCTTCATCACAAATGTGAAAGACTTATCCGCAAACGCAGTGATCACAACAGGGATAGGCATACCTGGCTCAACACCTTGAGTCTGTGCGTTAAACGCTTTACAGAATTCCATGATGTTCAGACCACGTTGACCCAATGCTGGACCGATAGGTGGAGATGGATTTGCTTTACCAGCTGGCACTTGCAGCTTGATAAAACCGATGATTTTCTTTGCCATGATGGCTCCTTCATTAATTGAGTAGTAGCGCCCAACAAGACATTACTGCTTTGCTGGGCTCCTCTGTTACTTCATTTCAGTTTAAACACCTTAGCTACATTGGCGTCACGCACTGAAAAAGCGTTAATTTTTTATACTTTTTCGACCTGACCAAACTCAAGTTCAACCGGAGTCGCACGGCCGAAAATCGTTACTGTCACGCGAACTTTTGATTTCTCGTAATTCACTTCTTCGACATTACCGTTGAAATCAGTAAACGGACCATCCTTAATGCGGACAACTTCACCTACTTCATACAATACTTTTGGCCTTGGTTTTTCAACACCATCTTGCATCTGCTGCAAAATCTTATCGACTTCGTGCTGAGGAATTGGCGACGGCTTATTAGACTTACCACCGATGAAGCCCGTAACCTTACTAGTATTTTTTACCAAATGCCAAGTATCGTCTGTCATTTCCATTTCAACGAATACATAACTAGGAAACAAACGACGCTCAGTTACTGCTTTTTTACCATTTTTTACTTCAATCACTTCTTCGGTAGGCACCAAAATCTGACCGAATTTATCTTGCATTTCTGCGCGCTCAATACGCTCAGTCAATGCGCGCTGCACACTTTTTTCCATACCAGAATAGGCATGAACTGCGTACCATCTTTTAGCGCTTTTAGGCACAGAAACCGCTGGCTCTGTACCTTCTTGATTTTCCTGAATGTGCTCAGTCATTATTTTTTCCATCCAAGAATTACGTCATAAAGCAGAAACTCGAGAAACTTGTCAGTACCCCAGAGGAAAATAGCCATTACCAACACAAAACCAAATACCACAGCAGTAATCTGACCAGCCTCTTTACGAGTCGGCCAAACCACCTTCTTCGTTTCACGTACAGCTTCTTTAGCAAACAAAACGAAGTTACGACCTGTTTCAGACACCGAGATCAAAGCAATTGCCACCAGCAAACCGGCAATCAATGCAGCAGCACGAATATAAGCTGGCTGACTAACAAGAACATAAAAAGCAGCAACACCAGCAACCGCAGCAACTACCGCAAGAATGATTTTGTACTTATCATTCGAAGTGCTGACTGTTTGTACAGATTGGTTAGACATACTTTATTTACTTTCGGCGCCCTGCGGCCTTGATGATGGCAGGGGCGGTAGGAATCGAACCTACAACCTTCGGTTTTGGAGACCGACGCTCTGCCAATTGAGCTACACCCCTACAGCTTAGAACCACTTGATGAATATAGCGACCTTGGCAAATCGCTATATTTATTTAGAACTAATTATTGCTATTTTTATTACTCAATGATTTTAGCAACGACACCAGCACCAACAGTACGGCCACCTTCACGGATCGCGAAACGCAGACCTTCTTCCATCGCGATCGGGTTGATCAGCTTGACTGTGATGGAGACGTTATCACCTGGCATGACCA
>NZ_JBMPPC010000011.1:0-88949 GCF_049340185.1 Undibacterium sp. Rencai35W
AGTTGAAACACAGATTTGGCCAAATCAACGGCCACGGTAGTAGCATTCATAGTGGACTCCTCGCGTTGAAATCTGATCCCCATCCCCAATGTGAACCAGTGCGCTTAATATCGCGCAAAAAGGCGGGAGAGTCCATTCCATCATTCAAGCGGGACGCCTAACGGCGCCCGTTAATTCAAACGTTAGCCCTTATATGGCGGAGCCGTCCTTCAAACTATCTCGCGTTTCTGGCGCGCCAGTATCTGACGCGGAGCTGATCGCTGATCTCCAGCGTGTTGCGCATGCACGGAAGTCAAACACGGTACCGCAAAAGAAGTACGGTGAAATTGGCGTTTACGACTACAGCACAGTTATCCGCCGGTTCGGTTCATGGAACGCAGCGCTCAATCTAGCTGGTCTCTCCTTATCCAATGAACTGGACATATCAGACGATCGCTTGTTTGAGAATCTACTAGTGCTTTGGCAGCACAATGGGCGGCAACCTCGTCGCAGCGAGTTATCGGCACCGCCGTCTAAGTTCTCTCAAACCCCATACAACCGGCGTTTTGGTTCATGGACGGCATCGCTCGAAGCCTTCGTCAATTTTGCAAATGTGACCGGCATCGAGTCTTCCAACACTCAAGATGGTAGCGAGCCCGCTCGCCGGTCAACTGGCAGAGACCCATCGCTCCGACTTCGATGGCATGTTCTTCAAAGTGATCGCTTTACTTGTCGAGCATGTGGTTCAAGCCCGGCGCTAACGCCTGGGGTTGAGCTCCATGTAGACCATATAGTTCCCTGGAGCAAAGGCGGTGAAACGGTCCTCGCAAACCTGCAAACACTTTGCTCGGTATGCAATCTGGGTAAGTCCAATGTGCACCCGGGCTAGATGGTTGCTCGGTACGGACACGCAACCGAAGGCTGCCGCGTCGCGGCACAAGTTGCGAGCCGGGCAGCGCCGACGTTATGACTACTAGGAGCCACATGAGTAACACTGATGAAAAAATAATAGAACTTAGTAAGACCAAAATGCTTCTGCTAATTGCAGGTGCGTGCGCGTTTGTGGTCGGTGGTTTGTGGATGGTCCAATTGGATTCAGCCGAAATTGAATCTCAGCGGCGCTTCAATAGTCCCATACTTGTTCATGTAATTGGAGTGATATCGATTACGTTCTTTGGTCTTTGTGGATTGTTCGGAGTCAAAAAGATCTTCGACAAAAAGCCTGGGCTTATTTTGAGTTCTGCTGGAATATTCGATAATTCAAGCGGTGTTTCAGCGGGACTCATTCCATGGTCAGAGATCGTAGGATTTGACATATTTGAGGTGCAAAAGCAAAAAACGCTTATCGTCAAAATAACTAACCCAGAGCGGTATATTGAGGTAGGTGGCCCCTTGCAACGGACGCTCAACAGGATGAACTTCAAATTGTGCGGTAGCCCCATCGCAATTACATCGAATTCATTAACAATCGGCTTCGACGAGCTGGTCGATGTCTGTCATATGTATTTTAAAAAATATGGAAAAAATGCATAACTTGACTCTAGACAGAGAGTCGCAAATCAGATTTTATTTTCATTCGTGACGGCGACTCCGTCAGCGCTGCGTCAAAGCCGCACATTTTCGAGCGGCAACCGCTTCCTTTCAGTCACAACAAGACATAGGTTCGACGATCGCTACTGAGCAGAATGTGCCGAAACCAGAAAAATCAGCTCAAACTTCCGTCACAATCAATGGTTATTAAATCTAGCTTTACAAGAGTTCACCCGACGGTGACAAGCAAAGAATTGCAATCCACGCCCCAAAATGAAAAGCCGCGCTGTAGTCCAGTGAAACTGAATAAGTAATGCCATCCTTGCGCAAGCTTGAAAGATTTTGCGATTTACATTACATATGAAATAAAGAGCGTGGACAATGCGGTAATGGCAGCCACAAACCACCGTTTCCGTTCACGCTTTGATTCATCATTCGTTGAAGTCAGACATGGCACGCAGGCAATGAGTAGCGAATACAAACACAATCTTATGCCTTAGACTTCTCGTCGCGTTCGCCGAGAAAAAAAACTCGATTCAATAAGACAGTCGTTCTCAGTTCAAACCAGAATCAATACCGATTATTTACAGACAACGACCGTTGCATTCCTCAAAACCGCGCCTTGACAATCTATTTCTTCAATTGCGACAAATCACGCACAGCGCCGCGATCTGCTGAGGTCGTGAGTGCTGCATAAGCCTGCAATGCTTGCGATACATAACGATCACGATTGACTGGCAACCATGCTGCATCACCTTTGGCTTCCATCGCGGCGCGACGCGCGGCCAGTGCAGCATCGCTGATACGCAGATTGATGCGACGCTCAGGAATATCGATATCAATCATATCGCCCTCTTCTACCAGACCAATCGCACCACCTTCTGCTGCTTCTGGCGAGGCGTGGCCGATTACCAAACCTGAGGAGCCGCCGGAAAAACGTCCGTCAGTAAACAAGGCGCAGACCTTGCCGAGACCTTTTGATTTGATGTATGACGTGGGGTACAGCATCTCTTGCATCCCTGGGCCGCCTTTTGGACCCTCGTAACGGATGATGACAACATCGCCCTCATGTACCGTATCGCCCATGATGGCGTCCACCGCCGCATCCTGGCTTTCAAACACGCGCGCTTTTCCGCTGAATTTGAGGATACTTTCATCCACACCGGCGGTCTTTACGATACAACCTTTTTCTGCCAAATTTCCGTATAAAACAGCGAGGCCGCCGTCTTTTGAATAGGCGTGGGCTTTATCGCGAATACAGCCTGTGCTGCGGTCGGTATCCAATGACGCGAAGCGTTCAGATTGCGAGAAAGCTGTTTGTGTCGGCACGCCACCTGGAGCCGCGCGGAACAACTGGTGCACCGCCGGATCTTGTGTACAGATGATGTCATTATTGGCAATCGCATCACCCATGGTTTTGCTGTGGATGGTCGGCAAGCTAGTGTCCAGCAAACCGCCACGCGCCAGTTCACCGAGAATACTGATAATGCCACCGGCACGATGCACATCTTCGATATGGTACTTATCCGTCATCGGTGCAACTTTGCACAGGCACGGGACTTTGCGTGAGATACGGTCGATGTCTGCCATGCTAAATTCAACCCCGGCCTCATGTGCAGCCGCCAGCAAATGCAATACGGTGTTAGTCGAACCACCCATCGAAACATCGAGTGCCATCGCGTTTTCAAACGCGGCTTTGGTCGCGATATTGCGTGGCAGGACAGAGGCGTCATCTTGTTCGTAATAGCGTTTGGCGATATCGACAATCAGGCGACCTGCGCGCAAGAATAATTCTTTACGATCAGAATGGGTTGCCAGGATCGTGCCGTTACCCGGCAAAGCCAAGCCTAATGCTTCCGTCAGACAGTTCATCGAATTGGCGGTGAACATGCCGGAGCAAGAACCGCAGGTCGGGCAAGCAGAACGCTCAATCTCGGCCACATCGGCATCACTCACGCTACTGTCGCCCGCTTTGATCATGGCATCGACCAGATCAAGCTTGATGATTTTTTGCGAACCGTTGACGACTTTTAAAACTTTGCCTGCTTCCATCGGACCGCCGGAGACAAACACGACCGGGATATTGACCCGCATCGCTGCCATCAACATCCCCGGTGTGATTTTGTCGCAGTTCGAAATACAGACCATCGCGTCGGCGCAATGTGCGTTCACCATGTACTCGACAGAATCCGCGATCAGATCACGCGATGGCAGCGAATACAGCATCCCGCCGTGGCCCATTGCAATACCGTCGTCCACTGCAATCGTATTGAACTCTTTCGCCACACCACCCGCTGCCTCGATCTCACGCGCGACCAGTTGGCCCAGGTCTTTTAAATGCACATGACCCGGCACAAACTGGGTAAAAGAATTCACCACGGCGATAATGGGCTTGTCAAAGTCACCGTCCTTCATGCCAGTAGCGCGCCACAGTGCGCGGGCGCCAGCCATGTTGCGGCCATGAGTGGTAGTACGTGAACGATATTGCGGCATGAAGTCTCTCCTAATTAGATAGGTACCTAGAATGCTCTCAGATGATTTTGTTGTCAAATAGGGGATTTAGACGATATTAGGTCGAATCTGATATAAATCTGATTGAAAAATCTACTTTCAAAGTGCAAGGTCCACAATAACGGATCCAGCAATGCTGTCCAAAATAGTGTCCGATTAACACTCATTTTACGAACTAAACCCAGAAATAACCTCAATATCCGTCTTGCGCTATGCTGTTCTCTTCAATAGAAACAGCAACAGGAATTCAACGTGCAAACACTGACTATTTTTTATGATGGCGCATGCCCTTTATGCCTCGCGGAGATTGTGCTGCTGCGCTCTAAAAATCAGCGCGATTTACTGCGGTTTGTCGATATCGCTGATCAAAGCTACCAATCTGATCGCTACCAGATTAGTTGCGAGCAGGCGATGGCGCAAATACATGGGCGACTAGAAGGTGATAGTAAGGACACGGCGACACTCATCGGCGTAGACGTATTTGCGGCGGCCTATCAACGTACGGACTTAAAACTACTGGCGTGGATTTACACGCGCCCTTGGTTGCGCCCTATACTCATTGTTTCTTATCGTTTTTTTGCAAAATATCGTCATACCATCTCTCGTTTATTCGGACCGGCAATGTTATCGTGGGCAAAGAAACGCACTCAAACGAAAGCAATTGACTGAAATGGCAAACCCCACTTCCACTACAACACTCGCTCTAAACGTCTTTGGGCAACCGCTCGTCCCCTGCTCATTTGATCCGCTGACAGGATTTTTCCGTGATGGGTGCTGTAAAACGAATGAGCAGGATGTCGGCACGCATATTGTCTGCGCGGTCATGAGCGCTGGTTTTTTAATGTATAGCAAAAGTCGCGGTAATGATTTAATGACGCCGCGCCTGGAATGGAACTTCCCCGGCCTGCAACCCGGTGATCAATGGTGCCTGTGCGCGAATCGCTGGCTAGAGGCAATGGATGACGGTGTCGCACCGCTGGTCGTGCTGGAGAGTACCAATATGAAAGTGCTGCAATTGGTTGATCTGGAAATTCTGGAGCAGTTTGACAGCCGAACAGGGCAAGACGAACTGTCGCCCAATACCTGACGCGATATATGCATTCGCCCTTGCGCCTGCCCGCGCATCACTGGTTGCGGGTCTGCACCTTACACAACAAACTGACCGATCATCTGACCGATCACCTGACCGACATCACGGACCTTTATGGCTTTTTCGCTTGATAATTTATTAGTCGTTGGCATCTCCTCCCGCGCCCTGTTTGATCTGGAAGTCGAAGAAGCTATTTTTCAGCATCAGGGGTTGGCCGCCTACCGGCAGCATCAGTTGGTCAATGAAAACACCATTCTCAAACCCGGTGCCGGTTTTGCCCTGGTCAAGGCCTTGTTGCATCTGAATACACTCACACCGGAGCACCGTCTGGTGGAGGTCGTGATCATGTCGCGCAATTCGTCTGAAACCTCTTTACGCATTTTTAACTCGATTAAACACTACGGACTGGATATTTCACGCGCCGCACTGGTTGGTGGCGCATCTTTATCACCTTACTTGCAAGCGTTCAATCTGAGTCTGTTTTTGTCGCTGCATGAGGATGATGTGCAGGCCGCCATCAACTCGGGTGTGGCAGCCGCTTTGCTCTACGGTATTCCTGATAATCCGCAGCAAGAACTGGATCAAATCCGTATTGCCTTTGACGGTGATGCCGTTATTTTTTCCGATGAATCTGAGCGGATTTATCAGGAACAAGGTATCGAAGCGTTTGAGCGACATGAGCGCGACAATGCGAACAAAGCTTTACCGGAAGGTCCCTTCGCCCGCCTGCTAGTGGCGCTATCTTTCCTGCAAAATAATTTTAAAAGTGCCGATGGCAGAGCATTCCCCTTACGCACTGCGCTCGTCACGGCACGTTCATCGCCAGCCCACGAACGTGTGATCCGCACATTACGCGCCTGGAACATCGCGATTGATGAAACCTTCTTCATGGGCGGGGTACACAAGTCCGCCGTATTAGGCGCATTTAAACCGCATATGTTCTTTGATGACCAGCACGGTCATTGTGAACGCGCATCAAGCGTCGTCGCTACGGGACGGGTGCCGATCAAGCAGTAACGGGGGCAATTTATCTTGAGACAATAACCGATACTCCCCCAAAAGCATGTCAAAAATAGGACCTTACCGCTTTTGCACCATAGGTATTGAAAAAATACTACCCGGAGTAACTAAAATACCAAAATGAACGACACCTTCAATACTAAATAAGCTAAGTGGCGAAGGGATACATAGACCAACGAACAAACCAAATAAAATCTACCGTATTCATCCGACGCAAAGTATCATCTCCAATAACCGAAGCGATAGAAATTTAGCCCTTTCCTTTTACCAATTTCCTGCAGCGCAAACATCTTTTCATCGTCATTACCTTGTAGTGCTTTATCGTCATACTCGTCATTCAATTAGCCATTATTAATGAAAGAGAAAAATGAATCTTTTCGCCAACATGAAGATTGGTAAGCGACTTAGCTTAGGCTTTGCCTTCATTTTGATGTCAATGATCGTACTCTTGGGTCTTAGCTTATTGCAGCTCGCCAAAGTCGCAGATACTACAGAAACAATTTTAAAAACACCCCTCACAAAAGAACGACTTGTTTCTGATTGGTATCGAGTAATTCAATCCGGCGTCAGGCGCACGACCGCAATTGCCAAAAGCTCAGACTCCAGTCTAAGCGCCTATTTCGCCAACGACTCAGTCGCGTCGAGTAAGCAATCATCAGAGTTACAAAAAACAATTGAAGGATTGCTGACCAGCGATGAGGAGCGCAAGGTCTTTGATCAACTAACTTCAACTAGAAAAAACTATATTGCCGCGAGAGATGCAATCGCCAAAGCGAAGGCAGATAACAATGCTGACGAAGCTAACAAAATTTTTGAAACGACCTACTCGGTATCGGCAGCTAGCTACCTAGATCTTTTGCAGAAATTGCTGGATTTGCAGCGAGCTAGCATCAATAAAATGGCTGAAAGAATCCAAGAAATTGAAACTCAAAGTCGTCTTATATTATTCGTTTTTGGTGGCGCACTATTTCTGTTAGGCTGGTTCATTGCATGGCGTCTTGCAGCCGGTATCACACGCCCCTTGAATCAGGCAGTTGCTTTTGCAGAAACCATCGCATCAGGTGATCTGACTGCACACATAGAATCCACGTCTGACGATGAGACCGGACTTTTATTAAAATCGCTGCAAGCGATGAACGACAATTTACTTAGAATCGTGAATCAAGTGAGAACGGGCACCGACACCATTGCCAACGCCTCAGGTGAAATTGCCAGTGGCAATCTGGATCTATCCAACCGCACAGAGCGTCAAGCAGGTTCTCTCGAAGAGACCGCGTCAACCATAGAAGAACTCACGGCAACAGTCAGACACAATGCCGAGAGCGCCCGTCAGGCAAATCAGCTAGCCGTATCTGCGTCCGAGATCGCCATGCAAGGTGGAATCGTTGTCGATCAGGTCGTGGAGCGTATGGGGTCAATTAATGAGTCGTCCAAAAAAATTGTCGACATTATCAGCGTCATCGACAGCATCGCCTTCCAGACCAATATTTTGGCGCTTAACGCAGCGGTAGAAGCGGCACGTGCCGGTGAACAAGGTCGCGGTTTTGCCGTAGTCGCATCGGAGGTACGCAATCTGGCACAAAGAAGTGCAAGCGCTGCCAAGGAAATTAAAACTCTGATCGATGATTCGGTCGACCAGGTGGATAACGGCAGCAAGCTCGTTGAGAAAGCCGGTGTCACCATGGTGGAAATTGTCGCCAGTGTCAAACGTGTGGTCACGATTGTTGGCGAAATTACTTTAGCAGGGCAAGAACAAAGTTCAGGCATCCAACAAGTCAATGATGCCATCGTGCAGATGGATGAAGCGACGCAGCAAAACGCTGCTTTGGTCGAACAGGCAGCAGCGGCAGCGCAGTCCATGCAGGATCAGGCTGCAAGCCTGGCCGAGGTGGTAAGGCAGTTCAAGCTCAGTAACTCGCTACAAGTAAGGCGCGCGCCACAGGCAATGCGTTGATCTGATATTCAATCATCCAGAATCATAAAAAAGCGTAAAGAATCAACAAAGTCGGTAGAAGCATTACCGCCCGGACGCAATAAAAAAGCCGGAAATCAATTAAAAGATTCCCGGCTTTTTCATGTCTCAATGCAGAGAGCTGCGATTTACTTCAGCAGGCTCACTCAGACGTAGGCAAGCAATATTTCTAATCCGTCTTAGCGCTGCGCAACAGCATCTACCACGCAGAGCGCTGTCATATTGACGATACGACGCACTGTCGCAGACGGCGTCAGGATATGTACAGGCTTTGCACAACCAAGCAGAATAGGACCGATTGCGACGTTATTACCGGCAGTAGTTTTCAGCAAATTATAGGCAATATTGGCCGCATCAATATTCGGCATCACCAGCAGATTCGCATCACCCTTCAGGGTTGTTCCTGGCATCATTTTGGTACGGTAAGCACTGTCCAGTGCGGTATCACCATGCATCTCGCCGTCAACTTCCAGATCTGGTGCGTCACGTTGAATAATCGCTAAAGCGGCACGCATTTTTTGCGCGGATTCGCTGTTACTGGAACCGAAATTTGAATGGGATAACAAGGCTGCACGCGGCTTGACACCAAAACGACGCATCTCTTCGGCAGCAAGTATAGTGATCTCAGCGATTTGCTCCGCGCTGGGGTTTTCGTTCACATGCGTATCGACCAGAACTAACTGACGATCGGGCAAAACTAGAGCGTTCATCGCAGCATAGACATTCACGCCTTCTCGCTTACCTAATACCTGATTGACATAATTCAAATGCAAACCCGTGGTGCCGAAGGTACCGCAGATCATGCCATCGGCATCACCTTTATGGATCATCATCGCGCCGATCAGAGAGTGACGACGACGCATCTCCAGCTTGGCATATTGCTGGCTATTGCCTTTGCGGCAGGTCATTTCATAATAGGTCTGCCAGTAGTCGCGGAAACGGGGATCGAACTCGGGATTAATGACTTCAAAATCAACCCCCGCCTTCAAACGCAAACCAAACTTCTCGATACGCTGGTCGAGCACGTTTGGACGACCGACCAAAATCGGTTTCGCCAGTTTTTCATCGACGACCACTTGCACTGCGCGCAGAACACGCTCTTCTTCACCTTCGGCATAGACAATACGCTTGCGTTCATCAGGCGCTTTTTTCGCAACCTGGAATAACGGCTTCATGAAGGTACCGCTGTGATAGACAAACTGCTGCAAACGATCGACATACGCCTGCATGTCCTTGATCGGACGCGCCGCGACACCAGACTCTTCCGCCGCTTTCGCCACGGCTGGCGCGATCTTGATCATCAGACGCGGATCAAATGGTTTTGGAATCAGATATTCAGGACCAAAGCTCAGATTGGCGATGCCATAAGCCGATGCGACCACGTCGGATTGCTCGGCTTGAGCGAGTTCGGCAATCGCATAGACCACGGCAATTTCCATCTCACGGGTAATCGTCGTCGCACCGCAGTCCAGCGCACCGCGAAAAATATAAGGGAAGCACAGGACGTTATTCACCTGATTCGGAAAATCAGAACGACCTGTCGCCATGATGGCATCGTCACGAACCGACTTAACTTCTTCGGGCAAAATTTCCGGTGTCGGATTCGCGAGCGCCAGGATCAATGGCTTATCCGCCATGACCTTGACCATCTCTTTTTTCAGTACGCCACCAGCGGACAAGCCGAGGAAAATATCCGCACCTTCAATCACTTCTTTCAAACTACGGGCTGAAGTGTCCTGAGCAAAACGTTCTTTGTCCGGATCCATCAGTTCAGCACGGCCTTTGTAGACCACACCAGCCAGATCCGTAACATAGATATTGGGAATTGGAAAACCGAGATCGACCAGCAAATCGAGACAGGCCAGCGCCGCAGCACCAGCGCCAGATACCACAAGTTTGCAATTTTTGATGTCTTTACCGATGACTTTGAGGCCATTGATAATCGCGGCACCGACAATGATCGCTGTACCGTGCTGATCATCATGGAAGACCGGAATCTTCATGCGCTCACGCAACTGGCGTTCGATATAAAAGCACTCCGGCGCCTTGATATCTTCCAGATTAATGCCGCCAAAAGTCGGCTCCAGCGAAGCGATAATATCCACCAGCTTGTCTGGATCGAGTTCATTGATTTCAATATCGAATACATCGATACCTGCAAATTTTTTGAACAGAACGCCCTTACCTTCCATCACCGGCTTGGATGCCAGCGGACCGATATTACCGAGACCAAGCACTGCGGTACCGTTGGTGATCACGCCGACCAGATTGCCGCGCGCCGTATATTTGAATGCATTTGCCGGATCGGCAACGATTTCCTCACAAGGAGAAGCCACCCCGGGAGAGTACGCCAAAGCCAGATCACGTTGATTCGTCAATTGTTTGGTCGGTGTGACGCTGATTTTGCCGGGAGTAGGAAACTCGTGATACTCCAGGGCTGCCTGACGCAATTGTTGACGTAGAAGTTCTTTTTGATCTGCTGACGAATCCATACTCTGCGGCCTCTCTTTTTATTTGCTTGCTTACTTATTACTTACGAATGGTCTGTGATTCTAGCAGAGGGTTCCCTCTAACTTTATACGTATTTGTACGACTTCTATGACTTTTAAACATAACTAAATTCAATTCTTGATCGCAATAGAGATTGATATAGCTATTGCCTATTGCTTTAGTATAAACAATCAATTTCCCCAATTTATTAATATTATCTATCATCGCACTCAGTTTGATAGCAAATAGAAATAAATGCCGATTGCAATATCTTAGATCACCATCAGGAGAGCCACCATGAGTAATACAGCCAACCCATCCGTTACGATTCAAAACCTTGAAGCCGCTTTTGCTGGCGAATCAATGGCCCATATTAAATATCGCTACTTCGCCAAGCTGGCGCGTGCAGCAGGCGCAGAAGACGTCGCACTGGCGTTTGAAGCCACAGCGGAACAAGAGGTCATGCATGCATTCGGCCATCTCGATTTGCTGTACCCAAAAACACAAATGACGCCACAAAAAGCACTGGAAATTGCCATTGAAGGCGAGACTTATGAGTACACAGAGATGTACCCAAAGTTCCGTCATCTGGCAGTAGAAGAAGGTAACCATGCCGCCGTTGCTGAATATGATGAGCAAATTGCCGAGTCTAAAGAACACGCGGAACAGTTCAAACGCACGCTGGAAACTGCCGCAAAACGCTTCGCCGCTTTAGCAAAAGTGGAAGAGCGTCATGCTAACCATTATCGCGCCGTGCTCGAAGCCTCCAAAGCCTGAGTCCCGCCCTGATCGCTATTTATCTTCATTACACAGAATCGAGAATTTTATGAAAACATATCAATGCGTCGTTTGTGGTTTTATCTATGACGAATCTTTAGGCTTGCCGGAAGAAGGCATCGCTGCAGGCACACGCTGGGACGACATTCCAGCGGATTGGGAATGTCCGGATTGCGGCGTTGCCAAAGCAGATTTCGACATGGTTGAAATTTAATGTGCACGACCATCGATGCTGCAATCGTCGATGGTCATGAACGCGCGTTAATTGACTTAACTGACATCACTGAGATCGCTGACTTAACTGATTTGGCTGACTTAGCTCAGTTAGCATGGTTAGCTAAGTCATAGAAACAATCCTGAGTCAGAGCCGTTTATATAGAGCCAACGCGGCGGAACAAACACTGAACATCTAAGCATCTTGTCAGATGACTCATCCGTGCATTACCAAACTCATTTTTACAGAATCAGGGTTTTACTATGTCTCCAATCGTCATCATCGGTAGTGGTCTCGCTGGCTATACCGTTGCGCGTGAATTTCGCAAACTAGATAAAACATCTCCGTTACTCATCATTACCGCAGACGATGGCGGTTTTTATTCTAAACCGATGCTATCGAACGCCTGTGCGCAAAACAAGCAGGCAAAAAATCTAACTAGCCAAACTGCTGAACAAATGGCGGCGCAAGTTAATGCAAGCTTATTGACAAGAACTAAGGTCGATCATATCGATACGGTGACCAATAACGTCGTTACGAATGCCGGCAACTTTGAATACAGTAAAGTCGTCATTGCACTTGGTGCACAAGCTATTCGTCTGCCGATTGCAGGCGATGCGGCGACGCAGGTTTTATCAGTCAACCATCTTGATGACTATGCCCTCTTTCGCGAAAAAATTGCTGCGGTAGGGGCGTCAGCGCGTATCACGATTCTTGGCGCTGGTCTGATCGGTTGTGAATTTGCAGACGATCTGGCTGGTGCAGGACACCAGGTAACGCTGGTTGATCCGAACTCTCTTCCACTAGCAGCGCTGGCACCACAGGCAATTTCACTTGGTTTGCAAGACGCACTGCTGAAACGTGGTATCGCCTTGCAACTAAGTACCACCGCCAGCAGTATTCACCAAGCGCCGGATAGCGATGCGCTTCAAGTTACGCTGGCAAACGGTTCACTGGTGCATGCAGATCTGGTACTGTCTGCGGTGGGATTACGTCCTAAACTGCGCATGGCTACAGCCTCAGGGCTACACACCGATCGGGGCATTCTGATTAATGCCCATGGCGAAACTAGCGCGGCAAATATCTATGCATTGGGGGATTGTGCGCAATATCATATTACCGTTGGCGTACAACAAGTATTGCCTTACATCGCACCGCTGATGGTGGCGGCACGCGCAATCGCACGCAGTCTGACAGGTGAGCGCACGGCAATCGATTTAAGACCATCTCCGGTGATTGTAAAGACGCCGAGCTTCCCTGTTGCCGTGGTACCGCCTGGCATCAAAGATCTGGCAGCCGGGCGATGGGAAACTGAATTAATTGAAGCTACGACGATCAGCCGGTTTTTTGATGCCGACAACCGATTATCGGGTTTTGCCGTTGCGCCTCAAGATGCCAGATTGCGTACCAGGCTTTTAGCAGAACTAGCTGAATCCACAGAAGCGTAATACCAGTAGAGCGAGCAGCCGCAAGTAGCGCTCATTTCATCCACAAGAGTGAATGAGTTCTAGTGAATGGCGAGCCTTTGGGCAATTTGTTCCCGCATTGTTTCAAATATCACCGAGCGGGCGCGGTACTCGCTACGCTTGTTTGAGGGACGGGATGAGAGTGGTTTTTCGAGCATCGTAATCGGCAGTGAATAGTTACCGCATGCGCGCTTCATACCGCCCGCCGCGGTCCACAACTGGTCGTACTCAGCTTTGATATTTTTGGTAAATCTATAGCGCCAGGCTTGATAGATATGATTCTTTTGGGCGATACATTCTATCGTCGTGCTTTGCAGTTCTTGCGCAAGGTAACGCAATGCTTCAACCAATAATAATCTGGGCTGTATTCCATGCAGTTCTTTGGTCGATTCACGGATCAGTTCACGGGCACCGCAGTTGCTTGCCTGCACGCCGCCCACTTTAATTGCCAGGTATTGTTGTTGCTGATCGAAAGAAAAAGTCACGCATTGCAGCAAAGTATCGTCGATAAACAAACCAAGACTCAAACCACCCTCGCGCTTATACGACGTGCCTCTGAATAAGCGCAGCTGGAATACATCATTATTCTTTCCCGTAACTCGCGCCAGTTCAAGCTTCTGCCCGGACAGTACGCTTCGGCAATTGCCTCTGCCCAATATCGTTTCGGCCAGATTAAAGTGATTCGTCAGCAGAGAAAGCCGGTCACGCGATCGCATACGCCGGTCAAAAAACGGACGATGAATAGAATCCAGCAAACCCGGATCTGAGCTTGCAGTTTTTAAGAGATGGTTGCTGCTGACGTAGCGATACCATGCATGACTATTGACCGGATCAAGTAAGGTTCTAAGTAAAAAAACGACTTTCCCTTTCAACCCGGTTGCTGTATCAGTCAACCGTAATTGGACAGCCCATGCCATGACGTCGAAAAAAGAACGGCGACGCGGTACGTTTTTCTCTACCAGCAGCGAACGGCTCTCCTCTGCAAAGTACAAATCTTTCGAATTCAATATAGTCACTTCGGGCACCAATTGTCACATAATGTGCACAATTGTAACCTAATGTTTCAAATCTTGTTTTGAACAAGACTTCGGTTTTTACCTTTGTTCACGTAAATCTTTAGGCATTGCCGTCAACATTTCCCTATGGAATTATTAAAGATATGTATCTGCTACGGAGTTGTCATTGGCACAAAATCCCAAGACTAAAGGGTCACTGCTGGTTTCGCGATAGAGAGGGACTACAAAGATACGCGAACTGCTGCTTGCCAAGCTGCCGGATGCACTACGAGCAATCACGCATTCCTGTCTGTTCTAATAACTCTGAGCTGAGTACAATGCCGCATGCTCTCAGAATTCGACCTTATCCAAGATTATTTCGTCACGCCCCCAAGCAGCGATCCTCGCATTCAACTTGGCATCGGCGACGATTGTGCGCTGCTAAAACCTGATGCCGGTATGCAACTGGCGATTTCCAGCGATATGCTGGTCTCTGGTCGGCACTTTTTTCCTGATGCCGATCCCTACTTACTGGGACACAAATGTCTGGCGGTGAATTTGTCTGATCTTGCCGCCATGGGAGCCAAGCCTCTGGCTTTTAATCTGGCACTTGCCTTACCTGAGGCAAATCGAGGCTGGCTGGCACCTTTTTCTGCCGGTATGCTGGATTTGGCGAAAGAATACAAATGTACCCTGATCGGTGGCGATACGACAAAAGGCCCGTTGACAATCAGTATCACCGTTTTCGGTGAAATTCCACCGGGACAAGCTTTGCGCCGGGATTCAGCTAAGGCAGGCGATGATATCTGGATTTCAGGCGAACTCGGTGATGCGAGGCTGGCATTGGCGCATTACTGGAATGAGTTAAAGTTAAGTGATCAGGACTTTGCGATTGCAGCGAAACGTATGCATCAACCTACGCCAAGAATTGCACTGGGTCTAGCTTTGCGGGGAATTGCCCATGCAGCGCTGGATATTTCAGATGGCCTGATTGGAGATCTCGGACATATCCTGAAACGCAGCGGAGTCGGAGCAAGTCTGCATGCAGATTTACTGCCCGCCGGAGCTGCGCTGCGTAATTTTGCACATCATCAGCTACGCACTCAGTCGCAAGATCACTCCAATAACAAACAGCGCGAATTTACATTAGCAGGCGGAGACGATTATGAACTCTGCTTCACAGCGCCGTCAGAATTACGAACGCAAGTACTGGCAGCATCGATATCCAGCAACACGCCCGTTACACGCGTTGGTACGATAGATAGCGAATCGGGCATGCGCCTGTTCGACGCAGCGGGACAGCCATTAGCATTAGCTCTGACATCTTTTGACCACTTCAGCACGCCATGAGCACATTAGAATCTGGCCAGATAGCCAAAATCAACCGACCGACTGCCCGCTTTATGCTGGCACATCCTGCCCATGTTATTGCACAGGGATTTGGCAGCGGCCTGTCACCTGTCATGCCAGGCACATCCGGTACTTTATTTGCCTGGCTCAGTTTTAACGTCCTCACTATGCGTTGGCCAGAGTTGTTTACGCCTGCAGTCTGGACCTGGATCATCCTGTTCGGATTTGCTATCGGCATCTGGGCATGCTCTGTGACCGGCAAAAACATGGGCGTCTCCGATCACGGGAGCATGGTCTGGGATGAAATCATAGCGTTCTGGTTAGTATTACTCCTCGTCCTGCCCGCCAGTTTTTCTACCCAATGCTGGGCATTCTTCTGGTTCCGCGTGTTTGACATGATCAAGCCACCGCCAATCGGCTACTTTGACCGTCAGCTAAAAGGGGGTTTTGGTGTCATGTGGGACGATATACTTGCCGCGTTTTATACCCTCTTGTTATTCGCATTGTGGCGAGCGATCTGACCACGGATGAGCACTTTCTTTGCAGGTAGCGGCAAGTAATCCGGACAGATCCTGATGCGTCAGTAAATTCTTGTTAAGCCGATCAAATCACGATCACAAAGTGGTAAAGTAATTCTGTAGCTGATTCCAGCCAATTGCTGAGTTATATCCATGGATCTGACTTTTTACGCATTGGTATTCCGAAAAAACCACAGGAGACCATATCATGCTCAATGCTATCGAACTCGCAACAGAAGTCGGCGCGACACTCAAATCAAAAAAACTCTTGCTATCGATTGCGGAATCCTGCACCGGCGGTGGCATATGCCAGGCAATCACTGAGGTTGCCGGTTCATCCGAATGGTTTGATTGCGGCTTCATCACTTATTCCAATTCATCAAAAAGCGAATTACTCGACATCTCCGCCGCATTAATTGCGCAACATGGTGCAGTCAGCGAAGAAATCGCCGCCGCGATGGCAGAAGGCGCCATTGCCAATTCTGAGGCACATATATCGCTATCCACTACCGGTATTGCAGGACCTGGTGGCGCCGTACCTGGCAAACCGGTCGGTACCGTATGTTTTGCGTGGCAAGTAGGCGGTGTCACTCATACCGAGAGAAAAGTGTTCAGCGGTGATCGCCATGCGGTTCGGGAGCAGACCATCGTACATGCGCTTGACCGCTTGCTTCGCTACGTAAAGGAAATCTGAGTTGTCTGCTGTAGCAAAAGAAATTTGCGAGACGCCAACGCCGTTACCGGAGCCGCATATTTACGCCTTACTGGTCGATGACGATCGGGAAATACGCGAGCTGCTGGCGCGCTATCTGGAGAAGTTCGGAATACGCTGCAATACTGTCGCCGATGGGCAAGCGATGCGCGAACAGTTAGCAATGGCGCGTGTGGATATTATTTTGCTCGATCTGATGTTACCGGGCGAGGACGGCCTGAGCTTGTTGCGCACCTTACGTAGCGGAGAAGATAGTCAGATTCCTGTACTAATGCTGACCGCGCGCGGAGAATTCACTGACCGCATCATCGGTCTGGAGCTCGGTGCCGATGATTATGTGGTTAAGCCATTTGACACGCGTGAACTTGTCGCACGTATCCAGACGATCATGCGACGTTCGCCCGCCAGCCAACGCCAGATCGCGAATAAAAACGGGGACAACATTCTTTTCCATCACTGGCGACTCAATTGCCATCTGCGACAACTATACACACCCCAAAACATAGTCATTCCGCTATCAAATGCTGAATACCGTTTGTTACTGGCATTTATCGAGCGCCCGGGGCGCGTACTCAGCCGCGATCAGTTAATGGATATCGCCCGTGGCAAATCTGCCGAAGCCTATGATCGCAGTATCGATTTATTAGTATCGCGCTTGCGCCAAAAACTGGACGACAATCCACGCCAGCCCGCCATACTCAAAACGATACGCGGTGAGGGATATATGTTTCAACCCCCATTGGCGTAATGAATACCATTGCTTGCGGTATGGCGGGTACAACACTCAACGCAAAATATGCCAAGCAACATCTTATATGCGCTAATTCAAGATAAGTACTGACGAGTCCTATGCGACGTTTTTTTTCTGACACTATCTTTACCCGCCTGTTTGGTCTGGCAATGGCTGCGGTCGTCATCAGCCATATCATGACCTTCGTCTTATTATTTCAATTTTTAGGCGAACACTTGCCTCCGCATCGTCAACCACGCCCACCTGAGATCTCATTACCAGGCGCTATGCGACCTCAAGAATATTCTCTACTTCAGACACCAGAATCACGTCGTCCGCCTCAGCCACATGAGCACGAAGAAAGGTTTCCTGGCCCTATGCTGGGCTTCTTATTAAGCATGATGCTGCAATTCGTTATTCTGGCAATGGCAGCTTGGTTTGGTTCTCGTAATCTGGCAAAACCGATTCAAGGTTTGGCACAAGCGGCAAGTCAGATCAGCGACAATCTGAATGCCCCTCTCTTAGTAGAATCAGGTCCGGCAGAGGCTCGGCAGGCCGCCCGTGTGTTTAATCGCATGCAAGAACGCATTCGCGAACAAATGGAAGAACGCGCACGCTTTCTGGCTGCGGTATCTCATGACTTACGCACGCCGCTCACCAGAATGAAACTACGGATTGAGCATCTGGACAATGAGAGTGCCAAAGAAAAATTAGAAGCCGATATTGAAGAAATGCGACTGATGCTCGATGCCACACTGGACTACCTGCGTAGCAACGGTCAACACACACACACAGCGCAACGCCTGGATGTGCAGGCATTGGTAGAGGCCCTGATTGACAATGCTCATGAGCAAGGCAGAAGCGTAGGTCTTTCTGGTAGTGCAAACCCGATTATGGGGATGCCCTCCGATTTACGACGATGTATTTCCAATTTGCTGGAGAATGCGCTTCATGCCGGTGATATCGTGGATATCCATTTACAGGAAACATCCGATTATGTATCGATACAAATTAGTGATGATGGGCCGGGCATACCAGAAGCTCAGCTCAGCAAGGTATTTGAACCGTTCTTTCGCCTGTCGACGTCCCGTACTAAACATGATGGCGGTGTAGGTCTCGGCCTCAGCATCGCAAATGAAATTGCCCGCCAGCATTCAGGCGATATCGTATTGAAGAATAAACCCGGGAATACAGGACTAATCGCCCAACTACGCCTGCCCATCACACATCCTGCTGGATAATTTGCCTGATTCTTCTATACTAAAAAGCCACCTGTTACAAAAATCTGACAATGTGTCAGCACTGATACAAAACCGACATAGTCAGGCAACAATCATCCGCAACACTGGAAGCATCCGTTTTTCCGCAGCATCATGCCAACCAGATGGGAGTGACATCATGAGTTCAATAGGAAGTGTAGGCAGCAGCTCTGGCTATAATTATTCCAGTAGCGTCCAAAAACAAAGACCCGACCCGTCTCAGATCGCAGAAAACGTCTTCAGTAAACTGGACACAAAAGGCCAGGGATACTTGGAGGTTTCAGATCTGGAATCCGCATTTAGCAGTATTAACTCGTCGTCAACCACCAGCGGCGTTAGTACAACAAGCTCTGCAAGTGCTGCGACAGGCAACACATCAACAACATCGACCGAAATCTCAGATCTTTTCAAAAAACTAGACAGTGACGGCGATGGCAAGGTAACCAAACAAGAATTCAGCTCGGGGCTGAAAAAATTCAGCGACGAATTAGAAAGTCAATTCAACGCAAGGCGTACCACTGGAGCACAAGATGCCAACCGCCCACCACCTCCTCCTGATAGTGATCAGGACGGGGGTTTAAGTAAGGATCAATTAAGCAGTCTGGCCAGCGACGTCAGCAAGACAGACAGCACAGCCGGGGCAAAATTGACTAGCGTTGCGCAGAATTTCGATGCGGCGGATACGAATCAGGATGGTAAAGTATCACTGCAAGAAACTCTCGCTTACCTGGAAAAAACAGCCTCCAATACCTCAACAAACGCCTCAAGCAATACGTCAGGCAATTCGATCGCGAGCACTACCGATGTCAGCAGTACATCAAGCTCTGCAAATTCTACTTCCAGTAGTAATTCTGAAAGTAATACTGGCAGCAATAGCAGTAGCAGCACCAATAATGATGCGGCAATTTTCAAAAAAGCCCTGCAACTATTACGCGCTTACGCCGATCCGTTTCAGGCAAACGGTAGCAGCTCCGGCAGCAGCGTTTCTGTGAGTGCTTGAAGTATCATCAAGTAAAAAAGCTTGAATCATATATATGATTCAAGCTTTTTTATTTATCTGTCTCGATCCTTTTCGGTCTTTCTCGTTAGATGTTTCTGCCTCATTGCGCTAACTGCTTGTTCTGCGCATCTAACCAGACTTTCAGTGGCGCGAAATAATCGAGAATCGCTGAAGCATCCATCTTGTCTTCACCAGACACCGCCTTTAGCGCCTCATTCCATTGCCGACTTGCTCCCATCGCCAGCATTGCCTGATATTTCGCACCGGCCTTTTTATCCTCAAAAATCGAGCAGCGGTTCAGTGGACCAACATAACCTGCCTCTTTACACAGGCCACGATGGAACTGGAATTGCAAAATATGTGCGATGAAATAACGTGCATAAGGCGTATCGGCTGGGACATGGTATTTAGCACCAGCATCAAATCCGTTTTCCTCCATCGGTGCAGGACGTTTGATCCCCTGATATTTCTCACGTAGTTCCCACCAGACTTTATCGTAATCCTTCGGTGCGACTTTGCCGGAATATACCTTCCAGCGCCATTGATCCACCAGATAGCCAAACGGTAAGAACGCCACTTTTTCTAATGCACGACTCAGCAAGACACCGACATCCTGCGATGCATCGGGGACTTCACTGAGCAAGCCGATTTTTTTCAAATACTCTGGCGTCACGGATAAAGCCACAGTGTCGCCAATTGCCTCATGGAAGCCATCATTTGCACCGCCTTTAAATAAATGCGGTTGCTTGCGATACGCGAGGTCGTAGTAAATATGTCCCAACTCATGATGAATTGTGATGAAGTCCTCTGTCGTCTGATTGATACACATCTTAATTCGGACATCGGTCAGATTGTCCAGATCCCAGGCTGATGCGTGGCAGACTACTTCACGGTCACGCGGTTTCGTCAGCATGGATCGCTGCCAAAACGACTCAGGCAATTTCTCCATTCCCAGTGAGGTGTAAAAGCCTTCTGCATATTGCGCCATCGCCTTGGCGCCGATATTTTTTTGTTTCAACACCGCGCCGACATCTAAGGACGCCGCCTGCTCTTGCGGCTTCACAATCGGGTATAAATTTTCCCAGGATTGGCTCCACATATTGCCGAATAAATGCGCGGGGATCGGGCCGGTCAGCGGTACGACATCAGGGCCATAGGTCTGACGCAATTTCAAACGCACATACTGGTGCAATGAATCGTATAAAGGCTTCACTTGCTGCCACAACCGCTCTGTGTCTGCTTCAAACGCATCCGGCGACATATCGTACTGCGAGCGCCACAAAGCGCCGGTATCCGAGAAGCCCATTTCACGTGCGCCCTTATTGGATACCGCGACGTAATTCACATAGCTGTCTTTATATTTGCTGGCCTGCTGATGCCAGCCCATCCATACATCTTTTAATACGGCAGGGTCATGGCTCCGCGCCATGATTTCCTCCATCTGTCCCAGATCCAGGCAGGTACTCCCATCGGCAGGATTCTTACAATATTTTGCCTTGCCATATTCCCCGGCGAGTGAAGTGGACAAACGGGTATAGGCCTCACGATCAGCTGCATCTTTAAAACTCAGATTCAATTGCAGCAGTTTCAGCTTGCGCTTGCTATCCGCCGATAAAGGCAAGGCGTTATAACGGCGTGCCTGGATCGCAATCTCACTACCCACCGTCAATGCCTGTTCACTCGCCTGTGCCGACATCGCCTCAGTATCATCGGTAATATGCGTCTCGTACACCCACGCTGCGCGCTGCGCAATCACGGACAACTGCTGCAAGCGCACTTCAGCATCACGCAAAAAACGCTCCGCTTCCGCCACCGTAGGTGCCGATGCTGTGGATACCGCCTTTTTCACTGGAGGGGTCGTTTGTGCGAAGCTAGTCACTGGATAAGCAAGCGCCAGCGACATTGTCATCAGTGCGGGAATTCGTGGTGAAATCAGGTGTTGGAAGTAACGCATAAGATCCTTTTTCGGGCTCTTCGCCATGGATAATGACGAGACCAGAGTATCAATTTAACGGGATGGTGTTGAATTAAACCCGGATTTTTCATCGGACTCAGAGGTAAGCGCTGGCTCACCGAAAACCGACATCCATCCATCATTTCGATGAAATGGGTCGGGTTAGCGAAAAATATGGATTTAAATTTAAAGGCCGCTCAATATATCAGCAATCTATTTGACTTGTTACACTGTGTTGCGTTTATACCATGGCAGCAATTTCACGATGAAACGACCGCCATTGGCGACAAAAAGACCGGCATTCATCGCTTTCATCTAGCGACTTACAGCAGATTGGAGGATCATCCCGATCAGGCTAAAACGCTCAATAGGAGCGCGAATAATTGCAGACGTACTAGAGTATGAAACTTAACCTCATTACTTACCATTGACCACTGACTATTGACTCATTATGTTTCCATTGCTTTTTCCACGCGGTGATCAAAAAGTTATTCTCATCCGCACAATACTGGCGCTGACCGGATTTAATACGCTGATCGCCCTGTATCTGACATTTGTTCGGGAGGGGGGAGGAACATTTCAACTCAACTGGGTATTTTCGATGCTGATTGGCACCAGCATCACGCTGCTGGTCGATGGGAGCCGCTGGGTGATATGGCGGCGCAACAAACCACACCCCATTGGTTTTATCACGATCTGCGTCGTCGCTGCACCGATTGGTTATTACTTCGGACATTTTCTTGGCATGCTGGTATTTGGATTTCCGACCTCCGAACTGACCAACCTCAGTGAGCGCGGTGATCGTGCGATGGTCATCATGTGTATTTTTCTGAGTCTGATTTCGGGTTTCTTTTTCTGGAATCAAAGCAAGCTCGCAGAATTAAAAGCGGAGGCCGAGAAAGAAAAAGCCCGCAACGCCGCCATAGAACGTCAGGCGATGCAGGCACAGCTACAGCTTCTGCAAGCGCAGATTGAGCCGCATATGCTGTTCAATACACTAGCGAATTTGCAAGGTCTGATCGCGATTGACCCGCATCGGGCGCAATACATGCTAGAACAATTAATTCTGTATCTGCGTGCCAGTCTCAATTCCTCGCGCACCGACAAGACCACGCTAAAACAAGAATTTGGATTGATGAATGCCTACCTTGAGCTGCTCGCAATCCGTATGGGCAAGCGCCTGAGTTACAGCACTCACCTACCGCCAGAATTACAAGAAATAGAGATCGCTCCCATGTTACTGCAACCGCTCGTTGAAAACGCGATCAAGCATGGCGTAGAACCCAAAATGGAAGGTGGCACTATCCAGGTTACGGCATCAATGGAAGGCAAGGTCTTACACGTCAAAGTCAGCGATACCGGTATGGGCTTACCATTTGATTATCACGAAGCACCGCCAGCCAATGATAGTTCCAGCCATGTTGGCAATGCCAATGTGCGTGAACGGCTGCTTGCGCTGTATGGCAAAGATGCCCGGCTGAGCCTGAGCGCTAATCAGCCTGAAGGCGTGGTGGCTCACCTCACTATACCGCTGCACTAAGTAACTGAACTAAGTCGCTAAAAAACTAACAAGCCAACGAACAAACATACTGACCAATTCATACCAGACCATGACACAACTACGCGCCCTCGTCGCTGAAGACGAACCGATTCTGTCCCTGACACTACTCAAGCATTTAGAAAAATTATGGCCCGACCTGCAGATTTGCAGCGTCGTCGATAACGGTGTATTCGCAGTCCAGGAAGCCCTCGCTCAGTTACCGGACATTTTGTTTCTAGATATCAAAATGCCAGGCAAGACAGGACTCGAAGTCGCACAAGAATTAGCCGAAGAATGGCCCGATAGCAAACCATTCCCACTGATTGTCTATGTCACCGCGTATGACGAATTTGCTGTCGATGCGTTTGAACACGCCGCCTCAGATTACGTACTAAAACCAGTCAGCGAAGACCGGCTAAGCAAAACGGTTAAGCGCCTGCAAACCCGTCTCGACAACGGACAAGAACGATCCGGCGAACTGGAACGGGTAGTGGCGCAGCTACGCAACCTGATGCCCGGCGTCGGCAATTCTGCGAACTCCGGCGGCATCGGAAGCATCAGCAATGCTAGCCACAACAATAGTAACAACGCAAACAGCGGCACCGAAAAACTCAGCTTAATACGTGCAGCTATCGGCAACCAGATTCGTATGATACCGATTGGCGATGTCTTATATTTTGAAGCGACAGACAAATACATCAATGTCGTTACTGCCGAACATTCCTCGCTGATACGCGTGAGCTTGCGCGAGCTCTTACCGCAACTGGACGGCAACCAGTTTTGGCAAATCCATCGCAGCACGGTCGTCAATACACACTACATTCATACCGCCATCAAAGATGAGGCCGGCAAACTGACAGTCAAACTACGAGGCAGTGATGATAAGCTTCAGGTTAGCCGTGTGTACGCACATCTCTTCAAGCAAATGTAAAATCAAGATCGCTTTATGACTACCCAATCCACAGAACTGCAATGGCAATGTGCCAGTCTCGATGCCATGATGGCCACTCAACTCTACGATGTGTTTGCCGCACGCAGTGAAGTCTTTGTAGTCGAACAAAACTGCGTTTTTCTCGACATGGACGGCGTGGATAAAGTCTGTCTGCACCTGACCGGCTGGGGTAAGCGCGACGGCAAAGAAGCAGTCGCCGCCTATCTGCGGATTGTTCCGCCGGGCGTTACTTTTGCAGAAGCGTCGCTAGGACGTGTCATCACGACCAAAGATTTTCGCGGTAGCGGTGCCGGTAAAGAACTGATCACACAAGGGCTGCTCCACCTGGAAAAACACTATCCGCAACAGCCGGTACGTATCGGTGCGCAAGCCTATCTGGAAAAATTTTATGCCAGTTTCGGTTTTGTCACCGTATCGGAAATGTATCTCGAAGATGATATTCCGCATGTGGAAATGCTGCGTCCCGCGAGCAGTGTGTAGTTAGACCATTTGATTAAATCATCCAACCGGAATCATTCAATCAGCTTGCCTATCAGCCCACATCGTCTCATCAGCTCTGCCAAATGCTCTCGCTCACTAAGCTGATTGAAATCCATTTGAACCTCACCCTTTTCTCTTGTACAATCCGGTATGCTGTTAATTTAAAAAAACAGCATAGCCGGGCGTGAAGGGACGCCCTCCCGCACAAGAGGCTCTCACCCTTATTTACTCCTTCCGTTTCTGGATGTGATTGACCAATTCGTATGGCGCAGCGGGCAGCCGATACACGAAAAGGAACAAGCACATGCAAACACTTCCCTGCAATTTTTCAAATGCTCTCCAGAGCAATCTAGGCCTTCTATCGATCTCAGGCATCATGGGAGAACCATCATGAAGCAAGCGACCGACGAACTCAAAACCCGCGCCCGTATTTTGCTCAATGCACTGGAGAAGCAAACCCCGGCAGCATTACTCAAATTACAGCAACTCTCTAAGCGCGCCCGCCGTCCTCAGCCCGATACATACAGTCTGCAACTCTGCCTGAATCTGGTCTCAATCGAGGTCGGATTTCGCAGCTGGGATCACGCACGCACCGTACTGCAAGGCGAGGCAAAAATTGGCGACGACATGGGGCAATTCTGGTATGACGATAAAGCCTGCAGTGTCTTTATGAACGCCTGGTTTGTGGAATACGACGTTGCGCTAGCCTTTGTCCAGGCACGCGCAGATCGTTTTTTGCTGCCGTATGGTACGCAGTTTGTCGTGGTCGAACCACCCTATCTGGCAGTGATTGGGCTGGAGGTTGATACGCCACGCTGGCGCACGGCGGGCTATGATCTGATGGCCAGTTACGGCAACACTGACTGGCAAGTTTTTGTCACTCAGCGACTGCTGGCAACACGTGGCAACCTGCATCAACCTATGCAACAACTTCCGCAACAACTGTCACATTAGTTGCGGCCTTATTGGCTAACTTAGTAGCGATGTCAGTTGCAACATGAAGCGAAACATTAGCGCTTGCCGTCATCATCATATGCAGCATGACGGCAAGCATTTTCTGTTTTACAGGTTGCTGCAAAAGGGCAATGACAATGCCTGCAAGACCTCACCTTTATCCGATTGCACAAACGCGGCAACCGCCAGATTCTTGCGTACCGCATTGACCGGAATACTGATCTGCCGTGCCACGTTAGCAATGTTATTCATCATGCGAACCGGCTCGCCCCATTCGCGCACCACATAATCATGTTGCAAGCTCACACCACGGTTCTCGCCTGCCTGCACATTCGACACCAGATTATTTTCAAGCAAGGCAAAATACAATTTACCCGGATGCTCAGTCTTGCTGTCGATATGTACCGACAATTGCTGACCATGTAACTCGTCCAGACTAATGCGGATATCAGCACGCGCTGGCACCTGATTAATGCGCTTGACTGTCTCCTTCACATCCCCGCGCCAGTTGCGTAACTCATGCCCGGCGACGAACACCTCAGGCGTGTACACACTGTGTGACGAAGCTAGTTCTGCCAGCCAGCGCTGGCGTTGCGTAAAGGCAGGTTTAGCGAATACATCTTTCCAGCCAATATAATCCCAGTAGTCGACATGCAAGGACAGCGGCAATAATTGATCCGTGGTCAAGCCTGTGGATTGATTGAGCTTGCTGACGAACTTATCTGCGGGCGGACAACTGTCGCACCCTTCCGAAGTGTATAGCTCTAGCAAGGCTATCGTATGCAGCGGGCTGCTCTTACTGCATGCGGGTGTACTTGCTGCGGTAGCCGTGTTTGCCATCAAGACTAGTGTAAGTATTGACGTTAGGCAAAACATCCGGCGGGAAATATTGTGCTGCATAGAACCTCCTCTGCGACATTGGCGATGGCGACGCAGTACGAACCGCATCCAGTTCATCATAGTCGCAGAAGAGACCGGTTTCCTTACAACATTGTCAGGCGATACCTCGCAAGATCAGTCGCGACTGCAAAGACTCCGGCAACATCGCCGACAAAGTCGCCGTGATACGCGCCTCATGCTTGCTCCACCACACACCCGCCGCAATCAGCGCGAAGCCCAGCAGAGTCAACAAAGCCACAAACACAAAACTGTCTTTGAACAAATACCAAGACAAATCCCCCAGCACCATCGCCAAACCGATCCCGCCAAACACCGCAAATACCCGGCGTGCCAGAATCGCCCCGATAAAGATCAGACCCGTATTAATCGCCAGATAAATCAGCTTACCCGACAGCGTGCCATTTCCCATCGACGACAACGCGCCCCAGAACGTCAGCAAGCCAAACAGATACAGCCAGAACGCATAATCAATCCCGCGACGCGAGCGCACATCCACAATCAGCGCCAACACCAGCATCCCCAGGCCAAATACCAGCGAAATCTGCTGACGCACATGCCAGTTACCGCTCAACATGCCCGCGTCATCCTGCATCAGGATCGCAGGCACCACATCCATGCCCATATAAAACAAGGTCACTGACACGGGCATCACCAAAAAACTATATTGAAAGCGCCACAGCATCAGCGCGCCCGCCAGCAAGGTCGCCAGCTCCATCGTCAGCCAGTGCCAGTCTATCCAGCGATGAAAATCCCGATAATGCTCTGTCGTCACCCTATCAACGCCATCAGCCCACCAGCCCAGTACATGCTGCAGCGCGAATATCGCCAGCGGCACAAGCGCAACCGCCAACGTCGCAAATATCCCCGCCGGTACGCCCAGACCACGCTTATCCAGCCAGGTCGCCAACGCCACCGCAAACAACAGATACACCAGACTCATGTCAAGCAGCACAGGCATGCCCCAGCGCTCCACTGCCAGCGTACTGAATAACGAGCACGCCGCAATCGCCAGCATCCCGCCCAGGTAATACAGCACCGTCGTGCCACTAAATCGTGTCGGCGCCTGGCGACCGATCATGCCGCTATGGCCTTTGTACCCGGCTTTGCGCGCCCGCGCTTCCAAAAACTGCAACAACGGATCTACCTGTCCGTAGTGCAACAAGCCCAAATCTGCCGCCTCCATCAAAGCGTCTCGCTTACATAATTTGCTCATTCTGTGTCCCTCCGACCTCATCATTTTTTTACTGCAGAGCTTATTAAAATCCTTTTTGCCCACGAGATGGAAAGTACTCAGGAAGTATCGCAAGCCGATACTTCAGGTCGAGAATATTGACCTTAAAATAAGAAAAATCTGTGCATCTGTTTCTACACATCACGTTTTGTCGTGACTTTTGCCCCGATGTTTGCCACCCCACCAGATGCTTCCCGCCACAACTAAGACCAAGCAACAGCAAACTAACGCCAAGGTCGTCTCAGTCCCACCATTCACTGCCAGCACAGCAGCTAAGCCGCTCAGCCGCACACCCCAACAACCACAATCCCAGATTTATGCAGCTCAGCACTACGGGATCGTAGTGCCCTGCGGTAAAATGCTTGTCATCACATTATTTATTGGAATGACTGGCACCATGAGCAACGACATTAAACCAACTGTAAATGTAAATTCATCAACTATAGAAAAATCTGATTCCGTAGAAGCAAAAATTACGTCGAATTTCCTGCGTGGCATCATCGATCACGACCTCGCCGCCGGTACTTATACCCGCGACGGTTTGCCCAACGTCATCACCCGCTTCCCGCCAGAACCCAACGGCTACCTGCACATCGGCCATGCCAAATCGATCTGCCTCAACTTTGGCTTGGCACGCGATTACGCTGGTCGTTGCCATCTGCGCTTTGACGATACCAATCCAGAAAAAGAAGATCAGGAATATGTCGACACCATCATCGACAGCGTCAAATGGTTGGGCTTCGACTGGAACGATAGCCCTGAACAAGGCGGCAGCAGCCATCTGTATTACGCCAGCGATTATTTCGACACCTTATATGCCATTGCCGAATACCTGATCAATGCCGGACATGCCTATGTCGACAGTCAATCTGCTGACGACATGGCCGCCAATCGTGGTGATTTCTCTAAGCCCGGCGTCAACTCACCTTTCCGCAACCGCACGGCAGCAGAATCTCTGGATTTATTCCGCCGTATGAAGGCTGGCGAATTCCAAGGTGGCGAACACATTCTGCGCGCCAAGATCGACATGGCGTCGCCCAATATGAATATGCGCGATCCGGCGATCTACCGCATCCGTCACGCCCATCATCACCGTACCGGCGACAAATGGTGCATCTACCCGATGTACGACTACGCCCATCCGCTGGAAGACGCGATTGAAAACATCACCCACTCGATCTGCACCTTAGAGTTCCAGGATCACCGTCCGTTCTACGACTGGATTATCGAACGCGCAGCCGAAGGCGGTTTCTTCAAACAACCGGTGCCACGCCAATACGAATTCGCCCGACTCAATCTGACCTACGTCGTCACCAGCAAACGCAAACTGCGCCAACTGGTAGAACAAAACATCGTCAGCGGCTGGGACGACCCACGCATGCCCACCATCGTCGGCATCCGTCGTCGCGGCTACACACCAGAAGCACTGCAACTGTTTTGCGAACGCATCGGCGTCACCCGCTCCGACGGCTGGATCGACTACAGCACGCTAGAAGGCTGCCTGCGTGAAGACCTCGACCCCAAAGCACCACGCGCCACCGCCGTACTGCGCCCGCTGAAACTCATCATCGACAATTTCCCTATGGTGGGAGAAATGAGTGAAAACGTCGCCTGCAACGCCCCAGTCCACCCGCACCACCCAGAGCGCGGCAACCGCGAATTCACCATCAGCAAAGAACTCTGGATCGAGCAAGAAGACTTTATGGAAGTCCCAAGCAAAGGCTACTTCCGCCTCTTCCCAGGCAACAAGGTACGTCTGCGTTATGGCTACGTCGTTGAATGCACAGGCGCAGACAAAGACGCCGACGGCAACATCATCGCCGTCCACTGCAACTACTTCCCCGACAGCAAATCCGGCACCGAAGGCAGCGCCAATTACAAAGTCAAGGGCAACATCCACTGGGTCAGCGCCGCCGATGCATTAGAAGTCGAAGTCCGTTTATACGACCGCTTATTCACCGATGCAAACCCAGATGCTGGCGGCAAAGACTTCATGACCTTGCTCAATCCAAGCGCATTAGAAGTCGTCAAAGCTTATGTAGAACCGGGTATGAAAGACGTGACACCAGATACGCGTTTGCAGTTTGAACGTCATGGGTATTTTGTGGCGGATCGTGTGGATTCTGTGGTGGGGAAACCGGTGTTTAATCGGGTGACTACTTTGAAGGATTCGTGGGGGAAGTAACCTAAAATTTTAGTAAAAATACGCCACACATCCAAAAACAAGATACACAATTTTATTTTAGGACTAGTTATGACCTATGACCAAGTGTCGCTGAAGCAACCTCAAGAATCAATCGATTACGCGCAAAATTCTAATTTTATAATTGACCAAATAAATCAAATTATGAATGAAGCAATGATGACGGGAAATAATAAAATCGTCATTAATACAAATCTAGCGCTTGGCATACCTATGGAAAATGTCAACAAAATCGCCGGACCATTTGTCGAGGCCTGGGCAGTGGAAATATTTACAAACTATCTCGCGAATAAAGTCTCTCCAAGTTTAAAAAACGTTACCCCAGGCGAGCGTCTCAACATGGCTGATGTAATACTTGAATTTAATCTTGAAACCGGGAAATCCATTTTTGGTTACGTTGATGTAAAAGCGACCTCTAAAGATATAGAAGGTAGTGGAAAATCTCCAAACATCACATCGTATGCAAGAATAAGAAGTGCCTACGTTCAAAATCCGAATTTCAATTTCATTATTTTATCAATAAAGCATCGTGTCTATAGTAAAAAAGACCCTTTAACAAACATGATGATGGGAATTATGGAGGTGATGGAGTTCAAAGCCTATGATCTCAAATTTATCGCAGAAAACGATATAAGCTATAACCCTGCACTCGGAACAGGTCAATTACAGATAAAAGATATTCATCACGTAAATCATAAATTCCGTACAACTTGGGAGTTTTGTCAAATCCTCGACCGCAAATTTCTTTCTTCTAAAAAAGGATTTGATCAGTGGTATGAATACGCATTACAAAACAACTGGACAAACGAATGAAAGAAATCGATTTAAGGTGTGGAGATGCCTTACATTTGCTAAAAGCCTTGAAAAGTGACTCAATAGATTTAATCGTAACTGACCCTCCATACAACTTAGGAAAAGATTATGGAAACAATCATGACCTAAAAGGTTTTGATGAGTACATGAAATTCACACAGGATTGGCTCCGAGAAGCAAAAAGAGTTTTGAAGCCAAATGGAACAATCTATGTATTCATGGGCGTTCGCTTTATTTCCTATATCTATGACATTATGGATAGAGAGTTAGGGTTGTTTTTTAATAGTTGGATTGTCTGGCACTACACACAAGGCTTAGGCAAAACTAGGGGTTTTTCTCCTAGGCACGACGATATTCTCGTATTTAGTAAAGGAAAAGATTTTCTATTCAATTTGGATGACATTAGAATCCCTCAAAAATTCTATCGGGAACGCAACAACATGCGCGGTGCAAACCCGGGTGACGTATGGGAATTTTCTCATGTCCATTACTCCAACCCAAATCGGCAAAATCACCCTACTCAAAAACCAGAGGGATTGATTGCTAGGATGGTTCTCGCTTCAAGTAACGTAAACGATTTAGTACTTGATCCCTTTGTTGGAAGTGGGACAACATTGCGTGTATGTCAACAACTGAATCGGAAAGCACTAGGCTTTGAGTTAAACCCAGACTACGTCAGTCTAGTGAAGCAACGCTTAAATGAACCATTCCAAGGATTCGACAGTATTGATCCCAGAATGGAACGCATACCGAATGACTTACGTGACGCGACCATTAGAAAAGAGTATTTAAATAATCATATTGACTGGTTTCTTAAACACCATCCTAGAAAGATCGCAGAGTTTGAAAAACTTGTAAGAGAAAAGTACGGCGAAATTCTTGATATAAATAAAAAAATCTCCCCACAAGAAAAGCTATTCTAATCAAGCAAGCGTAGCATGCGTGCACCCTCCTCTGCTTATCAGCCTGAAAAAGCACGCCTTGCTTCCGCTACATCAGCACACGTATCCAAATCTCATTTCGACGGAAAAACGGTAATGAAAACGGCGAGTTGTAGCGTGAAAGAACAGGTTCGCCTTCCAATCTCAAACCGACTTCACTTGCCAGCTTTTTGAGCAGGCTGAGTTTTTCTTCATACAGCAAGCGTAGCGTGCGTACCTCCGTAGATACTGTCTTGCAGATCAAGCGAATTCTGGATTAAAAGGGGTTTTAGACTTAAGGATCGTAAAAGCCAAAGAAAGTAATTTTCGCATACAAGCAACGATAGCGAGCATCTTAGGTTTTCCTGCTTGTAGTAGTCGTTGATAAAAATGGCGAATGACAGGGTTGAAGCGCATAGCGACAATAGCAGGCATATACAAGCCAGCACGTAAGCGAGCGGAACCTGTTTTTGAGATTCTGCCCTTCCCCCTGACAGATGAACCTGACTCGTACGGTCGTGGATTCAAGCCAGCAAATGAGACGACGGACTTGGCACATGCATGGCGGGAGAACGGTAGTTCAGCAAGCAATAAGGCACTAGAAACTTTCCCCAACCCTGGAATAGACTTGAGTAAGTCGCTTTGCGTGCGCAGATCGGGATCGTCATCGATATGCGCTTTAATGGTTTGCTCAATCGCCCTAATCTCTTCTGCCAACGTGAGTAAGACAGTATTGATGGAAGGGGCAACAACTGGTAAAGAAACCTCCAGGCGGTTACGTTCTTGTTGCTGTAAATCCTTGAGTGACTCCAAGCGACGAACAAGCGCTTGTAGCTGGCGGATATTGGCTGGAAGCGGCGTAAATAAAGAAGGATTCATCACCTGGCAAAACCGTGCGATTAACTTGGCGTCGGCTTTATCGGTCTTAACACGGCTTAATGTGCTCTGTGCAAATGCGGCAATTTGTGCTGGATTAACGACGGAAACTTTGTATTTTGCGTCAAACAAATAATTCGCTAGTGCTTCGTAATATACGCCCGTCGCCTCCATGCAGAAATGAGCATCTTGCACAGACAAGGACTCACACCAGATCAGCATATCGTCGAAGCCGGAGTGTGAATTCTTAAATGTCTTGTGCTTATATTTATTATTGCTATCAAGCACAGCTATATCAAATTTTAGTTTGGCGATGTCAATACCGATATTCATCATAAAGATCAAAGTGAGGAAAATAAAGACGATTTGGAAACCTGTATGGTCTAACCTTGTGGATGCAGGCTCAGGTGCCAACAAGTGGCACTGGCCTAGGATACTGTTCAGATTTAACAGGAAATGAGATACGGGTGCATATCTACGTTCCGGGCTAAAAGCCCCAGGGTGCGCACGGCATCCCGTATCTATTCCAAATAACTTTTACTCAGCGAATATTTGCTTTTGTAAGCATTCAATTTCATCTATTGAATGAATCCTTATGATACAAGGGTGCGCCATGCGCACCGTTTCACCGGATACCTCATTTTTTACGCCGTTCGTTTTTCCATCATTGGTGCGCATGGCGCACCTTACCAAATGTTTATGCGGCTTGTGGCGTGTTTTTGTGCCACGAGGCGCATTTTGATTGGTGGATTTTTTTATTGTAGTCATCCCAGGATATACAAGAATAATCGCCTCCATTTTTTGAAGAAAAGTTAGAATCACCGGCAATCATTAACGAAATGAATAAGATCAAGTCTGAGGTCAGGTCTGCGTGACACATTTAAAAAATGTAATCGAAGAAAAGGGACGGCATCGCTTTACATACCATGCCGCTCTTTTTTATTCATCTGATTAAATACATTTCGTCAGCTATCTTCTGGTTCAAGTTTGAAAGCACTGTCTTGAGCCTGTAAATAAATTTGCGTCGCCGAAGACACCATTACCTTCTCCCTGAATCCTTTTCAGTGAATCGTTTGTTTTACATTTTTTGGAGCATCAATAAGATGGCAAGTCCGAATCCAGGTAGTGTCGTTACTTACAACATCAGCATCAACGGCAGCGCTATACCCGATACCTATGAGGTTCACTCGATTCGCGTTGAGCAAGCCGTCAATCGCATTGCTACAGCGACGATTGTTTTGCTCGATGGTGATCCAGCCTCAGAGACATTCGCAATTAGTGAGTCGGCGACTTTTGTGCCGGGTAATGAAGTGACGATCGAGCTTGGATATGACGCCAATAACACGGTGTTATTTCAGGGCGTCGTGACAAAACAAGCGATACGTATTAATAACGCGAGTGGTCCGACATTAGAAGTGGAATGCAAAGACAAAGCAGTACAAATGACGGTCGGGCGTAAGAATTGCACCTGGCAGAATAGCGCAGATAGCGACGCGATCGCGACCTTGATTGCTAATGCTGGCTTGTCGTCCTCGGTAGCAGCAACGGCGGTAACGATTCCCTCGCTGGTGCAATACGATGCGACGGATTGGGATTTTATGCTGAGTCGCGCAGAGGTCAATAGTATGGTGGTCAGCACGATCAATAATAAGGTCAGCGTGTTTAATCCGACTAGCGATACGAGTCCGGCCTTGACGCTGACCTATGGCATGGATCTGATTGACTTTCATGCGGAAATCAATGCCCTCACGCAGTTATCCAAGGTCACGGCATCGTCCTGGGATGTGCAGAACCAGCAATTGATCAGCGCAGAGGCTAGCAATGAGTTGCCTGGACCGGGCAATCTGAGTAGTGCGCAATTGTCGGGCGTGGCTCATCTCAGTAATTTTGAATTACAGACCAGTGCCGCAGAGAGCAAAGATGCACTGACGGCGTGGGCGAAATCGCAGATACTGAAAAGTGCTTTATCTAAAATTATTGGTAACGCCAGGTTTCAAGGCGATCCAATCTTGGTTCCCGGGAAGTATTTAACTTTGGCGGGCTTAGGGGCGCGATTTAATGGTGACCATTTTGTCTCGGCAGTCAGACACGAGATTGCCAATGGCAATTGGATGACAGAGGCCGATATTGGCTTGTCGCCGACCTGGTTTAACCAGGCACATCAAATTGAAGCGCCGCCAGCAGCGGGTCTGTTGCCGGGTGTGGGTGGCTTGTTCAACGCGACGGTGAAGAAGATTGACAGCGATCCGGATAATGAATATCGCATTCTGGTGGACGTTGCCCTGTTCAACGACAAGGGGACGGGATTGTGGGCACGGATGTCGAATTTTTATTCAACAAATGGGCGAGGTGCTTTCTTCTTGCCTGAGGTTGGTGACGAAGTTATTTTAGGCTTTTTAAATCAAGATCCACGTTATCCGGTAATCTTGGGCAGTCTGTATAGCCAGAAAAACAAACCCGATGCGGCGTTCACACCGAATGCAACCAATAACATGAAGGGGATCGTCACGAAGAGCGGCTTGCGCATCATGTTTGATGATGACAACAAAATTCTCACGCTGATCACAGCCGACAACAATACGCTTGAGTTGAGCGACAAAGACAAGCAAATTTCAATCAAAGATGAGAACGGCAATTCTATCGTGATGTCATCGACAGGTATCGCTATCAAGAGTGATCAATCCATTAGCCTCGAAGCGGCACAAGGCGTAAGGATTAAGGGAGACACCGGCATTACGATCGAGAGTTCGGGTGGCGATGTGAGCACCAAGGGACTCAATATCAAAAACACTGCGGATATACAGTACACGGCCAAAGGCAATGCGGAAGTATCTGTAGAGGGCGGCGGCATACTAACGCTCAAAGCCGCGATGGTGATGATTAACTAAGAGGAACAAGACCATGCCACCTGCTGCACGACTGACAGATCTCCATACCTGCCCCATGGTGACACCGGGGCTGCCACCGATACCGCACGTGGGTGGCCCTATTGCAGGCCCCGGTGTGCCCACGGTACTGATCGGCAAAATACCAGCCGCTTGTGTCGGCGATATGGCGGTGTGTGTTGGCCCGCCAGATACCATCGTTAAAGGCTCCAGCAGCGTGATGATAGGCGGCAGGCCCGCAGCGCGCTTGGGCGATAGTACGGCGCATGGCGGCACGATTGCGCTTGGTGATTTCACCGTCATGATAGGAGGGTAGTAAGGATGGGGACGAGTCTTGACTTAAGGCTTTTTTGAACTAGCGTCGCCTAGACAATTGCGTCAGCTTCTTTTTTAAATCGATGCGGAGACTTTTAGTTCATTAGTTCATTGCGTCGATCCCTGCATCTCATTTAATTCCCATCAAGCTATTTGCGATACCGAAGGAATTTTTATCGTGACCGTATCCACTAACCTACAAAAATCAACCGCCCTCAGCGAAGCAGAAGCGGCACTTAAACTGCTAGCGTCTTCCATGGGCGCTGCAGTCAATGTCGCAACAGCTAGTCTGCTAAATACACCAATGTATCGTCAGACATCGGTGATCAACGATCAAATGGTCGCGATTGCCAACGATGCTGAACATGGAAAATTGGATTTGGAACGAACGATCAAAATTTCCGAAGCAATTTTTCATCTAAATGCGGAAGCAATCAAACATAAATCGATGAATCCATTAATTCCTGACACCTTGATCGCGATCCTCAATTCGGCTGTCAATTATGCTGAAAAAGCGCAGTCTTTGATACGGGCTGCGCTTCAACCAGAGTGATCAACTTCGAAGGAAAGAATGAGGTTGAGTCGTGATCTGCAACATTATCTTCATCGATGCGCTGTAAAAGGCAGGCGTAGTGTGAGTAACGTGCGTAACTCCATAGGGTGCGCATGGTGCAACGTTTCACCGGATCTCCTCATTTTTTTAGCTATTCGTTCCTCCATCATTGGTGCGCACAGCACACCTTACGTAATAGCCATGCGGCTTATGGCGTGTTTTTGTGCTGCGAGGCGCATGTTGATTGGGGCAATCCTTTTGCTACCTACCTCCTTGCCGGGCAAGGTAATCGCGCGCATTTGAAATAATGAACTGAACCTGCCCTAATTCGTTCTTCCTCTTTCAATGCAAATTCTGCTTAAAGCCGAATTGACACTGCTTATCCCTCAAAACTGTCGTTTGATCTGATCTTGATTGAATGCGGTTTCTCTTGCTTCTACACTCGGTCATTTCGTTTAGCCGAAACCATGGTGTCGAATCTTGAATAAATACGTTTTTCCAACATCGTTGCGAATCATGGGCTTAGGTCACGTCAAGACTTGTGTCTATTTTTTCCTCGTCCAAGTCGCGTCAATACATCCACTCAAACCGACACAAATAAGGAATCTGGGATGATCAATCAATTTGCTTCAGGTCAGTATTACGGTTGCAATGCATTTGACCGGCGTTTGATGAGTTTGGGACTGAGTCATTTGCGTGCTACCGTACCTGAGCATGACGTGAAAGAACATAGCCATGCTGGGGCACATATTGTGTTGGCGACCCGCGGCCGCTATGTGACGTCCGCATCGGGTGCGCAGCGCGAAGGCCCTGTGCTTGTCTACAACCCGCCGGATGTCGTTCACCGAGATCGCTTTGCTGGCGACGGCGGCTGGTTCTTTGCGATCAGCTTCAATCCCGAGGATTCTCGCGAGCTGCTTGAACACATCAAGTTACCCGATTTTGCGATGCGTAGCGATGATCCCTCGGCTATCAAACAAGCTTTTGGCTTACTACAGGCGGCCGCTTCCAGTGACGCATCGCGACTGGATTTAGAGACGATTACATTCAATCTGTTAGCGAGTTTTTACAAACAAAACTCTTTATCACCGAATCCACCACCGTGGCTACGCCGGGCGCAAGAGATGATCGCGGATATGTCGGCTGAGGATTTAGGTATCGCCGACATCGCGGACGCTATCGGTGTGCACAGGGTGTATCTGGCACGACAATATCTTCGACATCTTGGGTGTACGCCCGGTGTTGATCTGCGCCGACGCCGGGTGGAACGTGCCACGCAATTGATGATGACGACCGATCAGGCATTGTGTGATATCGCCCTCGCCTCTGGCTTCTGTGACCAAAGCCATCTGAACCGGGCGTTCCGACATCAGTGGGGTCTGACGCCAACGCATTTCGCGAAACTCAGCTCGGCCAATCATGGTTTCAAATGTCCAAGATCAGTTTAAGCGGCGTAGTTAAGATTTAGGCTTATTCACTTAATATGCGGAGTTTCGATATGAATGTTAAAAATGGTCTTGGTGTCGCCATCATGGTTTCTCTCAGTGCCTTACTACTTGAAAGCGAGGCAATAGCAGATACCCTGACTACGCTGAATGATTGGGTGATCAAAGCACCGGCGTCGCAAGGACTGGACACTACAAAACTGGTAGCGATGGATGAGGCGATCAAAAAGGGCACATTTCAGCAGATCACTAGTGTTCTGATTGCCAGACGTGGTCAGCTCGTCTATGAGTCTTATTATGATGCCGACGGCGTTGACGCTTTGCGCAATACCCGATCCGCGACAAAGACGATTACCGGCATGCTGGCGGGAGCGGCGATTGATCGTGGTCATATCGCGTCGGTTTCCACTCCCATATTTCCCCTTCTGAAACGCAAGGAACCTCTTGAAAATCCTGATCCACGCAAAACCAAGATCACGGTCGAAGATTTGTTGACCATGAGCTCGATGATGGAATGCGACGATCAAAATCAGTTTTCTCGTGGTAATGAAGAGCGCATGTATCTGATCGAGGATTGGGTGAAGTTTTACCTTGACCTACCGATCAAAGGTTTTGCTGCATGGATCACCAAACCTTCCGCGTCGCCTTATGGTCGCGCATTTAGTTATTGCACCGCTGGCTCGACAACACTAGGTGCAGTCGTTCAAAGCGCGACCAAAATGCCTTTGGCCGACTTTGCGCAAAAAACCTTATTTACACCCCTGGGTATTACTAAGACAGAGTGGCAATATTCACCGCTAGGTCTGGCACAAGGTGGTGGTGGTTTAGGTCTGCGTAGTCGCGATCTGCTTAAACTCGGTCAACTGCTGGCGAATGGCGGATCATGGCATGGCCAGCAAATATTACCGGCAGCATGGGTAAAGGCGTCCGTCACACCGCATGCTGAGGTGGATGAGCAACGTCATTATGGCTATCTGCTTTGGTTGTACCCGTATAGCGCCAAAGGTGTGACACATCAGGCATATCAAATGGCCGGATCAGGTGGAAACAAGGTCGTGGTTTTTCCTGGCTTGGAGTTGGTGGCACTGGTGACAACGACCAACTATGGTGTACGTAACCCACATCAAGTCACCGATAAGTTAATCGCTGATTTTATTGTTACGGCAGTTGAGTTGGATGCAAATCATTAAGGCGCTATCGTTTAAAAAAAACGCCTATTTGACCTTCCCGTTTATTGGCCCACAAATCATGGTTGGAAGTAGCCGTGTAGCCGTCTAGGACGGGTGCAACCCGCGCCGGACATACTAATGCATGCTGGCGATACGGGTTGATACGGGTTGCACCCTCTCTGCTTATTTCTTAATTTATTGGACTTGACTCTTCGCCCTTGCAACATGCAACTTCTTGTAGCTATCAATCAAACGTTGATGTCTATCCAAACCTTCCAGCTTCATACTCGTAGGTGTCAAGCCGTAGAAGCGCACGCTGCCATCGACTGATCCCATTACTGCATCCATACGCTCGTGACCAAACATCCGGCGGAAATTGACTTCGTAATCGGTTAGCTCTAAATCGTCATCCAGCATGACCTCCAGCACTACGTTTAAGGCTTGATAAAACAATCCGCGCTCGACCGTGTTGTCGTTGTATTGCAAGAAGGTTTGCGCCAGCTCTTGCGCATCCTCAAATTGCTCTAAGGCGAGATGGATCAGCAGTTTTAATTCCAGCACGGTGAGTTGGCCCCAGACGGTGTTCTCGTCAAATTCGATGCCGATCAAGGTGGCGATGTCGCTGTAATCATCTAGCTCGTTGTTGTCTAAACGATCGAGCAACGCTTCCAGCGCATCGTCGTCGAGCTGATGCAAGTTCAAAATATCTTCGCGAAATAGCAGCGATTTATTTGTGTTATCCCAGATCAGGTCTTCAACGGGATATACCTCAGAATAACCTGGCACCAAGATACGGCAAGCAGTCGCGCCTAGCTGGTCGTAGACCGCCATATAGACCTCCTTGCCCATCTCGGCGAGTATGCCGAATAAAGTCGCAGCTTCGTCCGCATTGGAGTTTTCACCCTGACCTGAAAAATCCCATTCCACAAATTCGTAGTCGGTTTTGGAACTAAAAAAGCGCCATGACACAACGCCACTGGAATCGATGAAATGTTCGACAAAGTTATTCGGCTCAGTGACAGCCTGGCTGACGAAGGTGGGTTGCGGCAAATCGTTAAGGCCTTCAAAACTGCGACCTTGCAGTAGCTCCGTCAAGCTGCGCTCCAGCGCAACTTCTAAGCTTGGGTGCGCGCCGAAGGAGGCGAACACACCACCAGTACGCGGGTTCATCAAGGTCACGCACATGACTGGGTATTTTCCGCCAAGCGAGGCGTCTTTGACCAGCACCGGAAAGCCTTGCTCTTCCAGGCCCTGAATGCCTGCCAAGATGCCAGGATATTTCGCCAGCACTTCTTGCGGCACATCGGGCAAGGCGATTTCGCCTTCGAGAATTTCGCGTTTAACCGCGCGTTCAAAAATCTCGGACAGACATTGCACTTGCGCTTCGACCAGCGTGTTACCGGCGCTCATGCCATTGCTGGCAAACAGATTTTCGATCAGGTTCGATGGGAAATAGACGGTCTCACCATCGGATTGGCGCACGTAGGGCAGCGAGCAAATACCGCGCTCTGCATTACCTGAGTTGGTGTCAATCAGATGCGAACTGCGTAACTCACCATCTGGGTTGTAAATCTCAAGGCTGTATTCATCCAAAATATCTTTAGGCAACGCATCTTTTTTGCCGGGTTTAAACCAGCGCTCGTTCGGGTAATGGACGAACTCGGCATTGGCGATGTCTTCGCCCCAAAACGAACCTGCGTAAAAATGATTATTACTTAGGCGCTCAATATACTCACCCAAAGCTGATGCCAAAGCGCTCTCTTTGGTTGCGCCTTTGCCATTGGTGAAACACATCGGTGAATGTGCATCGCGGATATGTAGTGACCATACATTCGGGATGATATTGCGCCATGAGGCGATTTCAATTTTGATGCCGAGACTCGACAGCAAGCTGGACATATTCGCGATGGTTTTTTCCAACGGTAAGTCTTTTCCGAGGATGTAGGTGGCAGCATCCGCATCTGGATTTAAGGTCAGCAAGGCTTGCGCATCGGCATCGAGACTCTCGACTTCTTCGATCACAAACTCAGGGCCTTCCTGCACGACTTTCTTCACCGTGCAGCGTTCAATCGAACGTAAAATTCCTTGGCGATCTTTATCAGAAATATCGGCGGGCAATTCAACTTGAATCTTGAAGATTTGTGCGTAACGGTTTTCCGGGTCAACGATATTGTTTTGCGAGAGGCGGATGTTCTCGGTGGGGATATTGCGTGTATTGCAGTACAACTTCACAAAGTACGCCGCGCACAACGCCGATGAAGCCAAGAAGTAATCGAAAGGCCCGGGAGCTGAGCCGTCACCCTTATAGCGGATAGGCTGATCAGCGATCACCGTGAAATCATCGAACTTGGCTTCGAGGCGAAGCTTATCGAGAAAGTTGACTTTAATTTCCATGAGAGTGTTCCAAAAAGGCGACCAAAAGCGCATTAAAAGTGAATTAGGCGCCATTATCCGTTCTTTTAGATGTATTCGCACAAATAGCCTTGCTACTCAGAAGCATTTCAGCCAGTGTGATGGTATCGGCTTGCGACCGACAGACCGCGCGTCCCCCACGGCGCTTGCTCACATTTATTTCTGCTGGCTCGCTGTCTTCTCACCGCGTTTTCTCTTATACTCGCGCCTTTTGGCAAATAGGCTGTAGCGCTTGCTGGCTCTTTGTCTGACATATTTAAAGGAATCCACATGACGCACGCCCATCCACAATCCTGGTCTGAATTGTCACCGCTCGCTATTTCTGAAGACGCGGTGCGTGAATTGCATCCGGCAGAATCCCATAAGCTGTATCTGAATACCTACCCGGCGGCTGAAACAGTCAGCATCAAGGCAGGTCATGCTTTTGTGCTGTATGTCTTGCAAGGTGAATGCACACTGACAATCGCTGGCGCACCAGTCGCAGTGGCTGCTGCACAACTGATCCATCTGGAGGCTGGGGTAACCGATTGCGTAGCAGGTGCTGACGGCGTGAGCTTGATGAAGGTGTTTCAGCGCGGCTGATGCTGTAGTTTGTTGCATCTGATAGCTACGGTAGATTTTGCGTTTGCTGGCTAAGGCCTTGCCGTTTATCGCTACAAAACGTAAAGCGCAATCCCGAGTCATGTGTGCTATGCGCACCGCCTCAAACGATGAGGTCCTTGATGGATCTCATCATCTAAGTACTTATGTACACATCAAATTTTTTCTAGCTTCCGCTTCCTGTATTGCCTGATTTTTTTAAATACCCAGACACCGAATATCAAAAACAACAGCCAAGGCAATGCCAGCGCGATGAAGGTGACGACCGTCGCCAGTGCATCGAAGATATTGCGTACAAAACCAGAAGCGGCCTGGCTCAATGGCGCAAAGACAGAGGCATTGCTTGCGGATGCGATACTGATATTGAGAATTTCGGTATCGACACGTTTCATCAGGATGACGCGTTGTCCGCTCAAGGATTCGAGATCGGACTGGACTTGCACCAGCTGCTCGTTCACTTTAATCAGTGCATCAATATCGTTGCCCGCCTTGATGCGCAGGGCTTCCAGCCGACTACGAAAATCTTCTTTGAGCGCGATTTGTTTTGCGGTGTCTTCAATGCGGCCACTTAAATCTTCGGCATTGGTGCGCTGACTCGACAGCTTACCTTCGTGGCTCACGATCGCAATGAGCTTAGGGATATCCCCTGGCATTGCACGTAGCTTTATATGTGCATTGGTGAAATCACCACCGTTGACGTCACTGTCTAGTACATCGCAATTCTCGGCGACGTCGCAGGCATGTTTCAGGCTCTCAACCAGAGTCGTTATTTTAGCTTCAGTCAGATTGATGCCGATAGAATGTTCGTAGGCGAGATAGCGACGAGAGGCTTTCTTATCTTTTGATGATGCGCTCACTTCTGAGTCCGCCTCATTACCCTTAGACCGCCTCATATCCTGCATTGGGGCTGGAGCTACTTCCTGAACGATCATTGCTGCCGCTGGCGTTTGCCCTCGATCAAATGACAGTTCTGATTTTTTAGAACAAGCGCTGAGGATCGCTATCGGCAACACAATCAAGGTGCAGAGAATTTTTTTCATCATGGGATAAATAAGTATGTAGGCCGGGTGCAACCCGCGTTGTATTCGTTTCAAATAGATACGCGGTTTACACCTACCCTACTGGAGGCAGCGATCAGAGCTTAGGCTTATTGCTGCGCTGTGATTCCTGATCGATCAGTTTTTTCTTTTCCAAAGCCTCTTTCGCGGCTTTGATGGAGGCTATATCGTGTCTCAGCTTAGGATTAATCAAGCTAACTGTGTATTGACTGAGGAGAGCCCCAGTCGAATCTCCAGCAGCGCCACTTAACCTAGAGATAACGGTGAATCCACATTTTTCACTGAATTTTCGTGGCAACCACATAGACAACTGCGTACCTGTGATTTGCCCCAGGTTATCCATATCATTGCCATCGGTATAGCAAGGAGCGATGCCGTAATAATCGCCGATTTTGACTGAAAAATATTGTTTGCCGCTGGCATCGTATTCCCACGACATCTCATTAAATTCCGCATGACTCGATTTGCCATACTTTTCTTCGAGAGATTCGCGCAAGGTCTTTCTGTTGATATATTTGTCTCTGTCGGGGATTTGTTGAGTTCTTCCGGCAAACCAGACGACACCCGCTTCGTTTTGCAACAGAATAAATTGATCTGTATAAAAAGGCGATGTATTAGGTTTGACAATTTTGGCCACGGCACTCAGGCCAACCACGCGCCCGTCACTGAGCTTGATATCGTCAAACGTATAGGCTGAATTGATTTTTTGCAGTGCCGGTTTGGCGGATGCCATTTGCCCGCCAATTTTGAAGCCGCTGATATCGGCTTCTTCGTAGGTCGCACTGTGAGAGACGCCGTGCGCCGCCAAAACTAAGGCAGCAAGAGCGAACTTGCTTGCCAAAACATACGTTTTTTGCATATTTAAAAACTCCGTTGAAGTGGGACTGGAATGTCAGCAAAGAAACTACTGTATTTTCAATAATGACAAGTAATTTCCGAAAAAAATTATAACAAAATTAATAAAATTAACCTATTTTTTATTATGTTTTTTATATGTAAAGTCATTGAACTATTGTCACCAATCCCCGTCAGAGATGTGATCTTGTGATCATCAACACTCGACTCATCATTGAGAAAACTAAGAGAAACCTAAGGAAACCCATGAAAATTCGCCTCTCCGGTTTGTTGTCTGCTTTATTGCCAGGTCTGTTGATTGCCGTCACCTTATGTGCGGGCGGCTGCACTACCGTGAATTACACCGCGCAGCAATTCATTCCCAAAGATCCGGGCAAAATTAGCTTATTGAAAACGACTGCACCGGCGTATCAGATTGAGAATCTGGAATACACACAGGTTGATGGCGCAGTCAGTCGCGGCGTGTATATACGCAAGCCCGGTGCGGACTTCACGGTACTGTACTTTATGGGGAGCGGTGTACGGATCGATGCGAACGGTGCTTATTTTGCGAAGGCGTTTACGGACTTGAACGCGAATGTGATCAGCTTCGATTATCGCGGTTTTGGCCGCAGCGATTCTAACGGCAAACCGCATAGCCTGATCGAGCTGGAGAGTGATACGCTGGCCTTATACGACTATGTACGCAAGATGGTGCCTGGTAAGCTGGTAGTGCACGGCCATTCTTTCGGCAGTTTTGTGGCTGCCAGACTAGCCAGCCAGCGCACGGTTGATGCAATAGTGTTAGAAGGTACCGGAACCACCGCACTCGCCTACTCAGAAAATATGGTGCCATGGTTCGCTAAACCTTTCGTCAAGATCAACTTGGACCAGGAACTGATGTCTATCGACAACCGCGCTGCATTGCGCAGTTATGCAGGCCCCGTGCTGATCATCAACGGCGTCAATGATGCACAGACGCCAGCACCAACGGCACGCGACTTGTTTACCAGCATTCCGCGAACTAACAAGCGCTATGAAGAAGTCGCAGGAGCGGGTCACATGAACGCGATGAGCAAGCCGGAAACGCTCAAAGCTTATCGCGAGTTTTTGAACGGTCAATTCTGAGTGTTGACTTGCTTACAGTGCGCTCACTCGATCATTGGATTTGGCAGCAACCTCTGCCAATTCATAGCAACAGATTCAGGGCGAGCGCCCACATCATGATTGCGATACCACCGTCAAGAATACGCCATGCAACTGGTCTGGCAAATAATGGCGTCAACAACCTGGCACCGTAACCGAGCGCCATGTACCATATTGCAGCATTACACAGCGCACCTAGTCCGAACCAGAGCTTGCCCTGTCCCTCTTGCTGCGCGCCGACCACACCCAGCAAGACCAGCAAATCCAGATACACGTGTGGATTCAGCAGCGTAACTGCAAGCGCTGCGGCCAGAGCCTGCACCCGGCTAATTTTGGTATCGCCGCCAGCGACTTGCAGGGTTTGGGTTTGTAAAGCCGAGCGCAAGGCACGCGCACCATACCAGAACAGGAAGGCGGCACCACCCCAGCTGGCAACACGCATCCATGCCGGATTGTGGCTCAGCAAACTCCCCATTCCCATAATGCCCATCGCGATTAGTACAGCTTCGCAGGCGACACACACCAGTACGGTGATCGCGACATGATCACGCCGCAGCCCCATGCGCAGCACATGTGCATTTTGTGAGCCGATTGCCATGATCAGGCTGGCACTCAGCCCCATGCCTTTTAAGAAAAACGTCAACATCTGCGCCGCTCCTGCCTCTTTGAATAAGCTTGCATAGTGCAGCTCTTTACGACTAAGCTGAAGTAAATTTAATTTATTTACGACTCCATTAAAATTTCTTAATCATGAAATTCGATACACGCCAGTGCGCAGCCTTGATGAGTGTGATTGATAGCGGCAGCTTCGAGGCAGCAGCTCAGCAACTGAGTCTGACCCCGTCTGCCCTCTCGCAAAGAATCAGAGCGCTGGAAATCCAGCTTGGCACCACCTTGGTTATTCGTAGTCGTCCCTGTCGCGCCACACCCGCAGGACAGCGCCTATTGCAGCACTTGCGACGCGTCGCTGAAATGGAGCAGGACTTATCTGGTATGTTTGCCGATCAGCCACAGACACCGGTCAGCATTGCACTTGCCGTCAATGCGGATAGCCTTGATAGCTGGGTCTTGCCTGCGCTGGCCGACTTTCTGATCAAAGAAAATATTCTGCTGGATCTGTGCATCGATGATCAGGAGCACACACATGCCTTGCTGGAAAACGGCATGGTGCTTGGCTGTATTTCGGCAGAGCCGCAGGCAATGCGTGGCTGTGAGGCCGAAGCGCTGGGCAACATGCGTTATCAGGCGGTTGCGAGCAAAGCCTTTTGCGCACGCTGGTTCCCGCAGGGAATGCAACGCGAAAGCGCGCGGCTGGCGCCGGTACTCACCTTCAATCGCAAAGATAAATTGCAATCCCAGTTTTTGCTTGAGCATTTCGGCTTACCCGAAAATGCCTGCCCGCGTCATCACATCCCCGCTACTGCGCCGTATAACCGCGCCATCGCACTTGGCCTGGGATGGGGAATGATTCCAGAGCTGATGCTGAAGGAAATGCAGCCAGAACCCGAACTCATCCGCCTGGCACCAGACAGTCCCGTGGATGTCGCTCTGTACTGGCATCGCTGGAAAGTACAATCGCCACGTCTGGCGCGGCTGTCGGCCAAGTTAGTGGAAAGTGCCAGGCGTGCGCTGCTATCTGGAACATGAAGGCGGGATGAGGCGAGGCAACCGGGTAAGAAGGGCTTGAGAAAGGCTTGAGAAAGGCCCTATGTTAAACTTGCCGCCCTCTGCCCTCTCCGCATGGGCGCAACAGGATACGCATCGTGACGACAACTTCTAGCATCAATCAGCTTTTTCCTCAGCCTTTGTGGCAATGGTTTTCTCAAATTTGTGCGATTCCGCATCCGTCTAAACATGAAGCGGCATTGAGCGCGCACATCCAGTCCTGGGCGAAAGAACGCGGCCTGTCTGTGATAGTCGATCATGTCGGCAATCTGATCATACGCAAACCGGCGACCGCAGGAATGGAAGATCGCAAGACCGTCGTAATTCAGGCACATCTGGATATGGTGCCGCAGAAGAATGCTGACAAGGTGCACGACTTTGTCACCGATCCGATTCAGCCTTGGATCGATGGTGACTGGGTCAAAGCGAACGGCACCACACTGGGTTCGGACAATGGCATCGGCATGTCATCGGCGCTGGCGATTCTTGGTTCTGACGATATCCGGCACGGCCCGCTGGAAGTCTTGTTGACGGTTGATGAAGAGGCTGGCATGACAGGTGCGTTTGGCCTGCAAGCGGGCATGCTGGATGCTGAGATTCTGATCAATACGGATTCCGAACAAGAAGGTGAAATCTACATGGGTTGCGCCGGTGGTGTCGATGCCGAGATCAGTTTGCCACTGCAATGGCAGGCAGCTCAAGCAGGCCACATCGCCTTCACACTGAGCATCTCTGGCCTCAAGGGCGGTCACTCTGGCGTGAACATTCATCTGGGTCGTGGCAATGCAAATAAATTACTTGCACGCTTTTTGGCAGGTCATGCGTCAGAGTTGGGGCTGGCGCTGAGTGAGCTCAAAGGCGGCTCCTTACGTAATGCAATCCCGCGTGAGGCGCAATGCAGCTTTACGATGCCTGCAGACAAAGCAGATCTGCTGCAACAGCGCGTGATGCAATACCAAGATATCTTGCAGAAGGAACTCGCCAAAGTAGAGCCCGCGCTGAAACTTAGTGTCACCCCATCGACCACTCAGACAATGCCGCTGCGCACCATGCAGGCAAACACGCAAAAGATGCTGGTCAACCTGATTAATAGCTGCCCGAACGGCGTGATCCGTATGAGCGACGAGATCATCGGCGTAACCGAGAGCTCACTCAATGTCGGCGTCATCAGTACGCTCGACGACAGCGTCAGCATCGTCTGCATGATCCGTTCGCTGATCGACAGTGGTCGCGAAAACATTGAAAGCACCCTGCAATCATTGAGCGATCTGGCAGGCGCCAGTATCGCATTCACCGGCTGCTACCCGGGCTGGAAGCCAGACACCAGCTCACCTGTAATGGCGATCGTGAAGAATACTTACGAAAGTATTTATCAAAAAGAACCGACGATCATGGTGATCCATGCAGGACTGGAATGCGGTCTGTTTAAAAAACATTATCCCGATCTGGACATGGTCTCAATCGGCCCGACAATCCGCTTTCCGCATGGTCCGGATGAGATGGTGAATATCACGACGGTCGGACAATTCTGGACACTATTGCTGGCGGTATTGGAGCGGATTCCAGCGAAGGCGGCTTAGGCTAGTTGCGGCAACGTACGCTCATCATCGTCGCCCACTATCATCACCCATTCAGGTCACCCATTTATCTCATGTGATAGATGGGTGATGCGTCTGTCTCAGCAAACTTATTAAGCGCCGGATGCATCGGGTTAGCACATCACACCGGCGGGTCGAATCTCATTGTAATCCCCATCAGCCTCTTGACGACGGAGAGGAACTTAGCCGAACATCATGATGTCTACCATCTAGTGATACAAAAGACTATGTAACAGTACCGTGTCACTCTCACCCTGCGTCATACGGTAACGACCATCCAGAATTTATCCCTATCTGAAAGTAACGATGTCATGAAACGCCCCCTTCTCAATACCCTCACCGCCAGCACTCTCGGCACACTCAGCGCATTCATTGTTATGAGTGCACTTATCTACCCAGTCTATGCAGCAGATACTGCAGTCACCGTTGGCACATTAAGTTCGGGCATACAAACCGACAGCATCGATAAAACGGTGCGGGCACAAAATGATTTTTACCGGTATTCACAAGGTGCGTGGCTGAAGGCAACCGAGATCCCGTCAGATAAATCCGACTGGGGTACGTTCATGAAAGCGCGTGAAGACGTGCAGCAGCAATTGCGCACCATCGTTGAAGACGCTGCCAATCAGTCAAACAAAATCGTAGGAAGCAATCAGCAAAAAATCGGTGATCTGTACAACAGCTTCTTGGATCAGAAAAAGCTTGATGCGCTGGGTATCCAGTCACTCAGCACAGAGCTGGCAACGATCGCGGCACTGAGCGATAAAAAACAACTGACCGCACTGATCGCCCATCTGCAATCCATTGGTGTGACCACACCATATCGGATGAACGTAGGTCAAGATAATAAAAATTCGACGCAGTACATTGTCGGTATCGCCCAATCGGGACTAGGCTTGCCCAACCGTGATTATTACCTGAAGCGGGACGATGCCAAGATGGCAGACATCCTCGCGAAGTATCAGGCACATATTGAAAAAATGCTGAGTCTCGCGGGAGATAAAGAGGCCGCAGCTAATGCCAGAAACATCGTTGCCTTAGAGACCGGGCTCGCCAAAGTTCAATGGACGCAGGTACAGAATCGCGACCCGATCAAAACTTATAACAAACTCGATATCCAGCAACTCAACGCGCTGACACCAGCCTATGACTGGTCCACCTATTTGCAAGCCGCCGGCGTTGCAGGCAAGGTCAATGCCGTCGTGGTGGAACAACCCAGTTTCCTCACAGGGTTGAACGAGATAATACAAAATACCTCACTCGATACTTGGAAGACCTATTTCACATGGCATCTGATCAGTAATTCCAGTCCTTATTTATCGACTGCGTTTGTTGATGAAAACTTTGCGTTTAAAGGTGTGATCCTTGCTGGCATCAAAGAAAATCGTTCACGTGATAAACGCGGCGTAGCATTGGTTGATCAGGTCATGGGCGAAGCCGTCGGTCAGGCCTATGTCGAAAAATATTTTGCACCTGAAGTCAAAGCCCGCACAGAAAAAATGGTGCGCTATTTCCTCGCCGCATTTAAAGAAAGTATCGATACTCTCGACTGGATGAGTCCAGAAACCAAAAAGCAAGCACAAGCCAAACTCGCCAAAATCAGTGTCAAGATCGGCTACCCCAGCAAGTGGCATGACTACTCTGCCATTCAGATCAGCAAAGACGATTTGCTCGGCAATCTGATGCGACTGCGTATGGCAGAACATGTCTTACAAATGGCCAAACTCGGTAAGCCTATCGATCGTGAAGAATGGCACATGACACCGCAAACGGTGAATGCCTATTACAGCCCGGAAATGAATGAAATCGTCTTTCCCGCAGCGCGCCTGCAATCACCGCTATTTAATGTGAACGCAGAAGACGCTGTCAACTACGGTGCGCTCGGCATCTCGATTGGTCATGAGATTAGTCACGCCTTTGATGATCAGGGTTCGCAATATGACGGCGATGGCAATCTGCGCGACTGGTGGACCAAAGAAGACCGCGAAAAATTCAATCGCAAAACCAAGGCATTGGTTGAGCAGTACAACGGCTATAGCCCGGTGCCAGGCCATTTTCTAAATGGTGAATTGACACTCGGCGAAAACATCGCGGATAACGCCGGTATCGTTATGGCACTGCGCGCCTACAAGTTATCGCTGGAAGGCAAACCCGCGCCGGTGATTGACGGCTGGACGGCAGAACAGCGCTTGTTCATGGGTCTGGCACAAGCACGTCGCAACAAATCGCGTGAACAACGTTCGCTGGCGCTGATCAAAACCGATCCGCATTCTCCCGGCGAGTTCCGCGTTAATGGGAGCTTGAAGAATCATCCGGATTTTTATACCTCCTTTGATGTGAAGCCGGGTGACCAGATGTACCTGCCACCGGAGCAGCGCGTATCGATCTGGTAAATACATAAAAAGTGAGTCGCAGATGGCGGACAAATACTGTCCACCATTTTTTTGTTCCGAGCTTATCTGCTTGTGTATTTATTTAGATACTTATTTGGGTACTTATTTGGGCATTGCTGAGTAATTTTCGTATTTTTTAAAATGAATCCGCAACACCCATGCGGCTTCCAGAGCATTTATGCGCCACGAGGCGCTTAAAGTATGCGGTTCGCTTTTTAGAATTTTAAAAAAACGCCCTACTGATCATATCGCTTCAGAGCTAAAGCCACTAAATGGACGACGTTCTCAGCTACAATGCCGGCACGACGCTGATCACGGCAACACTACATTCAATGACCGGGATTGCCTGCACAGCTCCCGGCATTACTCACTGTTTCTACCGAAAGAATTCATGAAATACTTTTTCAGATTCATCCGTACCATCCTTGGTCCTTTCATGTTGCTGAACGAATATCTGGCGCGGCCAAAAGGCCTGGAGCGCACACCCGATGCGCAAAAAAATGTCGATGCCGCTTGTAAAAAACTGGCGCTATATCAGTTCAACACCTGCCCGTTTTGCATCAAAGTCCGTCAGGAAATGCGCCGGCTCTCTTTAAGCATAGAACTGCGTGATACCCAGGGATCAAAACAACACCGCGACACCTTACTGGCACAAGGCGGTAGTCCGAAAGTGCCTTGCCTGAGCATCACTAGCGATGACGGCAGCGTGAAATGGCTCTATGAGTCACGTGACATCATGGCGTATCTGGATCAACGTTTTGCAAGAAGCTGAAAGTCTGCTTAATTGCAACTGGGTACAGTCGACGGTGTTTTAGAGCGATAGCGACAGCAAATAAACAGATAACGATCATCAGGCAGGAATCACCATGGCAAGTCAGGCGAGCAGTGTTCAATTTATTGTCGATCAGTTGAGTGGCTGTGGCACCGTCACGGCAAAACGTATGTTTGGCGAATATGGCCTGTATTTATCGGAAAAAATGTTTGCCGTCATTTGCGATGATCAATTATTTATCAAACCGACGGGTGCCGGACGTGCTTTTCTCGGCACGGTAACCGAAGCACCACCCTACCCCTCGGCCAAGCCCTGGTTTTTGCTGGACGCTGATATGTGGGAAGACCGCGAGCGTCTATGCCAGCTTGCGCTCTGTACCGTCGCAGCGTTACCTGCTCCGGTGAAAAAAGTAAAAAAGCAGAAACCGTCTGCAGCGAAGACTTCATAAAATCAGGCAACGCCTGAGCTCGCACGCAAAGCCCAGAGCATCGCCACAAAGCATCTGTCAGGACGCATTACATCGGTGAGGATGTGTTAAGACCATTATTCGGCTCGGCAAGTAGTCGCTGTTTAGGCTACGCACGAATATATGCGGCCGTAGCGGCGGTATGCAGCTCGGTCAACTCACATATTACTTATCATCAAAGAAATAAATTGATTGAAACACAATATTTATTGTGGGATACTATTTGCGTTGATTTTTGTTAATCATTACTCAATAACAATGCATCGCGGTACCATTTTCATCGGTGGCGATGCGACCAATCCCAACCACCCCAATCCCGCGCAGGGATAAAGCGAGCTCTGAATGCCTCAACTAATAAAAAATTTCCTAAGCGCCCTCCTGATCAGCGTGACGACTCTGTCGTATGCTCAAGACGCGGCGACCATAGCGGCGCCAGCATCAGCTACAGAAACGCCAGATAGCCGCCCTGATTTTGATCTGTTGAGCCGCTGCCGCAAGCCGGAATATCCTAAGGTTGCGCTACGCAATGCCTTTCAGGGCAATTCCATCATCGGCCTCACTATTGATGAGAGTGGCAAAATTGAGGGAATCAATATTCTGAAAAGTAGCGGGTGGCGCATACTTGACGATACGATCAGCAGTACGATCATGGGCTGTCAGCTAACGGCAACGGCACCGAATAAAAAAGTGACGAAGGTCGTTGCGTATAAATGGTTTTACGAGGGCGCGATTGAATATCAGCCTGAACTGATCCCAGAAAGCTGTGCCGAATCTGAGCTGGTACGCTTTGCCAACGATAAAGAACGTGGCCGGGGCATTGTGGTTGGCGCGTATATCTCGGACATCGGGATGCCAGGGCGTTTTTCGCTGGAATGGGGGAGCGGCAAACCAGAGCTGGACAGAGCCAGCGTAGAATTGGTCAAAACCTGTAAATTCAAAGCAGCAAGCCGTGACCAGAAAAAACTCAGTGCGCCAGTTTCTTTGCGCTTGTTCCCTAAAACTCCCGTTCAATAATTGCTCTGATTACACAGCCTGATTTTGACAGTTGCCTCAGGTGATCAGCACTGGGACGGCAACGGCAAGCGTTGAACAAACTGAGTACAATAATGCCTTATTCTGTACTCAGTATGTACCTAACCCGTACAAATTTAGCCAATGAAAATACATGGTGAATGGGAGATTTCCCTCGTTCGTAACGTGTTGGTCCGCACCACCGCTGGCAGCTTCAATGAGCAAGGCACTCTGGCCTGCTTTCGTGACACACAAGAAAAAGCGCCGGTAGGCACGCCGTGGGCCGGGCTCACCAATGCAGCGCATTGGGAAATGTCCAGCGCCTCATCCCTGCAGGCTTTTCCGCAAATGCGTGAATGGGCTTTCCAGCACGGTTGCGTCTGCCTGGCCGTCATCGTGCCTGATCAGATGCGCCTGGCAATCCATCAGCGACAGACCGGTAACTTACCGGAACATCTGGTGCATTACTTTTCCGATATGCAAGAAGCCTGCGCATGGCTGACGTCGAAAGGCTTTCCTTTTGCACCGGCAGACTATCCGCATGCGGCATTTATTGAGCGGACCAAGCCAGCTCATTAATCAATATTCGCACATGCAGGCGAATACCTGATAGCCATGCTTAGACTGCGATAGGATCGATAAGCAGAAAAGATGGTTTAGTGACCTCCCTCATCAGCAGGACGCGTACCGACGTGCCCCACACATCGACATCAGGCAAGCATAATCTGGATGGGACTTGTATTCGATTATGGACGCCCCATCTCAGTTACTCATCCGACAAAGGACAAGCTATGTTTTGGTTACATCATCCACAACCGGTACGGCCGCGTAAAGCAGTTGCTGAGCAGATGGTCAAATCACAGGTCCTTGTACCGATGGACAAGAACGTCATTGTCATAGAAAAAATCCCCGCAGCTAGCGAGGATCCTGACTGCCATTCATGTAAAGGTAAGACCGGAAATAACTGATCTCAATGCAGCGATCACTCTTGAATTACCGGCGCACTTCCAAACTCCAACTGACTGATGATTACTCGGCAAATTGCGCTGTCATATTTTGCAGATAGACGACGCAGGCGGGATCACCTTCGGCTGGTGCCCATTGCGCCTTCTCTTCTTCAGCTAAAGCGGCATAGGGTCCGGCTTTACTCTCAAAAAATATCGAACCACTTTCGAGGGCTACCATGCTGTGAAACACACCGGCTGGGATGGTGATGCCAAAACTGCCCCGGGTTTGCGAGAGTACGACGGTCTCGCTTATCACACCATGCTCATCAAATAACAGCACGCCGAAGCTACCGCGAATCACCATCATGGTCTCATCTTTTTCTGTATGCAAATGACGATGTGGGGCGACGTAGGTACCGGGTTCTAAGGCGTTTAACAACCGGTGACAAGCACTGTCATTACTGGTGTGAAAATTCAAATTTTTACGCAAGCGCGGACTCTCTTTGGCAGCATGCGTCAACTCGGCCAAGGTGTGCTGGGTGATTAAACGGGTCATATTAAAATATCTCTGTATTCGTCAAAATAGATACATCTGTTATTTGTCCGGCGATGGATGCTGATCCGGTACCGAGATCTGATCAAAATTAAATCAGTAATCAGATCGGGAGTACGATGACTTTGTGTGTGACTAAGGTTTAGACCGATTCAATTGCTCCCAATCACTACGCAACAAGGCATACATCGTAATATCAATATGCTTGCCGCGGCTGAAGGCGGCGCCGCGAGCGATACCTTCTTTCAGATAACCACAATTGATGGCGACTTTTTCTGAGGCGATATTATCGACATGCATATGAATCTCCAGCCGGTTGAGCAGCGTGGTGTTAAACAGGTAGTCAGTCAGTAACTGAACCGCTTCGGTCATGATACCTTTACCTCGCATCTTGCTGATGAACATGCCATAGCCAATTTCACGGGAATTAAAGTAAGGCACAGTCTTGAAGTGAAAAACGCGGCCAAGTATTGTGTCCTTCTTCGCACCCTGATTCACCTCATGCCCGTCAATAATGAGGAAGCTCTCACTGACGTCTTTGGACTGGGATTCGGCCTCAAACTTTTTTTCCAATGCGCCAGGCAACATCACCTCAAGCGACAGAAATTCACCTTTGGCTTCGGCCGAATTCATCAGAGTGATCAGTTCGGGAACATCCTCCTTACGAACGTGACGTAAATGAAAGCAACTACCTTTGATCATGTGAATGGTCTCCTGTTCATAAGCCGTAAACGATAAGAATACGGGGAAATTGTCAGCGCGTAATGCACTGACAATAGTGTATCAGTCCATGCCGCCATTTCTAACGACGAGCACCACTTTTACCTGTTGACTTACAGGCAGCTGCTACTTTTACTTTCGGCGTTGTCTCCTTGGTTCCTTTGGTTCCTTTGGTTCCTTTGACGCCATTTTTGCCAAGACGGGGTAAAGGTGGTGCGTCTGCGCAATCAAGCGGTGAAATTCGGGGTCTGATACTTAGCGTCTTGTTACATATACAGCCAAACGGTATTGACCTCTTTACTCCCAGAGAGTATTTTCATATACATCATTATTTGGAGAAAAATCCATGTCGGCGTCCTTGAGCAACGACGAAATTGAGGATCGCTATTTTTTGCTCGGTAAGATGGAGATATTGAATGTATTCAATGATCTCATCCACCGCAGAGAGCCCGTCACTGTTTATTTTAACGGTGGTCAGGAATTCATCCTTAGCATGTTGCTGGAGGCGCGCGCTGAAGCCTTGATTTTTGATCTGGGTGGTGACGAGAGGGCCAATAAGCTTCTCCCCAAAAGCGCGACCTGTGCGTTTGTTGCCATGCCTGATGGTATCCGCGTGCAATTCACAGGATTACAGCCTAACCGTTTCATGTGGGGCGAGCATCAGGCGTTCTGGGTGCCTTTGCCTGAACGTATTATCCGGCTGCAGCGACGCGAGACCTACCGGAATTTATTACCGGTGGCTAATCCGCTCAAAGTAGCTTTATTCATGGAAGACGGGACAAAAATCCATGATCTGGTCATGCATGACCTGAGCGTTGGAGGTTTTGGGGCAACCATAACCGGACTGCCATCAGTACGCGCAGACGATAAAATCATGCAGCTTGAGATACCTCTGTCAGATAAAACGATCTTGACCTGCGCCGGTCACATCAGGCACGTGACATTGATCAGCAGAGATGGACACGGACGCTACCGGATCGGGGTGAAGTTTTTTAAATTACCGCATGCGATGGAAGTGGCTATTCAGCGGTTTATTATTAAAACGGAATATGAGCGGCGTAAATTGCTGATGATCTAGACGAACGGATAAAGTCCCTGAATCTGCCATGTAAGTGGATTCTGTTAGTGCACAGGCTGCAACAGTGACAGAAAATTGTCGACCGCTGGCAAGTCTTTGAACGATCTGTTTTACTATAAAAAATGAGGAGATTGCATGTACGATGATAATGACTTTTTTGCGACAGCGAAATTCTTAAAGCTCGGCGTGAGAATTACCATCAAAAATCCCATGGGACAAAACTCCTCGTTTTCTACGAGCTTCCCTACTCCCAAAGGTACTACGGTCTCTTTTGATGAAAAATCTTTATACGATCTGGAACGTAAATTACGCAACTTGCTGGCGAGCGATATTCCAGTCAAAACTAAACTTGCTCCATTTGATTACTTAGGCACGAATTTTCGCGGAATCATTTTTCATCTGAAAGATATCAACGAGTACGTGCTACAAGAAACCCATGACCTGTTCGGGACAGCATCCAAACGTATCGTCAGAAAATCTGAGCACTTTTTTCAATTACTTAAATAACACACAAAGGTTCATGTGATAGATGCACTCATCGCTGGCAGGTTGTACGGTCAGGCACAGCAACGGCAAGGCCAGTCAGGCAGCCATTATGTCACTTGTAAGCTGCGCGTTGCGCTTGCTGACGGGGATACTATTTTTTGTAACGTGATTGCGTTCGACGACGATTTACAAGACGCCCTGCTCGCATTAGGTGATGGTGACGCGATCTCACTCTCAGGCGCTTTGACACCTAAGATATGGGAAGACAAGCAAGGCAATACCCGGCCTGCTGTAGACTTGATTGCGCATGCGATGCTGACCGTGTATGACGTACAGAAAAAACGTGAGGCTTTGCAAGTCGATGACCTTAATTAAATACACTTTAATAAATATACTTTAAACACCCTTGCATCTAAATTGCACTGGAAGGATCCGTATGAAATGGGAAGGTAATCGCGAAAGCGATAATGTGGAAGACCGCCGCGGTGATGAAAATACAGGAGGTGGCGGCGGTGGCTTAGGCGGTCGTCATATCGGTATCGGCTCCATCGTCATCGCTTTAGTGGCCTCATACTTTTTTGGTGTGAATCCTCTGACGGTATTGAGTTTATTAAGTGGCGGTAGTGGTGGGCAGGTGTCAACAAACCAGCCGGCTCACCAGAATCGGCCTGCTGCCAATGACAGAGAAACCAAGTTTGTACGCACGGTACTGGCTGATACGGAAGATGTCTGGACCGAATTATTTCGTGCCAGAAGCGCGCAATATACAGCGCCGCATCTGGTTATTTTTGACAATCTCACGTCTACCGCCTGCGGTAAAGGCGAGTCAGCGACGGGACCTTTTTACTGTCCGTCTGACAGTAAGGTGTATATCGATCTGAGTTTTTATCGATTGATGCGTGACCGGTTTAACGTCAGCGGGGAGTTCGCTCAAGCTTATGTGATTGCGCATGAGGTCGGCCATCATATACAAAATCTGCTGGGCATCTCTGAAAAAGTACATGATGCTCGCGCTCGCGCCTCGCTGATACAAGGGAACGCCCTTTCCGTCAGAATGGAGTTGCAGGCGGATTGTTTTGCCGGAGTCTGGGCTTTTCATGCGAATCAGGCGCGTAGCATTCTGGAAAAAGGAGATGTAGAAACCGCTCTGAATGCAGCGACCGCCATCGGTGACGATGCGCTGCAACGCAAAGCCCAGGGACAGGTTGTCCCAGACTCCTTCACCCATGGTAGTTCGGAGCAAAGGGTGCGCTGGTTTAGCCGGGGATTAGAAAACGGAAAAATGGAGCAATGCGATACGTTTCAGACTAAGCAGTTGTAAATTGACGATCTCAATATTCACTAGATTTTTAAATCGTTTTTAAATATTTTTTAACATTATTTAACCTGAATTTCGCTTCAGAAGTAGTATTTATACAATGCAAAGCTTGCCTTTTTTACAAAAAAAGATCAAAATTGCATTCACTATTTGCGACAAATCGACACATCATTCATCAAACATATAGTCTCAAGATAAAGCTTGAACGCGGTTCGAGACAACAAATCTGAACATGATCGTGAAGACATATGGAACTTGGTACCGGCTGACAAAAGATGCAGCTCAGATTGTGCAAATGCTCCGCATGCTACTTTGAACATAAGGCTGATTGATGTTTTCTTTCCCTTTCAAGAAAAATAAAAATACGACCGCAGCGTATGAAGAAAAACCCTTCTTTGAAAAAGAAGAACAAGTTTTTTTCGGACGCTTGCGTCGTGCTCTGCCGAATTGTTATATTTTTCCGAAAGTGGACCTGATCGACTTGCTTGAACCGATGAGTACGGATGCTAAATTACGACGTACAGAACAAGCCGATCTCGAAGATAGAAAAATAGACTATGCGATCTTTGACGCGAGCATGAGCCTACTGTGTGTTATCGAGCTTAACGAAGAGCTCGGTGATGATGGCAAGTACCTGACCAATGAGGCTTTTTTTAAAGCTGCAGGGATCAAGACTATCCGTTGGGAGAGACAGTCGCTGCCGATTTTCGATCAGATATTACGCACCTTAGCACCCTTCTCAAGCATCGCCGCTCCCAAGCCGGATATCGCTGCCAGCACGATTATGCGCAACCAGCAAATAGCGGCAACGACTACACCACCGAACCCAGATACAGTTCAGGCAATCTACTCGTCGCATCCGACACCGAGCAACATCGTTGCCATGTCGATTAATGATATTGAGCGGCTAACACCAAATAGATATATTAAAACGGCTTATCCCCATTTATGGCAGCGCATTTGCCTGTTCTGTAATGAGCCTATGCACCTGAAGCGCTATCTGACCTCTCTGGTGATTCAAGGTCCAGGCGAGGACAGAGTAGGATTTCCGAACGAAGTACTGGTTGAAATCGCCAGTATTCAAGCAGAAAACGAACGACACCTGGACAAAGCAGCACCAAGGACGACTTGGGATACGGCATTTATTAATCGCTGATCGCGATTGCCCCTGAATTGTCACCACCGTCTATCCAGATTCATGACGTTCTGCACCGCGATAAAACCATTTCATCGCAAACACCTAGCAGCTCGCTACCTCTTTCTGCATACTGCGACGGCATTGTTCGATCTCACCTATAAGGAAACAACATGACTACTCTGACTCGTTTTGCGCATCGTGTTTGCGTCATTGGCCTGGCATTCGGCGCAATTGGACTGGCAACTTATACTCCAGCTACGAGTGCCGCAGATTGGAGCTGGAACTGGGCATCAGGTAAGAAGATTGCCGGATCAGGTAAGGTACAAATGGAAAACCGTGCCGTCAGTCAATTCACTTCCATCAGCGTGGGTCTGCCCGCCAATGTGGAGTTACAGCAAGGAAGCAGTGAGGGTATTTCTATTGAAACCGACGATAACCTGCTCGCGCTGATTGAAACCATCGTGGACAATGGCACGCTTAAAATTCGTCCTGTCGAAAAAAACACGAATTTCGACACCAAGACCATGAAGATCGTGATCCGCCTAAAACAGATTGACGAACTGGATGTCGGTGGTTCTGGTACCGTTCATGCGGACAAGCTGCAATCGACTAAACTGCGGGTAACCGTCGCAGGTTCGGGTGCGGTGAATCTGAGCAGTCTGGCGACCGATAGTCTGGCATTATCGATTGGCGGCAGCGGTAGCTTTAAAGTCGCTGGTGCAGCATCAACCGTGTCTATGAGCATAGGCGGCTCTGGCTCTATCGACGGTGCAGCGCTCAAAGTCAATGATGCCAAAATCAGTATAGGTGGATCAGGCAAGGTCAGCACTGCGACCAAAGATAATTTAAAAGTCAGCATCGGCGGATCCGGCACTGTCAGCTATTACGGCGATCCACAAGTGAGCAAAAGTATAGGCGGCTCCGGCAGCGTTGTACGTGTGGGAAATTTCCCATCCTGACAGACATGAGCGGTAGCTAGTCCGTGCCATATGCCATATTGCACTATACCCGTCGTCAAAAAATCGCTGAGGCAATTGAATTGTCTCAGCGATTTTTTTATTGCTGAACTGACGCACAATAATTCCGGCAAGATACGGTAAGATCGTCCCAGCAGTTTTATGTAAGTCTTCTAGCGGCACTGATCAAGCAAAATTCAGCCCCCTCACACGCGCTTTCTGGTAACTCACTATAATCATCATGCTTTGCGAAGAGACGCTGTGTTGCTGCATGCCAATCGTCGCAATATCAGTCGCAACAACATCCCGCTGCCATCACTTTTTCAGGAGTTCCTATGACGATTTCTATGTATGCCGCCTCTGTACCCGTGTTCCGCCAAATGCTTTTGAGCTTAAGCGACGTTCTGGCAAAAGCCGAGGCACACGCGACGGCAAAAAATATCGAACCTTCGGCTTTGTTGCAGTCACGTCTGTTTCCAGACATGCTGTCATTCACCCGCCAGATCCAGATAGCAGCCGACTTTGCGAAAAGCGTCTCTGCTCGTCTTGCTCGTATTGAGGTCCCATCCTACGAAGACAATGAACAAAGCTTTGCAGACCTGCAAGCGCGCATCACAAAAACACTGGCACTACTCGACACGCTGACACCGGCACAATTTGACGGCAGCGAAGAGCTTGATATCGTATTACGTCCTGGCACGCCGAAAGAAAAAAAACTCAGCGGTCAAAATTACCTGCTGGCCTATGGCTTGCCACAATTCTTTTTCCATGTAACGACGGCATATTCACTGCTGCGTCACAACGGTATTGAAATCGGCAAAAAAGACTACATGGGCGCCTACTAAAATTAAACTATTTGCCAGCTACCATGCATGATCTTTTTTCTGCGCCAACAACACTGGAGCAACTGACGATCGTCGATGGTGAGCTGGCATTTGCACATCAATTTTATGCGGCAGAATATGCAACGGACTTATTTCACGAGCTACTCAATTCCACTCCGTGGCGACAAGACCCCATCACCGTATGGGGAAAAACACATCTGCAACCACGCTTGACTGCATGGTATGGTGACAAACAAAGTAGCTATGAATATTCGGGATTGGCACTTGACCCCTACCCTTGGACGCCAACGCTGCTAGCCATTAAACGCGCCATAGAAGAGCTGACAAAACAGTCCTATAACAGCGTCTTACTCAATCTGTATCGCGACCAGCATGACAGTGTTGGCTGGCATAGTGATGACGAACCGGAACTCGGTCCGTCGCCCGTCATTGCCTCCCTGAGCCTGGGTGACACGCGTCGCTTCAAACTCAGACACAAAACAAATCCCATGCAAAAACCGCTGACCATCGCCCTAAGCAACGGCAGCGTACTACTCATGTCAGGCCAGCTTCAGAGTAAATGGGAGCATGCCGTTCCAAAAGAAAGCCGATTGCACACACCGCGTATTAATCTCACGTTCAGAACTATATTGCGCTAGTATTTATGCGGTTCTCCGGCACTTTATCCTTCAAGAGCCTTATGAAATAAGCGCAATAGTTTTTGGAAGCACAAAAATCTCTACGATATTTAACCCGGATTTTCGACCGGAACAGCGGTCATGTTGTTCCTTTGACAGCCGCATAGCATCTGCATTGTTAGAAGTGATCGCGGTCGGATGGAGAATCACGGTTTAAGCTGTTGGCTGCTAGTCAGCACCCGGCACACCCTGATTCATACCACCGGATCCACCAGGCATACCGCCGCCACTTTGCCCGCCCGGCCCACCTTTACCGCCGCGACGTCCGCCACCTTGCTTCTGTCCGTCACCACCAGCGTGTGAGTCTCTCGGCTGGTCAGCTACGCGCGTCAATTGCTCCATCAGCAAACTCATGACAATCTCATTCTGCTTATCGTCCAAAGCATCATGCATGGTCATCCATAGTTCCCTGAGCTGCTGATTCTCCTGCAAAGAAATCAACTCATCCTGATCCATCACTTTTGCGAGGTCACGTAATTCGGTATTTTTGTTTTGCATGCCATTTTTAATGGATTCTTGCACGTTACGACGGCGAGCCTCGCGTGTGCGGATAATAGTGCGCACCTTGGCTTCGGTCTGCTGCCACAGCAACTGCTGATTGGCACTTAAGCTAAGATTTTTTTTAACTTCCTCGAAAATTGGTAATGCATCTTCCGCACGAAAATCCGATACAGGAATCGCTAGTACAGGTTTGACGAAAGAGAGCAACGCGCACGCAAATACAATGCAAGCTGCAAATTTGAGAGGAAAGCGGGAAAGTGGCAAGGACATCTTGCTGCTCCTGATAAGATGAAAGAAAAGACGCCCAAAACCGGGCAAAAAAAAGCTACGCCATAAGAGGCGTAGCCATAAACCACTTTGGGAGTGGGATCAAGAAAAGTAAAATGAAGCAATGCCAATATAGTCCGCCCTCAGCATCATATTGAGGACTATTACATTTTTTTACGGGATGATAGTGCCGCGATACTTAAGCGATACAAAAACAGGCTAAGGTTTTACATACCGATACACTATGTAAGAAATGACACCCTCTGTTTGAGGCGGACATAAAAACATCACGACTAACGGATCAGGCATGGCAGCTTCTACATCACAAAAATCCGAAGGCTATTTCCCTGAATTGCATTCGCAACGCTTTGTTCTCAGGCAAATCGTACAAGACGATATCGGCAATATTTTTAAAGGCTTATCCCACCCAAAAGTGATTGCTTATTATGGTATTTCTTATGACAGTCTGATTGCGACACAAGAGCAAATCGAGTGGTATCAGCATTTAGAAGCAGAGCAGACTGGCCGCTGGTGGGCAATATGTCCATGCGGGATGCCGGATCAATTAATTGGTGCTTGCGGGCTCTATGAGTGGGATAAGGACAATCACAACGCCGACCTCGGCTATTGGCTACACCCCGATTACTGGCGTCAAGGTGTGATGCAAGAATGCTTACGAACCATGCTAGTTCACGCATTTAGCGCAGGACAATTACACAGAGTCGAAGCAGAAGTTGAGAGCGCAAATAAGGCAAGTAGCGAACTTTTATTGAAACTGGGATTTCAGCTGGAAGGATGCCGCAGAGAAGTTGCATGGAAAAATCAACGTTACGTTGACATGAACTACTACGGCTTACTGGACCACGATTTTCAGAAAAAATAAAAGTGAATTGACCCAGTTGTGCCACAAGGACAGCGGTAATTGCGTATCGTGATGGCATTACTCCGCAGAGCACCGCACCACTCAGGTGTCGGCGAAACAATAGCCCTCCAATGGTAAATTCTAAACACTCTTTGTCACTTACTCTTGTCTTTTCTCTGTGTCTCTGTGTCTCTGTACTTCGGTGGTGAAAGGTCTTGGTTTTTGCGTCAGTCTTGTCGATGTAATTTTTCAATACGGAGGTTTTTAGAAGTTCCCTACTGAAAAATTCGGGTTAGATATTTGCTTTCACGACAAACTCGACGCCAACCTCGCGCCAGCATTCGATTTCCTTTTGCAGCCAGAATGCGACTGTCGGATGCAAGGTAACCCAGTCCTGGCGAATTTCGAGTTCGATTTTATTTTTCATCTTCAACCGAAAATCAGCATAATCAAGCTCAACCCGCGAGTGCATAAAAGTCACGGACAAACGTAGCGCCAGTACCGCTTTGGCGAAATCAAGATCGGCAAAACTATCGCTGATTTTTCTGAGATTACCTTTTTGGCTCAAAATCAATTTGCTCATTACACGCTGTTCACGGGTAGTGAATCCGGCCATGTCGGCATTCTCAATCATGTAGGCGCCGTGCTTATGGTAGCCCGTATGCGACACTACCATGCCAATCTCATGCAGCATCGCACTCCAGTGCAGATGACGGGTATAGGTATCAGAGGAAGGTTTCAGTTGTGCATACAAAGACTTCACCATATCGGCTACGCGATTAGCGCGTGTCACATCAGCATGGAATAGAGTCGCAGCGTTATGCACCGCCTGCTCACGTCGGTCGCGCTTGGTTGAGCGCAAATACAAATCCCACATCACGCCCATGCGCAAGCCCGCTTCAATCGGGCGAAGTACATCAATATTAAATTCTTGCAGCAGCCCGATTAAAATCGCCAGTCCACCGACAACCATTGCAACGCGCTCTGGTTTGATGCCGTTTAATTCCAACTGACTGATCTGCCCGCATTGCACGCAATACTGTTTGAGCGTGGTCAGGCTTTGTAAGGTGATGCTGCCGTCACCGAGACTGTTTTTTGAGAGTGCATCCGAGATCGCACGTATCGTTCCGGACGAACCATAGGCGTTACGCCAATGCTCGGGCTGATATGGTGGCGCGGCATCTTCAAACAAGGATCGTGCAGATAAGATGGCGGCTTCGAAACCTGCTTCGGTGATTTTCCCTTGCGGGAAAAAAGTAGAACTATGTTTGACTGTGCCGATGCTGAAGGATTCGACTTTAACGATCTCGTGCCCACGCCCGAGAATGACTTCGGTTGAGCCTCCGCCGATATCCAGAACTAAGCGACGTTCCCCTGGGATCGCAATGGAATTAGACACCCCCATGTAAATCAGTCGCCCCTCCTCCTCACCTGAAATCACTTCTATGGGATAACCAATCGCCGCTTCAGCTGCAGGTAATAGGGCTGCCGCATTTTTGGCAATCCGTATCGTATTCGTCGCGACAACCCGTACCGCATCAATAGGGAACTCGTCGAGGATGAGTTTAAAACGCGCCAGACTATCCACCGCACTTTTGATCGCTGCCGCCGTTAAGTTGCCTTGACTATCCAGACCTGCTGCGAGCCGGATAGGGTCGCGCGCACTTTTGACGACACGAATCACATCACCTTCATGACGTCCTATATGCAAGCGAAAACTATTTGAACCAAGATCAACGGCTGCAAACATACTGCGACTCTCCAATTAGATGTATCGATACAAAATGCATCATGCAGCAAGTAATTTTTTAGCAAAAAACTGATTGGACCACATCATCAATCAAGGGAATGTCCAGATGATATTCTCTGTTGACTCACTATTCTGATAAATGATATTAATCATTATTTATGACCTCAGAATGACGTTATCTACGCTAATAAATCGTCTCTGCGATCTCATGCGGGAGTGAAAAAACGTCCCCGCATAGATTCCAGTCCAGTACTTTTTAGTACTTCAGCCAGACGCTCCGCAGGGCGTTTCGCAGGTAAGCCTTTATATTCAGCAATGATCAGCTCGTTTTTCATCGAGTGCTCCCAGCCAACCAGTTCTGTCACACGCACCTGATACCCATGCGCCTCAAGCTGCAGGCAGCGTAATACATTGGTGATCTGACTACCGAATTCGCGCGTGTGGATGGGATGACGCCACATTTCAGACAAGGGATTATCCCTGACTGCATCGGCTTTATGTTTGCGCAATTCAGCCGCAACTTCCGCCTGACAGCAAGGAACCAGCACCATGAATTTTGCTTTCTTTTTTAGGCCAAATTCGATTGCATCGTCAGTCGCGGTATTACAGGCATGCAAAGCCGTCACAATATCAATCTGATCCGGCAATTGTGTTGAACGAATGGATTCTGCAACAGATAAATTCAGGAATGACATTCCCGGAAAATCCAGGCGCTGCGCGAGTTCCGTCGATTTGCTGACCAGCTCGTCACGCGTTTCTATGCCATAGATACGGGAAGCATCCTGACCTGCTGTTGCCTTAAAAAACAGATCGTACAGAATAAAACCGAGATACGATTTGCCTGCACCATGGTCAACCAGACTCAGATCTGCGTGAGTCTCACGCAGCTGCTGTAACAGAGGCTCGATAAATTGATACAGATGATAAACCTGCTTCAATTTACGGCGACTGTCCTGATTCATCTTGCCGTCACGCGTCAGGATGTGCAGCTCCTTGAGCAACTCAATGGATTGACCGGGACGAATCTCGTGGTGCTGCTCTTGCTTATCGGCAGCCTTCGGTAATGGAGTAGGTTTGTTTTTATCCTGCTTATGCTTCATCAGGCGGCCTTGATAGGTGAATTGGATCATAGTGCGACTAGCGCACTGGAATAAGCACAGTGCAATAAGTATAGACACTTCTCAGCACCAGAAAAAACAAAAAAGGATCCAGGCTTACACCTGAATCCTTATATTTGCTTGTAACTTTGGTAGGCCGTGCGGGATTCGAACCTGCGACCAACGGATTAAAAGTCCGCTGCTCTACCAGCTGAGCTAACGACCCAAAGACTGCTGTTTATAATCAATGCGCGATCTGCAGAAAACGAATGCAAATTCAATAACGCTCTTGCTTATAAATGAAAAAGACTTAGATTTTCACCTAAGTCTTTCGAATTTCGTGGTAGGCCGTGCGGGATTCGAACCTGCGACCAACGGATTAAAAGTCCGCTGCTCTACCAGCTGAGCTAACGACCCGAAAGAACGAAATTATAGTATGTTCCATAATCCCTGTCAACGAGCTTGCCGGATTTTTTCCTGTGCAAGCCTGTTCTCTCGGATCGCAGGCTTATTTTGTGGCGGCCAGACGACTCTTTGCCGCTTGCGCTGCATCGGTCTCAGGGTACTGTGCAATCACTGTTTCCAGTGTTTTTTTGCTACCCGGTTTGTCTTTTAATTCAAGCTGACAAGACGCAATATTCAGCATTGCATCCGGGGACTTAGGATGATCAGGGTAATTCTTCACTAACTGCTGCAAAGAAGAAATCGTGTTTTTGCAGTCACGTTGTGCATACCATGAATTGCCTAGCCAATACTGCGCAGAGCCTGCATAAGCGGACTGCGGATAATTCACATTGAACGCGGTAAATGCTGCACTCGCATTTTTATAATCTGCCGCTTTAAACAAGGACAGCGCGGCATCGTAGGCACGTTGTTCGCCAATATCGACCGTCGCTTCTTTGCCATCGATCGTCATTTTTTTTGGTTCTAATTTGCGCACGCGGTTATCAAGATCGACATAAAAATCTTGCTGACGACGTTGCGTGTTTGCGAGATCATTGGTCAAGACTTCTACTTGACCACGTAATTTCGCAATCTCACCGCGCAATTGCTCGATCTGATTTGCCAGTTCCAATGCACTGCTTTTATCGGCTTTTGTATCTAGTTTATTGTCTAACTTGGTACTGACGGCATCGACCTTGGCACGTAAATCCAGTATCGCCTTACGCGCTTCGTCGTCATCAAAAATGCCTGCAGAGGCACTCAATGGCAACGCAGACGCCAGCAACATCGTGCATGTCATCACCCGCATCGATTGGGGAAAAGTAAACAATTTCATGGGATTGGCAATTTAGTGAATTGAAGCAGAAGACTGGAAAGCAATGAGTGCTTTACGCGGAGGATCAGATGACATTTTGAACAACATCTGACGGCCGTCAATCTACATAATAGAGGATTGCTCTCTACGAGCAATCCTCGGCCGCAGATTATTGATAGACGATATCGGAACGGCGATTCTCGGCCCATGATGCTTCATCGCTACCCGTTGCTTTTGGTTTTTCTTTACCGAGAGAAACCGCTTCAACTTGTGCCTCAGGTACGCCTAACAGAGCTAGTGCTTTACGAACAGATTCAGCACGTTTTTGACCGAGAGCCAGATTGTATTCACGACCACCGCGCTCATCGGTATTGCCCTGGATCAGAATTTTACGGCCCTTGTTTGTCACCAGGTATTTAGCGTGAGCCTCTACCAGTGCTTTGTATTCGTCTTTGACAACATAGCTGTCATAGTCAAAGTAAACGCTGCGTTTTGCCAGGACACCTTTTGGATCATTCAAAGGATCAACAGAGCCGGTATCAACAGTGCTGACAGTACGTGTATCCGGTGTTGTTGGTACCGTGGTAGTTGCAGACTTATCTTCCACTTTCGCTGGCTCTTCCAGTTTGACCGGCGTACTGCAAGCAGTGATCAGAGCGATGCTGGTCAACAGCAATGCGAGGGTAGTTGATTTGATCGGTGAGCGCATGTAATTCTCCTTTTTGTAAACTAAAAAACTTAGAAATTTCGGTAAAAAATGTAATCCAACAATTACTTCATGAAGGGACCCCACGTGGGCTCCCGAATATCTCCGGCTTGCACCGTCAATTTTTGCTTCACTCTGCCATCGATCGAGACTACCGCTAATGAACCGCGGCGACCGGATTCGGTGGCGTACATGATGTATCTGCCATTCGGTGAAAAACTTGGTGATTCGTCTTTGACCGTATCGGATAAACGCTGCTCCTGACCGCTGGCCAGATCCAGTGAGTACAACTGGAACTTACCTTCACGGCGGGAAATAAACGCCAGGGTTTTTCCGTCTGGCGATATCCTAGGAGTAATATTATAACTGCCGCCGAAGGTCACGCGCTTGGCATCACCTCCCGCAGCACTCATGCGATAAATTTGCGGTCCGCCACTACGATCACTGAGAAAGTAAATATATTGCCCATCTGCAGAAAATTGTGGCTCAGTGTCGATACCGCTGGTCTGCGTCAAGCGCTGCAATCCCGTGCCATTCGCGTTCACCTGATAAATCTGGGTTAAGCCATCACGTGACAATGAAATCGCCAGTTTGCTGCCATCCGGTGACCATGCCGGTGCAGAGTTGCTCCCTTTGTAATTTGCAATCACGGTGCGCTCACGCGTGATCAGATTCTGTACATAAATCACCGGCTTCTTCGCCTCGAAAGACACATAGGCTACCTTAGTTCCGTCCGGCGACCAGGCTGGTGAAATAATCGGCTCATTCGAGCGCAATGCGACTTGCGTACCATCACCATCGGCATCGGCTACTTCCAGGCGAAATTCATTACCGGCTTTAGTCACATAAGCAATACGGGTAGAAAAAGCACCGCGCACACCGATCAATTTTTCATAAATATCGTCGGCGATTTTATGTGCGGTCAGGCGTGTATTGGCTGGCGGTGTCGCCATTGCAAACCCGGATAATGTCGATGATTTGATGGTGTCTAGCAATTTGTAGCGCACATCAAAACGACCGTCACTCAGCTTCTGCACACTACCGACGACTAGCGCCTCGGCACCACGCGACTTCCAGTTATCAAAATTGACCGGGCTGGTTTCTGTGATGACCGTACCGACATCAATCAAACGAAAATAACCACTGCGCGTCAGGTCGTCTTTAATGATGGATGTAATTTGTTGCGGTGTTAAAGCTTCATCTGCAAAACTCGCAATCGCAATCGGAATCTGCGTGGAGCCGACACCCGATACCTCAACCCGCAATTGCGCATAGGCCACGTTAGCGGCCAGGCTAGCGCTCAATCCTAAGACTTTAATCAAGGAAACTATCTTCATTCCGGTTTATTCTTTCATTCTATGAACGTACACAATACTTGGCGGCACTTCACCAGATTTGTCTCTCGGGAAAGGTGCAGATTTCTCAATCGCTTTTTCCACTGCTTCATCAAATCCGGGAACACCTGAAGATTTTAACTTTCGTATTGGACCACGCAGAGAACCATCGGGCAATAGCTCAATCCGGTATTCCACGGTAGGATTGTTACCAGACGTTTCAGGGACATTAAATACGGTGTTTGAACGTACTTTGGTACCAATACGTGCGGCATAACTTGGATCGCCGCGATTATTACCCGTTGATTTGGCTGCATCACCAGTGCCGCCGCTGCCTGTCGCGGTTGCCTGTCCGGTCAAACGGCGCATATCTTCTTCGCGCATTTTTTCTCTGGCAAGCTGCTCTTTATTTTGCTGTTTTTTGCTGTCAGCAAGCTTTTTCTTATCGGCGTCTTCTGCCGCCAGTTTCTCTGCTTTGATTTTTTGCTCGGCGAGTTTCTCTTTTTCTTTTTTCAATACCAACTCTTGCTCTTGCTTGCGCCTGGCCTCTTCACGCTCAGCTTTTTGCTGGTCTTCGAGTTTTTTCTTTTCGACGAGCTTACGCTTTTTTTCTTGCGCCAAGGCGATCTCGGGGTCTTCGACAGGCTGCTCTTTTACGACGGGTTTTTCCTGCGCCACCACTTTTTCAGGTTCAGGCACGGGCTCTACCGGTACAGGTTTGGGTGCGGCATCTCTGGTGCTCATATCCCAGACTTCCGCTTCCACTGCCATTGTTTCTTTATTCTGCCACTGCACACCAACCCATAGAAAAATCAGCAGTAACAAATGCACCAGTGCGGCCAAGCTGACGGAGCGCCACTGGCCGGGCTCACGTGGAAATCTGTCTGCGGGGATATTCAGGGAAAATTCTTTCATGACTTTATATGATGCACCAATTGCTGCTTAGTTCCTTGATATGGCCTACAAATGATTGCCTGAGCGCTATTTTCAAGCGGATATTGCATTGCAAATAAAATTATAAGCGGGATCACTGAGCGAAGTCGGGAATTGCGGTCTAATTAAATGAAAACGTATAGTAAGCATCGACCGAGGACTCGTTTCCTGTCCTGCCGATAATGCTGATGCGCCGGGTCAGTTGCCAGCTCAATTTAATTGCGCCACTGGCATCGGACAGACCACGCTCAACCGACAGCACGATTCCCGGTGCCAGCCGCTTGCCGATGGTAACGACCTGATCACCCGAACTTGATCCTAAAGAGGTAGCGCCAGCAATCGTCTGGCTGGGCAACTTAGAGCCATTGCCGGTATCCGCAGTACCCATTGAAAATTCGTCAAAACCCAGACCATGCACCAGATCTCGTGGAATATTGCGGCTGCCATCTCCGCCGAAAATAGCGCTCGCTGCCGACATCAGCAAGGAGGCATCATTCCCGGCGATCTGATCTGAGCCGCGGCCAAGTACAAGCCATGACAGCTTTTCGGCATCAGGCACGCTAGGCTCTGAAACCAGACGTACTTGCGGCGCAGCAACCGTACCGACCACTTCCACGCCCGCCTCTACCGCCAGTCCCAGCCGCAAAGCGCGGATATTCAAACCAGGATTTGCCGGCGGTCCCTGAAAATTCAAAATGCCACGCTCTATTGCCAATTGCTGCCCATAACCTTCATAAGCGCCACCAACCGTACTGATGGAGCCACTGGCCTGCATAGGATTACCATCCGCAGCACGCAAGCGTATGGTGCCTGTCAGCGCCGTATCTAGCCCACGGCCAACAAATACAAATCGGGGTCCCATATCAAAACTCATGTCGAGCCGGGACTTCAGCGCTTTCTTGCTGGCATCTTCTGCGACCTTGGCTTGTGCTGCTTTATCCTTACTGCGGATCACGACGACATCGCTAGACAAACTCGGCGGTGGCAATTTGGGCAATTTAAAATATCCACCATCGGCTTTAAGCTTTCCCGTCAAGTTCCAGACGTCTTTGACATTCACGATATTTGTCTCGCCGCTGACCACGAGCCAGCGGTCATTTCGCTGCAAGAGCGGGAACTGCGTCATCTTCGCCTGAATATTGCCACTCTCATTACGGATGTCGATATCACCGCTAGCACTGAGCTCGCCTTTTTGCCCGATCCAGTTGACTCCCTGAAATTGCGCATGGCGAGGCATCATCGATACGGTATTCGAGAATTCAAGGCGATTCAGCCTTACATGACTTTCATCAATGACAGCGTCCAACACACCATTGGGCAAAAGTAAGCCCTCAGACGCAAATGCCACTTCGAGTTCACGTCCACTGAGCTTGGCCTGATACTTCGGCTGCTTCATCTGTCCGGCCAGTTGCGCGTCGATCAGTAATTTCCCTTTTAATGCCAGGCCGGGATTGATCCATGGTCCCAGCCACTGCACATCGGGAATATCTGCCTTAACCTGGCCAGCAAGAGCGGCATCGGAAGCAAAAGTCCAGCTACCGGATCGCTTGCTGACGGCAGAGTTCGCCTGTAATTGCCAGCGCCCTAGCCGTGCGCCATCGGCGGTCGCATTCAGCTCCAATTTGTTAGCATCACTACCAGCAAGCAGTCCACCTAAAACAAGATGCATTTGCAAATCACGGATACCTAAAGGAATCGCTTTACCGGTGCCGTCAGCATCATTGATACGCACGTCACCGCTCTGACGCTGGATATGCAACTCTCCTTGCAGGTGATCTTTGAGTTGCAGGTTCCATGCGGTATCGAGCAGCAGATCTCCCTCGACGGCATATTGTGGGCGAATCAGGTTTGCCAAAGCAATCGCATTCATCGCGGCCCACTTCCCTTGCGTTTTGATACCGTCCGGCGACCACTCGAACTGCATCACATCCAGACGGCCAATCGATCCTGCCAAAGCCAGGTCAGTCACACTCAGCGATTGGCCCGAGGCGCGCAACTTCACTGGTGCAAGCAAATTGAGATCTGGTTTGCCCGTCAAACCGGCACTCAGAATTTGCCCTTGCCACTGCAAAGCGTCATCAGCAGATTTTTCAGCTGCATTCGTCTTGCCGCCCAGACTACCAGTGGCTTGCATCGTTAAACTACGTGCTTTGGTAAAGCGAGTATTCAGGCTGATCGCATGCGACTCGCGCGTGCCCTTGAGCAGCAAGCTGATTTGTTCCGCCAGGACTGGCAAGCCCACTTTTTTATTCGCATTCAGTGCATCTGTTGTATTGCCTGGCACAAGATCACTGTGCAAATTTTTGACTTGAATATCGCCATCAAAAGCCCCCTGCACACCATGCGCCAAATCGAACTTGGCCTGCACGCTATCAACTTCCCATTGCTGACCAAAGCGCAGTTTTTGTGCGCTAATATCGATCATTCCTGCGGGCTCAGTCATTTTTCCGTGCAGACGCAACTGAGCTTTTAGATTGCCTGCCAAGGTTTGTTGTGCGGGCAACCATGGCGAGATTGCCGTCAGATCGCTCATCTCCATCGTCACTTGCAATTGGTCCTTATCGTTCCCCCAGACGCCTTGTCCGGTTATATAATTTTTACCCCAATGCAGGTCAAGCTGCTTAATGCTTAAGGCAAGATCTTGCTGCCAGTGCGCATCAATCACGCCGTTCAGGCTCTGTCCTGCATATTGTCCTTGCAAGGCAGGTAGCTGCAATTCAATATCGAGTTTTGGCTGAAGATGACCAGAAGCCGAAAAGTTGGCATTAATATTTCCCGCCGGCGCCTTGATCCAGCGAGCGGGATTAAGGTGTTGCATGCTGCCTTTGACATTAAATTGCATCGCACTATTCAGGCTCATCTCGCCCTGTGCTTGCAAACGCGACTCCGCTGAAGTCAGATCGAATTTTGTCAATCGTAGCAATGCTGTTTTTTCTGCCGTTGCTATGATTTTTTTCGGCGCTGCAGCTACACCATTTTTCACATCCATCTCTGCTTGTGCTTTTAGTCCCGGAAAATAACTTGCCTCGGCATTCAGACTGGCACGGGGATCGCTCAATTGCGCTTGAAAATTGATCTGATGATCCGGACGTGATTGCGCCTGAATACGTCCCTTTAACTGAGTCGGCTGAATATGTTGATCCAGCAGCGCCAGGTCGACGTCTGCCACATCAAAGCGAGCATCAACCAGAGGCGCGCCTCCTGATGGTAACTGCACCGTCCCTGAACCTGAGATTCGCCCTTTCCCCGCCAATTGCACCTGCATCTGATCCAGTGAAAAGTGATCGCCGTTCCAGGCGACTGCCGAAGTCAATTTCGTGAAGGGCAATCCGTTTTGATCAAAACGCCTGGCCTGCGAATTACCGATCTGTATCTTGCCAGTCAAATGCAAACCCGTTGAACTAACGGATGTCGTACTGGTAGATTTTTTCACTGCGGGTGTCGATGCGAATGTCGATATCGATGTCGCTGACACGACAACAGGTTGTATGTCAGCGCTGATATTCAAATTAGCAGCGGGCGCCTGTGCGACAAACTCAGCAGGATTTAAACCAGAGATCGTTGCTTGCAAACTGCGCATTGGCTGCGCGGCAAAAGGCGTGAGCACCGCCTTCAGTTCTCCTTGCAAGGCCGGCGCTGGTTGCGCTCTCTGAACAGTTTTAGTTGCAGCTACAGTTGCATTGGTATTTGTTTCAGCGCTCACCGTCTTCTGGCTTAATGTCGCTCTGGCATCTACCAGCAATTCTTCCAAGGATCCGGAAAGATTGGCGACCACACCGATCTCAGGTAATTCAATATCAGGCTGACCGCGATAATTGAGCTCTGCCTGGGTTTTAAATGGTCTCTGTGTCGCCATCGTCATGCGGGCACTGACATGACCAAAGTCTGTTTTGAGGCTGGCTTGTATTTGATGCTGCAATTGACCGAAGTGCAGTTGCCCCGTAACCCCCGTTAACGTCATCACGGGAGTACGCTTGATCTTACTGCTGTCTGTCACAAAACTGCCAAATCTGATTTGTCCCATCGCCATCTGATCCAGCACGATCTCAATGCCTGGGCTGAGGCTGGCTGGCAAACTCGCCGGTGTTTTATCCTCTAACGTGTCAATCTGCAAGCTGACAACTTGCAAATTTTGTATAGAAAGCTTTCCATACAAAAGGGCTGACGGTTGCCAGCGCAGATTTGCACCGTCTGCTTTCACATGAATTGTCGCCGTCTGATAACGCAACTCACCTATCGTTAACTCATTCATCAGGTGACCACGGACATCCGCAAAACTGAGCTGTCCCGCCGTCATCACTTGTATCAGCTTGAGTAAGCTAGTCGTCCCTGATTGAGTCCAGCCTATCCATCCCGCCAATCCTGCTACAACCGCCAGAATAAAAGCCAGAGTCCATAGGCAACGGGAAACAAAACGGATTTTATTTTTTTTCACCGTGCTCATATCTGCCAAGACAGACGTAGCGGATCCACTGGTAACAATACCTTGCTCAGATTGTGGAGAGTCCGGATTCATATTGCATTCATAGTGACAGTAGTTGCATCATCAAAATGCAATCGCGATCGAAAAATCGAGGCGGAATTTTTTAATATCTTTGCCGTAGGCGAGATCTAATGCGACCGGCCCGGCAGGCGTTTTATAACGTCCGCCAATGCCGTAGCCTTGTTTGGCACTGTGATCACGCCAGTTATCTGCTGCATCACCAAGATCGACAAAGGTCGCGGCGCCCCAATTGGATTTGGTCCAATGCACGTACTCGGCACTCGCCACACCCATGACTTTGCCACCGGTGACGGCGCCCGCATTTTGAATACCCAAGCTTTGATAGGCGTATCCACGCACCGTGTTACTACCGCCAGTGCGAAACAAATATTCTTCAGGAATACCGTCGCGACTTTGCGACAGGATCTGGCCTATTTCTGCACGCAGGATAATGCTGTCACGCTGCCCTACCGGTATCCAGCGCTGGTACTTGGCATAAGTGCGGATAAAACGTTGATCTGACAATAAAGCTTTTTCTGAAAATGCCAGATCGAGTTGAGCAATCTGACCTTTGCGCGGCGCAAAACTGTCGTCGACATCGCGCCATGTCCATCCTATTGAGGTCACCAGAGCTTTATTAAAATTTGGTAGCTCGCCATCGATTTCTACTTTTTCACGCAAAAAATTCAAGCCGATACGCTGCTCCAGATGATTGCGCGTACTGGTGCGTTTGACGCCAAGAGCGGTGCGAGTCAGTAACAGTCCCGAGATGTCCTGCCGGTCTGCCAGTACACCAAAGGAATCTAAAAATTGCGTATCTCGCGGCGGCAGATAAATATCGGCATAGCCGAGCTGACGCTTTTGTTCGATACGCACGGCACTGCGTAAATCCCATGCCTTACTCAGGATATCGCGGTCACGGTAAGAGACTTCTGCCCGGAATCCAGTATTGCTGCTGTAACCCGCACCAAAACCCAGATCACGCGCTTTGCGCTCGACCACACTGACCTCGACAGGCGCGTTATCGGCCTTCGCCGGATCGGTATCGACATTCACCGCAACGGTGGAGAAATAGGCAGAATTTTGTAAGGCTCGCTGATATTCCAACAGACGGGAGCGCGAATACGGCTCGCCTTTTTTTGGTGGCTGATAACGATCCAGCAGCCATGAGGGAAACCGCTGCAAACCAGTTATGCTCATCTCACCCAGAGTAAATGGCGGCCCGCTATCGACATCAACCGCAAGCATTGCTGTATTACTGTCTGCATCAACCGTCGCACTGCTATTGGCAATGGAGGCTGACGCATAAACATCAGAACGCAAGGCTTCTATCAGCGTCGTCTTTGCCTTATCCCAATCCTCATCACGAAACGCGGCGCCGGCGGGCAACCCCCAGTCGGCGGTCAGTGTGCTCTGCCGCTTGACGGCGTCTGTCTGCCCCGTTTTATACGCCTCGTTCAGCGCGCCGGAAAATTGTAGCTTGACGTCCTTGATCAGAGTTCTGGCGCCAGCATCAATATTGACACGAATAACAGAATTTTCACCTGACCTGACGCCGCTTGTTTTTTCGCTGGCATCACTGGCATCAAATGAAATAAGCGGAGAAAAGTAGCCCTCCGTCGCCAGAATATTTCCTATGTCGAGCCGTAATTTGCGCAGCAAAGTCGGTGTCACGTTTTGCGGATCTGTGCCTGGAGCAAGCTCGGGAATATGCTGCTTGATCAGTGCCAGCCAATCCCCGCTGGCGTCTCCGATCTGAAAGCGCTTAGCGGATGCGGAAACCATGATGGCGTCATTGATGTTGTCACTGCTGACATCGCTAACGACATCACTGTTCACCATCTCATTTTTCATGTCGGCAGGCGCATCAGCCTGCTGATTAAGCGGCTTCTCAGCTGTACTTACTGTGGTCTGCGTTGTTACTGGCGTGACTGACTCAGCAAGCAAGCTGAGCCGCGGCTGTTCTGATGCAAGACAATCGGTAAGTCCCGCACTCAATACCATCAAACTGCAAGAGAGAACAACTGAACGCACAGGCATCACTTGGTCGCCAGGCCAACCCGATTGATACCGAGTTTTTTCGCCTCAGAAATAACTTGAATGATTTCGTCGTACTTCATCTCTTTATCCGCCGACACCATGACCGACAGATCCGGCTTGGCATCGTGATATTCCTTGAGTTTTTGCATCAACTGCTTGTGATTCGCGGCGGTCTCTTTCGACTCTTGTTTGCTATTGCCGTTGCTACTGCCTTTGGTATTGATGCTGATCGCGTATTTATTCGTATCAAGCGTGATTTCTATATAGTCTGACGGTGGTTGTGTCGACTGCCCCGCCGTCGGCAGATTGATTACGCTGGGATTGGTCATCGGTGCTGCCACCATAAAAATCACGAGCAAAACCAGCATCACATCGATATAGGGAACGACATTAATTTCAGCTTTAAATTTGCGTTTACGTTCGCCACGCAGAGAACTCATGGCAACTTAGCGGGATTGTCTTTGCAAAATATTCGAGAACTCTTCGATGAAGGTTTCAAAGCGAATCGCCAGCCTGTCGATATCATGTGAGTAGCGGTTATAAGCCAATACCGCCGGAATCGCTGCAAACAAACCAATCGCTGTCGCAATCAGTGCCTCGGCAATGCCCGGAGCGACCGCTGCCAGCGTCGCTTGCTGCACATTCGCCAGACCACGGAAGGCATTCATAATCCCCCAGACAGTGCCAAACAAGCCGACGTAAGGCGAGACAGAACCGACCGATGCCAGAAACGATAAATGTGCCTCCAGATGGTCCATCTCCCGCTGATACGCTGCGCGCATCGCACGACGTGCGCCATCGAGCATGGCGGTCGCATCAAGGGTTGCCTTATTTGCCGCTTTGACCTTGTGGTACTCACTCATACCCGCTTCAAAAATACGTTCCAGCGCACCGGTCTTATCGCCGCTGGAGCGACGATTCGATGCAGCAACCTGATAGAGCTCGCCGAGGTTGCCGCCGGACCAAAAATTACGTTCGAATTCTTCTGTCTGCTTGCGCGCTCTTTTGATCGCGAACATTTTGCTGAAAATATAATTCCAGCTAGTCACGGAAACGCCTAGCAACAGCAGCATGACCAATTGCACCAGAACCGACGCATTGGTAATCAGGGTGATGAACGATAAGTCTTGAGTAACAGTCATGGTTTCTTTACTTTAGATTTTTACAAAAATTTTCGGGCGTTTAATATCAACTAGAACCAACCAGAACCAACTAAATCAGATTCTGGTGCCAGCCTCATATCACTCTGCCCCAATCAATTTTTCGCACCGCCTACTTTTTTCGCTACCCTTTAACTACGTGGTCTATCGAAAAATTAACGGCGAAGCTTGAAGACGATCGAGCGCAAATATTGATTTAAAACGATGGCAGCGAACAAGTCATTGGCAAGCTCAGGCAATTTTTTGCAAAATCTCACCCGGAATAGCCGCTGGACGCACCGCGCCAACACTCACACAGCCCACCTTGATTTTGCCTGTCACCAGCAAGCGATCGCCACACCAGACTTCTTGAATAAACTGTACGGAGGCACGCCCCAGCTTTTCGACCACAACACTGATCCTGAGTTCATCATCCAGTCTGGCGGGAGCATGATACTCGACAGCCGTGCCTTTGACGACAAACATCACCTGATGCTCGGCACTCATGATCTGCTGATTAATTCCGGCAGCACGCAACCATTCAGTCCTGGCACGTTCAAAAAACTTCAGGTAGTTTGCATAAAACACGATGCCACCTGCATCCGTGTCCTCGTAGTAGACACGCACAAACCAGTTAAATTCTCGCAGCATAGCGCTCAATGATTTTATAAAAAAGGGGGAGTATCTTTATTTTTAATGCTGATCGCGCAATATATGTAAGGACAAATAAAAATACTCTCTACCAGTATGACAAATAGTAAGCGTTTAGCAATCGGTTAGCAGCCGATCAGCAACCGCCCGCTTACACCGCGTTGCGCTTGATATTAAAACCGCCGAAGCCCTGACAGGTCGGCAGCATTTCGATATAGTTGATATTGACATGCGGCGGCAAGGTTGCGACCCAGTAAGCAGACTCTGCAATATCCACTGCCGTCAGAGGCACGGTACCTTCATAGACTTTTGCGGCAGCATCATCATTACCCTTGTAGCGCACATTCGAAAACTCAGTACCGCCGCATAATCCCGGCGCGATGTTCGTTGCACGTACTCCCGTGCCGACCAGGTCGGCACGCAAGTTCAGCGTAAACTGATCAACAAACGCCTTGGTTGCACCATATACATTGCCGCCCGGATAGGGAATAGAGCCAGCGATCGAACCAATATTGATGACCAGACCACTACCACGCTGCACCATAGCGGGCAAAATCGCACGGGTGACACGGACCAAACCCTTGGTATTGGTATCGATCATAGTCTCCCAGTCATCCAGATTCGCCTGGTGCGCCGGCTCAGTACCGAGAGCCAATCCTGCGTTATTGACCAGGACGTCGATTTGTTGCCAGGCAAGTGGCAATTCTGCCAAAGCATGCTGAATGGACTCTTTATCTGTTACGTCCATTTTGATCGGCAATAGCGCAGCACCCAACTCTGCATGCAATGCCGCCAGACGGTCTGTGCGACGCGCTGTGGCAATGACTCTGTGTCCGTGGCTGACAAATTTTCTTGCCATCTCTTCGCCAAAACCGGAGCTGGCACCTGTAATTAAGACAATCATGATTACCTCTTATCGTTATTAAAATGCGTACGCCGTGCTTTTAACCGAGATTATCCATCAGGATTTACGTTAATGAACGTTGATGACGGATACACTTTTCGAGGCAGCCTTACCCTGAATAAAGTGATAAGGACTAGCCATGAGCCAATAATAAGGTTCAAAAAGTGGCCCAAATGACCAAAAATGCACCGTCAGCACTTAAATAACAGCTTTAGTGCGCCTGATAGAAAATCTTGGTGTAACTGTAGACGTTATTCTATGCGGTTTTATCACATCCGTCTGAAGCGACTGGCGCCGTTCGTTGCGCTTCATCAGACTCGGTATCGGATAGAGAGGGATGTCAGAACGACTCCCCCATCAGCGACAGAATCAATTTTCTTAATGTAATCCATGCCTTAATCTACTTTTTAATCCATTTATATCGCAGGCTATTCTTGCTCAATCAGAAGGCTTGACGTAGAATTTGCAAACCATTTCGTCTCACGTGACTGGCGAAAACGTCTTAACCTTGCTATGAATTGCTATACAACATTCTGGCAGCGACTAACGGCGAAGATGGAGATCCATCGGGAAGCGTGAGATTTCAATAGCCGTGCGCCTGGGTAGCCTGGATGGTAAGAACGATCAAGGCTGCTCGCTCTATTTGTCTATGCGCTTTATCTGGCTCGGGCACCTGATCCATTACATTCACTGATTCACCTTCTATCTCAACAGGAAGCTTGTCATGTTCGCAAAAAATCATACTCTCGCCAATATTGATCCCGATTTGTACGCCGTGATTCAACAAGAAAATCACCGCCAACAAGAACACATCGAACTCATCGCCTCAGAAAACTACACCTCGCCAGCCGTCATGGAAGCGCAAGGCTCACAACTGACGAACAAATACGCCGAAGGCTATCCCGGCAAGCGCTACTATGGCGGCTGCGAACACGTAGACGTCGTTGAGCAACTTGCGATTGATCGCCTGAAAGAATTATTCGGTGCCAACTTCGCGAATGTACAGCCGAACTCAGGTTCACAAGCGAACCAAGGTGTGTTCTTTGCTCTGCTGAATCCAGGCGATACCATCATGGGCATGAGCCTAGCCGAAGGCGGTCACCTGACGCACGGCATGCCCTTGAACATGTCGGGTAAATGGTTCAATGTGGTTTCTTATGGCTTGAACGCGCAAGAAGACATTGATTACGACGCGATGGAAAAACTCGCCCGCGAAACCAAACCAAAACTGATTATCGCCGGCGCATCGGCATTCGCATTGCGCATTGATTTCGAACGCTTCAGCAAAATCGCCAAAGAAATCGGCGCTTACTTCATGGTCGATATGGCGCACTATGCCGGCCTGATCGCCGCTGGCGTCTACCCTAACCCGGTACCGTTTGCCGACGTCGTCACATCAACGACCCACAAGAGTCTGCGCGGCCCACGCGGCGGCATCATCTTGTCAAACGATGAAGCGATTGCAAAAAAAATCAACTCTGCAATTTTCCCTGGCCTCCAAGGCGGCCCGCTAATGCACGTCATCGCAGGCAAAGCCGTCGCGTTCAAGGAAGCACTGACACCGGAATTCAAAGCCTATCAAGAACAGGTCGTAAAAAATGCAGCCGCACTGGCGAACACGCTGACCGAACGCGGTTTGCGCATCGTTTCTGGTCGCACAGAATCTCACGTGATGCTGGTAGATCTACGCCCTAAAGGCCTGACAGGAAAAGAAGCCGAAGCAATTCTCGGCTCCGCCCACATGACCTGCAACAAAAACGGCATTCCTAATGATCCACAAAAACCAATGATCACCTCCGGCATCCGCCTCGGCAGCCCGGCCTTCACAACACGTGGTTTCAAAGAAGCAGAAGCCATCAAAGTCGGCCATCTGATCGCAGACGTACTGGACAATCCGAACGATGCAGCAACCATCGAACGCGTCAAAGTCGAAGTCAAAAAACTGACTGACGCCTTCCCTGTCTATGCAGCATAAAACCTCAGCTTGCTAATAAAATGCCACTCAATTCGAGTGGCATTTTTTATACAGCAGTCGTTTTAGACAGTCTGAATTGAAGCGTGAAAATAAAATGAGGAAATTCAACTCGTCAATACACGAAAAATCAACACATCGTCAGGGATCAACACGAGCAAATAGCAACATACTCCCACCATGTATTTATAAACCACGCAATACTTTGGTGCGTGAGCGGTCATTTTATGTAATATTGCAGGGGAGTATATAAAATGTATCGCATCTATTGCGACACCATCGATTGGAATAAACATCATGAAATGCCCCTACTGCCACAACGATGACACGCAAGTCATCGACACCCGGGTGCCCGAGGACGGCAACACTATCCGTCGCCGCCGCCGCTGCGCCAATTGCGATAAACGCTTCACCACCTACGAGCGTATCGAACTCATCATGCCATCCATCGTCAAAAAAAATGGCAGCAGAACAGAATTTGAACCCGCAAAATTACGCGCCAGCCTGATGTTAGCCCTGCGCAAGCGCCCAGTATCGGCAGAAGCAGTCGACACCGCAATCCAACGCATAGAAGAAAAATTATTATCCAGCGGCGAACGCGAAGTCATATCTGGCTACATAGGCGAGCTCGTCATGAGAGAGCTGAAACGCCTGGACAAAATCGCCTATATCCGCTTTGCCTCTGTGTATAAGAGCTTTGAGGATGTGTCTGAGTTTGCTGAGGCGATTCAGGAGATTGCCAAAGAAAAAAAGCTGAAACCTGATTGAGTTTCAGCTTTTCTGTGTGTCAAAAATCAAATTATCTAGTCCAACATTCATCCGAAGTCTTAGGCGCAACCAAGTTCGCATTTGTTTGTTGACCTAAATTATTCAATATGAACGTCCCACATTCATCACTGGCCATTGATTGACTAGATACTGGCACTGCTTGAATAGTATAGGCAGTAGATGTTGGAAATCCGCTTGAAAAAGAAATTGTATACTGGGCAGTGCCAGTTTTTGGTGAGGACAAAACTGGCAAACTAGCTGCTAATCCAGATATATTTTGGTCATAGCGATTATTTTCAGTAAAGTAACGCTCCATAAACTGCGCATCTTCCAGCAAGATACTTTTAACCTCTGCACGCCGACTTTTACGAATATTACTTGTGTAACTTGTGACCGCAACGGCTGTTAATATTGCCATAACAGCCATCACAATCATTAACTCAACTAAAGTAAACCCACGTAATTCGCTTTTGTAAATCATATATTGGCTCACTTTCTTTATTAATCTTTGCCCAAAATTTGACGCCACAAGCGAAGTGTCGGTATGGAATCTGGTGCAGCATCCTCAGCTTTTGATCCACCAATAATTTTTCCTCCTGTATCGGCTTTATACATCTTAACACCACCCTTTTTACGCAATATGGTATTACCAAACGTTAAAGAGCCAGAAATACCACTTGCTTTAATATCTGTAGCATCGACCTTATTATCCTTATTGGTATCTAATACAGTACGATTAACGGCTCCCCCGGTAATTGGATCAATAACCATCGTGACCGAGGTGCCATCTGTAATACAAGGGTCTGTCGCACTACCAGGTATAACAGTTGTATAAAATACTGTTCTATATACTACCTCGGGATCTATGATAATTCTCTCACTAGGCGCTAGATTTATATACCAGCCGCGCTTTGAGTTCCAATCAACCGAATTGTTACTCAGTAATGTTAATCCAGTACCAACGGATGACAATGTTTGCTGAACCAGATTGGACTGTCCAGCAACAGTGGATGCAGTGACATTAGCAATCCCACTGTTATCCCAAATACCATATATCGATTGGGTATCTGTAATTGAGGGATCTGCAGTCTCAAACAGTTTACCTGTCCCAAAGGTTACGATGAGTCCACCTAATGGATGCGGATATAAATCTGGCTGTACAGTGATTGGTTGTGCTTTGCCAGAAGAAACTGCTTGAAATAATCTAGTTCCTGAAAACGCTACAGTAGTACCTGACGTACCAAAATCAAATTTCCATAGGTTCCCTTGTAAATCTCCTGCATATGCAGCGACAATTGTTGAATTTTCATCAATTACCAGACGGGGGGTTGCAAGTCCATTGGGGAGAGAGTTGCTACCTACTCCAGTATCTACTTTAGTAATTACACCTGTAGATAAATTAACCATGAACAAGATTGCACGTTTAGAGTTACTCTCATAACCGTTTCCGAATACGGCAACCCAATCTCCATTTGCTGCGCGACCAACCTGAGGGTTTCCTATCGTGTAACCGATTTCTGGGTCATCACTCGAATTAACCTCCCAGAGAACGTCAGTAGATTGAAATGTACCTCCCGTTGTAACGTCGAGCGCAAATACACCTCTGCCACCAGCTCCTGTCGTTCCAACCAGTACCGTCTTCCATCCTCCGATATACGCGTCTGCAATAGTTGGCGTGCCATTCACGAAGAATTTGTGTGTATATGCTGGGTCTGCAAGGCTAGGTAAATTAGACATCACAGTTTTAGGCACATATGCAAATGTCTCTCGCCCATCGCTCACTCTGAAAGCATGTAGCATTCCATCGTTCGAACCTACATAAACTTTTGGGTTCGCCAAACGGCTTTTCTTTGTACTTGTATAAAAAGTAAAATAGCTAGATTGACCTGGTGTTCCAGCGGGTAAAAAGCTGTATCCCTCATCTTCACCTTCACTGATAAATTGAGGTGTTGATCCGACCAAATCTCCCAGCAGATTTTGCCTATCCCTGAATGGACCACCGCTTAACACTTCTTTTGTTTTATTACCTTTAATGTAATCAACAATATCACTACCGGTAACCTTTGCACCGAACGTTAGAGTCGCAGCAGAAGTAAAATAAGTTTGATCTGTGGTAGCCAAATTTGCAAAGTCAAATGCCACTCCTTTGACAATACTATCTCTATAACTAAAAATATTTCTTGGCTGAGGCCAAACTGTATTTTGATCAATAGTCCAATCAGTTCCGGTAATAGTTCCTGCAGAGTCAATATTTAACTGCTGTAAACCGCCAGACCAATCTTTAGTATTGTAAGTAGAGACGTAAAGCTTTGAACCCGCTCTAACAGTGTTGCTAGATGTTCCTACCGCTGCCGCGTCACCAGAACGTGCTGCAATATCATTCAAAGCGGAGGCAAGTGAATTACCGAATTGTTTTGGGTTGGCGGCACTGAAATATTGACCATGCCCATTAATTGCTGCATGCCAAAGATCGTCTACATTATTAATAGAATCAGCAGATGGTGTTGTCCAAGACTTGGTACCTGCAGTTAATGCTGGTAAGTCTGTTGCCGGATCCAAAGTACCAACCACTCCCAGACCTACTGTATAAGTAACCAAATGTTGCCAAAACGCTGGATCAACATTTGTACTTGCCACAGGGACATTTTTCTTAGACACACCCCAGTCTGGGCGCAAATCCGTTTTCCAATAATACATAGCAACATCAGCTAATGTATCTGAATTACTATCTTGGTAAGGATTTACAGGCGAATACTGATAAGTACTACCACTTGAACTAGTCATTAGCGAGCCGCTTGTGCCATCGTTGTTTTGATTGGCTGGACTTGATGCACTACTACCGTTCCAAAATCCGTCAGTCATTAAAATATGGTAATTTTGTCTGCATGTTGCCTGATCGGAATTTACCCCAGAATTAATCACATTTTGCCAAGGTCCGCCTATGTCCGTACGCTGAAAATACTTGCCAACAACGTCCATCGCTTGACGCAAAGGAGTGCCTGAACTCGGCATAGGATGTTGATATAACAAATCAAAAAAACCTGTTCTGTTTGTACCAGAAAAATCTGTACTAACACCTCTCTGTATTACAGCTGTATTAACACCATTAATACTAGTAGTTGGGGCATTAATTGCACCAAAGCCAACCCTCAAATTTGTAGCCTGCTTAGCAAATGCGATCCCAGTACCACCGCGGGCCATTAATATACGAGAGCGCCAGTATTGAAACCAATTCGCAAAATTCTGGATCTCCTCTTGATAAGTGCAACTTGTACCAGCACAATCCGTCCTGTCAGTCGTTTTTATAAATGGTGCATTTGCCGGTTTAATTTCTATTCGACTAAAACAACTAGTAAGCGTTGAAGTCTTAGCGCCTGTACAACCGGTGCCTCCTATATATCGAAAGTGAGTTGCAGGATAAAAATCGCGCTTTTCAGAAACATTAGATCCTGGATTAGTATCTTTGGCCCAACTGCGCGCACCCCAAACGACTCCCTGAGCACTACTTGTTAGATCAATTGTTCCAACCAAACTTCCATTTGACGGGGCAATCGGATTGAATAATGCAGCAAGAGGATTGGCTGCAGCCATTGGATTTCCGTTAGAAGATATCCAAGGATCATATCTAACGTCTGGGTCGTAGTACAAAGCATTGACATCAGACGAGCGATACCTAGCAACATAAATATTCATGGCATTATTTGTTCCAACACCATCGCCAAATCCCATAACATCATTTTTATTCTGTCCCCCATAGTAAACGCCCACAGGCTGAGGAAATCCCTGTTCAGCATAAACTAAGGAATCGGGTACGGCTTCAAATTGCATAGAACCAGAGTCATCTAGAGTAAAAAAAACGTTTGGCGGGACATTTGGTCGCACCAGCGGCGGCAAATTAGAAATCGCAGCCGTAGCCGAAGATGCGAGTGCAAGTTGCAGTAAGAGCCCCTGAACCAAGGCTAAACTTACAATTTTTTTAAAGTTGTGTGTCATTTTCTCTTACTCCTTACTATTTTAGGTACCAGGTCGCACAGCGACTTGTAGCCACACCACAGAACTATTTGTTGCCCCTACACCGCGGGCTGTAATCAGATAAGCGGAGCCTTTATTCTGACCAGTGACGCCGCTCTTAGGGCGAAATTGCCATTTTTCAATCATACATTGTGGCTGAGACACAACATTTAGCACTGTGCCAGCAGGAAGAGTAGTGGCTATTCCACCGGTGCCCCAATTAGTTTTTACAGTCCATAAGGTCGGCATCGTCGATCCAATTAAAGGAGGTGGAGAAATTTGCACAATAATTGTCTGCACTGTCTCCAAATCATTCTGGCAATATCGCAATGCGCGCTCCGCTGCTTGAAAAGCTAAATTCTGTTCACGTAAATTACCGGCAACTTTTTCATCCAATGTTGCACGTCGTATAGCTGTAATCGCAAGAAGCGTCATAATCACAAGGAAAATCATGCTTGTAGCAAGTACGAATCCCATTTCAGTTTTATGCAATCGTTTCAATTTAAACTCCCTGCAGCACGACTTCTCAACGCGACGACTGTTGAGAAAGTTTGATATAGACGACGATCTGATGGAGTAACAATGCTTCCAGCACAATCTCTATATTTTTGGGATGCAGTGGCCACGCCATCATTCGCAGAGCGCGCGACGACACAAATTTTCACTGAAATAACCTTTGACCACTGACTACCGCTGCCTGGCAAAGGCATCGCATCTACTTGAGATGCTGAGATATAACGATCAACTGTTTGAGTATCCACTGCGTTCACATAGTCATATCCGAAACCATAAGTGATTTTCAAATCTTGAATATTTTCTGCAATCGGCTGGGCAACATTCGTAAAAGTAAGAGCTCCGGCCAATGTTTGGCCGCTTCCCTGACAATACAGTTCGGACATACCTGTTGTAGGGCTGATCGCAACGTAAAAGCGGTTTTCAACTACTTGTGGACTGCGGATAATTGCAGCACCAAGACAATCCGCCGGAAGGCCGCCAGATGTTGTATTGGCGTTTGCCTGATCAACCACATATCTGACCAACACGCCATCTGCAGCAGTCGCTGGAGGGGTCGATACACAACCGCGAGTAACCGTAGCGGGCGAAGAAAACCCCCCTGAGCAACCCTCGATTCCATCCATCTGAGTTGAAGCACTCGACGATGACATCAAATTTGTATTGTTGACGGCGATCACCGAAGGATTTGTCAACTCACCATAACCTGCCATTCTCAGATGGAATGCAAGTAAATTAAGCGCAAGCCGGCCATCCTCCTCAAGACGCCCCTTATCGTCTGTGGCGCGAGCTGATTGCTTACTACTTGAAAAAAGTGAGGTAATCGAAACGAGAATAACAAGTCCAATCGTCAACGCAATCATTACTTCTACTAATGACCGGCCGCTTTGATTAAATGTAGGTTTAAAAGAACTCATTTTTAACTTTTTTAAGGTGTAAATGTAACAACAAAACAACGCACACCAGTGCCCGGTGGAGTTGGCGTATTACCACAGGCAGGATCTGTTGTTATCAAACTAGGTTCTTTCCACATAACCGTTACATCAAAACCCCCATTGACGTTAGAAACGATAAAACCAGCCCCTCCCAAAAGGCGTCTAGATAAATTTATTAACCACTCTGCTTGATCTATAGCTGCGATTTGTGCTGCAGAACAAGGTGCAGTACAAGTAGGCAAGGTGGGAGGGCTAGCGACCGTAGTAGAGTAAGAAGTCGTATATACATAAGCGCTTGCCTTTGCTGCAACAGCATTTGCACGCATGCGCTCGCCTATGTCATACGCTGCCTGCATCGCCTCTGATCGTTGGGCAGAAGTTTTTTGGTACTTTAAAGCGTTTAACTGTAAACCAGCAACCCCCAAAAGCCCCATCACTGTGATCACAATAGCGATAATGACCTCAATCATAGAACTACCGTTTTGATTAGTTATTTTCATTTTTTCAAACTCCACCGCATGGACTAGTGCTAACACGTGCACGTCCTCCAGAAGCAATGCAAATATATCGGTCATGCGAGGTTTCAGTATCCCAATTTGGGCGATTTATTCCAAATTGAATAAACGTACCAAAAGTTTGCCCCGTTGGACCAAACGTTATATATTTTCTACTTGTGTTAGGAATGATTGAGATATCGTCTAAATTTTTGGAAAGTTTTCCTTGAGCCAGTATTAAAATATCTGGCGGAGTACTTGTCGGTTGATATGTCCCATTATTATTTTCATCAGTGAATACAATCCATCCATCAGCCCAACCTGAGTTGCTTGTTGCTAAACTATTGGTAGTAGAACATGTTGGGGTCGAATAATTTGCAGTTTCACTACGACAGATAGTTACGTTCTTATTTCTTTTAATAGCTTCTGTCCTAGCGAGTAATAATGCGCCATGCAGTGAATTGACTGCGGTAGAAATTCTATTTGTGCTACTTGCAGACTGAAAAGATGGTATTGCAAGCGCAGATAAAATGCCAACAATAGAAATAACTACCAACAATTCGGTCATAGAAAAACCTTCTACAAAAATCAAGTTATCTTGGTTTCTCATTGTCGTCTTCATTTAATTAACTATATTTATCTATGTTATCGATTAATTTGGAAAAATAAAAGCTATGCCAGATTAATGGTATTTTTTAGCGGATGTTCGGTAATATATAAATTATGCAGCACATGTTATCGGACATATACGACAATAACGGCAGGAAGTTTTCGACGAATTTTCAGTTCGGCGACCATATTGGAGTTGGCTATGTACTGGCAAACGGCTGGGACCTTGCGGTCAAGATTCAGCAC
>NZ_JBMPPC010000012.1:0-80968 GCF_049340185.1 Undibacterium sp. Rencai35W
TTTAGCCGCTTTCGCTAAACACGCTTACTACGCGCACTTAACTCTTCACTTCTAAAACCTGCATTAACTGCTTCACTTTCTTTTCTTGCCTTCCCCGCCTCTCGACGGGAGCCGAACTATAGCAAATACCACTCAGCCTTGCAAGAGCTATGTCTAAAAATATTCTTCATTAGAAATAGTCAATATTAAAACCCGCTTTGTTACTATCCAAAACACGATCGGCCAATCACATATCAATGACAAACGTCCAAAGACATCAGTACCACACGCTAGATGGCATGCGCGGAATAGCTGCGCTATTGATAGTTTTGTTTCACACATCCAATTATTTTGCGGGGCTATTTTTTCCTGAGAGTTACCTTGCTGTTGATTTGTTTTTTGTTCTTAGCGGATTCGTCATAGCAAAAGCATATACACAACGCCTTGACGAGGGAGTATCGACTTACTCTTTTATACGCATACGTTTGATCAGGCTTTATCCACTTTATGCAATGGGAACTTTGCTGGGAATTATCTTGGCAATAGCGAGTGTTATCGCTGGAAGCAATGTCGCCAATTGGAGTATTACGACCTTATTGCTCACTAGCATATTGGCAATGCTCGTCCTGCCATCCCCGTTGACGCCTCAGCTCTACGCGATCAACGCACCATCCTGGTCGCTACTATTTGAACTACTTGCCAATGCGCTTTATGCGATGTTTTATCGGTTGCTTAGCATCAAGAAATTAATCCTCATCACATGTTTAGCCGCAATTGGATTAAGTATTTGTGCAGTCAAATTCGGACATCTGGACCTCGGGTACCAATGGTCTAGTGCCGTCGGCGGCATTCCCAGAGTGACGTATTCTTTTTGTATGGGTCTGCTCATTGCAGCATACAGGGACCAATCTCCGTGCTTGAGACTACCCAGCTGGTGTGTTCTAGCGCTTTGCATAAGTTTGTTATGCATAAGCCCAACAGCAAATTTACGGCCTTTATATGATCTCGCTACGATTTTATTTCTGTTCCCGATATTGGTATTGATCGGAAGTAGATCAGAATCAGACAAAAAATGGATTAAAACCAGTTATGCCACATTAGGTTCTATTAGCTATGGGCTCTATGTACTGCATGTTCCTGCGGCTCTTTTAATTGACATTGCCTGCAAAAAATTACTCCGCAAAGAATTTGCCGCCTATGCGCCAATCTCAGGAATTATCTTGCTGCTTACTTTGGTGCTCATCATCTGGTGGCTCGATCGCGTCTATGACCAGCCAATCCGAAAAAAACTAACGCAACTATTGAAATATTGAGCTCACGTGCTCATTTCATTTCGGGATATGGGCTTTTACCGCCCTCAGAAATAAAACGATCGATACGTTGCTCTAGTACCGATAGTGGGACAGAGCCCAACTCCAAAACTGTATCGTGAAAATTCCGGATATCGAATTTTTCTTTCAATGCAGCTTCTGCTTTGCGACGAACCTTCCAGATAGTCATCTCACCTAAATAGTATGAAAGAGCCTGAGCCGGCCAGGAGATATATCGGTCCACCTCCGTTTCAACTTCATGCATGGAAAGCGCTGTGTTTTCTCTCAAATACTTCTGCGCCTGCTCCCGGCTCCACCCCTTAGTATGAATACCGGTATCAACGACCAGGCGAGCCGCCCGCCAGGCCTGATAACTCAGCATTCCAAATAATTCATAGGGCGAGTCATACATACCCATTTCAACACCAAGTCGCTCAGCATATAAAGCCCAGCCTTCTCCGTAAGCCGATAGATAAGCCTGCCGAAACTCGGGCCGCCCCTTTTGTTCCATCGCAACGGGCATCTGAAATGCATGTCCCGGTGCCGACTCATGCAAAGTCAATGCAGGCAAACTATATAAGCCTCGCGATGGCAAGTCATATGTATTGACTAAGTAGATTCCAGGCCCGCCACGACCTGATGTGTAAAACGGTGCCTGATCATCAGGAACCGGCTTAATGGCAAAGCGTCTGCGTGGCAAATAGCCAAAATAAGCGGCGGCCTTACCATCAAATTTCTTCGCAATAAACGCGGCTCTCATCAATAATTCTTCAGGCGTCTTTGCATAAAACTGAATATCAGACCTGAGAAATTGTAAAAAAGCTGGAATATCTCCTTTAAAACCGGCTTGACGAACCACGTCACCCATCTCTCGCCGTATTTTCGCAATTTCAATCAGACCGATCTCATGAATATCGTCTGGAGATAGTGTTAAGGTCGTAAATTCTTCTATTTTTGACTGGTAGTAAGCCTTACCATCTGGGAGACTTTCTGCGCTTAGGTCTTGCCTGGATTGCGGAAAATATTCAGCTCGCAAAAATTGCAATAATAGTTTGTGCGAAGGAAGTACGAATTCTCGTACCGCCTTGATAGCTGCCTCCCGTAAACGAACTTGTTCTGTTATTGGTACAGAATCAGGCATCTTAATAAAAGGAGCGAAGTAAATATTACCCTCTATATTTGGCGCATTGATAACCGACTCAACAGATGCGTCACGCCCCAGCAAAGTCACGCGCGGTGGAGTGAAGCCACGCTGCAAACCCGACCGCATATTTTCGATTTGCTCAGAAAAATAGCGCGGCATATCATTTAACTGCGCAAGATAACACTCGAAATCCAGACTACGTGACATTGGGACTTTAGCGATGTAAGTCAGATCAGACCAAAAAGCAGAATCGGCATTGAGAGGCTTTTCGTAGTCACGAAATTCCTGGCTATGCAGCAAGCTGGTGATCTGCATCTTATAGACAGCAAAATCAACTTGCTCAGAAGCAGACAATTCAGCAGTATTAATTTTATTTAGCTGATCGACAACGCCAGTCCAATAACGACGCTTAGACTCCTGTACTAAATAACCGACTCTTGGCAAACTGGCAGATACTTTTTGCTCAGTCTCCTCATCCACCTCCCCGGTCTCGGTTTGCCGCCAAGCCCATTCTTTGATGTAAATATCTTTAAATCGATTGCTGGCAGTATCACTTTCGGCATAACACTGGGCAGTCGACAACAAGATGATGCAACAGGTAAATTTAGTAAGTGTTGTTCTCATGAATAGTTATCAATATTGATGTCTATCTAAAATCAACATCATGACTTACACAAAAAATTACTTATCGGCACGATAAGGATCAACTTCAGGAGAAATCTCTGGAGCAACCAGCGGCAATACCATCGTGAAGCGAGTGCCTTTACCGATATGACTTTCCAGATCAACTGAGCCGCCCAATACACCGGTGACCAGGTTATACACGATATGCATCCCCAGTCCAGAACCGCCCTGTCCCAGTTTTGTCGTAAAAAATGGATCGAAGACGCGCTTTTGGTCCGCATCTGCGATGCCGTTGCCATCATCCGCAAACACAATCTCCACATGTCCGGTATCACGAAGACGGCTTGATATCCGCATCTCGCCGCTCTCTTTGCCATCAAAGGCGTGATTCAATGCATTTGTCATAAAATTGGTAATAATTTGTCCAAGAGGACCTGGAAAACTATCCATGGCCACGTCTTGAATTAAATCAGTTTTCAAAACAAAAGCGCCTTTATGAAACATAGGCATCAATGTCGCAATAACCTCCTCTAAAGCCGCCTTTAAATCGAACTGCCGTCGCTGATTGCTAGACTGATCCACAGCAACTTGCTTAAAGCTCCTGACCAGTTCACGTGCAATACCTAAGGTCCTCATCAAAAGCGCCGTGCCAGTTCCAGCGCTCTGTAAATAGCTATCCAAGGTCGAGCGACGCAATTTGCCCTCCTCAATATCTTGTAGCAATTCTCTGGTTTTATCCTGCAATGTACTGGCAACGGTGACACTATTGCCGATAGGCGTATTTAGTTCATGCGCAACGCCTGCCACAAGAGAACCCAGCGCCGCCATTTTTTCGGAGCGAATCAATTCATCCTGCGTTCTCTTCAGCGACTCCATTGCTTCAGCGAGTTCTATATTCGCCTGCTCAAGCTTGATCGTTCTTAGTCTGACTCTGGCCTCCAGCTGCACCGTCATCTCGCGAATTTCCTGCTCAATCTGGTATTGTCGAGTGACATCATGCAAGCCAAAAATAAACACTTTTTCGCCGTTCATGGCGAACAGACGCGCCGACAATAAACAAATGAGCACTTGCCCATTCTGGTGACGATGATGTATTTCAAAACGATCGACACGCCCTTCGTTAAATAGCAACTGCATCATGGCATCGCGCTGCTCAAGTTTTTCCCAAAATTGCAATTCGAGTGCGGTTCTTCCCACTACATCGTCACGTAAATAACCGAACAGAGCCAACCACACGTCGTTGACCTCAATGAATAAGGACGAGTTAACACTAACAAGCCCTAAGGCAATTGGGGATAACTGGAAGATCGTTGAGTATTTATATTCGTTCTCACGCAAAAGCATTTCAGCTTTTGCTCTTGCCAACTCGGTGGCAATTTCCTGATCAATATTATGAGAAGCTAACAAAAGATACGTTTCATCACCGGCGACAAATTTAGAGCCAGAAACACGGCATTGAAAAATATGTCCTGCCTTATGGCGAAAGGCGATTTGCATCCCCCTCACCTCTCCATCTTGCTTGATCAGTTCAATCATCTCCTGACGCTGATCTGCGGATGCCCAAAGATCCAGATCTCCCGACGTGCGTCCGATCGCCTCTTCGCGCGTATAACCCGACAAAGGTTCCCAGTTTCTATTCACATCAATATAGTGACCATCAGCCATGCGGGTAATCGTCAGCGTATCCGGAACCAGTTGGAAGACCGTTGCCAGAACAGCTTCTCTTTCCCGCAAATTAACTTCGGCTCGCTTTCTTGCATGTTCACTTTCACGGATTTCGGTAATGTCGCGCATTGCCGTCAGCAAGTATCTCTGTCCATCGGATTCAAAGATTGTACAAAAAGCTTCCGCCAGGATTGATGCTTCTCCCTTACCTCTGAACCTGATCTCTTCACCGCGTATGCTATCCCCTTGACCTAAGCTCAATAACCTTTTGACGAATTGTGCTCTACGCTGAGTATCCTGCCAGAGACTTAAGTCCTGCTCTGGATGCTTGCCAATCGCCTGGTCGCGCTGCAAACCAAACATAGATAACCAGTGCGTATTGACATCCACCAATATGCCGTTATCCATACGGATAATACTGATCGCCTCCGGAACAAGATCAAATATTTTGACAAATCTCTTTTCACGTTCACGAAGCTGAATCAAAGCCTCTTTGCGCTGATTTTCAATTTTATGAAATTCAGTCCGGTCCTCGACCAGATACATCACAAAAGACTCTCCCCCAACCTCAAAACGCACACCAGAAATACTCACAAAATAATGGTGCCCCAGTTTATGCCGGTAGATTGCCTGAAGGTCATGCACCTCACCAGTAGTCCGTATAGCCTCAAGCAATTCATCGCGCTGGCTGGTATTGACCCAAAGCTGCAACTCCAATGAATATTTACCCAGAGATTCTTCACGGCTATAACCAGTCACCGCTTCCCAGTGCCTGTTCACTTCGACATAGCGGCCATCCTTTTCTTTGCATATGACGAGTACATCCGGTACAAATTGAAAGACTTTTTCAAACAAAGCCTCTCGCTCTCTCAATACCCCCTCAGCTTGCTTACGTACGCTCATTTCATCTTGAATTGAGGCTGACAATATCTCGCTCTGCTTTCTCTGCTCCAGAATAGCGACTACCAATAAAAGCATGCCTGTACTTAAGTCCAATAAACTGGACAACATGAAACCCCATGGCAGCAAATCACTGTTACCGCGAACAAAAGGAAAATCAAGAAGATGCATGCCTCTCAATGCAATCAATAGCGATAGTGTCTTATACCCACCATTGCGATCAGTCTGCGGGACACGCCAAAAACTGACCGCCGATGCAATCAGCATGAGGCCAGCAAATAAATACACGGGAAATTCACGGAAAAGGCGATCAATTCCGGTCAGATGCGAGACAAAACTCCAGAGCACCAGCAAGAAGAAGCATAAAATAATACGGGGAGTCGCAACAGATTTATGTAAAAAAATGCGCGTACCGTACCAAAAGGAACATGCGAGCCCTACCGTAAAAAAATCAACTCCCATTGCAGATAACGGAAATCGATAAACCTCTAATAAGGCGCAGAATTGACGAAGAGCGATGCAGGCATACGCAATCGCCCAGAATCGGGTGGCGCTGGCACTGACTTTGATGCGCTGCAAATACATCAGAACAAGCATGGTAATCGAGCTGATGCCAATTGCCCAAGCGATTGCAACGGGTAGAAAAAAAGACGGCATAGAGACTGTGCTCAGACGAGTGTAGGACTACCAAATACTACGATAGTGAATATTACCACCGGGTATTTGCACTGGCGTAATTTGAAATAGAAAATATGCTAATTAGTTGTCATTTGTTAAAAATAGTGGTTCGACCTCTTGATTATCATAGGCGCTTCACATAAGATTAAAACAGAGAAAAAATTTAATCCAAGCAACAGGGAGAAAACTGATGAAGCTTCAGAACAGTAAGATGCCCGGCTTGTTAAACCTCCACAACAGCGATAGTCAGACGCCTCGTCATTTAATGGCATCTGGCATTCATCTCCGTGGATTTAAGCAAACAGGCATGATTGCGCGCCTGTCCGACGATGTGATCTCCAGTTGCTCCGTTGGTCAGAGTGATGATGACGATCTCATTGATTTCTTGGAAGAAGAGCTGGAAACACAAGACCCCAAACTGGCAATGCTCCCCTGGAAAATCCTGATTGCCGATGATGACAGCAATGTCCACGACACGACCCTGCTTGCATTAAGCGGCGTGAAGATTCATGGTCGCCCACTTGAATTTCTACATGCTTACTCAGCAAAAGAGGCGCGCCAGTTAGTCGTCGACCATTCCGATATCGCTCTCATTTTGCTGGACGTTGTCATGGAAACCGTCGATGCCGGATTGAAACTCGTCAGTGTCATTCGCAATGAGTTGGGTCGTCAGAATTTACGTATCGTATTACGCACTGGTCAACCTGGCTATGCACCAGAAAAACAGGTCAATTATGAATTTGCGATTGACGGCTACACGACTAAGTCCAAATTGACACGATCAATTTTAATCTCCGTGTTAAATGACACACTCTCCGAAGCACCTCCTGCACAAAATTTACCGAACTAACTGATTGCCGTTAAGTCATTGCAAATAAAAAAGGATGTTAAACAAACTAACATCCTTTTTTAATGTTCACGACTGACGGCCAAGCTTACTCAGCGTCTATCTGTCTCGCTGGAGATGCGTCAATAAAAGCCGGAAGCTGCATGCAATGCTGATTAATACTCATCAGAGTAGGCACCTGACTTAAATCACAGTTAAAGCGCTGAGCATTAAAAATCTGGGGTATCAGACAGCAATCCGCCAGACTAGGCGTATCACCAAAACAAAAACGGCCAGCGCACTGATCCTCAACCAAACGCTGTTCTAAAACCCGCAATCCTGACATACACCAATGTTGATACCATGCATTTTTTTGCTCATCGCTTAGTCCCAGATCTTTGGACAAATACTTCAATACCCGTAAATTATTCACCGGATGGATTTCACAAGCGATTCCCAGTGCAAACGCGCGAATTTTGGCGCGAACAACCGGATCCTTAGGCAATAGTGGAACCTCCGGATACACCTCCTCCAGATATTCCATTATAGCCAGCGATTGATTAACCGAAAATTCTTGCCCTTGATATTGATCCAGCAAAGCCGGCACCAGTGCATCAGGATTAACTTGTTTAAACGTATCCGATAATTGTTCGCCGCCATTTTTTACCAGATGAACAGGAAGGACCTCATACTCAAGGCCTTTCAGGTTCAAGGCGATACGTACGCGATACGAAGCTGAACTGCGGAAGTAACTATAGAGCTTCATAAAATTTATTTAGGTAGTCTTAAGAAATACGGACTTTTAATTCGCCGACGCCTGCAATACGTGCCTCCATTAAGTCACCCGGCTTTACCGCAGCAACTCCCTCTGGCGTGCCTGAAAATATCAAATCGCCAGGCTGCAATTCATACAAGGTGGATAAAGTGGCGATCACTTCCGCCACATTCCAAATTAATTTATTAATATCGCTATCTTGTCTCTGAACTTGATTTACATTCAGGTGAATATTGCCCTGATCTATCCATCCCGTCTGAGATACTGGATAGACGGGAGAAATCGGGGCTGAAAAATCGAACCCCTTCGCTGTACACCATGGTCGTCCTTGTTCTTTAGACTCCAGTTGCAAATCTCTGCGTGTCATATCCAGACCTACTGCATATCCCCACACATGGGACATCGCCGTTCCCACAGAGATATTTTTTCCGCCGACACCAATCGCCACGACCAGCTCAACCTCATGGTGCAAGTTATTCGTCATACTTGGGTAAGGCATTTCACCGATTTGTCCATCTAACACCGGCAATACCGCGTCTGCCGGCTTCATAAAAAAGAAAGGTGCTTCACGGCCGGTCCAGCCCATCTCTTTTGCATGCTCCACGTAGTTTCTCCCTACGCAGTAAATCCTGTGAACAGGAAACAGCTGACCTGAATTTGCTACTGGCACTGCGGGTGTTTTAGGATCGAATACATAGCTCATGGCATTTCCTTTCTTTTAATCTCTTTTAGTATCTTGTAGTTCCGTTTATTTTTTCGGCAAAGGCAATGTTACATGTTGCTCGCTTTCAGCAAACGTGCCACGCGCTGCTGCTGAGAGGGTTCAAGAACTGCAGGGATAGAATATAGTCGCTGCAACTGCTCAAGACTGGCGCTGTGCTTATTGCCAGATTTGAGAGTCTCCTGCAACACGTCGACCTGCATCTGTAAACGAAGCCTGGATAATTCCGCCGGACTATCAATGCCATTCAATATCTCTAGCTGCAAAATGATTTTCCCTGCGATTTCTGCATTAGCGGACAACTGATCTGCATAGTTCTCATCTCCCGACTCAACCGCTTGCATCCATGCGGCAAAGCGCCTATTTAATGTCTGATCGAGTAAGGTCAATACTGCTTTTTTCTGCGACAAATGATTCCAGTCAACCACCCATTTTGCCAAGCTCAATTTACTCTGCTCAAGGCTCTCTGACAGCTGACGTTCGACTTGCTGACACAAATCAAATTTTGACTGTAATTGATGTCTGGCTGCCTGAGCGTCACCTTCCCTTGCCTGTTCAATCTGATGTTTTAGTTGTGAACAAATCGCCTGAAATTTTTTCTCAATCGCATCGTCCTCATTACGTGGGACCGCACCAGTCTCACGCCATGACTGCGTGACCTCTCGCAGCAATTGTTGGAGCTGGGACTGATCTTGCCGCTCCGTTAATGCAATCACTTGCTCGACGCGCTCGCAAATTGCTAGTTTAGTTACCAAATTCGATTTACGCTCTTCGTCAATCTGCCCAATAGTCGCCTTCCTCTGGGTAAATAAGGCATCACAGACAGCGCGGAATTTTTCCCAAAGCTGTTGCTCCTCTTTACGACGCAAGGGTAAAGCGAGCGCCCGTTCTTGCCAGCGAGTTTGCAGCTGCTTTAACTGATCAACTGCATCACGACGTGCAGGATCAATTGCCGTCACTTGTTGAATCAGTTGCTCTCTCAGATCAATCTCGGTTTTTCTTTGCAGATCCAGTGGCTGCGACAAGGACTGATATAACGTATTAAACATGGCATCAAGACGCTGTTTGTGCTTACGGTCTACATTGCCTGATTCGCGCCAGGCTTGTTTCAGTTCATTTAAAAAATGAGCTACCGACTTCCAGTCCGAGCTTGCTAACAACGCATCGGCTTTGTTGCGCCAGCCTGTAAGTAGCGCTTCTGCTTTTTCCAGATTCTCTGACCGCACCTGAGCAAGTTGCTGGAAATATGCCGCAGCCGGTGCGTATGCAAGATTGCAAGCAGCATCAAATCTATCCCAGATGTCTTTTGATGCGCCGCCAGTGCTTGCTTCCAAGGATTTCCAGCGCTCTCTCAAACCGCCAATTTTCTTTGCGAGCTCATTAGGCTCCAATTCTTGCGCTGGCAAATTCTCCGCGGCTCTGATTAATTCATCACGCGAAATACTACCGCCCCATTTGGCCCACGACAAAAGACGTCCTAATTCTGACTGAACTTTAAAGAGACGTTCTTTTTGGTCGCTGGCTAAGCTGCTACGTTTTAGATCAACACCACGCAAGGTATCACGCTCAATTTTCTGTGCCTGCAATGCACTACCCTGCTCCAGAGCAAGTTCCATCGCCTCTATTGCTTTAATGATTTGCTCTGTACTCACCGCTGATAAGGCTGGAGTAGCTGGTATGACTGGCTTACTTTTCGCTACCGGCGGCACAACCATAGGCGTACTCTCGTCAGTCTCACTTATGGCAACATCCGATGATCGATGAGCATAGCTTTCAGCATCATCTACCGGCATTTGCTGCACCATATCTGAACGGACTGCCGCATCTTCAGAACTGCTTTTTTGCGTTTGTAGCCAGGCCCATTGCTGACGTACTGCTTGCATTTTTTCAGTAAAGTCGGACAGCAGATTCCTAGGCAGGCTGGGAGCTTCTGGCTCGGACAATAATTGATCAAATTCGTTTTGCCATTGATCAAGCTGCACTAGATGCGCTGTATCAGCAATCCCCATTGATGCCTCTAGCAGATGAGATAGATCAATGATTTTTCTTTGCAAAACCGTCTGCGACACAATCCTTGCCTGCAATGCTTGATACTGATGACCGAACTCTTGTTTCAGATCATCAGGAAATACGCTGAGCTTCGCGGTCAATTTATCCAGCTCAATAAGCTGTTGCGGAATCAGTTTTTCGTCATGAACTAATCGCTGCGCCTGTTCTACGCATTGGATCGCCAGTTGTCGTTGACGATCCAGTGTCGCAATGTCGTCCAGCCTGGATTGCATTAACTTCGCAACGCGTTTATCCATATTACGCAAAGCGTTCGCAACTTTTCGTAAAGCCTCCTGACTATGCACGTGCTGCGCAGCGCTAAAACGTCCATCTGCAAAATCACAACTGAGTATGATCTCGACCAAGGCGTTTTCATCCTTCGTCAAGGTTTGTATGCGCTCCATGACTTCGGTACGTTTGCCCGCAATCTTTACGGCATTTTTCTGACGTTCACTCTCTTTTTGTTTACCCTCTGCTGAGGAAGTCACATCTGCCGGAGAGATGTTAGTAGATGCAGGTCGGCGCTTAAAGAGGAACTCAAACATGTGGATAGATAAAGAGAGGTAAATGAGCAAAGCACACATCATAACAATATCTGCCAACCGCGACCAATATTGGCTCAGGACAGGCAAGCTGCCTTAGTCGTTATCGGTGATGAAAGCGGCGAACGTATAGGGGGAAATGATAGCGATCAACGTATGCGCCGGATCAATGTATCTACCGATTTCATCGCAATAATTGTCTCGGTATTGTTAATAACCCCCGATCACAGATGCGCCGCTATAATCGTGTTATCCACATCGTTTTCATTCTCTGCCAGAATTTTTTAAGGTGACATCGTCATGACAACAACAAGCTGCCTGTACCCGCAATTTTTGATTCCTGTTGAGCCACGTGGGACGGTATTGCTGGACCATGCCTTAGTGATGCAAGACGATAAAATCGCTGCCATCCTGCCTTCGGATCAGGCAAGGCAACAATTCCCGGAGGCGACCCATACGGTCTTGCCAAAGCATGCTCTGCTGCCTGGTCTGGTGAACCTGCACGCCCATTCGGCAATGAGCCTGTTACGCGGCCTGGCAGACGATTTGTCTCTGATGGACTGGCTGAATCATCATATCTGGCCTGCAGAAAAAAAACATGTGTCCGATGAATTCGTCTTTGACGGCAGTGTGCATGCGATGGCAGAAATGATCAGGGGCGGCACCACGACGGTCAACGATATGTATTTTTGCCATGAGGCGGTAGCCCGCGCCGGCATTCACTCTGGTATGCGGACGATCGTCGGTTGTAGCATTCTGGAATTCCCGACCGTCTATGCGAATGATGCGGATGAATACATCAATAAAGCACTCGCAGCACGTCAGAGTTTTATCGGTCAGGACGGTATCTCGTTTCGTCTGGCACCACATGCTCCGTACACGGTCGCCGATGAAACCTTTAGTAAAATCATTGCCATCTCAGAAAAAATGGGTATGGACATCCATTGCCATATCCACGAAACGCAAGACGAAATTGATACCAGTCTCAAGCAATATGGCATGCGGCCGTTACAGCGCCTGCATCAACTGGGCTTGCTAAGTCCAGCGCTGATCGCCGCTCACGTCGTTCATGCCAATGATGCCGAAATCGCTCTGCTGGCCAGGCAAGGTGTGCATGTCGCTCACAACCCTGCCAGTAATCTAAAACTTGCCTCAGGTTTCGCACGTGTTCACGCAATGCAAATGGCGGGTATCCAGGTTGGCATTGGCACCGATGGTGCGGCGAGTAATAATAAGCTCGATCTGCTTGGCGACTTACGCATGGCAGCCTTGCTGGCAAAAGCAGAATCTGGCAATCCCACCGCCCTCAATGCCAGCCTCGCACTCGAAATGGCAACCATCGCCGGTGCCAGAGCATTGGGCATGGAACAGCAAATAGGTAGCCTCATCGCTGGCAAGCAAGCGGACCTCATTGCCATCGATTTATCGGCAATCGAAACGCAACCACTATTCGATCCGATCTCACAAATCGTCTATGCCGCCGGACGCGAACAAATCAGTCACGTCTGGGTGAATGGCGCATGTCTGATGCGTGAGAGAACGCTATGCGGCCTGCAGATGGACCAATTACAAGATAAAGCGCGCTGGTGGCAAAGCAAAATCGCGACATCTGCCGCCTGAATCTCTCACCTGAAATAACTACCCACCTGCCCTGACCAATTTCTGAGGAAACCCGTTTGATGAACTTATCCGGTATATCGTCCCTGCTGATCTCCTTTGCCACACTGACCGGCATTGCGGCAAACACTGGTGCAGCGTACGCTGCCAGCTCGTTGACACCCGCATTGGCATCCTCCTTGACAACGACATTGACGACCGTATCCGAACGATCCGGTTTCATCACAACCGGTCGCTATGATGAGGTCATCGCTCTCTGTGCTGAGTTTGAAAAAAACTATCCGGATGCTGTGCGCTGTCTGGAATTTGGCCGCACACCGGAAGGTAGGCCTATGCTGGCCTTAGTAGCGTCACGTAGCGGTGCATTGAGCGCAGCACAGGCGCTACAACAAGGCGTGCCGGTGACCTTGATACAAGGCGGTATTCATGCGGGAGAAATTGATGGCAAGGATGCCGGGTTTTTAGCGCTGCGCGAAGCTCTGGAAGACACCAATGCCAAAGGCGCACTGGCTAAACAAGTGCTGCTCTTCGTTCCCGTGTTTAACATCGATGGCCATGAGCGCTTTGGTCGCTGGAATCGCCCGAATCAGCGCGGTCCTGAAGAAATGGGCTGGCGGACTACTGCACAGAATACCAACCTGAACCGTGATTACGTTAAGGCCGATTCTGTCGAAATGCAGGCGATGCTGAAACTGATCAATGACTGGGACCCAATGGCGACCATTGATCTGCATGTCACGGACGGGGCGAAGTTTGAACATGATATTTCTATCCAGGTTGAGCCGGTCAACTCTGGCAATGCCGGACTGCGCCAGTCTGGCAAGCAATTCCGTGACGCAGTGATCGCCGATCTTGCAAGGCAAGGCTCCTTGCCTCTGCCGTTTTATATGTCGTTTGAAAAAGAAGATGATCCGATGTCGGGTTTTGTTGATGCCGCTCCTCAACCGCGTTTCTCGCACGGTTATTTCGCCTTACGCAATCGCTTCGGCATGCTGGTAGAAACACACTCCTGGAAAGAGTACGCAACCCGGGTACGAATTACCCGCAACACCGTGATTTCGGTACTAAATCAGGTGGCGGCACATGGTATAGAATGGCGAAAACTGGCTCTCGCAGCTGATCTGCAAGCAGCGGCGCTGGCGGGCAAAGAGGTTCCTGTCAGCTACCAGACAACACAGAAGACCACGCCGCTTGCCTTTCGTGGCTATGCCTATACACGAACTCATTCCGAGATTTCTGGCGCTTTGATGACGCGCTACGACGAGAGCAAACCGCAAATCTGGAATGTCACTTTACGTAATGAAATCGTTCCGCAACTCAGCATCGTCGCGCCGCAGGCTGGCTATATTGTCAGTGCAGGATATGCCGACCTTCTTGCGAAAAAACTGGCGCAGCACGGCATCGTGTTCCGTCCGCTCAAGTCGCCACTGCAAAAAACGCCGGTAGAAAGTTACCGTGCCAGCAAAGTCGACTTCAGCCCGCAATCCTTTGAGGGACGTCAGATGCTAAAGCTGCATGGTGACTGGAAAACCGAAGTACGCGATCTCCCGCGAGGCAGTTTATTTGTACCCATCGCTCAAGCCAAAGCCAATCTAGTCATCGCAATGCTGGAGCCAAGCGCACCGGATGCACTGGTCAACTGGGGCTGGTTCAATAATGCCTTCGAGCGCAAGGAATATATGGAAGCCTATGTTGCTGAGGACGTCGCACGTGAGCAACTGGCTGCCGACCCCGCATTGCGTGCTGAATTCAATCGACGCATCGCCACTGATCCAGCTTTTGCCAAAAGCGCTTCAGCGAGACTAGATTTTTTTGCCCGCCGCCATTCGTCCTGGGATGATCGTTTTAATTTATATCCCATAGTAAGAACCGCGACGGTACCAGAATAAACAGCCCTCCTCCGGACCGGCCATCTCAATAAGGTGGCTGTCCCCACGTCAATGCAAAGCTGAACACCATGAGCACGACATAAGGAAAGGCAACGGTGGGACGCAACGCCTGTGTCAGATATTCGGCGAATAAGCCGCTTACGCCGGGCCGGTCATTCAGCCACTCAGTATGCAATTGAAACGCTGTGCCGCACGACTCCGCCGATTGCAAGCAGGATTCAATCCGCAAGATCCTCTTAGTGAGCCGTGCCTGCGATGTCCTGACAATCGCTTCTTGCAAGCATAATGTTGCAAGCAGACCGAGCATCATCCACACGGTAAAGCTAAACATCGCCGTCACGACGAACAAAGTAAAAGCACTCAATTTGATCCAGAGACAATTGCGCTCCAGTGCCTCGATATTCGTTTGTAGCACACGCCACTCTTGCTCTAATCCACTCAGGGCGCTGATCGTCATCTTATTTCCCTTCATTACTTATTGTTGATTCGTTGTTGGTTCGCTGTTGATTGCTAACTGCTTAGAAGCGGAAAGAGTGAAAACATATACTCCCCCCTATTTATCAAAAACACTGCCATTACCGCACATCTTTATTAGGTATTAAAAATATACTACCTACCAGTATATTAAATTATGGCGATATCCTGATATCGTCGCCGCCAAAAAAACTACCAGGCTCACCGCAAGACTTTGCCTGAATTGCAAGCAGTTGTAACCCACATTGCAGACTACGGCATTGAAATCCTCGCACATCTCATAGGCAAAATCTGCCATACAGAGATGTCCGCAGAAAGAAACTTTCTGTTGCACTTCTGTTGCGTGACAACACAGATTTATCTCGCCTCATGTCACCGCAAGCGCACTCTGAAGCGTTATACGCATGTAGTCAACTTTCTGAACGGGTTTCATCATGCGTATTACGACTTCCATCAAATTCCTTGCAATCGGCACTCTGTTACTCAGTGCCGGCATCAGCGGCACTGCTGCAGCGCATGATTGGGATAGAGGAGACTGGCGCCCTCAGCCGTATTACACCAGAGAAGTCATACGTAATTACAACTATGTGTACTACCCGGCACAGCAAGTCTATTACGCGCCCGACAGCGGCTACTGGTACTGGGCCAACGGCGCTAGCTGGCAATTCGGCAACCGCCTGCCCGGCTATTTCAATATTGATCTGCAATTTGGCGGCGTACCTGTCGTGCTGCGCTCCGAACGTCCCTATGTTGAACATGTCTACGTGGAACAAGTATACGGACGTCCGTGGCGTGACCGCTATTATCCACGCGGCTACTATGAACAACGCGACTATCGGGAACATCATGAGAACCGCGAGCATCGCGAGTTCCGCGACGACCGCTGGAACCGGGAGCATCGTGAGGACCGGGACGATCGGCGTCACGGCGACGATCATCGCCGCTAAGTCGGCGTATCTGACATGGCAGCCAGACTATGCAATGCGGATACTCCGGCTTATGCGCCGACCAGGCTGGCAGCAATATTGATCGAGAAACCGAGAATCGCGACGTTAAATAAAAAACTGAGCACCGACTGCGCAAGCACTGTCTTGCGCATTTCCCGCGACATCACCGAGACATCCGAGGTCTGTACCGCCATGGCAATGGTGAACGAAAAATATAAAAAATCCCAATAATCGGGAGTTTGCTCTTCATCCGGAAAGCGCAATCCACGTTTATTCTTGGGCGAGCGGTAAAACAGCAAGGCATAGTGAAACGTGAACACCATCGCCAGCAAACTCCAGGACCCGAATACGGTCATGCCTGTGAAGGCATATTTCAGTAACCGGATATTTTCCGACATCCCCTTCATATTGGCCAATTGAAAAACTATCGCGACCAAACTGGCAGTCGCAGACAAAGAGAGGATTGCCAATACTGCAACCGCACTCTCATCTTCCTGCATCGCAATTTCATTAATACTCTCGTGACTGGCACAACTCATCAACCAGCCAATCAAAACAAGGTAAGTCCATACGCCCACATTCCAACCGACTAATGCGCGGGTCATCCAGTCCAGACTATCCGGCAGCAGCCAGCCTGTCACCAGCCCCAAGGCAAAAGTCAGAACCAGGCGTGGTCTGCTATGAACAAATTGTTTTATCGGATGCATGAGAAAGCGGCCTGTGGAGGTGAGAGAAATTTTGCAATGCGGATCGCATACTGATCGATATTGTCACGCAATATACTTACCGTAGTATATTAGAGCCTGCACTGCTGAAGAGAAACAAAATCATGTCAATTGAGTGAAAATTTATTACACTGTAAGCATCATGAGATCTCGATTATGAGCAAGCGACATCAATATTTATCCTTGTCCGAAATTTCCGCAGGCCGGGTACTGGCCGACGATTTGCTGGATAAACAAGGGCATGTGTTACTGCCTGCAGGTGTGATGTTGACTGACAGCATGCTGGCCTCGGTTGCTAATCATCATATACGCCAGTTATCTGTTGTTACCGAGAGTGAGCAAGATGAGGATCTGGACGAGGCAAGTGTGAATGCGCTCAAACAACATCAATTAGCTCGTCTGAACATATTGTTCCGCCATATTGATGATCAGATGCCGACCAGCATATTGCTCGATTATTTGCGTGCTTACCGGAGTGGCGACCTATGACTCCAGATATTCCTGCACCAAGCAGCCAGCACTTGCTGCTGAACGATGTCGTTCGACACATCAAAGACTTACCGACGTTACCGGAAGTTGCAAGAGAATTGCTCTCTAATCTTGATGATGACAATATCAGTCTGGATGACATTTCAGAAAAAGTCTCTCATGACCAATCACTCGCAGCAGGCGTGCTACGCGTGGCAAATTCTTCTTTTTACGGTAGTAATTCCAAGGTCGTCACCATTCAGCAAGCGGTCTCCATGCTTGGCATGCGTCAGGTAAAAAACCTGATACGACTGACGGCAATCAGCAATAGCTTTCCGGCGTCCCGGTGCAGGAATTTTGATTTTCAGGCGTTCTGGAGTCACAGCATTGCAACTGCCGAATGTGCAGAACTGATCTCAAGAACACTGCACATGAAACATGATTTTGCGTTTACCGCAGGCTTGCTACACGATATAGGACGGCTGGTACTGGTCACACGCTTTCCTGCACAATACGAACAGGCGATTTTGTACCGGCAGCAAGAGGACTGCTATCTACTAGAAGCAGAACAGGCTGTAATGGGCATTGATCATGTAGTCGCGGGCCTGACACTCGCTGATCAGTGGCAGTTTTCTGAAGCGATTCATGATGCCATTCGCGGTCACCACGATCCCGACATCGAAGGCCTCAATTCGGTTGCCTCAATAGTCCATATCGCGAATGCGATTGTGCACGGCCTCGACCTGAGCCATATTGATGATGATCTCGTACCACTGATATCCCAAACCGCATGGAATACCGTAGGATTAGACAAGGCGGAGTATTTACGGATTTTTCGCGAAACCGAAATGCGCTTTGAGGCAATTAACGGCATTATTTTATAAATTTTTGACAGCAATTCATGTATTTGGAAAAAACCCTTTTGGAACCGCTCACCTGCTTCGGCAATGCTGATTATAAAATCGATCGCATTCACTTATTCCGCGATATTTCTGAGGAAAACCTTCATCTCATCGCAGATATCATTCAACACTGCGCTATCGTTAAAGCCCGTACTGGCCAGATCGTACTCGATGCGCACAGCTCCGGTGCAAGATTGTATGTAGTGCTGCAAGGCGTACTAGGCATTACCAGACAAGATGCCGGCAGCAATCAATTAGAGACAGCGATTACGCAGTATTTGCCGGGAGAATGCGTTGGTGAAATCTCGGTACTGGATGAGGAGATTCACTCTTCGACAATCAGCGCACTGGCGGATAGCGAGCTGCTGGTCATCGAGGCGGAAACCTTATGGCGCTTGATTGACGAATCGAACGGTGTCGCTAAAAATTTACTGCAATTGCTATCGTTTCGTATCCGCGCCGCCAATGCACAAATCCGGAATCGCCAGAAAGTCGGAGAATTTTATCGCCAGTTATCGATGGTGGATGGTCTGACTGGCCTGCACAATCGTGCCTGGCTGAATAGCCAGCTCCCCGGAATGATAGAACATGCTCATGCAACCGGCAATCCGCTAAGTATCATCATGGTCGACCTGGATCACTTTAAGCGATTTAATGACGATTATGGTCATCTGGTGGGTGATGATGCGTTGCAAAGTGCGGCCAAAGTCATGAATGCCGGTCTGCGCCCCTCTGATTTTGCTGCCCGCTATGGCGGGGAAGAGATGATCGTGATTTTGCCAGGTACGACACTGAAATCAGCGATTGCTGTGGCAGAGCGGTTGTGTACCCGACTACGTAAAACCCGGGTATTTGAAGAGCGCGAAAAACCTTTACCGCATATTACCGGGTCTTTTGGCGTAGCGACTTTATCAGCGGGACAAAATACTGCTGCACTGATTGCAATAGCTGATGCCGCTTTATACCGTGCCAAAGATGAGGGGCGTAATCGCGTCGCCTCCTGAGAAACAATACAGCGAGGAGCGACAAATAAAAAAGCCTGCAGATATGTTGATATCCGCAGGCTTTTTTTATTTATTCTGACTGGAGCTACATCGTGTCAAAATAACTTAAGGCTTAGAAGTGATAGCCAACACCGACTACAATCGCGACTGGATCCAGCTTAATTTCTTGCGTCTGACCAGTAGAGAAATGCGCTGTCGTTTTCAGGTAAGTCTTCGTGACTGCTGCGTCGACATACCATTTTTCATTGATGGCATAAGCGGCACCGATCTGACCAGTTACACCAAACTTATGATCAAGTTTAAATGTTGTTGGTGAGGAGCTGCCTGTATTGGTCAATGCGGTCAATTGTCCAGAACCTGTTTCCTTCTGGAAGTAAGCATAGGTCAAGCCGACGCCGACATAAGGACGGAAAGCAGATTTCGCCTGGAAGAAGCGATATTGAGCAAACAAAGTTGGTGGCAATACTTCAGAAGTACCCAGTTTGCCTGTGCCATTGATAGCACCCGCGCCGATCAGGTTATGTTTGTATGGCAAACCCACCGCGAATTCCGCAGAGATATTGTCAGTGAACATATAGTTACCGACCAAAACAGGTTCAGTATCGCTACCGACGTCGGCCTTTGTACCTGGCAAAGCAGGCGCACTCAAATCACCACTTGTTACTTTTGGAGTGATTTGGTTAATACCAAATTTGGCTGACCACGTACCTGCTGATTGTGCTGAAGCAGCAACGCTCGCCGTCATCGAAACAGCGATTGCCAACAGCTTCATCGCCGTGTTAAAACTTTTATTCATATTGTCTCCCGATCCTTTTGACTGATGACACCTAAGTTAGTCATCTACATAATTCGATAAAGTTGCTTGCCTCATCAACATCATCGTTTCAACATAAAACCCGTTGATGTTGATGCGGAAAATCGCAAAGGTCATCTCTACCCTTGCAATCAGGCCGTGGGCTTACAGCCAGCCTTTTGCAACCATTTCTTTAGATACATAACGTGCCAGCAACAAGTAACCGTATGGTGTCGGATGTACGGAGTCAGCATACTGGTAGTTATCCACTGAGCCGGAGATCGTGTTTGATTTATTGCAGACAAGTGAGGATCCCAAAGGATTTTTCGCTGCTGTCAGATCACAAGCTGGTGTCGTCACGTTCGTCAGACCATAAATCGCAGGATTGGCGAATTGATCACGATTAATGGTGTAAGCATCAACATATAAAATGCTGGCATTGCCATCGAGACCTGCTTTCAACTGGGAATTGAATGTATTCACCATGTTGAAAATCAAAGTTTGTGTGGAAGCATCTGTACTCAAACCAAACGGTGTCTGACTAATATCAGGCAAGTTCACGACGGTGACGTATTTAGCACCCTTACCGACGATCAGCGTTTTAACATAGCCAGCCAATTCAGCACCAGCTGTACCCATTGCAGTGACAACCAGTGGTGCATTAGTTTGTACGAATGCACCTGCTGCGGCTGCACCGACAGTCGGCGTCAATTTAGCGACAGCAGCTGCCTGGCAGTTAGTTGCCTGGGCATCAGTAGGAACGCAAGTACCAGCAGCGATATCTTTTTGAATCTGACCTGGCACAGCAGCAGTGACGGCCGCCGTTGCTGCAGCGGTAGCACCGGCGGAGAACGTTGCCAGCTGGATGAATACGTCGTTACCGCCAGCCATGACGAATACGATTTCGTCACCTTTGAAGGCACCGCCGTTGATTGCCAGATGGTTCTGGATTTGTGTAATAACAGGTACGGTCAACTGGCCAAGAACAGCATTGGAGCCGCCCAGCAGTTTGTTGCCAGGACCAACTGGATTCGTTACGCGCGCACCACCTTGTGCATAGGATGTGCAACCTGCGTGGTTAACAACGGGGACGCTAAAACCTTGTGATGCCAAACCTAACAACCCTGTTTGTGCCGCGCAAGGTGCTGCCAAGCCTAACTGGGCTGCCATCAATTCTGTCCAGTTTTTAGCATTGTTCTTACCGTTTGCGTCTACATCATTGATGCTGTATTTGCCGCCTTTTAATGCTGCAACAGTACCGACTGCATAAGTGCCGACGTCGCTCAGGCTATCGCCGAACGAAACTTGGGAACTGAATTTAACCTTGGTAGTTTGATCACCGCCACCGCCACCGCCGCAACCAGCTAGAACAGCTGCTGCAAGCAATGCCAGTGCAAAATTGGATTGACGCATTTTGTCTCCTAATGGGAATATTTTTTAAAAATTAAGTGAACGGTCGTGCTAGTCACCGTGCGCTCAGTATGTCATCAGGATTTTTACCTGAATAGAGAAAATTACAATTCTAGAGTAAACATTCTTTTAAAAACAACGTGCTTTTACTCAAAAATAAAATCACGTTGCCAGATGCACAATTATTGCAAATAAACAACAGGCAATCAAGGCTTATTTTTCAAGTCCCTTTATTTTTAAAGCTTATTATTTTCAAGTCTTATTGATGTCCAGCGCCGTATCGGCAATCCGGCTATGTCTTGTGAAATAAGCCTGCGCCTGACGTCCCCACTTATCCAAGTAAGTATAGGCAATCGGAACCACTAATAAGGTGAGCAAGGTGGAAGTAATAATCCCGCCTATCACTGCACGTCCCATAGGAGCTTGCGATTCTGCTCCCTCACTCAAACCGATCGCCATCGGTAACATACCAAAAATCATTGCCAGCGTGGTCATCAGAATCGGACGCAGCCTGACCTGACCTGCCGCCAGGATCGCATCATGTTGTGACATCCCTTGTTTCTGAGATTGATTGATAAAATCGACCAGCAAAATCGCATTCTTGGTTACCAAGCCCATCAGCATAATAAAACCGATGATGGAAAAAATATTCAAGGTACTGCCGGTAATTAATAAAGCCAGCAATACGCCGATCAGAGAAAAAGGCAGCGAGGTCATGATCGCCAGCGGTTGCAAAAAACTACCGAATTGCGACGCGAGGATCAGATAAATAAAGATCACCGCAATACCCAGCGCAGCCAATGCGGCGTTAAAAGATTCCTGCATCTCCTTAGTCTGTCCCCCGACATCGAAGCGATACCCTGGTGGCAGCTCAATGGTTTTGACCAGGTCCTGAACTTCTTTACCGACATCTCCTGCCGGACGGCCTTCGACGTTGGCATAGATTGCCGCACGACGCTGCAAATCCTGGCGCTTGATAACTCGCGGACTGGTTCCCGGAATGAATTGAACTACCTGACGCAAGGGCACCATTACCGGCGTGCCGGTCGCGTCAAGCTTGCTACTTGCCAGAGACAGATCTGCAAGGTCAGAGATTTTCTGACGACCCGATTTAGGAAGCTGTACGTTGATTTCGTAATTCTGCCCGTCTGGTGCCAGCCACTGACCTATCGTGTCACCGGCAACAAATGGTCGCAAGGCGGCGCCAATTTGCTGTACGGACAAGCCCAGATCATTCGCCAGTTCATTATTGACCTTCACCAGCACTGTCGGATTGGCTCCCGTCAAACTACTTTCCAGATCTGCGATGCCCTTGATTGCGCTCAACTTCAGCATGACTTGATCGATAACCCCTTGCAGCTTATCTGCGTCAGGCCCCAGGATTGCCACGTAAATAGGTTTATTAAAACCGACGCCAAGTTCAATACCGGGAACTGATTTCAAGCGTTGACGGATAGCAGATTCAATTTCTTTTTGTGGCTTGCGGTGACTGATGCGAGGTTGGGTCAGCTTCAGATTAATCTGCGCCGCATTGCGTTCGCCTTCCACACCGACACTGGTATTCATCGTCACTATTTCCGGTATTTCTTTCAAAATCGCTTCAACCTGCATGGTCTTTTCGTTGGTGTAGATCAGGCTAGAACCAACCGGCGTTTTAAGATTAAGTGAAATTTGACTGTCATCTGTTTCCGGCGCGAATTCAGTCCCAATAAACGGTAGCAAAAAGAAACTGCCGACAAAGAGTGCGAAAGTGAGTATTAGCGTTGTTTTGCGGCGTCGCAATACCAGCTCAAGAATACGCCCGTAAAGGTGATGAAGTTGATCGATCCCGTGCTCAATCCGCTCCATCATGCGCGCCAGCCATGGAAAACGGCTAAATCGCCCTTCAGCCGGATCATGCCAAACCGAAGACAACATAGGATCTAAGGTAAAACTTACAAACAGCGATACCAGAACCGCGACAGTGACCGTAATACCAAATTGTAAAAAGTAGCGGCCAATCATGCCATTCATAAAGGCCACCGGCACAAACACCGCAACAATCGCAAACGTCGTTGCCATGACCGCGAGCCCAATTTCATTGGTGCCATCTTCAGCCGCTTGCTTATGTCCTTTTCCCATCCCTAAATGGCGAACAATATTTTCCCTGACGACAATCGCATCATCGATTAAAAGACCAATACAAAGAGACAGCGCCATCAAAGTCATGAAGTTCAAGGTAAAGCCAAATGCCTTCAATGCAATAAAAGTGGCAATCACCGAGATCGGCAAGGTCAGGCCGGTAATGATCGTGCTACGCCAGGAATGCAAGAACAAAAATACAATCAGGATCGTTAATCCGGCGCCTTCAAGAATCGTTTCCTTGACGCCGCTTAATGACTGTTTTACGTTGTCTGCGTTGTTGTAGTTGACGTTCATGACCACATCGGCAGGCAATCTCTTTTTCAGATCATCGATAGCCTCCATGATGCCATCGCCGACCTCTACAATATTGGCGTCCTGAATCTTGGTAACTGACACGCCGATTGCCCGCACACCGTTGACACGCGAAACCGATAACTCTTCACGTTCACCGTCCTGAATATCGGCAACCTGCTCCAGGTAAACCGGAGCGTTGGCACGACGGGCAACGATAATTTTATTGAATCCGCGCGGATCTGTTATTTTCGCTTCCAGACGCACCAACTGATCTTTAGCCCCTTGAGTGATCAATCCTGCCGGCATGTTCTGGTTCGTTGACTGGATTGCTGCCAGCACTTCATTCACACCGACGTGATTAGCTGCCATGCGATCAGGATTCAATTTGACTTGCACCTGCCGGACAACCGCACCCCGTACATCGACACGACCAACACCGGCGACACTCTGTAGTTTTTTCGCGATGATCTGGTCGGTCAGGTTAGATAATTCACGCAAGTTTCTTTCCTGAGAACGGATCGACATTTCCACAACAGGACGCTCATTACCGTCGCTACCACCGCGGACAATAAATGGATCTTTTACGTCTTTAGGAAAGCCCGGGCGTATCTGAGCAACTTTGTCGCGTACTTCCTGCAGCACTTTGTCTGGATTTACGGACAACTGAAACTCAGTCCAGATACCTGCACGCCCCTCGTAAGAACTTGCCATAATCCGTTTTACGCCGCTGATCGTGTTCAATACATTCTCGACCGGCTTGGTAATATCGTTTTCAACAATTTCAGGTGATGCTCCCGGATATTGCACTTCCATCCAAACGCCAACAGACTGCACGTTTGGCATTTGCTCCAGCCCCAAACCTTTGTACGAAAACAATCCCAAAACCATCAGCGCTACCATCACCATGGTGGCAAAAACCGGATTCTGAATACTGACTTTGGTGATCCACATAGCTTAGCCTTTGACTTTATCTGAAGTCACATCGGCTGCCGGGACCGATGCAATAGCAGCTTTCGGCATACTGACTTTGCTGCCGGGCTTAATGCTATCAAGCCTGGTCGAAATAATCTGCATACCAGGCTCCAGTCCCTGAGTCACCTGAACCACCCCCTCATCTTCATTGCGCAGGCCTAATTTGACTACCTGCTGCTGAATCTGATTATTGACTATGCGATAGACCACATCACTACCATTATGCTGGCGTACCGCCGTCACGGGCATCACAGGTAAAGCATTGGTTTTTTCTAATGTTAGATTACCTTTGGCAAACATACCGCCTTTCAATACACCATCCATATTCTCAACGCTCACATAGACCAGCATTGAGCGAGACCCGGCCTCAGCAGACGGATTGATACGGGCGACTTTGCCGGTAAAAGAACGAGAGCCAAAACCATCTACAGAGAATTTGACATTTTGGCCAATTTTGACACGGGGGATTTCGCTCGACGGCACTTGTGCCTCAAGGATCAACTGAGCGAGATTGACGATACTGAATAAGGGACTGTCTGGCGAAACCTTGTCACCAGCCTGAACGCTGCGTTTACTGACGATACCGTCTACGGGAGATTTCACCAACGTATCGGCAACAGCAAGCTGTGCAACCTCCCGCTGTGAGGTTGCAGACTTCAGGCTGGCATGCGCCAGGTCCAGACTATTCTGTGTTGTATCAAACGCATTTTGAGAAATGTAATTCTGCTTGAGCAAGGCCTCATTCGAATGACGATTTTTTTGCGCCAATGCCAGGCGAGCCTGAGCTTCATCGACAGCAGCGTCTTGGATATTGAAACGAGCACGTAAATCCGCGCTGTCAAAACGGGCGATCACTTGCCCTTTCCGGACTGGCATTCCCTCTTGCACCAAAGTTTCATGCACCTCAGCAGCAACCTTTGCCCGCACAGTAGTCTGACTTGCTGGCATCAGTGAGCCGGATATAGGCAGGTTCAGGCTTAATTCGCGTGCTGTGATTTTCACCACATCAACAGCTGCCAGCTCATAAACCGGCTCTTTCTTAGCCATCGCTTTTTCACCGTCTTTCGCCTGCGCTGCAATCGTCTTGGTGTAGATGATCCAGCCACCGCCGACAATTAGCACAGCAATCAAACCCATTACAGGCAAACGCCAGCGACGTTGTGATAGTGAAGACAAAACGGGAGTGTCTATTTTCATGATCTGCTCTTGTATTATTTTTTATAAGTGGAGTAACTACTTCGCTGCAATGCGCTCATCGTTATTTTTATAATGGCAATTTGCACTATTCAGACCTAGCTTATAGAAATAAGTTCGCCAAAATCCTCATTGTCTAAGACGAAGATTACTGCCATTGAAGTCAAGCGTATTACAACAGAGGAATACGTACCAATAATACAATCGATCAGAAAAAAAACGGGAGACTTTAATAAAATAGCCAGTTAAATCAGGACGAAAGTTACCATCGCTCATTCAAGCTAAAGCCTAACTACGTGGAAATATGGTGGGAGCGCTTAAGGTAACAGATAAAAAGTACAGGATAAATAAATCATTCATACGCTACTCAACCGATGCCCATCCTGAGCACCAGTTGCCGACTATTAACGAGATCAGGTTTGTGCCGACGATTGAATACGGCTATCCAAAGAGAACTTTCCTGCGCCGAATACCAATAAAACCAGAAGTAGTAATCCCCAGTACAAATGATCATTGATCGCTGCAGGGCATTCAAATTTCCAGAGTTGAGGATACGAAATCACTGCCATTGCGTTCACGACAAACAGTCCGAGCGCAGCAGGACGTGAAAATAATCCTGTGATCAGAAGTATTGGTAAAAACAGCTCGCCACCCGCGCCCATGATGGCTGCTAACTCAGGGGGTAGTAAAGGTACGGTGTATTCTTCACGGAACAAAGACAGTGTTCCCTCCCAGTCTTGGACTTTGATCATTCCTGCTTTTAGAAATTGCCAGCCTACGAAAACACGCAATCCCAGATTCAGCAGAGCGCCACCCCATTCTTTTAGCATATGATCGAATTGCGTCGTCAGTTGGTGCAGGCGTAAAAATTGATTCATATTCTTCTCCGTTTAATTGATTGATATCAGGATTCCTGTAGATCATTAGTCGGAGTTGAAGAGGAGTTCTTACAATATATCCGTGGAATTTAACTCGTCAGTACAAATAATTCCCACTGAAACCATTGCTGGAGGCGCTCAGTAATTGGGAATTCCGCATCACATTCAACAGCAAGTTCCAGGGCTTCTCCAAGATTTCTTCCCTGCGACAAAGCTTGCAAAGCGATATAAGACGCGGTATCGATGACGTGGAGAGCAGGCGTCCACTTTTGACGATGAATCAAGATGTGATTTTTGCGCTGTATCTCTGAGGGAAACATCTCATTGCCGATATTTTGGTGGGCAAGCCAGATGTCAGCGCTAGCCCAGTCCGATACAATTAATTTATACGAAGGATGCAGTTCCAGCGATGCATCAGCGAATTGCGCGCCAAAGCGGCTGATTAGCTCTGACAAATGTAATGTGGATTTGTCCTCAGCATAATAGGCCTGATGCAATAGCCACTCTACTCTTGCGACATCTGAAAAGTAAGGATAGTCCGCAGACACACCGAATTCCTCATCTTCTAGAAAAGTCGCCAGAGAAACGCCGAACTCGTTCAGGTCACCCGAAGTTGATGGATAGCGGCGACCATATTCTCTGGCCATTTGTCCAAAAAATTCGTCACCGACTAATTGATGGAGTACGGGATAGACATTTTTCAAAGTCTGACTCCAGATTGCCGTCAGATTGCCCCGATAAGTGGCAAGCCGCGATGTGATCTGCGAGGGCTTGGTGCTAAATATATTCAGCTCTGGGTGTGGCGCTGCATTCAGTTTAGAAGCAGATATGGTAGCAATCAAGCTCTCAGAAAATCGTAATTGCAATTCAATCAGTGTAGCTCTATTCGCCGGATTAAGCAGGGGCGGATTGTTCGCTGTCATGCAACCACCTTGGCATTAGCGCGGTACAGGCCAGCTTTGGCGGCCTCCGCCAGTACCACCGGTAATGCAGGAATATCCGTATCCCATTCAATCAACACCGGAATATCTGGACTGAACAGTGTGCAAGCTCTTTCATATAACCCCCAGACTTCAGGAGCAACGCTGCAACCGTGATGATCGATAAGGCAATCGTCACTACGCAAATGTCCTGCGAGATGAATCTCTCCGATCACACCCTTTGGAAGATGGGTCAATTCCAGTAGCGCGGCATCGGCGCTCTCGCCGTGATTATGCTGATTGACGAAGAGATTATTCACGTCAAGTAAAATGCCACAGCCGGTACGACGCGCAAGTTCGACCAGAAACGTAGCCTCAGACATCTCGTCTTCGGCAAAACGCAGATAGGTCGATACGTTTTCAATCAAGACGGATCTTTGCAACAAGTTTTGTAACTGATCAACACGTTCGCACATCAATGCCAGAGCATCTTGTCTTAATGGGAGGGGAAGCAAATCGTTTAAATGACGCCCCGCAATAGCACCCCAGCATAAGTGTTCGGATACTAGAGCAGGCTGGATTCGATGTACAAGTTTTTTGAGTTTATGCAGATGAGTTTGACTAAACCCCTGCGCGGAGCCCAGACCAAGACCCACACCATGCAGGCTGACAGGGTAATCCTGACGTAGAGTCTGCAATACATGCAGATCATAACCGCCATCACCAAAATAATTTTCTGAATGAACCTCTAGCCAGCCGATATCAACAGAGGCATGTAGAAAATCACGATAGTGCTGACTACGCAAGCCAATCCCGACGCCGAGGTCGGGATTGGCTTGCTGCACTGAGCAGGAAATAAAGCTCAATTACTATCTTGCTAAATTAAGCTTTGCTATCTACCTTGCCGCCCATTTTTTCACAAGTACCGGCAGGGACTTTTTTCCACTCATTTGGATCCATGTCTTTCTTGCCCTGACCTGCACAGGAATGAGAACCTGTTTTGGTTGCGCAATCGTTTTGACCAGCTTTAGCGATACCAAAACATTTTTCTGTTTTTGCTGGCTCTGCTGCCAACGCCACTGTAGAACCCACTAAACTTGCTAATGCGACTGCGATCAATGCCTTGTTATTCATGTTTATCTCCTGAAAAATTTAAAGAAAGAATCGTAAAAAAGACTAATAAAAATCACTTACGATCAATAGTCGGGCAAAGCCAAGATACCTTACACATTTTTTGAGAAAATGTCGCCATCTACTTTTCTCATAGCTGCTATCGATACCTTGCTTTGATCTTTACGCAAGGCTTTGAGGATCAGATTCACTATAATGGTAAAAAATCCGCGAACGATACTATTACGATCACTTCACCATCAAACTAGTCCACCTAAATGACAACTCGAAATCTGATGCGCTTAAGAGAGACGCTAGAATTGTTGCAACAGCAAGATCTGTCCGTTATGCAATTCTGCCAGGAATGGCGTGTTGATCATGCTGTGACGCAGCAACTACCGCAACGGTATGCAGAGGTGATGGAAAATTTATTGGGTAGATTAGAATCAGGCAGCCTGTTTAGCGAAGAGAGCTGTTCATTCAGTCAGCATGAGCTGTTAGCTCAGCTTGCTCTATGGCTGGACAAAGCTGAAATTCAGATGGCGAAGGCAATTTAGTGTATCCTGCCAGCCGCTCACCAGACGTGCGGAGTGCGGCAGATGAGTCGGCAGGGGATTTATTCGGGCATTGCAAAAAAGCTTTTATACTCCTCAACGATCATAATCTATGTTAACCAATCAGGAACATTATGCAAGATCTTAGCTTTAGCCTCGAAGGTGAGTTTGTAGAACTCAACCAGTTATTAAAACTCGTTGGCCTGTGCGACAGCGGCGGCGCTGGCAAGGTCATCGTCGCCAGCGGCTCAGTGAAAGTAGACGGAAAACAAGAGTTACGTAAAACGGCCAAAATCCGTGCGGGTCAAATCGTGATCTTGGGTGACGTCCGGATCAAAGTCAGTGCTTAATTAATGAGTACTTAACTACTGGAGTGCTTAACTACTGATCTTCGCATCGGCAGGTAGATTCACCTGCCGTCGAAAAATGTCCGTAAGCTTTACCTAGGCTGGCTGAGCTGCCGTGATCGCGTCACTTGTCATAAAACGCGCCAGCATATTGTCCATCGTATCGACATGGTGTTCGAACCATAGCGGCAATTCTTCGGCAAGCCTCGCTGCTAGGTCCATCTCTCCTGCTTCGACGATACGGCGGCGGACCTCACGCATGACTTGCAAGACAGCATCATGCTCAGTCATGTGACAACCAGCAGGCGGAAATGCATTGCTCTTCATCCATTGATTTTCTTGTTCAAAATGCTCTACCGAGTGCGCAATTAATGCATCTAGTCTTGCAATAAACGTATCGGGGTTATCCTCTGACAATGCCGCGCACAACATCACGAACTCCTGATGTGTCTCGTCCATTGGCTCATACTGCAACTTTAGTCGGTCTGACCAGCCCCAGTTGGTATCGCTCATACTTATCCTTTTTTACTCGATCTACATATCGGTGAAATTATTCTGACAACGATGATTGAACCGTATTGAACAGACAATCCTGCAATCACCCAGCATCAAAATGTGCCACTGAGAATACCGTGAACCTCAATGCCCGCTTGACTCTCCGGACAATACTGAGTGATCAAGAGAGATCAACTATCGTTTTCAGGATTATCACTGATCCAAGATTTTTTCGCTTGAGGCAGGATAAAAAACCCTCATCAATTTCCGTCTCCTCGCAATCATAAAAAAAGCACAGCGGCGAAGGCTGTGCTTTTTGCTACGAATGATTAACTAGATTATCTAGGCTGTCGTATTGATGTTTCTTCCGAGATTTGGTGGCAAATTCGATATCGCCTTATTATCCGGGATCGCTTCGATCAATGCGGTCGCGCTTTCGGCGCTGACATCCAAGGCTTTTTTCAAAACGGCAACACTGACTGCCTGGCTAATGCCCACGTCCGCCAAAGTTGTTGATACACTGGCAATTCCTGTAACATCCATGACAATCTCCCATAACTTGGTATTCAGTTATCGGCGTACTTCCATCTCTACTTTAGGGTCATGCAAGAATAAATTTTTTGCTAAAGACGATTGAATCCAGGCAAGTATTTGCTCAGGCAGATTTAAATCCAGCCAGACCAGATCTGCCCTCAGACCTTCTGGCCTGGGAATATCTGATGCTACCGCGACAATGTGTGGATCATCCGGATATAAGGCAGGCTTGCCTAGGCCGGGGCGGTGGATTTCGATTTTAGCAATCGCTTCCCACTTATACCCCTCAATCAAAATCAAATCTGAAGGCGCAAGTCTGGGCAGTAATTCCAGCAAACCCGGCTCATTCTGTTCGCGCAACTCGCTGGTAATCGCGTAGCGAAATGGCGATGCAAGCAAAACTTCATTTGCCCCAGCACGGCGAAAACGGGCGCTGTCTTTGTGCGAGGGTTCCAGAATAATGTCATGGTGGCTGTGTTTGACCACATTCACCTTCAAACCACTGCCGCAAAGAGCAGCAATCAGATATTCCAGCAAAGTCGTTTTACCGCTGCCGGACCAGCCGACGATACCCAGTAAATGGTTTGACATCCAGATTCCTAAATCAATGTAGTCCGTTTTTACACGCTTGCTCAATCAGGTTCAGCAAACAAGCGCACAGATTTTACATTGAATTATTGTTCAGGCACCTGGTGTACCTCACGCAATCTCAACAAGTATCCATCAGAATCGCCGGTCAGCCGCTATTTCGCAAACCTGCCGCAATACCGTTAATGGACAAGTGAATACCGCGACGCACGCGCTCATCCGGGTCGCCGTTACGATAACGCTCGAGCAATTCAACCTGCACGTGATTCAAAGGTGAGAGATACGGAAAGCGGTTACTGATCGAGCGTTTTAACAAAGGATTTGCCGACAACAATTCGGACTGGCCAGAGATTGCTGTCAACGCAGCAATCGCTGCCTCATGCTCAGCCTTCAGACGCGAGAAAATCCGGTCGCGTAATGCCTCATCTTTCACCAGCTGGGCGTAACGACTGGCGATACCGATATCGCTCTTGGCCAGCACCATCTCCATATTCGACAACACCGTTGAGAAAAATGACCAGGTCTTAAACATCGCCTGCAAGGTCTGCAAACCATTCTCCGGATGGGCCTTCAGGTAACTTTGTACCGCGGAACCAAAACCAAACCAGCCAGGCAGCATCAGGCGACACTGTGACCAGCTAAATACCCAGGGAATAGCGCGCAGATCTTCAATCGCGGTCGATTTTTTACGTGATGCCGGACGACTGCCGATATTCAATCCGGCGATCTCAGAGATCACGGTAGACTCCCAGAAATATTGCTCAAACCCTTCAGTCTCATACACCATATTCCGGTACGCGCGGAAGGCGTGATCCGACAACTCTTCCATGACTTTTAAAAACTCTGCGGGCGGCTCTGGCTCTGAGTGCGACAGCAAACTGGCTTCCAGCGTCGCCGCTGCCAGTACCTCCAGATTACGGCGGCCGACTTCCGGATTACCGTACTTCGCGGTGATGACTTCACCTTGCTCAGTCAAACGTATTTGTCCTTGCACCGCACCCGCCGGCTGCGCCAGAATCGCCTGATAACTAGGTCCGCCACCGCGACCGACCGAGCCACCGCGACCATGGAATAAGCGCAGGCGCACTTGATGTTTGGCAAAGATCGTGACCAGATCCAGCTCAGCCTTATACAACTCCCAGCCAGAAGTCAGGAAACCGCCGTCCTTGTTACTGTCCGAATACCCGAGCATGACTTCTTGCGCATTTCCCCGGCTTGCCAGCAGGCGCGCATAGGCAGGCAATGCTAATAATCGGTCCATCGCAGGCGCACTGTTTTGCAAGTCACCAATCGTCTCAAACAAAGGAATGATATTGACGTCCAGGCTGCCTTCGAGCGGATGCAATAAGCCCGCTTCTTTCAATAGCACCGCCAGCTCCAGCATATCGGAGACGCCATCGGTCTTGGAGATGATGCAATTGGGTACCGCACCTTTGCCGTAGCGCAGCTGCGCCGTGCGCGCACCACGGTAGATGGCTAGTTCGGACTGCGTTTCTTCTGAATACTCGAGATACGGCGATGCCAATGGGCGGGTTGATGCAATCTCTTCTGCCAGCAAAGCAATGCGCTGTTCTTCGTTCAGTTGCAGATAATTGGTACCTGGATTGGCGGCCTCCAGCAACTCCGCAACAACACGCTCATGTACATCGGAATTTTGACGCAAATCAATCGGCGCAAGATAAAAACCAAATACCCGCACAGCACGGCGCAGATGGCGCAAACGACCACGCGTTAAAGCGGCGGAGCCGTTATCAAATAAGGATTGATGCACGACATCGAGATCGGCTACCAATTCTTCTGCGCTTGTATACGCCTCCGCATCGCCCGATGCATGAATCGCCGGCTCCGTACCGAGTAATTGTTTATAGGTCTTTGCCAGGCGTGCATAGATACCGCTGACCGCCAGGCGATAGGGCTCATCTGAGCGGTGTGGTGAGTGGTCAGGCGAACGCTGCGCCAATGCCAATAAGTCTGGTGAAACATTCACCAGCAAAGTTGCCATCGACAGTTGCGAACCCAGCGTATGTAGTTCACCGAGATAAAAAGTGAACGCGCGGTTCGATTGCATTGCCAGTGTTTTTTCTAATACGCTGGCGGTGACAAACGGATTGCCATCACGGTCACCGCCTATCCAGCTGCCCATCTTCATGAAGCTTGGCAAATCAACTGCCTGCTTATTGCCCTCTTTGCTGCTCAGCAGATCTTCCAGTCCGGCATACAGACTTGGCAATTCGCGCAAGAATGTATAGTCATAAAAACTCAGACCGTTTTCGACCTCATCAAGCACTGACAATTTAGAGGTACGCAACATACGGGTCTGCCACAAGGTCAGCACAGCACGGTTGAGTGCTTCTTCATTCGCAGCAGATTCTTCCGGCGTCAATTGCATACGGTCACGCTCATCGAGCAGACGTGTAATCACCATCTGACAATTCAAAATACTTTTACGCTGCACCTCGGTCGGATGCGCCGTCAGCACTGGACTGACTTCCGCAGTCTGAAAAAAATCAAGCAATTGCTGCGTACTATGTCCTGTGTTGTACAGCGACTCAATCGTATGCGCCAGACTACCGGCACGCGGTGCCGAACCAGCGATCAGATGCTTGCGGGTGCGGCGGATGTGATGCTGATCTTCTGCCAGATTGACCAGATGCGAAAAATAACTAAACGCCCGAATCACTTGCGTAGTCTGGTCATTTGTCAGCGTATCGAGTGTCGACTCCAGCGCCTCACGCGCTGCCTCATCGGCATCACGACGAAAGCGGATCGAATTTTGCCGTACTGTCTCGATCAGATCAAAAATCTGGTCGCCGTGCTGGTTGCGCACGGTATCGCCCAGTATGCGGCCAAGGCGGCGGATATCGTCACGCAGGCTTTGGTCTTTGTCGTCTTCGGTCAGATCGATTTTTGGATGGAGATGTGCATTCATACGGGCAGATTTTATGAGACGAAAGGAAATCGGGAGATGAAAAATTTTTGTCGATCTTTGCATGCCTTACACCAGTCTGGCACAACAGCACGAGCAAAGGAGCGAGCACCACTGCAATATGTAGAGCATTAAACATACCAAGATCAGACTACCGCAATAACATGACGGACAACTTACAACGATTCAGAGCGCTCTGTTCAGACCAAACAGATAGTCGATATTTCTGTGTTTCGATGCATGTGTATTTCGTGACTGCTATGCCGCTTTCTATGCAGCTTTACTCGGTTGCATCGTCAGCTTATCGCGCTTACCGATGGCATTTAACAAACCACGGGTAGAGCTGTCGTCATCTTCTTTAACAGAAGATGGATCCAGGCTGATCAGCTGTTGCGCCAGCGATTTACCCAGTTCGACACCCCACTGATCAAATGCATTGATATCCCAGATCACGGATTGCACAAACACCTTGTGTTCATACAAAGCGATCAGTGCGCCGAGTGAACGCGGCGTCAATGAATCCAGCAACAAGGTCGACGTCGGACGATTACCTTCAAAGACGCGCGGCGCCAGTACCTTTTCAGGTAAATCACCCAATTCGGCACGCACTTCGCTAATATCCTTGCCCCACGCCATCGCTTTGGATTGCGCGAAGCAATTGGCGAGTAAGGCTTTATTGTGACTTGGCAACCCTGCATCATCATCAGCAACCACAATAAAATCCGTCGGGATAATCGTCGCGCCCTGATGTAACAACTGAAAGTAAGCATGCTGACCATTGGTGCCTGCTTCGCCGAACAAAATCGGTGACGTGGCGTAATCGACGCGCTGCCCTTCTCTGGTCACAGACTTGCCGTTACTCTCCATTTCGAGTTGCTGCAAATACGCAGGCAAGCGCGTCATCCGCTGATGATACGGTGCAATCGACAAGGCTTGCAGACCGAGGAAATTAATATTCCAGACACCGATCAATGCCATCAATACCGGCAGATTGTGCTCCAGCGGCGCTTGCGCAAAATGCAGATCCATCTCATGCGCGCCAGCCAGCATTTCTTCAAACCGGTCAGCCCCTACGTACAGGGCAATCGACAGGCCAATCGCACTCCACATCGAGTAACGGCCACCAGCCCAATTCCAGAATGGAAATACGTTTTCTTCAGCGATACCGAATTCTGCAGCGGCTTTCACATTGGTACTCAGCGCGACAAAATGCTGACGGATCTGATCGGCAGGACAACCGTGCGCCAACATCCATTGACGTGCAGTACGGGCGTTGGTCAATGTTTCCATTGTCGTGAAAGTCTTCGACGCCACCACGAATAAAGTCGTCTCAGGGTCAGCGTTCTTCAACGCGTCAGCCACATGGCGACCATCGACATTCGACACAAAATGCAGGGATAGATTTTTTTGTGACCATGGTGCCAGCGCAATGCAGGCCATTTGCGGACCAAGATCAGAACCACCGATCCCGATGTTGACAATCGTACGTATCGCTTTGCCGGTATAACCGAGCCAGCGACCTTCGCGCACGGCGTCGCTAAAAGTACGCATCTGCGCCAGAACCTGATGTACGTCTGCGGCAATATTGTCACCGTTCAGATAAAACGACTCACCTTTGGGCAAGCGTAATACCGTGTGCAATACCGCACGATTTTCGGTGTGGTTAATTGCTTCGCCGCGCAACATCGCATCGCGACGGCTCTCGACATCTTGCTGCCTCGCCAGCGCCAGTAAATTCAGTTTCGCCGTGGTATCCATACGCTGTTTGGAATAGTCCAGCAAAATGCCGCAAGCCGATGCAGAAAAATGCGTGAAGCGCTGCGGATCGGCACGGAATAATTCTTTCAGACCAGGCAAATTGGTCGCGCGTTGTTGCAGCAGACACCAAAGAGGAGTACGGGAAACAGAGGTAACCATGATCGATTGCTTTAGAGTGACGAGGAGATCAAAAAAATGAAAAAAGAGCCAGCGAATGAATCGCTTTATAGGGAGTATCTGATTATTACCCTCTTATCCGCTCATATTCATTAGTGCGTTAAGAAAAATAATCCTATACACCCTACCAGTATATTACTTAGGTAGTAACTAGACCGGTTACTTACCCGCGGCGGCAGCCTGTGCCGCCAAATTGCCGATAGCCTGCCAGTCGCCCGCATTGATCAGATTGGCCGGACACATCCAAGAGCCGCCGACACACAGGATATTTTTTTGTTGCAGCAACGCGGGCGTCGCCTCAACCGCAACGCCACCAGTGAGGCAAAAACGCACATCAGGGAAAGGACCGCCTAAAGCTTTGGCCATTTTGGTACTGCCGACGATATCGGAGGGGAACAACTTAACCACATCAAAACCATGCTCCAGCGCCAGCATCAGGTCACTCGCGCCACCGACACCGGGGAAGTAAGGTAAGCCTGACTCTGCCGCTGCCTTTGCCAGTGCCGGCGTGATGCCAGGACTGATGCCGAATGCGGCACCGGCGTATTTCACGGCATCCAGTTGCGCATAGGTCAAAATCGTTCCGGCACCGACCGTCACATCCGGGCAAGCCTTCACCACTTCACGCAATACCGTCATTGCATTCGGCGTACGCAGTGTGATCTCAACCGCGGGCAAACCGTTTTCTGCCAGAGTCGTTACACAACGAATCGCCTGATCCACATCATCCGTCACCAGAATCGGCAACACGCGGATTTGTTCTAATTGCTGAATGATGCTTTGTTTGGTGTGAATCATGATGGTCTCGCTCCCGCTGTATAGGTAAATGATGCTTTAATTGCTTAGTCGCTTAGCCGCTTAATCGCTTAATCAATAAACAAGGTTGATGCGCCATGTTCAGGCGCTGTCACGACCCGGCGCTGCGCGGCAAACAACTCACGGCCGTAATCAAAAGTCTCGGTAGCAGATGGCTGGCGCACTGTACGACTTGCCCATTCCGCCTCACCGACCAGAGCACGCAGCTCACCCGTATGAACATTGACTTCAATCAGGTCGCCATCGCGCACTTTGCCTAGCGGTCCACCCTGTGCAACCTCGGGACTCACATGCAAAGCCGCAGGAATTTTGCCGCTGGCACCGGACATACGACCATCCGTCACCAGCGCAACCTTATAACCCGCCGACATCAGACTGCCGAGCACCGGCGTGAAGTGATGCAGCTCTGGCATTCCATTTGCCTGCGGCCCCTGAAAAATCACGACAGCGACAAAATCCTTGTTCAACTGACCTGCTTTATATGCACCAACTAATGCGTCCTGTGACTCAAATACAATTGCCGGCGCACGCACGATCCATGCGTCTTCCGGCACGGCAGAGGCTTTCACAATCGCACGACCGAGATTGCCCTGCAACAGACGTAAGCCGCCCGTCGCAGCAAACGGCTCCGTCACATTCCGCACGACGTCTTTATTTGTAGAAACTGCCGGAGAAGCGTGCCACTGAACTTGATTGCCAGCGGCACCTTCGACCAGTGCCGGACGATTGATATGCCCTGCCAGACCTTGATCGCCATATACCGTTTTAACATCTGCATGCATCAGGCCAGCAGACAGCAATTCACGAATGACAAATGTCGGTCCGCCTGCATCTTCAAACGCGTTCACATCTGCCGTGCCGTTCGGATAAACACGGGTCAGCAACGGGATCACTGACGACAATTCATCAAAGTCCTGCCAGTCAATCAGAATACCGGCAGCACGCGCTACCGCAATCCAGTGAATCGTATGATTAGTAGAGCCACCAGTTGCCAGCAGAGAAATCACGGCATTGACGATAGTTTTTTCATTCACCAATTCGCCAATCGGTGTGTAGTTGCCGCTGTGCTCGGTCAATTGCAATATGCGCTCGACCGCCGCGTCGGTCAGTACGTGGCGCAAAGGATCGCTCGGATGGACAAAAGCGGCACCAGGCAGATGCAAGCCCATCGCCTCTAACAGCATCTGATTACTATTTGCGGTTCCGTAGAAAGTACATGTACCAGCACTGTGATACGCCGCACTCTCGGCCGCCAGCAGTTCTTCTTTAGTTGCCTTGCCTTGGGCATAGCGCTCACGCACGGCAGCTTTCTCTTTATTCGACAGGCCAGACCCCATCGGACCTGCAGGAATAAAAATAGTTGGCAAATGGCCGAATGCCAGCGTACCGATCAATAAGCCCGGCACAATCTTGTCGCAGATTCCCAGACATAAAGTAGCGTCAAAAGCGTCATGCGATAAAGCCACCGCGGTCGCCTGCGCAATCACATCGCGCGAAAACAGCGACAACTCCATGCCAGGACGACCTTGCGTCACGCCGTCACACATCGCAGGCACTGCACCGGCGACTTGCGCGGTGCCGCCAAAGCGCAAGGCTGCCTGGCGGATTTGTTGCGGATAGGATTCGTAAGGCTGATGTGCGGACAACATGTCGTTGTAGGCAGTGACGATACCGATATTCGGTTTTTGCGCCTGATTCAGCCAGATCTTGGTGCCGCTATCCATCGCGGCATTGGCGTGCGCCTGATTGGCACAAGACAGACTTGCGCGGCGCGGACCACGTCCCGCCATTTTCTGAATCCGCGCCAGATAGGCGCTGCGCAAAGTCTTGCTGCGCTCAGCAATACGCTGCGTAACGCGGGCGACGACGGGATGAATTTCTGGTGTGATCAGTGCGGAAGTAGATGTTGTCATGGCAGACTAGCCTCATGCTTTTTTCGGATACTGTAAAGATAGCATAAAACCTAAATTTCTGTAACAAACTTTCAGTTAATCAAATATTTTCATGAATTTCACGTAAAAATGACAAATTTATCGTAATGAAACTACATTTTTGATTAGATTCTGGCATAATCAAGAAAAATAAAAGCAATGCGTAAGGCATATAAATGCGTTTCATCAGTGGGCTTTACCAGCATAAGTAAAATAAGTATGGATAAGTTAAGCAAAAAATTAAGTAAAAAAGTATGCTCAGGTGCGGCTGAGTACCCTGAATACAGCTAAAAAGCCCGGGCAACATAGCGCCTACACCGTGCTATCGCAATGCCTGTTTATTCTGTCGACATCATCATTTACAACTCAGAACAACCTTGGAGTCAGCATGACCACATTTGTATTGTTTGGCGGCACCGGCGATCTTGCCAAGCGCAAGATTATCCCTGCCCTGTATAGCGCCTTTGTCAATGGTCGTTTGGATGCTGATTTTCAATTTATCGGTGCCGCACGCGAGGCCTTGTCCGATGAAGACTTCCGCAGCCGTGTCGCGGCCAGCATAGAATCGTATGGCGCCAAGACCGAGGATAAAGATGCGGGTCACAGCGAAAAAACAGCCGCCTTCCTGGCGCTGACGCATTACTCCAAAATCGATGCGCGCGAAGCCAGCGACTTTGATGCGCTTAAAAAACAAATCAAAACCAGCGATACCAATGCGACGCTGTTCTATCTGGCGACCGGCCCCGATCTGTTCGTCCCTATCGTAGAACAACTCTCCAAGCATGGCCTGGTCGAAGGTAACGCCCGTGTCGTGCTGGAAAAACCGCTGGGCCGCGATGCTCAGTCGGCCAAAGAAATTAATGCTTCATTACGCAGCTATCTGCGCGAAAACCAGATCTATCGTATCGATCATTACCTCGGTAAAGAGATGGTGCAAAATCTGCTGGCCTTGCGTTTCGCCAATGCGTTTCTCGAACCGCTATGGAATCGCAAATCGATCCAGGACGTACAAATTTCGATCTCAGAACAAGTCGGTGTTGAATCACGCGGCGACTTTTACGATCGTACCGGTGCTCTGCGCGACATGGTGCAAAATCATTTGCTGCAACTCGTCTCTATCGTTGCAATGGAACCGCCAGTCAATGCCAATCCCGATGCGATCCGTGATGAAAAAGTTAAAGTGCTGCGCGCCCTGCGTAAATTTACTCCGGAAGATATCAGCAAAAAAACCGTACGCGGCCAGTATCGCGCTGGTGCGGTTGATGGTCAGCCAGTGATTTCATATCAGGCGGAACCTGGCGTGCCACCTGCGTCGCGCACGGAAACCTTTGTTGCAATCAAGGCAGAGATCGATAACTGGCGCTGGGCTGGCGTGCCATTTTATCTGCGCACTGGTAAGCGCATGGCGAGTCGCAGCGCTGAGATCACGATTAATTTCAAACCGATTCCGTATTCGATTTTTGGCAGTTCACAAAGTAATTTACGCTCGAACCGCCTGGTCATTTCTTTGCAACCGGAAGAAAGCGTACAACTGTTTTTAAAAGCCAAAGAACCAGGTGAAGGCATACGCTTATCCGACGTCGCCCTGAATCTGGATTTTGCTGAAGCCTCGAATTCACGCCGGGTTGAATCCTATGAACGCCTGTTACTTGATGCGATGCATGGCGATCTGACGCTGTTCGTGCGTGATGATGAGCTCGGTGCGGCATGGGCATGGATTGACCCGATCATGACTGCATGGCAGAACGATAGCGAAGGACTGAAATCCTATATCGCCGGTAGCTGGGGTCCATCGGCGTCCAGTTATTTGCTTGCGCAAAACGGTGCAGCCTGGGGTGAAGAATATGTTGAAGGCTGAGAGCATGGTGCTACATAGCTTTGCCAGCTTTGAGGAACTCAGCGAAGCCCTGGTTGCTGAATGGTTAGGCATTATCGATACCGCAGCATTGGCGCGGCTCCCAGCCTATTTTGCCCTTGCAGGCGGCTCCACGCCTGCGCCTCTATATCGCCGACTCGATCAATTGCTGTCGCATCGTGACAGCAATAACGTGAAATTGGTTGCGACTGATGAGCGTTGGGTGGATGATGCGGATGCGCAAAGTAATGAAGGCCTGTTCAAACAAAGCATGGCGCAATCGTATGGCAAGCAATGGAAATTGATCTCGCTGAAAAATGCCGCGCGTACACCAGAGGTAGCGACGGAAGCGATCAGTCATCGTCTGGACGAACAGATTCCGCAAGCGTTCAGCGCGGTCTTGCTCGGCATGGGTGCGGATGGGCATATTGCCTCGCTATTTCCCGGCGCACCAACTCAGCATGATGACCTGGCTTGTCTGGCAGCACTGCATCCGCAAACCCGCCAAAGCCGCATGTCTCTGTCACTGCCACGCTTGCTGAATACAGACAGGATCTGGCTCGTGATCACTGGAGCAGAGAAGCGCCGTGTTCTGGAAAATGCAGCAGAAACATCTTTACCCGTCGCCGCGTTATTGCATGAAGCCCGTTGCGATATTGACGTATTTTGGTGTCCATAATCCGAAATTGCTCATAAGGAGTTGAGATGATGACAGAGATATTTGCCGAGGAAGTTTTGATGTGGATTTTGATTTGACTGCAGCGCTCATGGCTAACATGAGCAAGGAATCAACCGCACCACAACTGGCAAATACGCCGTCAGCGCTCAAATAGCACCGAGAGTGTGCCTGATGGACAATCTCGGATAACAATAAGTGATTATAAAAAGCCATGCCAAATTCTGCATCCCGTCTTCTCGATCCAAAGCCGATTCCCTCTGAAAAAGGTTTGCTGGCGCGCATACGTACTGCCAGTACGGCGCTGAGTCGTGCCGAGCGGCAGGTTGCGGAGTTTTTATTACAGAAACCGCATGATGCACTAGAGATGTCGATCCGCGTTCTGGCGCAGGCTTGTGATGTCAGCGAGCCCACGGTTGCACGCTTTTCACAGTCGATGGGATTTGATGGCTTCAAGACTTTTAAGCTCGCATTTGCCAAGAGTCTGGCGACCGGCATTCCGTTTTTGCATCTTGATGTCAATCAGGCCGATTCGGTACGTGATGTGCTACCAAAAGTATTTGACCGCACCATTGCCGCATTGATGGAAGCTCGTAATTCAGCCAACACTGCAAGCTTTGAAGCCGCAGTCAACCTGCTGTCACGTGCGCGCCGGATTGAATGTTATGGTCTTGGTTATTCAGGTGCGCTGGCAATCGATGCGCAGTTAAAATTTTTCCGGTTCGGCATTCCTACGACTGTCTTTTGCGATGCCCATTTACAGGCGCAATCCGCATCCTTGTTAAACAGTGATTGTGTGGTCGTCGCCTTCTCACGTACCGGTCGCACCCGCGACATGATACGCAGCGTGCAGCTCGCCAAAGGTGCCGGTGCCAAAGTGCTGGTGCTATGCGCCAGTGGCGGCCCGCTGGCGGAACTCGCTGACGTCCACCTCAGTGTCGACGTCGAAGAAGATCCCGATATCTACACCCCGATGACTTCGCGCCTCGCCCACCTGACCTACATCGACGCCCTCGCCGTCGCGGTCACTCTGCAGCGAGGCCCGGCAGCAATTGATATGCTAGAGCGTGCCAAGGCCAGCATCAGCGAAAAACGGCTCGATTCAAAATAGAGTAAGTCCTGAATAAAGCAGTACCGCATCACAAAAAGGCAGATCGTCATACAATGATGAATTATGTCCATGTTAGCGACTAGGCCACTTTCCCACCATGATGCAAACCCTGATACAACTCGCCCATCAATACGGCCTGATCATTGTCTTTAGCAATGTCTTGCTGATGCAATTGGGGCTGCCGATTCCGACGGTGCCGACGCTGATTGTGTCAGGCACACTGGCAGCCGATGGTCACGTGTCTCTGGCGGCCTTGCTGGCGGTAACGGTATTGGCAAGTCTGATCGGTGACACGGTGTGGTATCTGATTGGGCAGCGTCACGGTTTGCGGGTCATGACTTTTTTATGCCGACTGTCGCTGTCACCGGACTCCTGCGTGCGCCAGACAGAGACGCGTTTTGAACGCTGGGGATTGACCACGCTGCTGGTGGCGAAATTTATCCCTGGCCTGTCTCTGATCGTCGCGCCGATGGCGGGAGCGTTGCGCTTGCCTCGACTGGCATTTTTATTCTTTGATGCGATCGGAATATTTTTATGGGCAAGCCTGGCAATCGGCTTTGGCTGGTTATTCCATCCGGATATTGAGCTGATCAGCCGTCAGTTTATGGGACTGGGTAATGGCGCGCTGCTGATCGCCGGCATCGCTTTGCTCGCGTACATCAGCTATAAATGGTGGCAGCGCTGGCGCTTTCAGAAAATTCTGGCCATCGCCCGCATCAGCGTCAATGAGCTGGTCGACATGATGGATTCTGGTAACACACCGGTGATCGTCGATATTCGCTCACCATCGGTGCGTACTCTCGACGCAAGGCATATTCCGGGGGCAAAGATGATTGCGCTGAATGAGTGGCAAACACTGATCCCGCATGTCCGGCCAGAGAGCGATATTGTGGTGTATTGCAATTGTCCGAACGAAGCCTCTGCAGCACAGATGGTAAAACTGTTGATGGGACGTGGCTATAAACGGGCGCGGCCATTACTTGGCGGCTTAGATGCCTGGGTAGAAGCTGGTCACGAAATCCATACCTATCCATCATGACCGCTTAGCCGAAGATAAGCTGAGGGCGTAGCTGTACGATCTGCATAATCTACAGCCATAATGTATCAGGGGTCTTAGCTGGTTTCAGCTAAGACCCCTGATACATTGTCAAATCAAGACCGTCCAACACTCATCACAGTTCTGGCTGTATCAGGTGCCCTAATTTGGTCGCCTTGGTGCTGAGATAGCGCTCATTATGCGGATTACGGCGGATGATCAGCGGGATGTGTTCTTTGACTGTAATTTTCAGACCTTCCATCGCGGCAATTTTGCGAGGGTTGTTCGTCATCAGTTTGAGGGAACTGATCCCCAGATGTTTTAACATAGGATCGCATAAGCTGTAGTTGCGCAGATCAGCGGCAAAACCGAGTTGCTGATTTGCCTCGACGGTATCGGCGCCCTGGTCCTGCAAGTGGTAAGCGCGTACCTTGTTCAGCAGACCAATCCCACGGCCCTCCTGACGCAGATACAGCAACACGCCACGACCCTCTTGCGCAATTTTTTGTAATGCCATTTCTAGCTGAGGTCCGCAATCACAGCGCAAGCTAAACAAAGCATCGCCAGTCAGACATTCGGAATGTATACGCGCCAGCACTGGCTCGCCGTCTGCAACGTCACCCAAGCTTAAAGCGATATGCTCTTTACCGGTATCCGGCTCCACAAAGGCATGCATCTGAAAAGTTGCCCAGGTCGTCGGCAAATTGCAGGACGTTACGTACTCTAATGCCTGAGCTGAAATACTCACAGGCGTGTCAATGCTAGACATAAATTTCTCACGGATTATTCTGAATGGACTTACGCAAAATGATTTGCTTTGTTACTATTTTTGTAATGATGGCGATGAACCGCATTGGCAAGAGTATAAACGACCACGGACTTTTGCACCCTGATGGCGCACAAGCTCTAGAGCGGTTCGTCCAAATCACCTGACTTTATCTGCTTACTTCCAAGATATATGGGCACATCCGGAATTTCCAAGCGTACTCAGGCATCAATAAAAAAACCCACGGTTTTCGTGGGTTTTAATAAGAGAGCAGATCTGTTTTTACTTTTGCTCTTACTGAATTCTTGAAGTTGCCTTATTCCTGATGGTAACGCGTGACCAGTTCCACTTCGTTTTTTGAGCCGAGAAAAACCGGCACGCGCTGATGCAGTTTTTCAGGTTGGATATCCAGCATACGCTGCTTGCCGTCGGTCGATGCGCCACCTGCCTGCTCAACGATGAAAGACATAGGATTAGCTTCGTACATCAGACGCAGTTTGCCTGGCTTGTCCGGTTCACGTGCATCCGCAGGATACATAAAGATACCGCCGCGATTCAAAATACGGTGAACGTCCGCCACCATTGATGCAATCCAGCGCATATTAAAATCTTTGCCACGCGGACCAGTAACACCAGCCTGCATCTCGTTCACGTAACGCGTGACTGGCGGATGCCAGTGACGGGTGTTCGACGCATTGATCGCATATTCCTTGGTGTCTGCCGGGATCTGCATATTGCGTTGCGTTAGTACCCAGGAACCCATTTCACGATCCAGCGTAAAGCAATTCACGCCATTGCCCGTGGTGAGTACCAGCACTGTTTGCGGACCATACACAGCATAACCGGCAGCGACCTGCTTATTACCCGCTTGCATAAAGTCTTGTTCAGTCGGTGCAGCCATGCCCTCAGGTGCTTTCAGTACGGAGAAAATCGTACCGATGGACACATTCACATCAATATTGCTGGAGCCATCCAGCGGGTCGAACAGCAGCATGTATTCGCCCATCGGGTAGCGATTTGGAATCGGATGAATGCTTTCCATCTCTTCCGATGCCATCGCCGCCAGATGACCGCCCCATTCGTTTGCTTCGAGCAAAATCTCATTCGACAGGATGTCGAGCTTCTTCTGCACTTCGCCCTGAATATTTTCGGTACTTGCTGTTCCCAGCACCTCGCCTAAAGCGCCCTTACCAACAGCATGACTGATGGTCTTGCAGGCACGTGCAACAACTTCGATCAATAGGCGCAATTCAGCAGGAATAGAATTGTTCAGGCGTTGTTCTTCAACCAGATATTGCGTGAGACTGACACGTTTCATGAGTTTCCTTTGTTATCCCGGCGGTTCATTACCCAGGATAGATTCGTCAATAAATTCATCAATAATTTAGCCGTCACGGTTAAGAAGCCAAAGCCTTGCTAACGACTTCCAGCACATCTTTCGACAGGTTCTTGGTATCTGCAACTTTCTGCAGCGCGACCTTCATATGGGCTTGCAAATTCTTTGGATATTTTTTCCATCGATCCATGCTGCGCGCCAGACGGGCGGCAACCTGGGGGTTGATTTTATTGAGCGAGATCACCAGTTCCGCCCACAAAGCATAGGCACTGCCATCAGCCGCATGAAACCGTGATGGATTCGCATTGCAGAAGCTGAACACGAGACTACGCGCGCGATTAGGATTGTTCAGGGTGAAGGCCGGATGCTTCATCAATTCGCGGACTTTTGCCACATCCGTCGTACGCGCCGTACCTTGCAGCATGAACCATTTATCGATTACCAATGCTTCTTTTTTAAATTCTTTATAAAACTGATTCAACGCTTGCGCAGCGGACTTGGTATTTTTTACCGAGCCTGAAAAATTCGTCAACGCAGTCAATGCTGCTAAGCGATCGGTCATGTTTTCTGCCTCTGTAAATTGCGTTTTAGCCAGATCAAAAGTGGCATCATCCGGCCATTCCAGAAGATAAGAGAGAGACAGATTTTTGAGTCCGCGCTTCGCTGCAGAAACTGCATCCGGGCTGTATTTGCCCGGAGTCAGATTTTCTTCATAGGCAGTCAGGAAATCGGCTTTCAAATGCTGGGTCAGACTAGCGCGCATGAATTTTCTGGCTTCGTGAATCGCTTGCGGATCGACGACGCTAAACTCCTCGGCAATCATCGCTTCCGAAGGCAAGGTCAGGACCAGTTCGCGGAAAGCAGGATCCAGTGTTTTGTCGTTCAATGTTTTGCGTAACGCATCGACGAACATCGTATCGAGCTCCAGCGTTTCGGCTTGCTGGACTGCCTTGGTCAGTTTTACCAGACGGCGTGTTGCAAGGCGCTGACCTGCTTCCCAACGGTTGAACGGGTCGCTGTCGTGCGCGAGCAGATGACCCAGCTCTTCGTCACTATAATTAATTTCCAGAACCACCGGCGCGGAGAAGTTACGTAAGATCGACGGCGTCGGCTGTTCTGTAATTCCCGTGAAACGGAAAGTCTGGCTCGCCTTAGTCAACTCTAATACCAAGGTAGCTGGTGCGTCAGCGGAACTGACACCGTCAAGCTGCAACGGTATATCCTTACCTGCTTTATCCAGCAAACCAACCGCAACCGGAATATGGAAAGGCAGTTTTTTAGTCTGACCAGCCACTGGCAAACTCGATTGCGTCAACGTGATGTCATAGGTCTTGGCTTCTGCATCAAATCGGGTCTCGACCTTCACACGTGGCGTACCTGACTGGCTATACCAGCGTTCAAATTGTGTCAGATCACGGCCGGATGAATCGGCCATCGCAGCGCGAAAATCATCACATTCCACCGCTTGGCCATCATGCCGCTGGAAGTATAAATCCATGCCTTTACGGAAACCGTCATGTCCCAGCAAGGTGTAATACATGCGCACAACTTCTGCACCTTTTTCATAAATCGTGACAGTATAAAAATTATTGATTTCGACAAAGGAATCAGGACGTACCGGATGTGCCATCGGGCCGGCATCTTCAGAGAATTGCACCTGACGCAGCAAACGCACATCTTCGATACGCTTGACAGCACGGCCAGTGGCGGTGCCAACCAGATCGGCAGAAAATTCCTGATCACGGAAGACGGTTAATCCTTCTTTCAGGGACAACTGAAACCAGTCGCGGCACGTCACGCGATTACCGGTCCAGTTATGGAAATATTCGTGACCGACTACGGATTCAATACCGGCGTAATCAACGTCAGTAGCAATGCGCGGATTCGCCAGGACAAACTTGGTATTGAAAATATTCAAGCCCTTGTTTTCCATCGCCCCCATATTGAAATCGCCAGTCGCGACAATCATAAAACGATCGAGATCCAGCTCAAGGCCGAAGCGTTCTTCGTCCCAGCGTATGCTGTTTTTCAGAGAATCCATGGCATGCTGGGTCTTATCCAGATTGCCGTCCTCTACCCAGACTTGTAACAAAGCTTTCCGGCCGGATTTGAGCTTGAATTTTTCTTCCTGACAAACCAGTTTTCCGGCAACCAGTGCGAACAGATAGGACGGTTTTTTGAAAGGATCTTCCCATTTCGCATAATGACGGCCATCGCCGAGATCACCTTCTTCAATCAAATTGCCGTTGGACAGCAAGACTGGATATTTCTTTTTATCTGCACGCAGCATCACGGTGTATTTCGCCATGACGTCAGGGCGATCCGGGAACCAGGTGATTTTGCGGAAACCCTCTGCCTCGCATTGGGTAATAAAATTGTGATTCGATGTGTACAGTCCGGACAAAGAGGTGTTCTTGACCGGCTTGATCAGTGTTTCAATTTCCAGCGTGACTTCATCAGGCGCATTCGCGATACGTAGTATCTCACCCTCGATTTTGTAGGCCGATTTTTTCAGATTGACGCCGTTCAAGCGCAATTGCAGCAATTTAAGTGATTCACCGAACAGAACAATATCTTTTTCGCTGCTATCGTGATTACGGCGCATGACCATTCGGGTGGCGACATGTGTCGCGTCCGGGTCGAGATCAAAACCCATTTCAACAGTATCAACCCAATAACCGGGGGCGATGTAATCTTTGCGGAAGATAGTGACAGGTGTATCAGCAGTGTCTGTACGCATGAGTTCGAATGCCTTGTAAAAATAAAAGCGAAAAAGGGAGCGCTGGACTAGCTCAAAATTATTCTGGCAAGAGGTACCTGCAAAGACAATACAGGTGTACCGCAAGCAGAGACAACTAAGTCAAAACAGTTTTATGCACATAAGTAGTCAACATAGCGCAAAGACCAGTATTTTACCAAGCTGTACAGTCAGTCTTCATCTGCTTTAAGCATTACCATAGAAAATTCGGTAAAAAATCAGACTAATTCGACTATTTGCCAAGTATGTCACTCTCTTTTTCATCTTGCTTGCGACCAGCTCGAGTGACAAAACGTAACGAGACGAACTTACTGCGGCTTATATCATCTAAAATTAAAACGAAAGGAGATTTGCGATGAAAATTACACGTCACTACTGCCTGGCTGCTGTATCCCTGTGCGCCGTTCTCTTCACGACGGGATGTGCTACGACGGTGAGTAGCCGGGTCAGCGTTTTTCACGAATGGCCTGCGGAACTAAAGAATAAGAGTTTCGTCGTTGATAAATCGGAGAAGCAAGCTAATAGCCCGGAATTTAAAGCTTATGAGCAACTACTACGTGAGAAGCTGAAACAAATTGGTCTGATCGAGGCAAATTCAGCAGATGCAGCCAGTACCACCAGTGTAGCACTCTCCGTAACGATGAATTACGCCAGCAACCTGAGTGAGATCCAGTTGTCCTCTCCTTGGGATTTGGCGCTATATGATCCGTTCTGGCGCCTGCATTTCAATCGAGGGGTGGTTTTTTACCGGCGCCCTTTCTTTTACCCACGGTATTACACCGATAGCCTGCTGATGCAGGACATCAGTGTGCGCCGGTATTATCTACATCAGCTTGAAGTGACTATCACGGATAAAGCGAGCGGTAAAAAATTGAGTGAAATCAAAGCCAGCACGGAGCAATTGAATCCCGAGATCAATACCAGCATGCATTACCTGATGGATAGCGCGTTCTTGCACTTTCCGGGCGTGAGTGGCTCGACGGTTGAGGTTGAATTGCCAGCAGAAAAATAAGACATTTCAAGCAAAAAAAGCGACTTATCTGAGTCGCTTTTTTGTTAACCATACTAGTCCGGAGGGTCCCGTAAAGCCTCCAACAACGCCCTATCCACCACCGAATCCGCGACAATCTGTACGGCTTCACCATCACGAAATTTATGCGCCAGCTCTTCGCTGGAAATTGAAAACGAGTCATGTCCCTGACGGTTCGTAAAAATATAACGCGTCCGCTTAGGACTAACCCAGGCGAGTTTAAAGCGGGCAGTAGAGCCATTGGTACGGGTAAAATCAATCCAGACACCACGCTCCATCGTCTCCAGCATCAGCGTCCATTCATCTGCCGGTTGCTCGTTCTGATCTTGCACATGACGATTAAGACGACGCTCGCTCGCACGTTGCGCGATGTTCACAGCGATTTCTAATTGCCGGCGCGGCGATAATTCTAATGGCGCACGTGCAATCGCGGCATGGCGTTCAGCCAGTTTAGAAAAGAAAATAACCCGGTCCGGCTCATCCCATTTAATCGCATTCAACCAGGCATTCAGCAGGGTCAGCATGGCGGGTAATTTGCTGACTAATTCTTTGCGTTCTTCGGCGCTGTTCTTCGGCTTCAGGCTCCAGATCAGGTCGTCCATAGTTTTGAGTGCGTTTTCCAGGGCGTTCGGCTTTTGATCCTTGACGCTATGCGCAATCGTCAGAATCCGTATCCACTGTTCTTGCAGGAAGGTTTCCAGAAAACCGGCCACTTCGCCCGTCTCAACCCGCAAAGACACATCATTCTCGGCGAACTCCCGCGCCAGACGCATCTTCTCTTGTTTGAGCGCTTCTGCGACCGGCTGGGTAATCGCTTCTTCGGTTTTTTGCTCTTCTTCCTTCAGGAAGTTTTCCAAATCCGATACAACATCAGAAAACAAATCAATTTGCTGATCAAACTCTTGCTGAACCCGCTCAACAATACCCTCGATCATCTGGTATAAGGGATCTTCGTTACTGCTATCGGTGTTCAACAAAACACTGGATTTTGCCAGCGTATCAATCAACACACGAGCCGGATGAGAATCTTTAAAAAAGAAATCCTTATCCATCAAGGCGACTTTGAGCGTCGGGATTTGCAGCTGACCGATTAGACCCTTGATATCCTCAGGAATGCTCGGATCATTGAATACGAAATCAAAAATCCGTGCCAGCAGCTCTATCGTATTCTGATCAATGTGGGTGAGATTGTCGGTCGGCGCCTGCTGCGATAACTGGCGCAGCGGCGAAGCGCTCATGCCGCCGGCAATCGATCCAAGGTTGTCGTTCCTTTGAATGCTGGTCAGGTAATCAAAGAATTGCCTGTCGATGGTAACGGTATCGGCTTTTTCACCGTAATGACCTGCATTGCTCTGGTTGCCGGTCCATGCCAGCGCATGATCCTTCCCCGTCGCCTCGGCGTTAACAGGCTGACCGGAGAATATATTCCTGAGCTTATTGTGCAGATACGGATCACGATCAGCGATGTCATCCGAACGTGTAGATTCGTTTTTTCGCTGATTTTTTTTGAATGAGTCAGTAATGTCTGGCAAGATACCCCGCGCAATCAATGCGTCGTTAACTTCGGTCAGAATTGGCTGCAATTGTAAAAATAATTGCGGTTGCATCAAGCGTAACACCAGATGATGCGATTCGGGAGTGGGATCGAATTCTATCCACGCCTGATATACCGCATGAACAAATATTTCTGGTCGAAAAGGATTCTGCGATACGCTGATCGGCGTGCGGCGCAGGACATGGCCAATACGGATATTCAGCGCAACTAATTGCTCCGCATTACTGACTTCGAGAGCCTGACACAGATTGCGCATCAAGACTTTACTTTCCATTTCCTCAAAAGTCACGAGAGAAAAATCTTGCTTCTCGTCATCTTTTTTCGTTTTTTTGCGGGTATTAACGGTACTGACTTCTTTTGCCAGTGCCGCGTTAATCTGACCGGCGACCAGACGATAAAAGCTTGTACCATTTCTTTTCAGTAACTGATATGACTGAAAGCTGGTGCTCGCCTCTTCAGGGCGCACGGTCTGATCCGAGATTTTGAACAAGGCTTCGCTTAGTCGCGTGGAAAATGCTTCCAGCTGGGATGACACTCGGTTGGTTGCGACCGGCACCAGACTTTGTAAAATTAATAAACGGCTTGAGCTGGAGAACTCACTTTTTTTTGTTGTATTGTGAAGTGGAATGGTGTCCATCGCGTGGGTCCGTTACTAGTTTCAATGATGACTGCCACGATTTTTCATCGTGTCAGCCATCATTGACTGAAGGCAATATACGTTTACGTCTTTTTAATTAGAGTAAATCGCTTCCGATGCAAAGGTAATAACGACGATCAACATGACCGCCAAGACAAGAACAATCAATAAACGCCCGAATTTCGGGCTACCGTCGGAGGAATCATTGCTGATTTGCTCATGTTGTTCCTGTTGCTCTGGCGTGCTCATCGTATCTCGTCAGTAATATCTAAGATTCAGGATGTTAACAGACACGGATCAATATGGTGGAGAAGTATTGCGTTATGGAATCAGGATAGTCGAACCTGTTGTTTTTCGCGCTTCCAGATCGCGATGTGCCTGTGCAGCATCGCTCAGGGCATAACGTTGCCGTATGTCAATTTTCACTTTACCGCTTTCTACCATAGAGAACAAATGCGCCGCCATTTGCTCCAGATCGGCGCGTTTGGCGGTGTAGCTCATCAGACTCGGGCGTGTAATGAACAGGGAACCCCGCGATGCCAGCTCTTGTAAGCCAAATGCCGGAACGGGTCCGGACGCGCTACCAAAACTCACCATCATGCCCAGAGGTGATAAACAGTCTAGCGAACCGGTAAATGTATCTTTGCCGATGGAGTCGTATACTACCGGCACACCTTTGCCCTCAGTGATTTCCTTGACCCGCTCGACAAAATTCTCTTTGTTGTAATTGATCACATGCGTACAACCGTGCGCCTTTGCCAGCTCAGCCTTTTCATCGGAACCGACCGTGCCAATCATGTTGACACCGATCGCCCGCGCCCATTGACTGGCAATCAGGCCGACGCCGCCGGCCGCGGCATGGAACAAAATCGTCTCGCCGCCCTTGAGCGGAAAAGTCCGGTGGAACAAGTATTGCACGGTTAAGCCTTGCAACATCATGCCTGCCGCAGTCTCAAAGTCGATACTGTCCGGCAGTCGCACCAGGTTATCCGCCGGCATTATCCGCGCCTGGGCATAGGCGCCGTTCGGACGCCCTGCATAGGCCACTCGGTCGCCCGGCTTCACATAAGTCACCCCCTCGCCGACCGCCTCGACAACACCCGACGCCTCCATCCCCAACCCGGCAGGCAGAGGCTGAGGATACAAGCCTGTACGGAAGTACACATCAATAAAGTTCAGGCCACAAGCGGCATGTCGAACCAGTGCTTCGCCGGGACCGGGTTGGCCCAGTGGCACGTCAACAAATTCCATGACCTCTGGTCCGCCGGTTTGCTGAATTCTGATTGCCTTGCTTATCGATGTGCTCATGGTCGCTTCCGCTGGTTAAAATGAATGAAGAATGGATGAAGGATAGACTGCTTACGCTATTTTTTAATCGATAGCAGATACATCCCGCCAATAACTAATACCGTCCCCGCCAGTTGCCAGCTAGTGATCGGTTCATTTAAAAAAAACGCACCGAGGAATAAGGTAGATACCGGTCCTATCATGCCCGCTTGGGACGCGGTCGGTGCGCCGATCCGCTGCACTGCGATCATCGTTAGAAACACCGGTAACACGGTACAAAAAATCGCATTTACCAGCGATAGCCAATATACCGCAGAAGGCTGCACCAGCATGCTAACCGGACGCAATACAAAAAACTGACCGATGCAGGCAACGCTAGACACACACATCGCATACGACACCAACCGTAAAGTCCCAAGTCGCACCACTAGCTGGCCCGACTGTATCAGGTATAAGGCATAAGAAATCGCCGCACCAAGAACCAGGGCCGCTCCCAGCATCACATCAGCACCGCCAAATTGCAGATCATGTAAAAATACCAGCACGATTCCCAGATACGATACGCCTAGGGCCGCCCACTCGATATGGCTGACTTTCCGCTTTAAAAAAAATACGGAGATGAGCAAAACAAATGACGGCGTCAAAAACAAAATTAGCCGCTCCAGCCCCGCCGTAATGTATTGCAAGCCTAAAAAATCCAGAAAGCTTGATAAGTAATAGCCGATCAGACCAAGGCCAACTAAGCGCCAGCGATCTGCCACCGTCAGGGCGCCGCCCTTATGCGCCTGCCAGACCGCAATTGCTGCAAATACCGGCAATGAAAACAGCATGCGAAATGTAATCAAGGTCACCGCATCAACGTGATATCGATAGATCAGTTTTGCGACAATCGCCTTCGTGGAAAATAAAACGGCGCCAGTGATGGCAATGGTTAAGCCGATCAGATATTGGCGTCGATCATGGGCACTGCGTTGGGGAGTAAGCGAGGTCGTCATGCCAAATATTGTAAAGGCATATGCGATTACGCGTACTTAGGGCAAATGCGCCTTGCCAGCTAGCGATGAATTGGTGGCAGACTCAATCAAGGTAAGAAAAGATCGCGCTCACTATGTGCTGGGGAATATCGCCTTCGCAAAGCTGTGCTGAGCAAACAGCACCCCGTCCGGTAAATGCTGGGCTTTAGCGTCTCTGATTTTTCAGCGGTCAGCCTGCCAGCACGTTGATATGAGACATCTGATAAACTCGGGTGCTCTTCAGATACTCGGGCAGACCAATGTCAATCGCATTTTTTATGGCACACAGCGGCATCGATCAAGCACAATTACCGCCTGATTTTGTGACGCAAGTTTCCAACTACCAAGAACAACTGCAGCAATTCATCGAATCAACTGAAAAAGACACGCAAGTCCAATGGCAATATCAGGTGCCAGAACTAGGTGAAGGCGGATCATGCTCTTTGTTCGATCAGTTGTCGGCAACGCCGTATGACCTGGCAGCCCGCCTCGGTGGACCAACGGCTGGCAATCTGCAACTACTGCAACAGGTGACGGCGCTGGTCAAGTTTTATCAGCAACATAGTGGCAGTCAGTGGTTTGGCGTTTATAAAAAAATTGATCAAAAAATCGACCAAACAGATACAGGGTTAGACGGTAATGCTGTGTTGGTGAAACTGGCCTACTTTGGTGCCGCATCACGTGCCGAATTTCCGCTCACGCCCGAATTTGCTGCCATCAGTAATAACAGCACCGTCGGCATCAGCGGCAAAGGTAGGATTATCAATAACGTCAGTGCCTATCTTGCGACTGGCGGCGAGTATTACACCTGCGATCCAAAAGTGCAGGCAGAAGCTTGCTTGCCGATATTGGCAGCAGATGGTCGCGTGCTGGGGATTATCGATTCAGAAGCATTCACACAGAATATTTTTACCGGCGCAGAGCTCGCCTTGCTCGTTGCAGTAGCTACCAGTTTGTCTACTATCCTCAGCTAACATTACAGCCAACTTGTAGCCGTTCTAACCTATTACAGTTCACCCTACCTCCTATCACGACAAAGGACAGACATGAAAACCAAAGCAGCAGTCGCATGGCAAGCTGGCAAACCGCTAACAATTGAAGAAGTTGAATTAGGTGGCCCAAGAGCAGGTGAAGTCCTAGTCGAAATCAAGGCTACCGGCATTTGCCACACCGATTACTACACTTTGTCTGGCGCTGATCCTGAAGGTATTTTCCCGGCGATTCTAGGACATGAAGGTGCCGGCATCGTGGTCGATGTCGGCCCCGGTGTTAAGAGTTTGAAAAAAGATGATCATGTGATCCCGCTCTATACGCCGGAATGCCGTGAATGCAAATTTTGCCTCTCACAAAAAACCAATCTCTGTCAGGCAATCCGCAGCACCCAAGGTCGCGGTCTGATGCCAGATGCGACTAGCCGCTTCTCATTAGATGGCAAGCCGCTGTATCACTATATGGGGACATCGACCTTTTCTAATTACATCGTAGTACCAGAAATCGCTCTGGCAAAAATCCGCGAAGATGCCCCTTTCGACAAAGTCTGCTACATCGGTTGCGGCGTCACTACCGGCGTCGGCGCTGTATTGTTCACGGCTAAAGTCGAAGCCGGTGCCAACGTGGTCGTATTTGGTCTAGGCGGCATCGGACTCAATGTGATCCAGGCGGCGCGCATGGTCGGCGCAAATAAAATTATCGGTGTCGATATCAATCCGGCTCGTGAAGCCATGGCGCGTAAATTCGGTATGACACACTTCGTCAATCCGACCGAAGTCGGTAACGTCGTCGATGCGATTATCGGCCTGACCGATGGCGGCTCAGACTATAGCTTCGAATGTATCGGCAACACTACGACGATGCGTCAGTCACTGGAATCTAGTCACAAAGGCTGGGGCCAGTCGATCATTATTGGAGTCGCCGCAGCGGGACAGGAAATTAGTACACGCCCATTCCAGCTGGTCACCGGTCGTGTCTGGAAAGGCTCTGCATTCGGCGGTGCACGCGGCCGTACTGACGTACCAAAAATCGTTGACTGGTACATGGAAGGCAAACTCAACATCGACGATCTGATTACACACAAGCTGCCATTAGAACGCATCAACGAAGGCTTTGACTTGATGAAGAGCGGAGAATCGATTCGCTCCGTTGTTGAATTCTAAGCTAACTCATTTTAAGTCAACCAAAACTGGAGCCAAGATGACCGCCGCCGCTTTAGAAATAATCAGCGAGCACGCCTGCTACGGCGGCGTGCAAGGTTTTTATCGTCACGAGTCTAGCGAGATCGGATTGCCGATGCGGTTTTCGGTGTTCCAGCCACCACAAGCCAAAGAGCGTGCAGTCCCCGTCTTGTTCTATCTGGCGGGGCTCACCTGTAATGAAGAAACCTTCATGATCAAAGCCGGTGCGCAAAGACTGGCGGCAGAACTCGGCATCATGTTAGTCGCACCAGATACCAGCCCACGCGGCGCGGGTATCTCAGGCGACAGCGATAGCTGGGATTTCGGTGTCGCTGCCGGTTTTTATCTCGATGCGACGCAAGCACCATGGGAAAAACATTACCGCATGTATTCCTATGTGGTGCATGAATTGCGCCACAAAATCCTGAAAAATTTCTCGGCACAGGCAGACCAGATCGGGATCTTTGGTCACTCCATGGGTGGCCATGGCGCCCTCACACTGGCACTGCGCAACCGGGACATTTACCGCTCAGTCTCTGCCTTTGCACCGATTGCAGCGCCGACCAAATGTCCCTGGGGACAGAAGGCATTCAACGGCTATCTGGGAGCTGATCAAAGCACCTGGCTCGATTATGATGCATCGATCCTGATGGCAAACACCAGCACGCCTTTTCCTCACGGGATTTTGATTGACCAGGGACTCGGCGATAAATTTTTAGCTGAGCAATTACTGCCTCACGAATTCGAAGTCGCCTGTGCAACAGTCAACCAGCCCCTAACTTTGCGACGTCATGAGGGCTACGATCACGGCTACTACTTCATCACAAGTTTTATCGAGGACCATTTACGGTTTCATGCGGCGATCTTGAATACGGCATAAAAACCAAGGCATGTTTTTTTCTTGATTTTAAAATTGAATCCGCAATACTGGTGCGCCTTTTAGGACCAAATACGTCCAGAAGGCGCGTCAGCATTGCGGATTGCATGGATTAATGTGCAGAAAATTTTATAGCGGTACATCCTGCCACTTGGAAATCATTTTATTTTTTCTTCAAAATAGACCCGAGCACACCGCGAATAATCTCACGGCCAACCTGTGATCCGATGGTTCGCACTGCCGATTTAACCATAGTCTCTGCGACGTTATCGCGACGACGTATGCCTCCGCTACCACCGAGCAAATTGCCGAATACGCTTTTCAGCGTATCGCTGATACCGCCCTCTTCCTGAGATTGCTGTTGAGATTGCTGTTGAGACTGCTCCTGCGTTTGCGCTTGTCGCTGCGAGGGGATCGTTGGCACTGACTCCGTGGGCGTGTGGCTTGATACAGTAGTCCCGCCAGAATTACCCCAGCCATCGCCGATACCACCAGAGTGATCGGTCGCTGGTGCGCTTTGCGGCTGATTTTGCGATTGAGTACTGGCGACTCTGCCTTTGAGTTTTTCGTAGGCAGAATCACGATCTATCGTTTTTTCGTAGACGCCTGCAACAATCGAAGTCGCCATAATTTGCTGGCGCTCTTCAGGTGAAATCGCACCGATCTGCGATGCCGGTGGCAGGATAAAACCGCGCTGGACGATAGTTGGCCGACCTTTTTCATCCAGAAAAGAAATCAATGCCTCACCCACACCCAGCTCACTGATGACCTGCGCCGTATCAAGATCGGGATTGGGGCGGAAAGTTTCTGCCGCTGCCTGCACAGCCTTCTGATCGCGCGGCGTGTAGGCGCGTAAAGCATGCTGCACACGATTGCCAAGCTGTCCCAACACCGTATCGGGAATATCGAGCGGATTTTGCGTGACAAAATACACACCTACACCTTTAGAACGGATCAGACGGACGACTTGTTCGATTTTTTGCAATAAGACTTTGGGCGCTTCGTCGAACAGTAAATGCGCTTCGTCAAAGAAGAACACCATCTTAGGCTGATCAAGATCCCCGACTTCAGGCAGATGCTCATACAGCTCAGACAGCATCCACAGCAAGAAGGTCGAATATAAACGCGGCGATTGCAGTAACTGGTCGGCGGCGAGGATATTCACAATACCTTTGCCGGTGGCATCGGTTTGCAGCATATCGTCCAGATTCAGCATTGGCTCACCAAAGAATTGCTCACCACCCTGCTCAGAGATCGCCAGCAGACCGCGCTGTATTGCACCGATGCTGGCCGCAGAGATATTACCGTATTCGGTCTGGAACTCACTCGCGTTGTCGCCCAGATGCTGCAACATCGCACGCAAATCCTTGGAATCAAGTAAGAGCAAGCCGTTATCATCGGCGATTTTAAAGGCGAGCTGCAATACGCCTTCCTGAGTGTCATTCAGGTTCAGCATGCGCCCTAACATCAGCGGCCCGAGATCAGAAATCGTTGCGCGTACGGGATGACCTTGCTTGCCAAATACATCCCAGAACGTGACAGGACAAGGCCTCCAGTCCGGTGCAGCGATCCCAAGTTGCTCACAACGCTGCTGGATTTTGGGGCCAGACTGCCCTGGATGCGCCATGCCGGACAGATCTCCCTTTACGTCGGCCATGAAAACCGGCACGCCGATATCCGAGAATGCCTGCGCCATCACTTGCAGTGTCACGGTCTTACCGGTACCGGTTGCCCCGGTAATACAGCCGTGGCGATTCGCCCAATCTGACAGTAAATGCAGTTCCTGCGCTTGATTTTTTGCAATAAGCAGTGGTTTTGACATGGTTTTGGTCGTTCTCTAGGGGGATTTGAATAAAATCACTATGTTAAAATGGCAGACTTCATTATAGAACCGAAGCTAGGGGAATTTGCCTGGCTTTAGGTGAACAATTGCCAATTCAAGAGAGAGCGATCATGGCAGGACATAGTAAATGGGCCAATATCAAGCATAAAAAAGCGGCCACCGATGCAAAACGCGGCAAAATCTGGACGCGTCTGATTAAAGAAATTACGGTTGCAGCACGCATGGGCGGCGATGATGTCGCCTCGAATCCACGTCTGCGCCTGGCAGTCGATAAAGCAGCCGGCGCCAATATGCCGAAAGAAAACGTCACCCGCGCAATACAGCGCGGTAGCGGCACACTGGAAGGGGCGAACTATGAAGAGATTCGCTACGAGGGTTACGGTATCGGCGGCGCAGCGATTATCGTCGACTGCATGACCGACAACCGTGTACGTACCGTCGCAGAAGTACGCCATGCATTCAGCAAATTCGGCGGCAACATGGGCACTGAGGGTTCGGTCGCATTTTTATTCACGCATTGCGGTCAGATGTTGTTTGCGCCGGGCACGAATGAAGATGCATTGATGGAAGCTGCCTTAGAAGCCGGTGCCGATGATGTCGTCACCGATGAAGAAGGTGGCATTGAAGTCTTGTGCCAACCCTACGACATGTCCGGCATTAAGGATGCGCTGGAAAAAGCCGGATTCATCCCGGAAGTCGCTGAAGTCATTATGAAGCCAGGTACAGAAACCGTCTTCACTGGCGATGACGCAATCAAGATGCAAAAATTATTGGATGCGCTGGAAAATCTGGACGACGTCCAAGAAGTCTTCACCAACGCCATCATCGAAGATTAAATCTGATGTGCCGTTGCAGAACATCGGTAGTAAATGCAACTTCATGCAACTCGATGCAACGCAGTCATTGAAAAAAGAAAGCTGTTATGAAAATTCTCGTCGTAGGCTCTGGTGGCCGTGAACACGCATTAGCCTGGAAACTCGCGCAATCGGAACGTGTACAGACCATTTTTGTCGCTCCCGGCAATGGCGGTACTGCACAAGACATCCGCCTGAAAAACATCGCGCTGACTGACTCCGTTGCGCTGGCAGATTTTGTTGAGCAAGAGCATATCGGACTCACCGTCGTAGGCCCGGAAGTGCCGCTGGCAGCAGGTATCGTAAATGTATTCCGCGCCCGCGGTCTGAAAATCTTTGGCCCGAGCAAAGAAGCTGCGCAACTCGAAAGCTCCAAGGATTTTGCCAAATCCTTCATGCAGCGCCACGCTATTCCGACGGCGGAATACCAGACGTTTTCAGATCTCTCTGGCGCCCATGATTACATCGTAAAAAAAGGGGCACCTATCGTCATCAAGGCTGATGGCCTGGCCGCAGGTAAAGGTGTCGTCGTTGCCATGACACTCGACGAGGCACATGCTGCCGTCGATATGATGCTGTCTGACAATAAGCTCGGCGATGCAGGTGCGCGTGTCGTGATCGAAGAATTTCTGGCGGGAGAAGAAGCTAGTTTTATCGTCATGGTAGATGGCAAAAATATTCTGCCACTCGCAACCAGTCAGGATCACAAACGCTTGCTGGATCATGATGAAGGTCCGAACACCGGCGGCATGGGAGCGTACTCCCCGGCGCCTATCGTGACACCGCAATTACATGCCCGCGTGATGCGCGAGATTATTATTCCGACCGTACAAGGCATGGCGAAAGACGGCATCGTCTTCACCGGTTTCCTATACGCCGGCCTGATGATTGATGATCAGGGCAATCCAAAAACCCTGGAATTCAATTGCCGCATGGGCGATCCTGAGACTCAGCCTATCATGGCGCGCCTGAAAACCGATCTCGTCAATGTCATGGAACACGCCGTCGATGGCACACTCGATACGGTGGAACTGGAATGGGACCGCCGCACAGCGATGGGTGTCGTGATGGCCGCCGCGGGCTATCCTGATGCGCCGCGCAAAGGCGATGTGATCACTGGCATACCGGCCGAAACCGCGGACTGCGTGACATTCCATGCTGGTACTGCTCTAAAAGACGGCACACTGACAGCAACAGGTGGACGCGTATTATGCGTCGTCGGTCTGGGCGACACGGTCAAGCTGGCACAAAAACATGCCTACGAAGTGGTAGAAAAAATCCATTTCGATGGCGCTCAATATCGTCGTGATATTGGCTGGCGTGCGATGAATAAGAAACATTAATTAATCCCCACTGTCACCACTATTACTACTGTCACCACATTAATCAGAACGCATGACTGACTCACACGCCGTAAAAGCCTACTTGCTTGGATTACAGTCCAAGATCGTCGCCACGATGGAAAAGATCGATGGTAAGGACTTTATTATCGATAGCTGGGATCGCCCGGAAGGTGGCGGCGGAATTTCGCGCGTGATTGAAGAAGGCAATGTATTCGAACGCGGCGGTGTAAATTTTTCTCATGTGATGGGGAATAACCTGCCTCCGTCAGCGGCAGCCCATCGCCCCGAACTCGCTGGTCGCAAGTGGGAAGCCATGGGCGTGTCACTGGTGCTGCATCCGCGCAATCCCTACGCACCGACCGTGCATATGAATGTACGTTTCTTCACAACCTATGCCGAGGGTCAGCCCGATGTATGGTGGTTTGGTGGCGGCATGGATCTGACACCCTACTACGGCTTTGTTGATGATGCACAGCATTTCCATCAAAGCTGCAAAGATGCGCTGGTCCCATTTGGCCAGGATTTGCATCCGCGCTTTAAGAAATGGTGTGACGAATATTTTTATCTGAAGCACCGCAAAGAAGCACGTGGCGTTGGCGGCATTTTCTTCGATGATTTCAATGAACTCGATTTTGCAGCCAGCTTTGCGATGATGCAAAGTGTCGGCGATGCATTTGCCCCCGCCTATAGCGCTATCCTTGAAAAGCGCAAAGACTTGTCCTATGGTGAACGTGAGCGCGATTTCCAGGCGTACCGCCGGGGTCGTTATGTCGAGTTTAATCTGGTGTTCGATCGTGGCACACTATTTGGGTTGCAATCCGGTGGCAGGACCGAATCCATATTGATGTCCATGCCACCGGTAGTAAAATGGCGTTATGACTGGTCGCCGGAAGAAAACAGTGCCGAAGCAGCGCTGGCAAAAGAATTTTTGCCGCACAGGGAATGGGTTTAAATGACTGCGTCACCGGATTCTGTCTCGACCAATAAGATAGCCGGGACGAATCCGCTACATCAGCAGATTCAGCAAGCTCAGCGCTGTGTCGTCGTCCTGGGTGGCAGTTTTGATCCGGTTCACCTTGGTCATGTCGCGCTGGCAAAACGATTTATCACTTTATTAGAACCTCAGGAGTTACGGGTCGTACCGGCCGGTAATCCCTGGCAAAAGAAGGGTTTGATCGCCAGCGCGGAGCAAAGATGTGCCATGCTGGAATTGGCGTTTGCAGAGCTAAACACATGCAAACTAACGATAGATCAGCAAGAAATACAGCGCGCCAGGCATCAGCGCGCCACTTATACCGTCGACACCTTGCGCGCTTTGCGGGCTGAGTATGGCGACAAGACTTCCATCGTTTTTTTAATCGGTGCCGACCAGTTGCAGAATCTGTCTAGCTGGCACCAATGGCAACATTTGTTTGATCTGGCGCATCTATGCGCGGCCTCACGACCCGGCTTCCAACTGGAGCAGACAAATTCGCCACAAGCAGTAATGTCAGTAGCGCAGCAAACACAGCAGCAAGTGCTGCAAAAATTCAAGCAAGGAGCGGCAACACCGGAACAAATTCGCAACACCCCCGCTGGGCGGACCTATCTGGCAGAGGATCTCCTCGTCGATATTTCAGCCACACAGATTCGTGACGATCTGCAGCATGGACAGCTAACAACATCGCTAGTGCCTCGCAAGGTGCTAGACTATATACAACAACATCATATATACGAAAAATAATGGATATCAAACAACTACAAACTCTCGTCTTTGACGCTCTGGAAGACGTAAAAGCACAAGACATCATCGTCTACGACACTACCCACCTGACCAGTCTGTTCGACCGCGTTGCGATTGCCTCCGGTACGTCAAACCGTCAAACCAAAGCTCTGGCAGCGTCAGTGCGCGACAAAGTCAAACAAAATGGCGGCGACGTCATCGGCATGGAAGGTGAAACAACCGGTGAATGGGTACTGGTCGATCTGGGCGATATGGTCGTTCATATCATGCAACCGGCCATCCGCGCCTACTACCGCCTGGAAGAAATCTGGGGCGACAAAGAAATTAAATTCGGCGCAGCCAAACGCGGTACGAAAAAATTAGCCAGCGCATCAGAAGACGAAGAAGCCAAACCAAAACGTGCAAGTCGCGCCAAGGCTGCACCTGTCGAAGTCACACACGATATGATGGCCAGCCAGACTACGTTGGACGACGAACCGAAGAAAGCCACGCGCAAACCTCGCGTAGCCAAAGCTGCCAGCGCTGATGCACCAGCAAAACCGGTACGTAAAACAGCAACAACCGCTGCTACTGGCGTGAAAAAAACGACCGCCAAAACACCAAGCGGTACTCGCGTCAAAGTTGCTGCGACCAAAACCGCTGTTGCCTCCGCCAAAAAAGCCGCCGATAAAAAAGCGACTACTCGTCGTAAAACTGCAGAATAATCTGATTCGCTTACAAGAGTCGGTTGATAAATTCGTTTAAAAGATCTATTTACAGACGTGTTGAACAAATTTATTTAACAGATCGGCTTACTTGATACGGCAGATTAAATATAGGCTTCTGTGTAAAACAGAAGCCTTTTTTACGACTGTTTTTTCTGATTTTTTCCAAAAATTTTCCTCAATTAATTAGCTACCATTTTATGCAACTCATCATCGCTGCCGTTGGTCACAAAATGCCCGCATGGATAGAGGACGGCTTTAATGAATACAGCAAACGCATGCCGCCCGAATGCCGGATTCATCTGAAAGAAATTAAGCCCGTTGAGCGCTCCGGCAGTAAAACTGCCGAAACCGTGATGGGGCTGGAGCGCGTCAAAATTGAGGCTGTTTTACCGAAGAATGCACGCATCATCGCTCTGGATGAACGTGGCAAGGACTTGACCAGTGTTGCACTGTCACAGCAATTGACTAACTGGCAGCAAGATGGACGGGATGTGGCATTTATTATCGGCGGCGCGGATGGACTGGATGCTGAATTTAAGGCGAAGGCCGATATGCTGATCAGGATTTCCAGCCTGACCCTGCCGCACGGCATGGTACGCGTGCTGCTTGCTGAGCAACTGTATCGCGCTTATTCGATTACGCAAAACCATCCCTATCATCGGGTCTGAGCACAGGATAAAATCCTGGCGCACAATAGCCCCATCAGTAGACATATAGACCTGTGAACGTCGAGGAGACAACATGCCCATCGCCGACAATAAAATATATCTCGCCTCCAAGAGTCCGCGTCGCCGCGAACTCTTGCGCCAGATCGGTATCGATTTTGAAGTATTGCTACTCCGGGATCTGGCGCCGCGTGGCCCCGATGTCACCGAGCAGGTATTGCCAGACGAACTACCTTACGATTATGTGAGCCGCGTCACGCAGGAAAAAGCTGAAGCTGCGTGGACCATCATGCAGCATCGCAGACTGGCGATGCGCCCTGTACTGGCTGCCGACACGACTGTCGTTATCCATGATCAGATTCTTGGCAAGCCCGCCGATCACAATGAGGCGCGTGCGATGTTAAGCCAACTTTCAGGACAACAGCACGCCGTCCTGACCAGTATTGCAGTCGTCAGCACGCAAGGGCGCTGGCACCTCACTCAGCGATCTGAGGTTCTATTTGCGACTTTATCCGAACAGGAAATTTCAGATTATTGTCTGTCCGCCGAGCCTTATGATAAAGCCGGTGGCTATGGTATCCAGGGATCTGCTGCGCGCTTTATTTCCCACATCAGCGGCAGTTATTCTGGCATCATGGGCTTACCCTTATTTGAGACGACCCAGCTGTTACGACAAGCAGGTATTCATATCCCCTAATTGGCATCTTATTGATCTATGAGCGAAAATCTCCTCATCAACATCACCCCGCAAGAAACCCGGGTTGCCTTGATTTTTCAAGGTGCAGTACAAGAACTTCATATCGAACGCACATTGTCGCGCGGCCTGGTTGGCAATGTGTATCTGGGTAAAGTGGTACGCGTACTGCCCGGCATGCAATCCGCATTTATTGACATCGGTTTAGAGCGTGCTGCGTTTTTACATGTCGCCGATATCTGGGACGCACGTTCGCAAGAAGGCGGCAATGTACTGACACCGATTGAAAAACTGTTATTCGATGGTCAGTCGATTACCGTTCAGGTTATCAAAGATCCGATCGGCACCAAAGGCGCACGGCTCTCTACCCAGATTTCTATTGCGGGCCGCATGCTGGTCTATCTGCCGCAAGATTCTCATATCGGCATTTCACAGCGTATCGAAAACGAAGCCGAGCGTGAAGCACTACGCGCCAAAGTGCTCAGTTTGCAGCAGCCTGATGAAAAAGGAGGGTTCATCGTCAGAACCATGGCTGAAGATGCCTCTGACGAAGATCTGAAATCCGATGTCGAATATCTGAGGCGGACATGGGCGAATATCACCCAGATGGCAAAAACTCAGCCGCCCACAACCCTGCTCTACCAGGATCTGAATCTGGCACAAAGAGTACTGCGTGATTTTGTGAACGAAGAGACTGCAAGTATTCAGGTCGATTCGCGTGAAAACTATCAGATGCTAGTTGAGTTCGGTACCACGTACACACCATCGGTATTACCGAAACTCCAGCATTACACAGGCGAACGGCCACTCTTCGATTTATACGGTGTCGAAGAAGAAATTGAGCGCGCTCTGGGGCGTCGCGTCGATCTGAAATCCGGCGGCTACCTGATCGTTGATCAGACCGAAGCCATGACGACCATTGACGTCAACACAGGTAGCTTCGTCGCCGGCCGAAACTTCGATGACACCATCTTCAAAACCAATCTCGAAGCAGCCCACGCCATCGCCCGCCAACTACGACTTCGCAATCTCGGCGGCATCATCATTCTCGATATTATCGATATGGAGAACGAAGAGCATAAAGCCGCGGTACTCGCAGAGTTAAATAAAGCATTGTCGCGCGACCGGACTAAACTCTCCATCTCTAATTTCTCTGCATTAGGCCTGGTCGAAGTCACCCGCAAACGCACCAGGGAATCGCTAGCACACATCCTGTGTGAACCCTGCCCGGCATGCAGCGGCAAGGGTCAGGTCAAAACTGCACGCACCATCTGCTACGAAATTTTGCGCGAACTCTTGCGCGAAGCCAAGCAATTCAATCCAAGAGAATTCCGCATCATGGCGTCGCAAGTCGTCGTAGATATGTTTCTTGAAGAAGAGTCACAGCATTTAGCCATGCTTGGTGATTTCATTGGTAAGCCGATTTCACTGCAAGTCGAGAATGTGTTTCATCAGGAGCAGTACGACATCATTCTGATGTAGTCAGGATAAAAAACGCAGTATTGATGCGGGCTACAGAAGAAAAAACCTCTACAACCCGCATCAATACTGCGCGATTCTGTTTGAAACTCAATTAAAACTCTGTGCAGCTTAGTGAAAATCTAACTGAAATTCTTCAGTATTTCTCAAACCTGTCAAACACAAACGACTAGCTCGACTGCTTGCGACTCAGGAACAAACCTAACAGTCCGATGCCGATTAAGGCGAGCAAATCTGGTTCAGGAATTTGTACCGGCGTCGAAGTAATCACAAATGCAAACGTTGCCGGGGTAAATTTGCCCTCCTCCGTTTGAAATCCCAGACATCCTGCAGCAGCGCCAGCCACCGCACAAGTCGCAGCCGGAAGTGGTTGTAATTTGTTCGTGGTTTCAAATGCGCTGACATAATAAGTAAAGCCGTCATATACAAAACTGTTGTTCAAAGCACCGCTGTCAATCACAAAAATATCATCACATAGCGATGTCGTGATAAAGCCGCAATTTGCCTGATTAGGCGTCTCCTTAAAGTGAATCGCAAAGGAAATTAGATCAGGTGGCAAAGCAGCTCCAGAGATTGGCAAATCGGGAGTCAGCGTCAACAGCGTGTCGAGAACAGCGTTGGTTAAAGTCGCATAAGCACCGCTGAGTGTATTGTTGTAATGAGTAATCGTGTTCGTCACAGCCGCCGGGCCGTTTGTTACGACAGTGCCGCCGAGAATATTGCCGTTTGTAATTTCCAGGCCACTGCGCGAGCTTGTACCGTTACCGGTGTTGTTGTGAAAATCCAGAGTGCCGCCCCAACTGATGACACTAGCATTTTGTAAGGTTGAGCCGCCACCTGCCGAAAAAGTTGCCGAATTCCAAGTGGAACTTTGATCAAATTTCCATTGCGTTACTAAAGTAGCCTGAGCCACGCCAGCCAACAACAAGCTAGTCAGCAAGCTCAATGTCATCATCATTTTTTTCATCTCTGATCTCCTTTAACATACTTTACATACCGTTAAAACCACATCAAACAATGTCAAAATTCAGACCGTCTGGAACAACAACAATTTGCAGTGGCAACACTTGTCGATGCTTAGAGTCTTCTCAAGAACAACGGATAAACTGGCCCGATCGTTCACCTCAGTCAATCATGCATATATCGTTCCAACTTTTCCGGATCGCCTTTTATGCTTGAATACAGAGGAGAAATACTACGAAGAGTAAAGCAGACGCAAATGGTCTGTAAAATAGTGCGACAGTTTGATGGCCGGATAATTTCATCAAACAAATATAGCAGCGTAGAAACACCAAGGTCTGCTCACAACGAATTAGGAGTGCGAATGCATCTGCCGACGTGCGATAAGGTAGGACTTGTCACCCTGTGTCGTGGAATGAACGTATTTACCAGTCTAATTGTGCATAAATCCTGCCACTCAATAACAAATTTTTGCTTATGACCAATAGAAATAACTGGGCTGACTACGCCAAGGCAATCGGTATCTTGCTGGTCGTTTATGCACACGTCGCACGTGGCGCGTGGAACGCCGGTTTGCCATTAGACAAAGAGAGCTACATGCTGATCGATAGTGTGATCTACAGCTTTCATATGCCATTGTTTTTTTTCTTGTCTGGTTTGTTTTTCTTGCCGTCATTAAACAAATACGGTGGTATGCAGCTCATGCGCGGCAAACTTAGTACGATTATTTATCCTTACCTGATCTGGTCTCTGTTGCAGGGATTCATTGAGGTATTTTTATCTCGCTATACGAACTCACAAACTAGCGTGGGCGATGTCTTATCCTTACTATGGATGCCTCGCGCGCATTTCTGGTTTTTATATGTTCTCTTCCTGATCTTTGGCCTTGCTGTACTGGTACATCGTCAGCAGCAGGTCAGGCAACAAGGTGTCATCCTGGTGTCGGCACTAGCGTTCTGGGTACTGCACTTGTATGTCGCACTCCCTTTTCCTTTTGACTATCTGGCGAATTATTTTATTTTTTTCGTCTTAGGTATGAATGTCACTGCGGTCTTGCGATGGATAGAAAATCGAGCTGGCAGTTGGGTATTCGGCAGTCTGATTTTATTCGGAACACTGCAGTACATCTTTCATCATCGCTTGCGCCTGATCTACACCGATACAAGTGTGTTGCTCATCGTCCTGTCATGCGCTGGTATCGTTTTAGTCAGTAGTCTGTCGGTCTGGCTCAGCCAAACAGGAACCGCTGTATGGTTGGCGACAATAGGGCAATATTCCATGCCGATTTATCTGATGCATATACTCGCAGCGAGTGGCGTCAGAATTATATTGAGTAAATTTTTACATATTGACGATGTGACGACACATCTACTAGCTGGCGTCAGTACGGGGATCGTGTTGCCGGTGCTTGTATATTGCGGTAGTCAAACAAAATCGCTGAGCGCACTGCGATATTTATTCACACCACCAGCATGGCGTTTAAAAAACACATCTGCCTGAGTCTTTCCGAGCCTCTCAAGACTAACTACGGACAGTTATCCCTGCAAAATTTTCGCCGCATCCATCGCTGCAATGCGTCCTTCATCAGTGGGGACAACCCAGATCTCAACCGGGCTGCTTGCGGTATGAACTGCAGCGATCGCATCTCCTTGTGCAGCAACATTTTTTGCATTATCGATATGTAGGTTAAGGTAGCTAAGTTGCTCGCAAACCTGTTGACGTAATACAGCATCATGCTCGCCAATGCCGCCAGTAAAAACCAGCAAATCGATGCCACCGACACAGGCCGTCATTGCCCCGATCTCCCGCACAATGCGGTGTGTAAATAAATCAATCGCCGCTTTTGCCTGCAAGTCCTCACACGCTCGCAAGCGTCGCATATCAGCTGAAATACCCGAGACGCCCAACAAACCTGATTCTTTGTACAAACTGGATTCTAGCTGTGTTGCGGTCCACCCTTGCTGTAGCAAATAAAGAATGACGCCAGCATCCAACGCACCGCAACGAGTCCCCATCATCAATCCATCAAGCGCGGAAAATCCCATCGTCGTCGCCCGGCTCTGACCATCGTACATTGCGCACAAGCTTGCACCATTTCCGAGATGAGCCATGACAACGCGTTGTCTGGAACGTAGCGAACACTCATGCAAACGGCCCGCAACATAGCGATACGACAAACCATGAAATCCATAGCGACGGACACCAAGCTCACGAATCCTTTTAGGCAGCGCGAGCGTACGCTCGACTTCAGGTAAATCAGCATGAAATCCAGTGTCAAAACACGCAATTTGCGGAACACCGGGATAAGCATTCTGAAATGCGATGACACCGTCGAGATTATGTGGCTGATGCAAGGGTGCCAGGCAATCTAAGCCGTGTAAATAATGTATGTCTTCATCGCCTAAACGGATGGAGCGGGAATAACGGTCACCGCCATGCACAATGCGATGTGCAACTGCGAGTATCGATACGTCACCGGCATAGTGCTGCAAGAGCTGATGTAATTCAGTCAGCGCACGGGCGAAACGATCCTCTCCTTCGGGGATGTCAATGCGCGTACTGATGGGCGACTCACCACTTCGGCGAATAGTCACCTTAACGATACCTTGCGGCTCTAGTCCTTCGACTAAGCCAGTTAATATCGCGGCCTCTACCGTCCCTTGTTCGCACGGATATAAGGCAAATTTGATCGAAGAAGAGCCAGAATTGACCGATAAAATAAGCTTGATCGCGTCGCTCATGGCGCAACAGTCCGGTAATGATGTGCCAGCAGTTTGACCAGTGCTGCGGAGGCGACCCGCGAGGCGCTGCCCTGCGAGCGGCTGGTCAAAGCAATAGGAACGCGGGCGCCGACAACAACACCACAAGTCGACGCGCCAGACAAATATTCAAATTGCTTGGCCAGCATATTGCCAGACTCTATATCAGGCACCATCAAAATATCGACATCTCCCGCAACAACAGAATCGATACCCTTAATACGCGCAGCATTCGCCGAAATCGCATTATCAAAAGCCAGCGGCCCATCGACGATTCCGCCAGTGATTTGCTTACGATCCACCATTTTACAAAGTGCTGCCGCATCAATGGTCGAGATGATTTTTGGACTGACTGTCTCGACTGCCGACAACAAGGCAACCTTAGGTTCTGTGATATTGAGCGCGATAGCAAAATTAATCGCGTTTTGCAAAATATCGGCTTTATCCATCAGACTCGGTGCGATATTGAGCGCCGCATCTGTCAACAGCAAGACCTTGTGATACATCGGCACATCAAGATGAAAGATATGCGACAGGCGTCGCTTGGTACGCAATGCAAGACAGCGAACAACTGCACCCATCAATTCGTCGGTATGCAAGCTGCCTTTCATCAAAGCCTCGACCTTACCTTCTGCCGCCAGCTCCACTGCCTTATCCGCTGCCGCATGACTATGCGCGACATCAATTAATTCCATGCCGCTCAAATCCAGATTTGCCTCCTGAGCAAGCGCTTGCAATTTCACCAGAGGAGCGATGATGACTGGAATAATCAATCCATGGCTGGCAGCGTCCACCGCGCCTTTTAAGGATTCAACGTCACAAGGATGAACTACGGCGCAGCGTACCGCGGACAGATCCCGCACACTGTCAATCAGGTGCCGCTGACGAGCACCGAGATCAAACATGGCCATCGTTTGTAACTGCGTTCGCGGTCTGCTAACCCGCTCCGCCGGAGCAATAACCAGTGCGTTACCGGAGACGACTTTTTCTCCGAGCTGATTTATGATCTGGCAATCCAGCGTCACTCGTTTTTTTTCATCCTCTTTGGCAATCACGGTAGCCGAGATCGTTAAAGTATCGCCAATTCTGACTGGCTTGGAGAAGTGAAGCTGTTGCTCAAGATAAATCGTGCCAGGACCAGGTAACTGCGTTCCCAAGACAGTAGAAATCAAGGCACCGCCCCACATACCGTGAGCGATCACGCCATGAAATAGTGTGTGACCGGCATACTCAGGATCCAGATGCGCAGGATTCATATCACCTGAAACAATGGCAAAAGCCTGAATATCCGCATCGCTCAGCGTGCGCGTCTGAGTCGCCGTCTGACCCACATAGATATCGTCATACACTACGTTCGATATCTGAGCTGGTTGATTATTTTCTTGATAGACCACGGTGTTCATAGACCACTTTCTCTATCTGATGAGACATTCAATGAGATTTCTGGTGCGATGACATGATCGCAGATATCGGATGATAGACCATCTCTGTAGTCATTTTCTGCATGCAGTCCTGATGTCCCAATGGGCACTCACGCTGTTTGCAAGGTGCGCAGTTCAGGCGCAAAGAAAGGGAATAGGCAATGTCGGAAAACGGTGGTGCGTGATCGGGATCGGTCGGGCCATACAGGGCAATGACGGGGCGGTTCAGCGCCGATGCGATATGCAGCAAGCCGGAATCATTACTCACCACGGCAGAGGCACTGGCAATCAAGGCAATCGCCTGATCCAGGCTAGTCTTGCCGGCAAGGTGACGGATGGATGGAACTGACGGCGATAAAGACTTGATCTCATCACAGACAGGACTGTCTTTTGGCGAGCCTAGTAAGACAATTTGTGTTGCAGGATAGGTTACGGTAATCTGCGCAGCGAGTTTGGCAAAATGCGCTGCCGGCCAGCGTTTCGCGTTACCGAACTCAGCACCTGGCGCAAAGCAGATGAGCGGCTGCTCCCGCGATAAACCGAGTTGCGTATAAGTCGCTACGATGTGCGATTCGCTCACAGTTAGCGAAGGACGCCCACAACTCGTAGCGATCTGTGGCGCAGGTTCGGCAGCTAATGCCGCATAAAATGGCACCATCGCCCGCGGTGCGACAGGGTCATCATGATGCATCACATTAATCAGGCCGTAGCGGCTCTCGCCTTTGTACCCAATGCGCCGGGGAATACCAGCCAGCCACGGAATCAACGCAAACTTCAAGGTATTCGGCAAAATATAGGCTGCAGCATAATGACGCTGACGCAGTTGTCGCGCATAACGCCAGCGCTCACGCAACTGCAATGCGCCATGCTTAAACGGCGTCTCCAGTACCGTGTCGACCTCTGCCATCGCCCGCAATACCGGGGCGACCCAGGCGGCGGCCAGTACATCAATCGCATGAGCCGGATACTGCTGCTTTAATAGTCGCAACAATGGTTGCGCCATGACTGCATCGCCTATCCAGTTCGGTGCGATGACCAGTAAGCGCTCAGGAGCCTGTACAGAAGAATCCGAGGTGAGCGATTTAGCCGAAGACGTGCTCATAGTCAGGCCGTAAATTGCAAGCGATACAGGTTCGCATAGACACCCTCTTTTGCCAGTAACTCGGTATGGGTGCCGATCTCACTGATCATGCCGTCCACCAGCACCGCAATCCGGCTGGCGCGTTCTATGGTGGATAAGCGGTGCGCAATCACCAGCGTGGTCCGGCCTTGCATTAATTCATCCAGCGCAGATTGCACGGCACGTTCGGACTCTGAATCTAGCGCCGATGTCGCCTCATCGAGTATCAGGATCGGCGCATTCTTATAAATCGCTCGTGCTATCGCCAGACGCTGACGTTGTCCACCAGACAGGCGACTGCCGTTATCACCGATCATGGTATTCAAACCTTCGGGCAATTCACGCACGACATCCTCCAGATGCGCGGCAGTCACCGCGGCGGCAATACGGGCAGCATCCGGTTGTGGGTCGCCATAGGCAATATTTGCCGCAACAGTGTCGTCAAACAGCACAACGTTTTGACTGACCATCGCAATCTGCGCCCGCAGACTCGCGAGTGAAATCTGATTCAACGGAATACCGTCCAATAGAATCTCACCGTCACTCACCTGATAAAAACGTGGCACCAGATTCACTAATGACGTCTTACCACCACCTGACATGCCGACCAGCGCCAGTGTCTCACCCGGCTGGATGCTCAGGTTAATCCCTTGCAACGCAACTTGCTCCTGCCCTGGATAGCTAAAACTGGTATTGATAAATTCCAGCTTACCCAGCGCTCTGGCGGGCAAGGGCTTACCGCTATCATGTTCAGGCTCTGCATCGATCATTGAGAACACCGATTCCGCCGCTGCCATGCCACGCTGCATCGGACCATTCAGGTCAGCCAGCCGTTTCAGAGGCGTCAATAGCATCATCATCGCTGTAATGAATTTAACAAAATCACCAACGGTAGTGGTGTCCGACTTACCTTGTGCGACCGCCAGCATAATCACAATGGCGACGGCACAAGCTGCCAGCACTTGGGTGACTGGCGTCGTCGATGCAACGGCAACCGTGGTCTTCATCGCATAACCACGCAATTTTTCATTCTTTTTGTCAAAGCGTTGCTGCTCGTAAGCCTGGCCGCCAAAAATACGGATCACCTGGCTGGCACGTGTGGTCTCTTCGATGACCTGGGTCAGTTCGCCGTTGACTTCGAGCTGATCCTGATTGAGCTTACGCAGGCGCTTGCTGACTCGTCGTACCAGATACGCCATGGAGGGAATCAAGACAATCGTGACCAGCGTCAGCTTCCAGTTGACCCATAACAAATAGGCGAGCAAGACGATCACTGTCAGCGAATCGCGGAACAGAGTCGTAATTGATACCTTCATCATTTCCACAATTTGCTGCGCTTCAAACATGATGGTATTGATGATGCGGCCGCTGGATTCTGTATGATAAAAATTGATAGGGACATTCATGATCCGCGCAAATACCTGCGCGCGGATATCATTCAACTGACGGGTTGCAATCCATGACATCAGATAACTTGTCGTAAATGTGCAGAGGCCGCGCAAGACAAAAATACCGATGATTGCAGCAGGTACTTTCCACAACGGCAGATTGGTATGTTCACCTTTAAAACCATGATCCAGCAGATAGCCGAAAACATGAGGAAACATTACCTCAGTCAATGCGGTACCGATCATCGTCAGCAAGGTCCATAACAGACGCTGACGGTGCTGACGCATCGACGCCCATAAGCGCTGCGCGATTTGTATCGTTTGCTGATTCATTATTCTCATTATTCTGATTACTTTAATTAGGCTGAAGAGTTTTTTGAACATCTCAACAGCAATCCGCATGATCTATGCGGCTTTCAGAGCATTTTCATGCCAGAAGGCGCATGGATCATGCGGATTGAATTTTAATTTTCTTTATTAAGTTGCATTGGCTTGTCTATAGCCTGTGCGGACACCTGCCAGCGGAATCGCCAGCAAAATCATCAAAGCCATCCCGAATACGCCATCGCGCAAGATGGCATTAAACATGCCGCCGACCATCATCGTTATCCCCAGCATCGCCAGTAACATCGCTCGCTCCCGCGTTTGTGCCTGCTTTGTCATGCGGTGCGCCAGCCGCAACTGGCTAAGCCAGATCCACAACAATGCCGCTAATCCGGCGATACCCAGCTCGGTAAAATACAGCAGATAATCATTATGTGGTGTCGTCATAGTGCCACTCATCATGCCTTTGGCGCGCTGCTGATAAAGCGGCATCCAGTTTGCAATGCCATGTCCGAGTACGACCTGCTCTGCGATGATCTGACTGGTCACTTTATAAATCTCCAGCCGCATACCATCTTCGCCGATATTTTTTCCTTCGTTAAATGAATGCACCTGATGCACCGTACACTGCGCACGAGTTACCAGGATCTGTGCGGGTCTGGCACCGGCAAGCTGCATTTCATTTACAGCACAGGTCACTGGCGCAGGCAGACTCAACACATAGTTCCACGTACCGACGCCAGCCATCAACAGACAAGCCAGAACCAGCGCGCTACGCCACGACCAGCGTAAGTTACGCAAGGCCATCAGGACACATAGCAAAACAAAGATCAGACTAGCGGTACGAGTTTTGGCCAGCAACAATAAGGCCAGAACGACATATGCCAATACGAACATTCTGACCAATAAATGATTTTTGCGTAAAACCAATTCATGCAACATCCAGCCAGAGGCGAGTGCCAGTAAGATGCCGAGCAAGATTGACTTATTCCCTTCATAAACAACATAGCTGCGGAACAGTGTATTGGCCGGTAAGACATGCAACAGGTTCAGGTAATACAAACTGGCTGCGAAGACCGCTCCGGCAAAAAAATTCTTGAGTGCTTTTTGCTGCCAGACACCGGCACCGACACACAGAAAAGGAAATAAAAAAATATAGGTCTGGTAGTGCCAGAATCCTGACCAGAACTCGCCAGCGGGTCGTTCATGCAAGACCGCAGCAACGATACTGACCGCACTCAATGCCAGCACAGGCAATAACATCGGACTGCATCGTATCGCTTGCAACTTCAATCGCCACGTATCATTCGACACGCAAGACAGTAAGAGGCTGATGTAAAACACCAGCACTCCACCATACATCACACCGACCGGAAAAAATAAAGTCAGTGGCAGAAATGCCAGCACCTGCTGCGGCCAGTTCGCACGTTCGGTCCACAATGGCGCCCATCCACCTGAACGTGTCTGCAAGTGCGTGTCAGATTGCGCTTGTGCGGGTAGTGATCCGGTCTGTTTCATGCGGTCAGGCATATTCGATCTGCACTCTGTCAGGTGTCAGCCACTCACCGAGTTTTTGCCGCAGATTATCGTCAGGGTTAACCCGCCATTGATCTGCCAGATACAGCTCGGCGCTGGCGTCGGTGTTTTGATAGCGGATCAGGATAGGACATCCTTCCGGATTCAGGCTAGGTTTGAGAATGTCCTGCAATTTTTTCAGATCCGTTCCCGCATCTAATGACAAACGCAAACCTTGTGAAAACTGAACACGTGCCCGACCAATATCCATGATTTTTTCGGCAGTAATCCGAAGTCCGCCAGAGAAGCGATCCTCGGATACCTTGCCCAGTACCGCCAGGAATTCATCTTCTTTAAACAGGTTTTTGTACTCATCCAGCATTTCGCTATACACCGTCACATCAACGGTCGCTGTACCGTCATCGAGAGTGACGATCATGATCTTGCCGCGCTGTGTCATCTGCGTGCGCAGCCCGGCAATCACGCCACCGATCAGGCGCAGATCACGTGAGGGATCAAGCTTGGCGAGTGTAGTTTTAATGAACTGTCTCACCTCAGGAGCGTAAGCGTCAAACAGATGGCCGGATAAGTAAAATCCCAATGCCAGTTTTTCTTCCATCAACCTCTGCTTATCAGACCAATGATCAACCTTGATATATTCCGGCGGCGGAATCATATCGTCATCATCACCGAATAAACTGACTTGATTAATTGCGGCCTCGGCCTGCTCGGCCGCCTCCATCGCCAAAGGTACGGTTGCCAGCAGCACCGCGCGATCCTGCCCCAGACTATCCATGGCACCGGCTCGTATCAGGGACTCTACCGTGCGGCGATTAACCTGACGCTTGTCAATCCGTTTCGCAAAATCAAACAGACTCAGGAAAGGACCATCAGCCTTACGCGCTGCGACAATGCTCTCAATCGCATTTTGACCAGATCCTTTGACAGCACCCAGACCATAGCGGATTTGCGTGGCTTTTTTACCCGGCTCACCAACCGGAATAAAGCGGTACTCGGATTGATTGATATCGGGTGCAAGCAAAGTGAGTTTGCAGATATCTAGTGAATCTTCGACTAGAATTTTGATCTTATCTGTATCATCCATCGCCAGCGACAAGTTGGCTGCCATGAACGCGGCTGGATGATGTGCCTTCAGATACGCGGTGTGATACGACAGCAATGCGTAAGCAGCGGCATGAGATTTATTAAAACCATAGCCAGCGAATTTTTCCATCAAATCGAAAATCTCATCCGCTTTAGCTTGCGGCAAACCATCCTTCGCTGCACCGTCACGGAAAATCTGGCGGTGTTCCGCCATCTCTTCGGCCTTCTTTTTACCCATCGCACGACGCAGCAAATCCGCACCGCCCAACGAGTAGCCACCGACCACCTGCGCCATCTGCATCACCTGCTCCTGATACACCATGATGCCGTAGGTTTCTGACAAAATACCTTCGGTACGCGGATCAGGGTAATCAAATTTTTCACCATGCTTACGCTTACAAAAATCCGGAATCAGATCCATCGGCCCCGGGCGATACAAGGCTACCAGCGCAATAATGTCTTCAAAGCGATCGGGACGTGCGTCCTTCAGCATGCCTTGCATGCCGCGGCTTTCCAGCTGAAATACGGCGACCGTTTTCGCCTTGGTTAACAGCTCATACGATGGTCTGTCGTTGAGAGGCAATTTCGCCAGATCAAAATCTGACATCGCTGGATCCAGCATCTTAATGTAGCGAACAGCGCGGTCCAGAATCGTCAACGTGGTCAAACCCAAAAAGTCGAACTTCACGAGGCCGACTGCTTCAACGTCGTCTTTATCGTATTGCGATACCACGCCGGAATCACCACCCTGCGTGTACAGTGGACAGAAATCGGTCAGCTTGCCTGGCGCGATCAGCACGCCCCCCGCATGCATGCCGATGTTACGGGTAATCCCTTCAACCTGTTGTGCCAGATCGAGCAAGGTTTTGACTTCCTCTTCGTTTTCCTGCCGTTCAGCAAGCAAAGGTTCTTCGACAATCGCCTCGGCAATCGTGACTTGCTTACCTGGTTTAAATGGAATTAATTTAGAGACTCCGTCGCAAAACATATAACCAAAATCCAGTACACGACCCACGTCGCGAATCGCTCCTTTGGCCGCCATCGTACCGAAGGTCGCAATCTGCGATACCGCCTCTTTGCCGTAGCGCTCTTTCACATACTGGATGACGCGATCACGTCCTTCCTGACAAAAATCAATATCAAAGTCGGGCATGGATACACGCTCTGGATTCAGAAAACGCTCGAACAGCAAATTGTATTCAAGCGGATCCAAATCCGTAATCAGCAACGCATACGCGACTAATGAGCCCGCACCAGAACCACGGCCCGGGCCAACCGGTACGCCATTATTTTTCGCCCATTGAATAAAGTCCGCCACGATCAGGAAGTAGCCCGGGAAACCCATCTTAATGATGGTGTCGGTTTCAAACTTCAGACGCGCTTCATATCTGGGTCGATGCTGTTCACGCTTTTCCAGATCGGGATAGAGTTGCACCAGTCGCTGCTCTAATCCGCGCTGTGACTCATGCACTAGAAAATCGTTGATGGTCATACCATCCGGTGTCGGGAAGTCGGGCAATTTCGGCTTACCCAATTCCAGCGTCAGATTGCAGCGCTTGGCAATCTCAACAGAATTTTTAAGTGCACCCGGAATATCGGCAAATAACTCAGCCATCTCAGCCTGGGTTTTAAAACATTGCTGATCATTAAAACGACGTACGCGACGGCCATTCGCCAGCATATCGCCCTCGGCAATACAAGTACGCGCTTCGTGGGCAACGAAGTCTTCTTTATTGATGAACTGGATAGGATGGGTGGCAACGACCGGCAACTGCAACTTGCGCGCCAAGGCGATTGCCTGACGCACATGAGCATCCATATTCGGCTGACCTGCTCGTTGAATTTCAATATAAAAATGGTGGGGGAAAATCGCCGCCCAGCGCTGTGCATTGCGCTCGGCCAGATCAATATTGCCATTGTCTATCGCAATACCGACATCGCCGAAGTGAGCTCCCGATAGGACGATCAGGCCTGGCTCTTCGCTCTTTTGCTGATCAACCTCAAATAAGGCATGCAGCCATTCATAGCGAATCTCGGCACGGCCGCGATGCTGATTGGTCAGCCAGGCTTGCGCCAATAATTCGCAAAGCTGTAAATAGCCTTTTTTATTTTTCACCAAGAGCATCAGACGCGATGGCTTATCCCGGTCGTTATCATTGGTAATCCATGCATCACAACCGGCAATCGGCTTTACGCCTTTGCTACGCGCTGTTTTATAAAATTTCACCATGGCAAACAAGTTCGCCAGGTCGGTAATCGCCAGCGCAACCTGCTTATCTTTCGTTGCCGCTTTTACCACGTCATCAATGCGAACCAAGCCATCAACAATCGAATATTCAGAGTGCAAACGCAGGTGGACAAATTGCGGATGTGCGACGGCAGACAAGACAGGCGCGCTACTATCGTTGGTCAGTGTTAATTCAGTATTCATTCGCGTATTTTACCGTGCCAGACTGGCGAAAACGATTGCCCGTGCAGGTAAAAGTGCGTGAATAGCGATATCAATGGTGATATTACCGACAAGCGTCGGACAGATAACATCCAGATAATCAAGCTGCTCCGCCGCAAGGCATTCTGCATTACGACATCAGGGCAGAATCAAAGGCGACTTAGCATCAGTCGTGACCGTTTTATTTTTTTGAATCGTAAAACTGTAATTTTACGTCCGGAAAAGTTTATAATGCTGCCAAATCAATGACTTACTGAATATCTACTATGTCGCACGCAACTCCCGCAGTACAAACCGAAGAAACACCTTACGTCAATATTTCTGCTTATAAATTCATAACATTCGACGATACCGCTGAAATGCGTCCGGAATTTATCGCTAAATGCCAGGAATTAAACCTCAAAGGTACTGTTTTGCTGACGCCAGAAGGCATCAATATGTTTCTGGCGGGATTGCGTCACGAAATAGATGCTTATATGGACTGGCTGCATACCGATCCGCGTTTTGCAGATGTCGTTGCTAAAGAAAGTTTTTCGGATCATCAGCCATTCACCAAATTGTTGGTCAAGCTGAAACCTGAAATGATCACCATGCGCATGCCCTTGATTAAACCTGAGGAAGGCCGCGCACCGTCGGTCGATGCGCACACCTTAAAACGCTGGCTGGATCAGGGACATGACGATCATGGCAAAGCGGTAGTCATGGTTGATACACGTAATGATTTTGAAGTCGATGTAGGTAGTTTCGATAATACGATTGATTATCGGATCAGCAAATTTACTGAGTTCCCTGCCGTCATCGAAGCCAATCGCGAAGCATTGAATGATAAGACTGTAGTGACTTTTTGCACCGGTGGTATTCGCTGCGAAAAAGCGGCAATCCACATGCAGAATGTCGGCTATGACAGCGTATATCAGCTAGAGGGCGGGATTCTGAAATATTTTGAAGAAGTTGGCGGCGCTCATTATCATGGTGACTGCTTTGTCTTTGACTATCGTACAGCCTTAAATCCGAAACTGGAAGCAACAGATACCAAGCAATGCTATGCCTGCCGTGCAGTGGTGACACCACGTGAACAATTATCCCCATGGTATGTTGAGGGAAAATCCTGTCCGCATTGCAAAAAACTGCAAACCAGCGAAATAGCAGGCGAAGCATCTGGCGTACAAGTCGCAGATCAGTCAGCAAGCTAATTCACAAAAAAATAAGCTGACCATACAAGCTGATGATATAAGTTGACAATATAAGTTCATGACATCAGTAAAAGAAAAGGCTCCGCAAGGAGCCTTTTCTTATTAGTCAGAACATATTTTAAAGTGAATTACATCACTTCAAGAACTGCTCATTACCGACCATACCGATCTTAGTGACGCCAAGACGCTGAGCCGTTGCCATCACATGAGCCACCGACTTGTACGCCACCAGCTTGTTGGGCCGCAGATGCACTTCCGG
>NZ_JBMPPC010000013.1:0-53502 GCF_049340185.1 Undibacterium sp. Rencai35W
CACGCAGATTCCATGTCGGCACGGAACACAATAGATTCCACATTAGATGCCGGATATACGACTGCAGGCTTATTCCTCGCGCCAGAACTATTGACTAATTTCTTGTACTTTGGGGGGAGTCCATATACGAGGGGTAGGCCTCTCAGCGCGGCAATGCAAGAAGAAAATCATCGGCTAATTCAAAGAGGCGATCTGTAGGATCTTCGCCGCGCTCCTTCATGTGGAGCATTTCGCAAATCTGCTCGTCGTCGACTATCAGCATCAGCTTGCCATGCTCGCGCATAGCGCCCTGCGTCATCTTTATGGCATCAGCTTCCGCCCCTGCCCGACTTATGACGATCGCTACCCTGCGCAGACCTCGCTCAAGCAGATATTTTTCGGTCGTGAGTATCTGGCCTTGCTTGATCTTTCCCGTGTAGTTCTTGAATTCGAATAGGACGTATCTGCTGTCTAGGTGATGAAGCAGAAACTGCCAGAAGTCAGTTGTTGGGCGAATTCGGCACACGTAGTCAAAGCGGTTCAACCCATCGTCCGTCCGCTTCTGTCGATGCCAGCCATGAAGGTCGTTTGGGAATAGATATCTTAGGATTCGATCGCAAAGTTCTTCGTACGCGGACCAAGTCGTCTTGCCTCGTTTGAGCGCTCTCAGTTCGCGGCACAACTCTGTTCCTTTAGTGTCCTCTGGCGGACCATCCTCAGGCAACCTTTTGCTTGTTTGAGTTGGTTCGTTTGGCCTTGCTGATGCGTCGGGTGTTGCCGTGGGGTCCGACTCCAGCAGCGAATTCAACTCGTCGAGCAATTCCGGAACTCGCGCGGCCCAGTTCAAGAGATCGACCCGATCGACGAAGGTGATGCTGAACTTGTCTTCGAAGGCCAGGCGAAGAGTTGGAGGTAGCTGGCAGGAGACTACGAGCATTCCCTTCCACGCACCAGCAATGATTCCTCGCGAGGCTAGTCGGGATGCTGCCGATTCCAGTAAGGAGACCTGAGCTCGCGCTGTTCGATAGAACTTCACCTCAATGGCCCAGACCTCGTTGCCCAGCTTGGCGTTGAAGTCGAAGCCAACGTCGCGTCCTCCGATTCCGGCCTCATGAACTTCGAAGCCGTTGGCTCGGAGAATTCGACTAACCAGTTGTTCGAATTGAAATGCGCTTGAAGACATGGAAAGGGTCATTGGAGGGGCCTAACGTTGAATTGTGCGGCGCGCGCGCCAGAAATGGAAGTGCTGCACATTGCTGAGTCGCGCGTCCGTTACGAATGTTAAGTTATATGAAAAATAGCTCAACAAAACCCCATCTGCATTCCAGGAAGAATCCCGAATAACGCCCACATAATTAAATCCAGAAAATAGGAAACAAGCGTACCCAATAAACTCGCATAAATTAAAACCGATTTACGTGAAAAAAGTTTATAGCAATACCCTAAAGCAAAAAACCAAATAACATATCTAACCGGAAAAAGCGTCAAAAGCATTTCAAAGTCAGAAAAATTTCGCTCCCCTTTAAAAGCGGAAAATGCCAACAAAAAAAGAAATCCCCCAACGAATCCGCTCACCACTTTGATGAACGCAAATTTCAACGGTGGAAAATCCTGTTTCAGTTTTTTATTAGCCGCTGACCCGAAATAGTAATAACCACCCAGCTTAATTGCAGTGTATGTAGCGACAGCTAAAAAACTTGGAATCATTGGCATCGTGAGTTTCTCAATTAGATATAACGCAGAGCTAACTGGCACGCTTGCGTGTCAGTGTTCAGCGACTTGTTATGTGTTTTCATCAAAGTGAATTTCCGCGAGTATTTCGTTGGTTGAAGAACGAATGTATCGTCCAATTCTCTTCTCTAAAACCAATATCTCAATTTCCTCATCAACAGGCAATGCGCTAAGCTTGTCAACCAGCGACTGTGTAATTGCTTTGATCGATGAAGGCGGATTGGTCAAGCCACTCTTTTGCATCTTAAGCCGAAGATCCATAATTTCTAGTAATTCTAAAGCCGTCGTGCTCATAGAATCCTTATGACACATAACGTGATTTAATTTTCATTTTGCAATGATAACCGATGGAGCAAAAAAAGAAGCTTGCTCTACATCTCTTGAAGCCCTCATGAACGCGAGCTGTATTTGGTTATACTGATTAAATATACAGTATAACCAAATGGACAAAAACATCACGCCTGTAAAACCGCGTTTACTTGACCAAGTGCGTGAACGCTTGCGTTATAAGCATTGCAGTTTGTCAACAGAAAAGGTCTATGTATATTGGATACGTTTCTTTATACGCTGGTCTGGATTGCGTCATCCTGTGGAAATGGGGCGCCCGAAATAGAGGCGTTTTTGACGATGCTGGCAACCGATAGGCAAGTCTCTGCATCTACCCATAAACAAGCTTTAAGCGCTATTTTGTTTTTGTACAAAGAAGTGATTCAAGTTGATTTGCCTTGGATGCAGCAAATTGGTCGGCCAAAAACATCGCAACGTTTGCCGGTGGTGTTGACGGTTCTGGAGGTGCAGGCGATCTTCGCTGTTTTAAATGCCAGTCATCCGGAATTTGCTTTATTCGCCAAGCTACTTTATGGCACCGGGATGCGGGTTATGGAAGCTGCGCGTTTAAAGACTAAGGATATGATATTTGAACCTAGAAACGGCAGTTGGACGAGTCTGAGTGTGCATTTTTTCGGTTTCCCAGCAAGGCGAGACGAGGCGCAACCTCCACGTTGCAACGAGGAGCAACGAAGCTGGGGAGCCGAAAAAGTGTGCAATCAGATTCGTAGCGTTATCACCAAAACGGTGATGGTGAAAACACTGACATGATTCAATTGAATCAAACATTTAATTACACTGATGAGCGGTCAACTGCCGTTTCTAGGTTGAATGAGGCGCGATTATTATTCGCGAGGCCAAAGGTTAAAAATAGCTGGTGGCGTACGCAGCCCGCTGGATGCCACGGCGTAATTTTTTAATATTGGATAGGACAAATTATCATCAAGCTGCATGTCCTTCCTATCTCTGCGAATTGATTGCAACAGATGGAAATGTCAGTTTATTGTGAATGGCGTTTCGCTCGTTGCGATTGGCGTTCGCGCTGAAGCACACCGATGAATTTCACACCTTGCGTCGTATAGCGTTGCCACAGACGACGAGGTTCGCTGGCTAGGCGCCAGAACCATTCCATACCGATTTTTTGCATCCATAGCGGGGCGCGTTTTTTTTGTCCTAAGGCGAATTCCATGGCGGCGCCGACGCAGAGTAGTAGCGGTGCATTGTTCTGGGTAAATTCTTTGCGGTAGCGCAGGCACCAGCGTTCTTGTTTGGGCATGCCGAGGCAGACGAAGACGATGTTGGGCTGCGCTTGCTGTACCAGGCGCATGGCTTCGGTGCCTTCTTCGCCGTCTGCGGAGAATTGCATCGATGGGCAAAAGATGCTGACTTTTAAGCCGGGATAGGTTTGTGCGAACGATGCTAACAGCGCGGCTTCTTGTCCCGGTTGTCCGCCGATGACAAAAATCGATAGTTGTCTTTGTATCGCACCTTGGCACAGCGAGACAAATAAATCGGCACCGGTGACGCGTTCTGGTAAGGGTATTGCCGCCATTTTGCTGGCCCAGATAATTGGCATACCGTCGGCAAAAATATAGTCGGCTTCGGCGTATTGAGCCTTAAATGTCGGGTCGCTATCGAGCTTGACGACGTGATCGACGTTGGGCGTGACGACGATGCGGCTGGCATGATCGCGTTGGCTGGCGACCTGTAGCAAATGTGCCGTTGCCTCGTCAAATGTACAGGCTCGAATATCCAGTCCGAATAAATTACTGATCTGTAGCGCTGGGTCGATTGGCAAATGGTCGTTGGCTGAGGGCATGGGGTAATATTCGCAAGGAGGTTAGTACATAATCATTTGATTATCTCAGCTATCGCCGTGTTTCTGTATTTGAAAGTATCAACATGTTTCATAAAAACTATAAAACCAGAATAAAAATTTGCGGCTTGACGCAGGCGGACGATGTGCGGCGTGTGGTCGCCGCGGGGGCGGATGCTTTGGGCTTTGTGTTTTATCCGCCTAGTCCGCGGTATGTCACGCCCGCAGTGGCGGCGAATCTGGTCAAAGAGATTTCGCCATTTGTGATGTCGGTCGGTTTGTTTGTGAATGCGACGATTGAGGAGCTGCAGGCGGCGGTGGCTGTGGTGCCGCTGCAGTTATTGCAGTTCCACGGTGATGAGACCGCGGCGCAGTGTCACGCACTTGCTAGCGCTGTGAATCGGCCATTTATTAAAGCTTTTCGGGTCAAGCCCACCACAAGCGCGGCTGATTTGCTAGAATGCGAATCAGAATATCGTGCGGCAAGCCCTTTGTTTGCCGGATTATTGCTTGATACTTTCGTCGATGCGTACGGAGGTAGTGGAAAGGTTTTTGATTGGTCTCTCATCCCAAAAGAACTCGCGCCTCGGGTCGTTTTAAGTGGTGGCTTGAGCGTGCAAAACGCGACTGACGCAGTGCGTCAGGTTCGTCCATTTGCGGTCGACATCAGTAGTGGTGTTGAACTGAGCAAAGGGATTAAAGATGATGTCAAGGTACGTGCTTTTATTGAGGCCGTGCGCTTGGCAGACAATGAAAACTAGCCAATCAGCGTTGTTAATGAGCTTTGTCACTACGCTCTCTTAATGCGCTTAGCTAACGCCACTGAAAGTAAAATCATGAGCACGATCAATCCTCTGTTGCCAACCCAGCCGGGTTTGCAGTCTGCATCTCAATCTAATCCGCAGGCAATTTTCCATGCGGCTGAATACAATTTCCCCGATGCGCGTGGCCATTTTGGCCAATATGGCGGCACCTTTGTGTCAGAAACCCTGACCCATGCACTGAATGACTTAAAAGAAAACTACGCACGTTATCAAAACGATCCGGAGTTTTTAGCCGAATTTCGTGATGAACTGCATCATTTTGTTGGCCGCCCGTCGCCGGTATATCACGCCAAGCGCATGTCGGAAATCAGTGGTGGTGCGCAAATCTATTTCAAACGCGAAGACTTAAACCATACCGGCGCGCACAAAATCAATAATGTTATCGGACAGGCTTTGCTCGCCAGACGCATGGGCAAGCCGCGTGTGATCGCTGAGACCGGGGCAGGGCAGCATGGTGTGGCAACTGCGACAATCTGCGCACGCTTTGGTCTGGAATGTGTGATCTATATGGGGTCGGAAGATGTCAAGCGCCAGGCGCAAAACGTCTACCGCATGAAGCTGCTAGGTGCTACCGTAGTGCCGGTCGAGTCGGGCTCCAAGACCTTAAAAGACGCGCTGAATGAGGCGATGCGTGACTGGGTTGCCAATGTAGACAATACGTTTTACATCATCGGTACCGTCGCTGGTCCACATCCTTATCCTATGATGGTGCGGGACTTCCAGTCCGTAATCGGTGAGGAATGCTTATGGCAGATGCCGGAAATGACCGGTCGTCAGCCGGACGCCGTGCTGGCTTGCGTTGGTGGCGGTTCGAATGCGATCGGGATTTTCTATCCGTACATTGATCAAAAAAATGTGCAATTAATCGGCGTGGAAGCAGCAGGCGAGGGCATGGAAACAGGCAAGCACTCGGCGTCGCTGACGGCGGGTTCACCAGGCGTGCTACACGGCAATCGTACTTATCTGCTGCAAGACGCGAATGGTCAGGTCATCGAGACGCACTCGGTATCGGCTGGTCTGGATTATCCGGGCGTGGGGCCAGAGCATGCCTGGTTGAAGGATATGGGACGTGCACAGTACGTCACGATTACTGACGTCGAGGCATTGAAAGCTTTCCATGATTGCTGCCGTATCGAAGGCATTATCCCGGCTTTGGAGTCTAGCCACGCACTCGCTTACGCCTCCAAACTTGCGGCGACGTTGCCTAAAGATAAAATCATTTTGGTGAATTTGTCTGGTCGTGGCGATAAGGATATGCATACCGTGGCCGAAAAGGCCGGACTGAAGTTCTATTAACTGAGTTGCTGACTTTACTCTCTGGTGATTCTCTTGTTTGGCAGTCAACTTGGCGATTTAGCTTAGTTCAGCTTAGCTTGGTTGAATAAAATCGGTTGAGTAAAGTCAGTATTGCACATACTCCCCCTGTAACTTAATAAAATACTGCCTTGTCCGCATGTGTTGATTAGGGATTGAAAATATACAGGATGGGAGTATGTATTTTTTAATAAATCCAGGCTACCTAAGCTACCGAAGTCATTCACGCGAAAAATTACTATGTCAAGAATACAAACTACATTGGCCGCATTGGCTGCCAATCATAAAAAAGGCCTGATTCCCTTCATCACTGCTGGTGATCCTGCACCGTCGCTGACCGTGCCTTTGATGCATGCTCTGGTGGAGGGTGGTGCTGATATTATTGAGCTGGGTGTGCCATTTTCTGATCCCATGGCAGATGGCCCTGTGATTCAGCGGGCGTCTGAGCGGGCTTTGCTGCATGGTGTTGGCTTGCGCGATGTATTACAATTCGTCCGCGAATTTCGGACCAGTAATCAGACAACGCCCGTCGTGCTAATGGGATATGCCAATCCTATTGAGCGTATGGGGATAGATGTTTTTATCGCGCAAGCTTCTGAGGCCGGTGTGGATGGCGTGCTGGTTGTCGATTATCCGCCCGAAGAGTGTGAGGAGTTCGCCGGCAAAATGCATGAGCAGGGGATGGATACTATTTTCCTGCTGGCACCGACATCGACTGATGAGCGCATTGAGCAAGTTGGTAAAATTGCTACGGGTTATGTGTATTACGTGTCACTCAAGGGCGTAACAGGTTCAGGAAGTCTGGATCTGGATGCGGTAGCGGAGATGATTCCACGCATCAAAAAACACGTGAAAGTCCCCGTGGGCGTGGGTTTTGGGATTCGTGACGGTGCCACGGCACGTGCGATTTCGACGCTGGCGGATGCAGTTGTGATAGGCTCTCGCATTATTCAGGAACTGGAAAGTACGCCTCACGAAAATGCGGCGGCAGCTGTAAAAAGCTTTATTTCTGGTGTCAGACAGGCTTTAGACGAGTAAAATACGCTCCGAAACTGTTTGACCGTCTAGGAAGAACATGATGCTTGCGTGCAAAATTTGTTCGCAAGCCGAATTCAGGAGAAATTATGAGTTGGCTAGAAAAATTGCTACCACCGCGCATACAGCGCTCAGAATCTGCAAACCGCAAGTCCATCCCCGAAGGTCTATGGGTCAAGTGCCCGTCCTGTGAAGCGGTTCTCTACCGCTCTGATCTAGAAGCAAATATCCACGTATGCCCTAAGTGCAGCCACCACATGCGTATCAGTGCGCGCGAACGTCTAGATGCTTTGCTGGATGCTGGCGGTCGCTATGAAATCGGCCAAGAAATTCTGCCTATCGATACGCTGAAATTCAAAGACAGCAAAAAATACACGGATCGCCTGAAAGACGCTCTCGAAGCGACAGGCGAGACCGATTCGATGGTGGTCATGGGCGGTTCTATTATGTCCGTGCCGGTCGTCGTGTCTTGCTTCGCTTTTGAATTCATGGCCGGTACGATGGGTTCTGTATTGGGCGAGCGCTTTGTGCGTGGCGCGCAAGCGGCGATCGACCAAAAAGTACCATTCATCTGTATCACCGCCAGCGGCGGCGCTCGTATGCAAGAGGGCTTATTGTCCTTAATGCAGATGGCAAAAACGACCTCGATGCTGACCAAGCTGTCAGAGAAGAAATTGCCTTTTATTTCAGTATTGACTGATCCTACGACCGGTGGCGTGTCTGCTTCTTTCGCGTTTCTGGGTGATGTTGTCATGGCAGAGCCAAAAGCCTTGATCGGTTTTGCCGGACCGCGTGTGATCGAAAATACCGTGCGTGAAAAACTGCCGGAAGGCTTCCAGCGTTCTGAGTTCTTGCTGCAAAAAGGTGCTATCGACATGATCGTCGACCGCCGCAAAATGCGTGAAGAAATCGCTCGTTTATTGGCTCTCTTGCAAAATCAATCTGCTGAAGCCGTCGCTTAATCATCTTCATTATTAAAGAGAAGCCCGAGACATTGTCCTTCGGGCTTTTTTTATCTTATGCAAACTATTCCTACTAGCCCAATTAATCTCAACGACTGGCTCGCGCTGTTAGAAACACGTCACTCCAAAGAAATTGACATGGGGCTGGAACGCGTCGCTGCGGTGAAAGAACGTCTCGATATCCGCTATGATTGCCCCGTGATTGTGGTTGGCGGGACTAACGGCAAAGGCTCTACCTGTGCGATGCTGGAAGCGATTTTGCTGCAGGCCGGTTATCGTGTCGGTCTGTATAGCAAGCCGCATTTTTTGGATTTCAATGAGCGTGCCCGTATTAATGGCGAATCGGTCAAGGATCAGGTCTTTGTCGACGTTTTTGCAGAGGTAGAAAAGGCGCGGATTGAAAGTCAGAGCGGTAAGGAAATTTCATTAACGTATTTTGAATTTACCACGCTGGCTATCTGCAAATTACTGGCCGACGCCAGGCTGGATGTCGTGATTCTGGAGGTTGGACTTGGCGGCCGCCTGGATGCGGTCAATGTCATCGATGCGGATGTCGCGATTGTGACCAGTATCGATATCGATCACGTTGATTACCTCGGAGATACCCGCGAAAAAATCGGTTTCGAAAAAGCTGGAATTTTTCGTGCAGGCAGAACCGCAATCTGCGGCGACCCGTTACCTCCTCAAAGTCTGATTGAGCACGCCACTAAGATTGGCGCGGATCTCTGGCTGTTTGGGCGCGATTTTAATTACTCCGGTGATAAGCAGCAGTGGAACTTTGGCGGTCGTGAGCAACGCCGTAATTCTCTTGGCTATCCTAGCCTGCGCGGTGCAAATCAGTTATTGAATGCCTCTGCCGTGTTGGCCGCACTGGAGGCCTTGCGCCATCGCTTACCAGTCGGCGCGCAGGAAGTGCGTAATGGACTGGGTATGGTCGATCTGCCAGGGCGCTTCCAGGTCATGCCCGGTCGTCCTACTGTGGTGCTGGATGTCGCGCACAACCCGCATGCCGCCGCGACTTTATCGCAAAATTTTGACAACATGGGTTTCCATGCCTATACCTATGCGGTATTCGGTTCGATGCTGGACAAAGATATCGATGGCGTGATCGCACAGATTAAAGGCAAGATTGATCACTGGTGCGTGACCGACCTGCCACTGCCGCGTGCTGCCAGCGCCGAGCATATTAAAACCAGATTGATTGCGGCTGGCGTGCTCAGTGATCCAGAACATAGTATTCAATGTTTTGAAAATCCTGAGGCGGCGTATCGTCACGCACTCAGTAAAGCGGGCGAAAATGATAGAATAGCGGTCTTCGGATCTTTTCTCACAGTAGCCGGTGTGATGAAAGCCCGTCAACGTACGACTCACTAACCAAAGAAGTTTGCACATGGGCTTGTTCTCGTTGTTTAAACAAAAGCAAGATGCATCACACGATCAGGACGATGGAGAATTCCGTGCTCGCACTGAAGATGAGACCAAGCCGACGCGTGGTAGCGGCAAACGTGCTGAAAATGCACGCAAAAACAAAGCAGCAGATCCAGTATTGCCAGAAAAAAAACGTGCCCGCCGTCGTTTGATCGGCGCCGTTGCTCTGGTTCTCGCTGCTGTGATCGGTTTGCCTTTGTTACTTGATTCAGAGCCCAAACCTTTGGCAGATGACATCGCTGTTCAAATACCGTCTAAAGATAAACTGCCTTCCGTTGAGCAGACCATTGCGCCAAAAAGTGCAAATAAGCGGTCAGAGCTGCCGGAAGAAATCATCGAGCCTTCCCAATTACCTGCTCTTGGTAAAAATGCCACCGCTCTGCCAGCCGCAGGACTCGCTGATAGCAAATCAGCGACTAAGCTGGACGCCAGACCAGATGCCAAAGGTGAAGCGAAATTAGAAAAAACACCAGAAAAAACATCTGAGCCCAAGCCTGAACCAAAAGTTCAGGTTGATGCTAAAACCGTATCCAGGGTTGAAGCAAAGAGCGACGCAAAGCCAGAGGGCAAATCTGACACTAAGTCAGACGCCAAGACAGACCTCAAGTCCGAATTAAAAACGGATACCAAAGCATCCGCAAAAACCACGACAAAATCAAACAGCCAAGATGATGACGCCGCACGTGCCTTAGCCATTCTGGAAGGTAAAACCGTTAAACCCGCAGTTGCCACAGAGGCTCAGTCTAAAGAGCACGGATATGTGGTTCAGGCAGGTGCGTTTGCCACTCAGGAAAAAATCAACGAAGTACAGGAAAAGCTCAAAGCTGCAGGTATCAAATCGTACACACAAAAAGTAGCGACCACGCCTGCAGGTGACAAATCGGTGACACGTATCCGGGTTGGCCCGTTTGATTCTAAGGAAGAGGCAGACAAGACGGCGTCCAAGCTGGCCAAGCTTGGCCTGACACCGAAGTTGATTCCCAACTGATGATCCCCATATTCACCGTAACGGAATGATGTTGTGACGCTATTTGATTACCTGGTGCTGTTTATTCTGATTTGTTCCATCGTGATCAGTACCATGCGCGGACTTGTCAAAGAAATGTTGTCGCTAGTGAGCTGGATCGTCGCCTTTGTTGTGGCAAATGCCTTCAGTGCGACGCTGGCGGGCTACTTGCCGGATTTGTTTTCGGGACAAATGTTACGTCTGATCGTGGCATTTTTAGCCTTGTTTATTGGCGTTCGTTTGCTAATGTCGTTATTGATGATGGCCGTTGACGCTGTGCTTAAAGCCAGCGGACTGAAATTGGCTGACAGAGGGTTAGGCGGTTTGTTTGGCTTAGCGCGTGGCTGCGTTCTGGTACTGGCTGCTGTGATGATTTGTGGCATGACTGCCATTCCGCAGCAGGCGTTCTGGAAAGATGCCTTACTGAGCCCGGTGGTTGTAACCTCCGCACAAACTGTGATGCCATTTTTGCCTGCGTCGATTACGCGGCACGTCCATTTTTGAAGCATATCTGAATCGTTTTTAATTTGTTTTTTTAGGAGTCCACCATGTGTGGCATCGTTGGCGTAGTTTCAAACAATCCCGTCAATCAACTGTTGTATGACGCCTTGCTGTTGTTGCAGCATCGTGGTCAGGACGCAGCAGGTATCGCGACGGGTCATGGCAACAAGTTTGCCATGCATAAGGCAAATGGTCTGGTGAGAGATGTATTTCGTACTCGCAATATGCGCTCTCTGCCGGGTAATATCGGTATCGGTCAGGTACGCTATCCGACGGCTGGCTCTACCAGTGAAGAAGAAGCGCAACCGTTTTATGTCAATGCACCGTTCGGTATTGTATTGGCGCATAACGGTAACCTGACCAATGCAGATGAATTGAAGATTGAGTTGTTTAAGAATGACATGCGTCATCTGAACACTGATTCTGATTCTGAGGTATTGCTCAATATCCTTGCGCATCAAATTCAGGAAGTCACCAGTGGTTACTCGCTGGATCCTCAGTCAATGTTCCGTGCGGTTTCAATGTTGCACCGACGTGTACGCGGCTCCTATGCAGTAGTCGCACAGATCGCCGGTTATGGTTTGCTGGCGTTCCGCGATCCGTTCGGCATCCGTCCTTTGTGCATCGGTTTATCGCATACCGAAAGCGGCGTTGAATACATGATCGCCAGCGAGTCTGTCGCCCTGGAGGGGTTGGGTTTTAAATTCTTGCGTGACGTTGAACCTGGTGAAGCTATCTTTATTGATCTCGACGGCAAGATGTATAACGAACAGTGCGCCGAGAACCCTACGCTGAATCCGTGTGCGTTTGAGTATGTTTATCTGGCCCGCCCGGACTCGATTATCGACGGCGCATCCGTGTATCTGACTCGCCTGAAAATGGGTGAGTATCTGGCTGACAAAGTCCGCAATCAATTCCGTGATGGTGAAATTGATGTGGTTATGCCGATTCCGGATTCTTCGCGTCCCTCCGCGATGGAGCTGGCGATGAAACTGAATCTGGATTACCGCGAAGGCTTTATCAAAAATCGTTATATCGGACGTACCTTCATGATGCCTGGTCAGGCAATCCGCAGAAAATCAGTGCGTCAAAAACTCAATGCAATCAAGCAGGAATTTGCAGGCAAGAGTGTTTTGCTGGTCGATGATTCGATTGTGCGTGGTACTACAAGCCGTGAAATCGTACAGATGGCACGCGAGTCGGGCGCAAAGCGCGTTATTTTTGCATCGGCAGCACCGCCGGTTCAATTCCCTAACGTTTATGGTATCGATATGCCTACCCGTAGCGAATTGATTGCTTATGGTCGCAGCGAAGAAGAGGTTTGCCGCGAAATTACTGCAGATGCTCTGGTGTATCAAGATGTGGCCGCGATGAAGCGTTCTATCTCGGATGTCAACCCGATGTTGCGTAATATCGAAGCCTCTTGCTTTGACGGACATTACATTACCGGTGACGTATCTTCTGCGTATTTGGATCGTCTGGAGACGGCTAGAAATAAGCCTCGCCCTGACACTGAAGATATGATGCGCTCTCAGCTAAATTTAAACCTGGCAGAGCGCGGAGATTAATCGCCGTCAGTGCAGGATCAGCATTAGTATCATTAAAAAGCCCGATATCCACTGGTATCGGGCTTTTTCTTTTTTTACTCTGCTTTGCTTTACGGTTTATAAATTTAAACTTAACTTCCTTGTTCAGTCCTCAACCTTGTCCTGACGTTTGAAGCGATATTCAAGCAAATTTAAAACGATCATCATCCCCGCACCCAATGGCGCTAACAGCGCCAGTATCCAGAAAATTGCATTGAAATAGACGTTGTCGCGCAGCACGCTTTTACGCGGCTCTTGGGCTGCCATTGCCGCAGCTTCGGATGCTAGCGAGGCCGCAGCCACCTGATCCTGGATGGATACCATCAGTGCCGCCGGTGCTGCAGGTGCTGAACTGGGCTGCGGTACAGATTGGCAAGGCTGGCTATTTCCAGTTCCGCCACAGGGCTTATCCGCAGCCAGCGTAGGATACGAGCAAAGCGTCGTTAGCAAAACGATGAGCGAAAGAGTAAGACGTTTCATGGTAACAAAAGAGTGAAATCAGGTCGCGATCTTAACAGTTCTGACGCTATTCGTGATGCTCAATTCATTGCTGGCGATTGTTGCACCGCTTGTTTTTTTGAAATCTTAATTTATTGAAGTATCAATTTGAAGTGTTAATTTAAGGTGTCAATGTGATCTGATAATTTCAGTCATCAAGTGCGGCTTCAAAATTCATGTCAAAACGACCAAAAAAATCTGACTATCAGGTATAGTCCTCGTGTTTCGTTCACTGGCAGACAACATGACATCCTTACTATTAGACGTAAAAACTCTTAGCAAGTCTTTTGGTCAGCGCAAGGTTGTTGACTCGGTTTCTTTTTCTCTCAAGCATGGACAGACTCTGGGTTTGCTAGGGCCAAACGGGGCTGGTAAGTCTACGACAGTGAGTATGATTTGCGGCTTGTTGCGTCAGGATCAGGGGGCAGTTCGTATCGATGGACAACTGGTCGGCGAGGGAAATAATGCGGTTAAGCATAAGATCGGTTTTGTACCGCAGGATCTAGCGCTCTACGATGATTTGTCTGCCATAGAAAATCTTAAATTGTTCGGCGCTTTATATGGTCTGACGGGGAGCGCTCTCAAGGCCCGCTGTGATGCAGTGTTAGAACTGGTGAATTTACGTGACAGAGCGGCAGATAAGCCGGCGACTTTTTCTGGTGGCATGAAGCGCCGTTTAAATATTGCCGCAGCCTTGCTGCATGATCCTCAACTGCTGATATTGGATGAACCTACGGTGGGTGTTGATCCGCAAAGCCGGAATGCGATTTTTGATAGTCTTGAGATACTCAAGAAGCAGGGGCGGGCCTTAATTTATACCAGCCACTATATGGAAGAAGTCGAGCGCCTGGCTGATCATATTGTGATTATTGATCACGGCAAAGTCATTGCTAATGAGAGCCCGCAAGAGCTGTATCAGCGCTTGCCTGCACAGGCTGCGCTGGAGCTCGATCTGGATCGCACCCCCGGTGCTGAAACACTCGCAGCATTAGCTCAGCAAACGGGCGTCACTCAGATACAAACTACCGGCGCACATCTTGACGTGTCCTTACTTCATTCCGGCTACGCTTTGTCAGTGCTGCAATGGGTTAATTCTCAAGGGTATGCGTTGCAGCATTTTTCTACTGCAAAAACTAAATTGGAAGATATTTTCCTGACTTTAACTGGTCGTAGCCTGCGCGATTAATTTCTACTTTTACCTGAAGAAATTACGTGCGCCATCGTCTGGAATTTGCTCACAATGATCTGTTTTGAAAGAATAATCATGATTGCTCTTATCGCACTGATTCGTAAGGACTTGATTCTGTTTTTTTCTGATCGCCGGGCGATGTTGCTGACTCTGGTCATGCCCATCATTCTCGGTGGTTTTTTTGGTTTTATCACCGGTGGTTCCGGTAGTAAAGATAACTCAAAAATCCTTATTGCTCTGGTCATGCAGGATACGCACGTGATTAGTCAAAAAATCGCTAGCGGCCTGAAGTCGGAATCGAGTTTGCAGATTTCAGAGCTGCCCCTAGAGCAAGCGCAGGAGCAAGTACGCAAAGGGAAGCTAAATGTGGCAATCGTGATCCCTGCGGGTTTTGGTGAGTCAGCGGGAGCGGCTTTATTTGGCGGTCAAGCTAAACCAGAACTGCCAATTTATTACGACCCATCCCAATCAGCGGTTCTTGCAATGGTAAAAGGCATACTCACACAGTATGTGATGCAGAGCGTCAGTGCCGAAATGTTTAGCGGTAAGAGTGGGCTGACTATGGTGGATAAAAACATCAGCGATTTTGAGGCGCACCCGGAGCTTGCTGCGGCTCAGCCTGAACTAAAAGATTTTTTAGGTAGTTTAAAAAAATTCCAAAGCTCAAATCTCATGAAAAGTGCTGAAAAAACGGACTCTCCTGCAAGTGCCGGGAAAGATGCATCAGTTGTGGGTGGATTATCGATGCCGTTCGTGACTAAGGATCAGGCGATGGTAGCCGGAGATCCTGTTACGGCGCGCTATAACGGTTATGCTCATTCCTTTGCGGGTATGACAGTACAATTTATTTTATTCATGGCAATTGATGCTGGTATCAGTATTTTGATGGCGCGACGACTCGGCTTATGGAATCGTTTACTTGCGGCGCCGGTCAGTCTGAACACGGTACTGATTGCGCGTGCCTTGTCTTGTGCGCTAATTGCGTTTGCTCTGACAGGCATTATTTTCTCAATTGCCGGCGTGATTTTTAAAGTCAACATCGCTGGCAGCTTGATTGGCTTTGTTGGCGTTGCTTTAAGTTTTTCCCTGATGACGGCGAGCTTCGGATTGTTGATCGCTGCTTTTGGAAAAACGCCAGAGGCTGCACGCGGTATTTCTGTGTTTGCGACCTTGATTATGGTGATGCTGGGGGGGCGCCTGGATGCCGTCTTTTCTATTTCCTCAATGGTTGCAAAACCTGACCTTGATTGTACCTACTCGCTGGGCGGTTGACGGTTTTGACGCGATGACCTGGCGTGGATTAGGATTGGATGCGGCTTTGCCCGCGATTGCTGTCCAGCTTGGATTTTGCCTGTTGTTTGTAACTCTCGCTTTATGGCGCTTCCGGAAGCAGCAAAACAGTATTTGATATCGGCCACTTTTGGTGTGACAGTCTGCCGGGAGGTGTTCTTGCGGACATCAACGTATCCTTAAGTAACAGCTTCGATCCAGGCTGTTTCAATATCATACAAAACAGCGGGGCAAACCGCTGGCTTGTTATCTGTGTTTGAAAATACAATGCGGCTACCTCTCCGGCAGTTTCGAACGAGCTGCACTGATGCGTTGCGCAATTGTGCAGGAGTCAAAAAATTCAACACATTTCTATCATGTCCAAAAATGTCTCTGTCGATTTTTCTTTGAAGTTCATGCATCTGGCACTAGCTGGTGTGTTCTCAGCTGGTGTCGCTGCTCCGGAATTAGCTTTGGCGCAAACTGAGTCGGTTAGTCCACCCGAAGAAAAAGCGAAAGATGCCGGCCCGGCAAAACCGTCGACACCAGAAAAAAAAACCAGTATTCAAAATAACGACGCAAATGTTAAGCCCGGCGCTCCGCTGATCAACCAGAATGCAACTCAAAAGGTGACGATTACGGGCGGTCGCCAATCCGACCTTGATGAGCGACGTCAGTCTACGGCAGCAAAAATTATTTTCGGACGTGAAGAACTAGATCGTAATGGGGATTCAAATTTAGGGGAAGTATTGAAGCGCTTGCCAGGCGTGACTATCGGCGGGCGCCCCGGACGTGGCGGTGATATCCGTATGCGTGGCATGGGGAATGGTTACACGCAGATTTTACTTAACGGAGAGAGACCGCCGCGCGGGTTTTCGATGGATTCGCTCTCACCGGATCAGGTCGAGCGTATTGAAATTATTCGCGGACCGGTCGCTGAATTTAGCACGCAGGCGATCGCGGGCACCATCAATATCGTATTGCGTGAAGACTACAAACAAAAAGATGCCGAGATCAAATTCTCAGAAAGTCTGGAGCAGGGACGTTCTGCGCCAAATCTGTCAATTAGTTATCCCGGGCAGATTGGTAATGTGTCCTATGCATTAAGTGGCTCTATTTTTCAGAATCGTCAGCATGATGAAAATCTGACGACAACTTTGGAAAAAAATACGCAAGGCCAGCCAAGTCTGATGCAGACACAGGAGGATGAAACTAACCGTCGTACTCGCGGCATTCAGCTGACGCCGAGATTGAATGTGCGGTTTGATAATGGCGATACGCTTATGTTGCAACCTTTCCTGATGAATTCGCGTAGTGATTCGACGATATCTAGCGTGGTTGATCAGACGCTGACTGATATCAATCATCTTGCTGAATATGCCATGGCAAATACGTCCAGCACGTCAGAAAATTCTTTTTTACGTGGCTTTGGTAACTGGCAGCACAAGTTTGCAGATAATGCCAAACTGAATATGAAATTTGGCGGTGGCATCGGGAAAATGAATAGCTCATCGTTACGTACGGATTACGATACCAGCGGCAAGTTCATTACTGCAATCAGTGATGTCAATGACACGCGAGATAGCAGTATCAATATCGGTGGAAAATATACTCAGCCTTGGGGTGAAAAACATACGCTGGCGGCGGGATGGGATCTGGAGACTAGTCAGCGTGAGCAGATTCGTACATCGGTCGATAGTCAGGGTCGCCCGCAGTTTGCTGAATCTGGCGACAATGTGAATGCAAACACAAGACGTGTTGCGGTCTTTGTACAGGATGAGTTCGATATTAATTCTCAGCTCTCTGCCTATGCCGGTTTGCGCTGGGAAGGCATTCGCACCAGCAGTACCAGTCTCAGCAATGCGGTCAATAATACAAGTAGTGTCTGGAGTCCGGTATTGCATGGTGTCTGGCGTATTCCGGGCGAAAGCAAGGATCAGATACGTGTGAGTTTGACTAATGCGTACCGTGCACCTGGCTTGAATGACCTGATTGCATTGCCATCGATTTCGCCTATCAATAGTCCGACCAGGCCTGATCGTACCGGCAACCCTAATCTGAAGCCGGAATTGTCCAAAGGTATTGATATCGCGTTTGAGCATTATCTGAGTCGTGCGGGAATTATGAGCGCCAATGTTTTCGCCCGCGATATTAACGATCTGATACGCCGTCGCACCTTGTTGGTTAATACCCTGACGGGGCCACGCTGGGTATCGTCCCCGGTCAATATCGGCCATGCAACGACCAAGGGCATAGAGTTGGAAGCAAAATTCCAGTTACAGGAATTTTTCCCGGAGGGTCCTGCAATCGATTTACGCAGCAATTACAGTCGCTTCTGGTCTAGCGTTGACGATATTCAAGGCCCTAATAACCGCCTGGATCAGCAACCTAAGCAAACTGCGAATGTCGGAATCGACTACCGTATGGCGACGTTACCGCTGACTTTTGGTGGTAATGTTAACTGGACGCCAGCCTATGAGATTCAGACAAGTGAGACGCAAATCAACAGCACGGGAATCAAGCGCCAGCTCGATTTTTATAGCCTCTGGAAAATCAATCCGACCACCCAATTACGCTTGTCAGCGAACAATCTGTCCGCCAGTGATTATTTGAGTTCCAGCATCGTCACAACCGGTGGTATTAATCATATGGATAGCAGTGTGGCAAAAACGTATACAACTTGGTCTCTGCGCTTTGAAATTAAGATTTGACCGATACCCATCGGCAATCAGCTGGCGATGGCAGATTGTTGAGTGTGCAGTGCAGCAGAGTCTGATTTGACGGAGTACAATCAAGTCATCCGCACTTTGCCTTGCATAATCATGTCCACCGAATTATTGAATGTTGATCTTCACTGCCACTCCACGATTTCAGATGGTGTACTGGCACCCGCTGAGGTTGCTGCCCGCGCCAAGGCAAACGGTGTGGATGTCTGGGCGTTGACCGATCATGATGAGATCCGCGGTATTCCACAAGCTCGTTCCGCCGCGCTGGATCTGGGTCTGCAGTATGTGACCGGTGTTGAGATATCGATTACCTGGGCGGGTAAAACTATCCATATCGTCGGTTTGAATATCGACGAGAAAAATGAAAACCTGATACGCGGTCTGGCCGAAACCCGCTCTGGTCGTGAGCGTCGCGCTCACGAGATGGCAGCAGGTCTGGCAAAGGCAGGTATTCCAAATGCCTTTCAGGGTGCGTTGACCTATGTGGGTAATCCTGATTTGATTTCGCGTTCACATTTTGCGCGCTATCTGGTTGAAATCGGTGCTTGCGATACCGTGAATGAGGTGTTTAAGAGATATCTGATTGAAGGTAAGCCCGGCTATGTGCCACACCGATGGGCGACACTGGCGGAAGCGGTGAAGTGGATACAAGGTGCCGGTGGTGAGGCTGTGGTTGCCCATCCAGGGCGCTATGAGCTTAGTCCTGTTGCATTTGACGCCTTTTTTAATGAGTTTAAATCTTATGGCGGCTCTGCTATCGAGGTCGTCACCGGCAGTCACACGGTTGATCAGTATGCGGAATATACAAAAATTGCCAGCCGCTATGGGTTTCTAGGGTCGCGCGGTTCGGACTTTCATGGTCCTGACGACGCCGTCGTGGATTTAGGCCAATTGCCGCCACTTTCGTCTACACTCACGCCAGTCTGGTCGAAGTGGATGTAAATCATCTTGAAATTTCCTTATTTCGCCCAATTTATGCGGCGGGTCTAACTTTTTAGGGATGTCCGAATGAAACGTATAGTGCTATTTTTGGCGACCAATCTCGCTGTAATGCTGGTGATGTCGCTAGTTTTGTCGATGCTTGGCGTCAATCGCTATCTGACCGCGAACGGTTTAAATATGGGCACCTTGATGGTGTTCTCGCTGGTTGTCGGTTTCACGGGCGCTATTTTTTCCTTATTAATTAGCAAGCCGATGGCCAAATGGTCTACTGGTGCACGTGTGATCGATGCACCGTCTTCGTCTACCGAGCTATGGCTGGTGAATACCGTCAAAGCGCTGGCTGAACGCGCCGGTATCGGCATGCCTGAGGTTGCCGTCTACGATGGTGAAGCAAATGCATTCGCGACGGGCGCATTTAAGAATTCTGCGCTAGTTGCTGTCTCTACCGGCTTGCTGGAGAGTATGACGAAGGAAGAAGTCGAAGCTGTCTTGGGGCATGAAGTTGCTCACATTGCGAATGGCGACATGGTCACGATGGCGCTGATTCAAGGTGTGGTGAATACCTTTGTCGTGTTTCTGGCGCGGGTTGTCGGTTATGCGATTGATAAAGCGGTGTTCCGCAATGGCGACGACGACCGGCCAGGTATTGGTTACATGATTACGGTATTCGTTTGCGAGATTGTGTTTGGTATTGCTGCCTCAGTGATCGTTGCCTGGTTCTCGCGTCAGCGTGAGTTTCGTGCCGATGCAGGATCAGCAAAACTACTGGGCAATCAGTTACCGATGATTCACGCGCTGGCTCGTTTAGGCGGTATGCAGCCGGGTGAGTTACCAAAGTCGATGGCGGCGGCCGGTATCAGTGATAAAGCTGGCTGGAGCGCCTTGTTTTCTACGCATCCACCGATGGAGCAACGGATTGCGGCTCTACAAAATCTTAAATAAACACATTTATTCATAAAATGGCGGTAGCAGGGATGTCCCGCTACCGCCTTTCTACTTTTATCGTCATTACTAATCGCTGATGAGCCAATTTTTTCAACTGCATCCTGATAACCCGCAACTAAGGTTGATCAAGCAAGCTGCCCAGATTATTCATCAGGGCGGTATCGTGGCATTGCCTACAGATTCTTGCTATGCACTGGTATGTCACCTTGATGACAAAGACGCCGTCACACGTTTGCGACGCATCCGTGCTGTGGATGAGAAGCATCACCTGACTTTGTTGTGCCGGGATTTGTCAGAAATCGCTTTGTATGCCAAGGTCGATAACCGTCAATACCGCATGCTTAAAGCGGCGACGCCAGGTGCATTTACTGTGATTCTGGAAGCGACGAAAGAAGTTCCACGTCGGCTGAGCCATCCTTCGCGTAAGACCATAGGTTTGCGAGTTCCAGAAAATCGCATTACTCACGCATTGTTAGAGGAGCTGGGACAGGCTTTGCTAGGAACCACTTTAATCTTGCCGAACGAGGACGAGCCTCTGACAGATCCTGAAGTCATCCGTGAAAAACTGGAAAAACAAGTGGACCTGATCATAGACGGCGGTGCCTGCAGCCTGATTCCTACCACGGTCATCGATATGACAGATGATGTGCCTGTGCTGATCAGGCAGGGTAGGGGTGACGCAACTTTGTTCGGTTTGTAATCCTGAGCTCTTTGAATTTTAGATAATGAAAAACCAATATGAATGAATTAATTCAAACCGTTGCTGTGTATGCCTTGCCGGTGATTTTTGCAATCACTTTGCATGAAGCTGCGCATGCTTTCGCGGCTAAATTTTTTGGTGACACGACGGCCTACAGTCAGGGGCGAATGACGCTAAATCCAATTAGCCATATCGATCCTTTCGGTACCATTATTATTCCTGCGGTTTTATATATTGCAACGGGCGGTGCATTTTTATTTGGTTATGCCAAACCGGTTCCTGTGAATTTCGCTAATTTGCGAAAACCAAAACAAGATATGGCATGGGTTGCCTTGGCTGGGCCTGCCGCAAATTTTGCAATGGCATTCTTGTGGATGTTATTGGCAATTTTTTTACAGGTTTCAGATGTCAGCGAGGATTTTTTTGTTCGCATGGCCAATGCCGGTATTTTGACGAACCTGGTGATGTTTGCCTTTAATCTCTTTCCTATTCCACCTCTGGATGGTGGTCGAATTCTGGTGAGTTTATTGCCTTATAAGCTGGCATATAAATTCGCACAAATTGAGCAATACGGGTTTTTCATCGTGATGGCGTTGGTGATGTTGCACGTGCTGCAATTTTGGATGGTTCCCGTCATGTGGTTAGCAGAAACGCTGCTTTATCTCATGATGTCGCCAATCCGGCTTTTACTTAGCTGATCCTTGATCAATATGTCTTCGACTATCAATGTACCGCATACCGGACCCGATACCTCAGCCTGGGTGCGTCGCTTCGCATCTCTGATACCCAAAAATGCTGGCCCTGTATTGGATCTGGCCTGCGGCGGCGGCCGGCATACTCAACTGATGCTGGCTGCCGGATACGAGGTCTGGGCCGTGGATAGAGAGGCGCAGTTGCTTTCGCCACTTGCCAAGCTTGGCGCGCGGACTTTTCTGCTTGACCTGGAGGCCGATACAACAGTCTGGCCATTTGGGCGACATCAGTTTGCAGGCGTCATCGTGACTAATTATCTGCATCGGCCACTTTTTTCGCATTTGAAAATGGCTGTGGCAGAAGGTGGCATATTGATTTATGAAACCTTTGGTGACGGTAATGCGAGTTTTGGCCGGCCGCGTAATCCAGATTTTTTGCTACGACCCGGTGAACTTTTACAGCAATTCGGGTCTGACATAAGCCTTGGTCAACAAAATCAGGTGATTGCATATGAGCATGGCTATGTTGAACACCCGCACCCGGCAATAGTGCAGAGAATCTGTGTACGCAATATGTCGGGTATATCGGAGATGTCTGATGTGTCGGACGGCATGATGAATAATCTGTCTGATTCTCTGAATCGGATTTGACGTCATTTTCAAGCGATTCCTGCCCATAGTGATGCCCTATCCGCTACAATCAAGGTTTTACTTTTTCACGCATTAACATGACAACGATACAGGGTAGTCTGGTTGCAATTGTGACCCCCATGCACGCCGACGGCAGTCTCGATCTGCCATGTCTGCGCAAACTGATTGACTGGCATATCGCCGAGGGCACTGATGGCATCGTGATCGTCGGTACCACGGGTGAGTCGCCTACGGTGTCGGTAGAAGAGCATTGCGAATTGATTCGCGTGGCCGTCGAACACACTAATAAACGTATTCCCATCATCGCCGGATCTGGCGGCAATTCAACGGCAGAAGCAATTGCGCTGACTAAATTCGCCAAGGAAATTGGCGCAGATGCATCTTTGCAAGTAGTGCCTTACTACAATCGTCCTACGCAAGAGGGCATGTATCAGCACTTTAAGAAAATTGCGGAATCGGTTGATATTCCTGTGATTCTGTATAACGTGCCAGGCCGTACCGTTGCCGATATGAGCAATGAGACAATTCTGCGTCTGGCGCAAGTCCCTGGCATTATTGGTGTCAAAGAGGCTTCAGGTAATATCGCTCGCGATACGGACTTGATTCGTCTGGCACCAGCATCGTTTGCTGTGTACTCTGGTGACGACGCGACGGCAATGGCGTTGATGTTCTGCGGCGGTAAGGGCAATATTTCTGTAACAGCCAATGTGGCTCCTCGTGCAATGCATGAGTTGTGCGTTGCCGCGATGCGCGGTGATATCGCAACGGCAGTGGCAATCAACAATCGTATGCTGCCTTTGCACAATAAATTGTTTATCGAGCCAAATCCTTTGCCTGTGAAATGGGCAATGCAAGAGATGGGTCTGATACCAAGTGGTATCCGCTTGCCTTTGGTGCCTATGTCAGAGCAGTATCATGATGTAGTTCGCACTGCTTTACGCGAGTCAGGTGTATTACAATAGCGTCGCTTGGGCGGGTATCTGATTCCCGCCTATGTTTTTATGTACATTTAATTGATTACAAATCGTAGGGACTTTCACATGGCAAAAAGCTTTGTTGCTAAAAATGGGATCATCAGTGCATTAGCACTGGCTGGTGTAATCAGCTTAAGTGCTTGTACGTCAATTGGTAATATTCTTGAGCCAAATAAGATCGACTATAAAAGTGCGAGCAAAGCTGCCACAGTATCTCTGGAAGTTCCACCTGATCTGACGCAAATTCGTCGTGATAATCGTTTTGCCGTCCCTAACAGTAATCAAGGTAGTGCTACTGCCTCAAGCTATAACCTGCAAAAAGGGAATGTTGCCGCCACTTCGGGCGCTTCTGCCATTGCGCCCCTGCAAGTGAAGTCCATGCGCATTGAGCGTGATGGTTCTCAGCGCTGGTTGCTGGTGAATCAAACACCTGAGGTTCTATGGCCGCAGATCAAGGATTTTTGGCAGGAGTTAGGTTTCCTGATCAATATTGAATCTCAAGAGTCCGGCGTGATGGAGACGGATTGGGCCGAGAACCGCGCCAAAATTCCACAAGATATTATCCGCAATACCTTAGGTAAGGTGCTAGATTCTCTGTATTCGACTGGTGAGCGCGATAAATTCCGCACGCGTCTCGAACGCAATGCCAAAGGCGAAGTCGAAATTTACATCAGCCATCGTGGCGCACAAGAGGTGTTAGTCGGTAACCAGAAAGAGGGTACTGTCTGGACGCCGCGTGCGAACGATAGCGGTCTTGAAGCAGAATTTTTGTCTCGTTTGATGGTGCGCCTGGGGGCGGATGCTGAGCAGGCTAAAGTTGCTGCCGCGTCTCCAACGCAATTGAAGATTCGTGCCAAGCTGTTGAAGGCCGATAACGTGTCTTATGTTGAAACAGATGAAGGTTTTGACCGCTCATGGCGTCGCGTAGGCCTTGCACTGGATCGTATTGGATTCACCGTCGAAGACCGTGATCGTTCACAAGGTCTCTACTACGTTCGCTACATCGATCAGGACATCGATGCGAAAACTAAAGGTGCGAGCGAAGGCTTCTTCTCGAAATTATTCTCGTTTGGCTCTAGTGATCCAAAGAATGCACAAAAGTATCGTATTCTGGTTTCTGGCAAAGGCGAGGTTAGTCATGTCAGTATCTACGGCACAGATGGTAAGGTTGAGATTTCTGCAACTGCTGACAAGATTCTGCAATTGCTGAATGAGCAATTGAAATAAGGTATTTCACATTAAAAAATGCGACTCATTGAGTCGCATTTTTTTTGCCTGTTATGTTTTAGAAGACAATCTGAGAAGTGATCTGGAGAGTAATCTAAATACCTCTTTTTACCCGAGAAAATAATATTACCGTGATGCAAATTTATTAAGGCGGCTGGTAAAAAGGGCGAAAAAAAACCGACTCGAAAGCCGGTTTTTTTCAAGCAATAAAAAAATTACTTGGAAGCAGATGCGGAAGCTGCTGCTGGAGCGGAAGCTGCTGGAGCTGCGCCAGATGCTGCTGCTGCATCAGCTGCTGGAGCTGGTGCTGCTGCTGGAGCTTCAGCAGGAGCAGAAGCTGCTACTGGAGCTGGTGCAGCTACGGAAGCTGCTGCAGAAGCTGCTGGAGCTTCTTCTTTTTTACCGCAAGCTGCCAAAGCAACTGCCAACAGGGAAACGAGCAAGAGTGATTTTTTCATGTTTATACTTTCAATAAATAGATCAAAAAAATAAGATCAGAATTTTGCGATGAATAATTACCGGTAATTATCGCTCTATAGGTTTATTCGAGGGCTTATTGCCCAAATAGGCAGGTCGGCCCCTACGAAAGTTTCCTAACCCAGAATTATAATGATTTTTCCATTAATGGAATAGGGAAAGAGTCATTTTTATACGGATTTTCCGTAATATTTACCAACAAAAACAATTTTTTATTGGCAATACTCATGTATTAGTTAAATTACAGCGAGTTTTTTTAAAAAATCATGCAATTTAACTAATTTCATGAGGCTAATTTTTGCAAATAGTTGTAAATATTTGGAGGCAAGAAAAATGCTTTATGAATTCAGATTCAGCCAGCCATCCTCATACCAAAGGCATAAGGCTTCCATAACATCATCTGAGACTTGTGCGACATCTGCACCGTCCAGTTTTCTTTGATTCGCCAGTTTTAACAAGCTTACTTTATCGTCTTTACCGATCGCAAAAGACTCTCCGTTCACGAAGACATGCTTACCTTTGTAGAGCATCTGGGTTTTTAGTGACAAAGAAACGCCGTTTTTTTGCGCGGCTTGGGTGAAGCGTTTCGGCGTCAATGGTTTTTCTGGTGAATTAAAGAATACGCTGGATTTTGGCGTGCTCAGATACTCACCGATAAAAATGGTAATGTCTTCCTCGGTAAAGCGAATTTTTGCCAATTGTTCGGCAATCGTATCGACCATTGCCGTGCTGATTTCGGCAGGGCGTAAACTTGCCTTGAGATCTGGATCGGCATAGCGGCCAGGCAGATCAATCGAATCAGACATGAATTGCAGAAACGACTCGCCAAACTCTTGATAAGACGGTGCGCGGAAGCCAATCGAGTAAGTCATGCACTCACCGATCGCGACGCCGTCATGCGCGTATTGCGGCGGCAGGTACAGCATATCGCCAGGTTCGAGTACAAATTCTTGTTCCGGCTTGAAATTACGTAAGATCTTGAGCGGCATTCCCTCGATCAGCGATAAATCTTTTTGCGCACCGATTTTCCAGCGTCGCTGACCGTGTGCCTGTAACAGGAATACGTCATATGAATCGAAGTGCGGGCCAACGCCACCGCCGTCTTCTGCATAACTGATCATGAGATCATCAAGGCGGGTATCGGCGATGAAGTTGAACTGGCGCAGCAACTCATCGGCGACCGGATTGTGCAAGTTCACGCCTTGTACCAGCAAGGTCCAGTCTTTTTTTTCCTTTACCGGCAATTGCTGGAAAGGGCCGTTTTTCATTTCCCAGTGTTTGTCAAAAAAGCAGATCAGGCGGGACTCGACATCCTCCTGTGCTGCCATGTCGAACAAGGCATCCTTCTTGATTGGTGCGCTGAAGCCGGGAATTGCCTGGCGTATCAGCAGGGGTTTCTTGTGCCAATACTCGCTAAGGAACTGGTCGGCGGTGATGTTGCCCAAGAGAGGCAGTTTTGTAGATAAATTTTTCATGTCGGCATTATAGGCGTGGCGTACTCAACTAGCCAGACGGGTATAATTCGTCTGCACATTATTTTTAAGGAATATCATGAAGATTGTCAAAAATACAGTTGTTACTGTTAACTATAAACTGTCGGATGCGCAAGACAATCTGATCGAAGAAGGTCAACAGCCAATGGTGTATTTGCACGGTGGCTACGAAAATACCTTGCCTAAGATCGAAGAAGCATTGGATGGCAAAGAAGTTGGCTACAAAACGATTTTGCAGGTTGAGCCAGATGACGCGTTTGGTGAATACGACGCAGAGCTGGTGAAAGTTGAGCCACGTAATCGCCTACCAAATCCACTGGAAGTGGGTATGCAGTTCGAAGGCATGCAGGATGGTGAAGATGAGGACGACGCTCTGATCTTTACAGTGACGGATATTACAGACGACAAAGTCGTTTTGGATGGCAATCACCCGTTGGCAGGTATGGCATTGCGCTTTGATTTAACTGTGGTAGAAGTCCGCGCTGCAAGCGACGAAGAAATCGAACATGGTCACGTGCATGGCGCACACGGTCACCATCATGGTGAAGACGATGAAGATGATGCCGGCGATGAATATCGCAGCCATCCGATTCACTAATGATGCCGGGCAGGTAGATATATCTGTTGATAAGCTGATGTAGTGACAAATCTTGTTCAGGCAAGGTGGAATGAAAAACCGCAAAGTTCATCTTTGCGGTTTTTTTATGCGAGTTTGTCACCTGGCGCAGGATTTTTGCAGCTTCCTTCGGTTATTGGCTGAGGATGAATTTTTACGACGTAACAGTTTATTTAGTTACTTAATTTTATTGCATGGGACTGAATTTGAAGGCATTCATTTATGTAGGTGAGTGAAATAAATGGGCAGATAAATGGACTAATAAATTAGTCATAGGGGGAGTATATTTAAGTCCACCTTTTAAAATAAGCGGGTTAGGTATGTTTTGTAGATATTTTGAGGGAGTATATGATTTTTAGTGGATGGTAATGGATTTTTTATAGAAACCGATTCGGAGTAAATTAATTACTAAAGTCATTGTGAGGCATGCGTTAGTGGGGCAGCTAGCTAGCTCGCTTGAGTTCGTCTTGTGGGAATATATGAGACTACGTAGAGACTAAATAAAAGATTTTTCGTGATTAAAAAATAGTTGTGCTACATCACATCTTGGTCTGATTCGCCGTACTATATTCACTTGATAATAAAAACGCTGTATCGCAAAAAAATCTGACGTAATTAGCTGCGTTAAGCGAAACCCCTCATTTGCCTGGAGACAGCATGCTGAAAAAAATCCCAGTCGCCCAACTAAAGACTGGTATGTATTTGCAGTCGCTTTGTGGCTCATGGATTGATCATCCGTTTTGGCGCTCCAAATTTGTTATCAAGGAACAAGATGATATTCGTCTGATTATCGACAGTGGTATTTCTGAGGTATGGATTAATCTCGATAAAGGTAATGATGTCGTCTCGTCAGGCGAACACAAGCGCACTACCTCAGCCCTGCAGGCTGGACTCGAATTTCAGTCCGAATCTCAGCCCAAACCTCAGCCCAAACCTCAGTTCGAAGCACATCTGGAATTACAGGATGCATCGCCGGATATCGAGCCAGTCAACATTGTCCGCGCAGAGCGTCCAAAACCTGCATTGATTGCTGATGAGATTCAGCGAGCTGAAAAAATCTGTGATCGCTCAAAAAATGCGGTGATGTCCATGTTCCAGGAAGTCCGCATGGGCAAAGCGATATCCGTCGATCTGGCTGGTGACGTGGTTCAGGAAATATCGCTTTCAGTAATGCGTAATCCCGGAGCGCTGATTAGTCTGGCTCGCCTGAAGACAGCCGATGATTACACGTACATGCATTCCGTCGCGGTATGCGCTTTAATGGTTGCCGTTTCGCAGCAACTGAATCTGGATGACGATCAGACTCGTGAAGCCGGCATGGCGGGTTTGTTGCATGATCTTGGTAAGGCGCTGATGCCAACCGAGGTGCTGAATAAGCCCGGCAGATTGACGGTTGAGGAGTTCGACATTATGAAGAGTCATCCCGAAGAGGGACATCGACTCTTGCTGGAGAGTGGTTCTGTCGGACGTATTCCGCTTGATGTCTGTCTGCATCACCACGAAAGAGTTGATGGCAGTGGCTATCCGCATGGACTAAAAGGACGTGAGATTTCTATTTTTGCAAAGATGGGGGCGGTCTGCGATGTGTATGATGCGATTACATCGAATCGACCATACAAAGCAGGGTGGGAGCCTATAGAGTCAATTAAAAAAATGAGCGAGTGGAGTGCTGCTCAATATGAAAAAGATGTCTTTCACGCTTTTATCAATAGTGTCGGTATTTATCCGATTGGTTCCTTGGTGCGTTTGTCATCAGGACGTCTCGGAGTCGTGCTTGAACAGTCGGCAACCTCGCTGGTTGCCCCCAAGGTAAAAGTATTTTTTTCGACAAAATCGAATGTCCATATTCCTCCGGAAATTATCGACCTTTCACGCTCGACGATGGACCGCAATGCCGAACAGATCGTCGGTCATGAAGATCCCGCAAAATGGGCTTTTAAGAATTTTGATCAGATGTGGGCAGGCTAGAGTTTGTTAAGCATGCAACCGGAAGTGAGGACTTTATCTGGAAATGAGACAAGGCGATTCTCGCAAAAAAACCACGCCAGAAGCGCCACTCCGATTTGAATGCCAACTTGAATAACAACGAGCTTAATCACACTTGACGGCCCTTAACAGGCCTTGGATGCGATAAGCCCTTTGTCTTTGCCTTATGATGAGTGATGTGATTTGTAAAGCTGCTTCAACCCATACAATGCATCCAGGGCTTCCCGTGGGCTCATGGCATCAGGATCGAGTTCACTGATCGCATTGAATAATTCACTTGGCGGTTCGGTACTACTGTCTGGTTCGAACTCATCAGCCAGCTCTGTCGGCGCATTGGCGCTGAACAGGTCAAATTGTGGTGAGGCTTGCAGTGAATGCGCCTCTAGTTCCGCCAGATGTTTGCGCGCAGCCTTAATGACACCTTGCGGAATACCGGCGAGTTGCGCGACTTGCAGACCATAACTTTGTGATGCCGGACCAGCCTGAACGGCATGTAGGAATACGATATTTTCTTTGTGCTCAATCGCGGACAGGTGCACGTTTTCTGCGCTTGAATGAATGTCAGGTAACTGTGTCAATTCAAAGTAATGCGTCGCAAACAAGGTGTAGCTTTTCGAAATAAGAATTAAGTGTCGTGCAATGGCCCAGGCCAATGCCAGTCCGTCGAATGTCGAGGTGCCACGACCAACTTCGTCCATTAATACCAGTGAATTTTCTGTCGCGCCGTTCAGGATGGCCGCAGATTCAGTCATCTCGACCATGAAGGTGGAGCGTCCGCCTGCCAGATCATCAGCGGCGCCGATCCTGGTAAAGATACGGTCGATGGGGCCAATCATGGCCTCGGTTGCCGGTACATAGCTCCCGACATAGGCCAGTAGGGTAATCAGTGCCACCTGACGCATAAAGGTCGATTTACCGCCCATGTTCGGACCGGTGATCAGGAGTAATTTGCGTTCGCTGGAGAGCTGGCAGTCGTTCGCGATAAAGCGTTCAATCTGGTTCTCCACCACGGGATGGCGTCCCTGGGTAATGTGCAGCATAGGTTCATCTACCAGCTCGGGCGCACACCAGTTATTTTTTGTCGCATGATTCGCCAGGCTGACCAGAGTGTCGAGCTGCGCAATGGCATGAGCGATCGCTTGCAAGGTCGTGATGTGCGGCAGCAGATCTTGCAACAGTTTTTCATATAAAACTTTTTCTCTGACCAGGGCACGCTCCTGTGCTGACAGCGCTTTATCTTCAAAGGCTTTGAGTTCTGGCGTGATGTAGCGCTCAGCATTTTTCAGCGTCTGGCGGCGGCGATAATTGTCCGGTACTTTATCGGTCTGTCCGTTCGTGACTTCAATATAGAAGCCATGTACTTTGTTGTATTCGACACGTAAATTCGCGATGCCGGTGCGTGCGCGCTCTGAGGTTTCCAGATCGATTAAAAATTGCCCGGCGTTCTCTGACAGTGCGCGCAGCTCATCAAGCTCCGCGTCAAAGCCAGTCGCCATTACGCCGCCATCGCGCACCATTGTTGCGGGTTGCAGCATCAGGCTGCGCTCGAGCAAATCCAGACATTCTGTCGGTGTCGCCAGATCCGTCAGCACTTTGGTCAGCAGATTGGTATGGTTATCGGCGATACACATCGAGACATACGAGCGTACCGTTGGCAGATGCTGCAGGCCATCACGCAGACCGGCCAGATCACGTGGTCGCGCCGATTGTAGTGCGATACGTGTTGTAATCCGCTCGATATCCGGAACGGAAGTCAATGTAGTAGAAAGTCCCGCCGTAGAGTCGGCTTGTATCAGTGCCTTGATCGCATCATGACGTGATCGCGCAACCAATTGATCCCGGCGTGCATGATGGAGCCAGTGTCGCAGCAAACGTGAGCCCATCGCGGTGCGGCAATGATCGAGCAAGGAAAAGAGTGTTGGTGATTCTTGTCCGCGTAAAGTCTCGGTCAATTCCAGATTGCGTCGTGTCGCCGTATCGAGACCGATGAATTCATTTTCGTTTTCAACTGTCAGCGTGTTGATATGCTTTAGGCCGCGACCTTGTGTCGCTTCGGCATAGCGCAATAAAGCACCGGATGCACCAATTGCCGCGGTCAGATTTTCTGCGCCAAAGCCTGTCAGCGAAGCGGTCGCTAATTGATCTTGTAAGGATTTCTGACCTTGTTTTAAATCGAAGTGCCAATCAGGCACCTCAGAGAATTTTCCAGGTAAACTGGCTTGATACGATTCCAGTAACAAGCTGCCGGCAGACACTAAGACCTCAGCAGGCGAGATGCGTTCCAGCTCTTGTTGCAGGCGCTGCGGCAAGGATTTTTCGTCGCAGCTGAATTCCATAAGCTTGAGTGCACCGCTCGCTAAAGATAACCAGGACAGTCCTGCCGTGACGATCTTGCGCTGTTGTAAAAGGCATAGCGCCAGCAGAGGGCGTTCAGATTTTTCTGGCAGCAAATCAGTATCGGTCAGAGTGCCTGGCGTAATCACACGCATGACCTTGCGCTCTACTGGACCTTTACTGGTTGCAGGGTCGCCAATTTGCTCGCAAATCGCAGCGGATTCCCCCAGTTTTACCAGCTTTGCCAGGTAAGGTTCTAATGAATGAAATGGCACACCCGCCATTTTGATCGGTGCACCATTCGAGGTGCCGCGTTGAGTTAAGGTAATCCCTAGCAGACGCGTGACTTTTTCCGCATCCTCAAAAAACAGTTCATAAAAATCCCCCATTCTATAAAAAACCAATGTGGTCGGATGGTCGGCTTTGATGCGTAAATATTGCTGCATCATTGGGGTGTGGCTGTTTTCTGCTGCTTTCATAAAACCTTAATTTTCTTGATTCGGTAGTTTCGGTACTGGTGCGATGCTGGACTGCGCTTCATTTCAGGCTGCTGCGCATTGATCTACCCTGTGTGAATTGTAGATAAATTATTTACGTGATCAGAATCTGCACTGTCAGAAGAAATTACTCACATGGGGCATTACATACCAATCATGCAGCGATGCAGCCATAGGCAGTACGCGGGGTCAGAACATTATCATAGACGAATATCGCAGTCTATGGCGCAGAGATGGGAGATCGTTATCTGGAGTGCGGGTGGCTATGTGTCTGGATTGATTTCTGGTGCAAAAGCCAGATGAACTATCGCTGCACGCGCCGCTGTTTTTAAACCCGTTAATTCTTTGTGCTGAGGTCGTGAGGTCGCCAGATATAAGGTCAGTCCTTGCAGTTGCGCGACCATCAGGGCGCCGCGCAGCTCGCATTGTTCTGGCGCGAGAGTGGGCATGCGGTTGCGGATTAGATTGCGAAATACTTTGCGTGAGCGTGTCAGCATCTGATCAAGGATGCCTGCGGCGAAGGTGTGCCGGTAAGCCAACGCCCATAATTCTGACAGCATGCCACTCGATTCCGGTGTGCTGATGTCATCCAGAAAATAATCAATTAAGGCTTCAAACTGATGTTGATCAAGATTGCTTGACTGACTGCCTGAGGGGGCGAACAGATCAACTGCGGCCTGATAGTCTTGCAGTGTCTGTGATAGCAGCGCTTCGATTAAGTTATCTTTGCTGGGATAGTAATGCTGCACCGTCGACAGGTTGACGCCAACTTTGGTGGCGACGGCACGCATCGACAGACCCGCATATCCGTCATTCGCAAAAATCGTCCGTGTCGCCTCCAGAATCGCCCGAGCACGTTCGTAACCCTTACCTGTGGTTTCTGATTCCTTGTTGCGTAGCGGGCTGGTGCGGCTGGAGCTCATCCGTTTTTTTTGGGGAATTATGGTGGTTTAGTCAGGTAAGTCGCCGGATTATGGCATTCATTGACAAATGGGTCAATTGACCTATAGACTCGATTCATGTAGCCGATCACCAAAATAAAAACTAATTCCGGGAGCAAAACATGATTCCACGTACGCTTTTTGGCGACGATCACCAATTATTTCGCGATACCGTCCGGCGCTTTATGGAGACCGAGGTCGCGCCGCATCACGCACGCTGGGATGAACAAGGCTTTGTCGACCGGGATCTGTGGCGTAAAGCAGGTGCTGCCGGATTGCTATGTCCCAGTATGCCTGAGCAATATGGGGGCTCTGGTGTCGATATTCTGTTCAGCGTGATTTTGATGGAGGAGCAATTCAGGATTGGTGCCTTGGGGCCGGGCTTTGGTTTGCACTCGGAGATTGTTGCGCCTTATCTGTTGCATCACGGGAGTGAGTATCTGAAGTCGACGTATCTGCCGAGGCTCGCAACTGGCGAAATGATCGGTGCGATTGCGATGACTGAGCCGGGTGCAGGTTCGGATCTGCAAGGAATTAAAACGAGTGCGCTGCGAGAAGGGGAGCACTATATTTTGAACGGGTCAAAAACCTTCATCACAAATGGCTGGCATTGCGATCTGGTGATCGTCGTTGCGAAGACCGATCCTGATGCAGGCTCCAGAGGGATCAGCTTGTTGGTGGTCGATACGTCAATGCCCGGTTTTACTAAAGGCAAGCGACTGCACAAAATGGGTATGAGCGCACAAGATACCTCGGAACTGTTTTTCGATCAGGTTCGTGTGCCTGCGCAGAATCTGTTGGGCGAGGAGGGACGTGGCTTCGCTTATCTGATGCAGGAGCTTCCCTGGGAGCGTTTACAAATCGCCTTGACCGGTGTCGCTGCTGCTCAGGCGGCTCTGGAGTGGACCATCCAGTACACTCGCGACCGTAAAGCGTTTGGCAAATCCGTGATCGACTTCCAGACGGTGTCGCATAAGCTGGCGGAAATGAAAACCGAAATCGCCGTAGGGCAGGTATTCATCGATCGCTGCATAGAGCTAAAACTCGCGAACCGCCTCGATGCCGAGACGGCGTCTATGGCGAAATACTGGGCAACGGAAATGCAATTCAACGTCATGGATCAATGTGTCCAGTTGCATGGCGGTTATGGCTATATGCATGAATATCCCATTGCGCGGGCTTGGGCAGATGCACGGGTGCAGCGGATCTATGGCGGGACTAATGAGATCATGAAAGAGCTGATCAGCCGCACACTTTGATAGGACAGTATATGGATGCGTTTATTTATGATGCCTTGCGGACGCCGCGTGGCAAAGGGAAAAAAGAGGGTGCTTTGCATGGTGTTACGCCGCTCGAATTGGCTGCAACACCCTTACGCGCTTTGCGTGAGCGTCACCATCTGGATACCGGATTGATTGACGATGTGGTGCTCGGTTGTGTCACGCCGGTAGGGGAGCAAGGAGCATGTATTGCCCGTCTGGCCGTTCTCGCAGCGGATTATCACGAGAGCGTATCGGGTGTGCAGATCAATCGCTTTTGTGCTTCTGGCCTGGAGGCGGTGAACATGGCGGCGGCGCAGGTAATGTCAGGCCAGAGCGCATTGTCTGTCGGTGGTGGCGTCGAGGCGATGTCACGTGTCGCTATGGGTAGTGATGGCGGCGCCTGGCCAGTTGATCCGCAAGCAGCGATAAAAAATTATTTTGTACCGCAAGGTATTTCTGCGGACGCGATTGCAACGCAATCAGGGTACTCGCGCAAGGATGTGGATGCTTATGCGGTCGACAGCCACCGCCGTGCTGCGGTTGCAGCGCAAGCGGGTTGGTTTGGGCGGTCGATTGTGCCGGTGATGGATATCAATGGTCTGATCATGTTAGATAAAGATGAAACGATACGTCCGCAAACCACGCTGGAGTCGCTGGCCGCTTTACGTCCATCATTTGCTGATATGGGGGAGCGATGGGGTTTTGATGCGGTGATAGGTCAGCGTTATCCCGATCTGGGTGAAGTACAGCATGTGCATCATGCCGGCAACAGTTCTGGCATTGTCGATGGCGCAGCGGTCGTGTTGATCGGCAATCGTGCTATCGCGGAACTTACTGGCATGATACCAAGAGCGCGTATCCGCTCGTTCGCCACCATCGGGTCAGAACCGTCGATCATGCTGACAGGCCCGAGCTATGCCGCAGAAAAAGCACTGAAACGCGCAGGCATGAGCGCAAAGGATATTGATTTGTTTGAACTCAATGAGGCTTTCGCAGCGGTTGTTTTGCGCTTTATGGAAGTCATGTCTGTACCGCACGATAAGATGAATGTGAATGGCGGTGCGATTGCGATGGGACATCCGCTAGGCGCAACCGGGGCGATGATACTGGGCTCCTTGCTGGATGAACTGGAAAGACGTGATCTATCGACCGGGCTGGCCACCTTATGTGTCGGTGCCGGGATGGGCATTGCTACGATTATTGAGCGGGTGTAAGAAGATGACCACGATATTGAGTCTCGATGCGCAAGGTATCGCCACTATGAATTTCGATCAGACCTTTCGACCTCAGATAGATGATCTGCTTCTGGTTTTAGACGAAGCGATCAATGACGATGATGTGAAAGGGCTTTTGTTGTTAGCGTCTAATAGTAATTTTATTGCAGATGAAAAAAATATAGATGAAGACAACGTAGCCAAACTATTTGCAAGAATGCTTGAGCGTCACCGCGTGTTGCGCCGGTTAGAGACTTGCGGTAAACCGGTCGCCATTGCCTTGTCCGGCGGCGCTGTGGGTGTATCTTTGGAGCTGGCCTTGGTTGCGCATTATCGCGTTGCTTCTGACGTGGTAACGGCTCAGTTTGGTATCAGCCCAAATTCTCCGGGGCGCATGCCGGGATCTGGCGGGGCGCAACGTTTGCCTCGTCTGATCGGCATACAAAATGCCTTATCCATGCTTCTCGACAATAAAAAAATAAACGTAGCAGAAGCCCTGGCGCAACAGCTCGTACATGCACTGGCACCAGCAGGCAGTGAGTCGAATGAGGCGCGACTATGGCTGCTCAGCAAGCTGGTCCAGGCAAGCGTGATACAACAAAGCTGGGATGTAAAAGGATATAAAGTACCGGGTGGTGCCGTGTCCAGTCCGGCGATACAGCAATTATTGATGATCAGTAACGCGATGCTGCGGGCAAGAAGTCATGCACACAATCATGTGTTGGATAAAGTCTCCGTCAATACTTTGTCGAGTGTGTACGAGGGATTGATGACCGATATCGACACAGGTTTAAAAACAGAAGCACGTTACTTTGTTAACGCGATAACGTGAATTCATTAGAGTTTTGAAGCGATATCAATTGTCTGAAAAATTATCTGAGATTGTTATGAAGGGATAAGGATGGCAGTTCTTTCTGGTGTGCGGGTGATCGAGATTGCGGGCATTGGCCCCGCCCCTTTTTGCGGCATGTTGCTGGCAGATATGGGCGCCGAAGTCATTCTCGTTGAGCGCAAGACGAGTAAACCTGGTGATCCGCTGGATCTCGCTGAGAATGCCATCGTAAACCGCGGCAAGCGCTCGCTGGCACTGGATCTGAAAGATCCGCAGGCGCTCAAGGCGTTACTGCACCTGATTACCAGTGCTGACGCTTTAATTGAGGGCATGCGCCCCGGCGTCATGGAGCGTCTGGGTCTTGGTCCGGAGGCCTGCCATGCTATCAATCCTAAACTCGTATATGGCCGGATGACAGGCTGGGGACAAGACGGGCCGCTGGCACAAGCAGCGGGACATGACCTCAACTACATCGCCTTATCCGGTGCTCTCTGGTACGCCGGTGCTGCTGGAACTCCACCCTTAGCACCACCTACTTTGGTCGGAGACATCGGCGGAGGCGCTTTGTATCTGGCGATGGGCGTATTGGCAGGCTTATTAAGCGCACGCGCCACAGGGTGCGGTCAGGTTGTGGATGCGGCGATTGTCGATGGTAGTGCCAACATGATGAATCTGCTGTTGTCGTTGCATGCTGCGGGACATCAACCATATGAGCGTGGTCAGGGTTTGCTGGACGGACCGCACTGGTATGGCAGTTACACATGTGCTGATGGCGGATGGATTACGATCGGCGCACTGGAGCCACCGTTTTATCAGATACTGATGAGTCGACTTGGACTGGGTGAGGCGCCTGAGTTTAAAAACCCTTATGACCGGCAACAATGGCCGTCGTTGCGTGCTCGTTTAACGATGGTCTTCGTGAGTCAGCCGCGGAAATATTGGATCGACTTGCTGGAGGGGAGTGACGCTTGTTTTGCACCCGTGCTAACACCGGCGGAGGCGATGACTCATCCCCATATCGCGGCACGGGGTATCTATGCACGGCATGAAGGGATACTTCAGGCGGCTCCCGCGCCACGGTTTTCTGATTCGGCAAATGTCATTCCCGGTAAGGTGGTAAAGCGCGGAGCGGATAGCGCAGTACTGTTACGTGAAGCGGGATTGAGTGCGGAAGAGATTGCACAATTATTGAAATGAATCCGCGTGGTGGATGACATGTCTGAAAAAGTAAAGCGCATGAATGAATTTGACTCCTATGGTGCCGTGACGCATGAGGTGAGCAATCAGCCGCAAGATCTGCTTGATTACAATTTATTCACGACAGATATTGCGTTGCAAGAAGCGGTGACGCGTGAAGGCGCAGCGTGGGCAACGGATGAGCTCGATCGTTTTGGCGCTGAATCCGGTCGTGCCGATTATCTGGCACTAGGGCAGCTTGCGAATAAATATATCCCTGAGTTTGATACGCATGATCATCACGGTCATCGGGTAGATGTTGTGCGCTTTCACCCTGCGTATCACCAGCTAATGCAAAAAGCCATTGGCGAGGGCTTGCATGCCTCTCCCTGGTTGCATCCGCAAGCAGGTGCACATGTTGCCCGCGCCGCCCGTTTTTACATGCAATCACAAGTTGAGGCCGGGCATGGTTGTCCCGTCACGATGACGTTCGCAGCAATCCCTTGCTTGCAAGCGCAGCCGGATCTGGCAGCGCAATGGCTGCCAAAAATTATGTCGTTGGAATACGATCCGCGCAATATTCCGGCTGCGCAAAAGAAGGGCTTGACGATCGGTATGGCAATGACTGAGAAGCAGGGCGGCTCTGATGTGCGGGCGAATACGACGCGCGCTATTCCTGTTGCTGCTGGCTCCGATGCTGATGGTGGACAAGCATATGAATTGACGGGGCATAAATATTTTGTGTCAGCGCCGATGAGCGACGCGTTTCTTGTGCTGGCGCAAGCGCCCGGAGGTTTGTCGTGTTTTCTGTTGCCGCGCTGGCGACCTGACGGCAGCAAAAACCCATTGCAGATCCAGCGTTTGAAAAAGAAGATGGGTAATGTCTCGAACGCATCGAGTGAAACAGAATTGCGGGGCGCGTTGGCCTGGATGGTGGGCAAGGAGGGGCGGGGTGTCGCTACGATTATCGAAATGGTGGCGATGACGCGTTTCGATTGCATGATCGGGTCTTCTGCTGGCATGCGCGCCGCGCTGAATCAGGCTTTGCATCATTGCCGTCAGCGTAAAACTTTCGGTACTTTATTGACTGATCAGCCGTTAATGCAAAACGTGCTTGCCGATCTGGCGCTGGAGTCAGAAGCGGCGCTGGCATTGACGATGCGGATGGCTCGCGCGATCGATAATCGAAACCAGCGAACTCAGCCCTCAGAAGATTTGCTGCTGCGTCTGGGAACGGCAATCGGTAAATACTGGATTTGTAAACGCACGCCTCAACATGCTTATGAAGCCATGGAATGTATCGGCGGCAGCGGCGTGATGGAGGAGACGGTCATGCCGCGACTGTATCGTGAGGCGCCTGTCAACGCGATCTGGGAAGGCAGCGGGAACGTGCAGTGTCTCGATGTTTTACGTGCGATCAGCAAAACGCCGGAGGTATTGCCAGTATTTTTTGCCGAATTGGATAAAGCGAAAACGCAGCACATCGTTTTTGACCGGTATGTGGAACAGCTTAAAATGGCGTTACGTGATACCACGGATCTTGAGTACCGTGCGCGTGATCTGGTCGACAGAATGGCGCTCGCCTTGCAGGCAGCACAACTGTTAATGTCAGCACCTGTCTTTGTGTCAGATGCGTTTTGTCGTTCAAGATTGGATAGTCAGGGGCATCATCAATATGGCGCGTTGCCGCGCCATATTGATGTGAAGAGCATTATTGAGAGAGCGATGCCTGAATGAGGTCTAAATCGTGCCTAGACGTTCTCAGGTGATAACGGAGTACATCTTATTAATCGCTACGAGATAGATTCTTTGGATGCTTTGGATTAATTGGGCCAGACATCATTCTCTCTGAAGATACATCAGAATGGCTTATGCGCCGCCACGACCGCCTGAGCGACGTGGTGTGGATTGCTTGACGACCGGGCGTGATGGGTGACGTGCATCACCGCTACGTTGAGCGGGTTTGCCTGCTGCACCTGCGCTACTGCTATTACCACCACCGCCGCCACCACTGCGTGCAGGAGAGTTTTGACGTGGACGGTTGCCACCACCATTGCCACCGTTACCGCCGCCGCTGCCATTGCCACGCGGTTGCCCCTGAAAGCTACGCAATTGGATTGGCTGTGCCTTGGCATGCGGATCAGGAATAAAGCCGTCGATGATCTCTTGCGGTAATTGACGCTTGATCAGTTTTTCGATGTCGGCCAGAAGTTTGAATTCATCTACGCAAACCAGCGATACGGCTTCACCAGTTGCGCCGGCACGGCCGGTACGGCCGATACGATGCACATAGTCTTCCGGTACGTTCGGCAAATCATAATTGACGACGTGCGGCAATTGATCAATGTCGATGCCGCGTGCAGCGATATCGGTTGCGACTAAGACAGTCAGGCTACCATCTTTAAATTCGCTCAGGGCTTTGGTGCGTGCCGACTGGCTCTTGTTGCCATGAATCGCCATGCCATTGATGCCGTCTTTAGCGAGTTGTTCGACCAGCTTGTTGGCACCATGTTTGGTACGCGTAAAGACCAGTACCTGATTCCATTGATGCGTTTTGATCAAGTGGGCGAGCAGGGGATGTTTTTTATCGCGGTCGACTGGATGAACTTTTTGGGCAATCACTTCTACCGTTGAGTTGCGGCGCGCCACTTCGATCATCGCCGGATTATTCAACAGGCGATCCGCGAGTGTTTTGATCTCATCAGAAAAAGTCGCTGAGAACAGCAGGTTTTGACGTTTTGGCGGCAAAATCGCGAGGACTTTTTTGATGTCGTGAATGAAACCCATGTCCAGCATGCGGTCGGCTTCGTCTAGTACCAGGATTTCAATATTGCGTAAATCGATCGTGCCTTGCTGATGATGATCAAGCAAACGACCCGGTGTCGCGACCAGAATATCAACCCCGTTTTTGAGCAGCTTGATTTGTGGGTTAATGCCGACGCCGCCGAAAATGACACCTGAATTCAGATTCGTATATTTGCCATAAGTACTGACACTTTCTTCGACCTGTGCAGCCAGTTCACGTGTCGGCGTCAGCACCAGTGTGCGAATAGGGCGACGGTCGGTTTTGTTTTTTGGTGTCGTCGCGGAGGTCGATAAGCGCTGCAAAATCGGCAGCGTGAACCCCGCTGTTTTGCCAGTGCCTGTCTGCGCACCAGCGAGTAAGTCGCCACCGCTGATGACAGCAGGAATCGCTTGCTTTTGAATCGGAGTCGGGGTGGTATAACCTTGCTCGGTCACAGCACGAACAATATTCTCGGACAAACCGAGTTCTGAAAATGACATAATTTATTTCTACTTAACTTCTACTTGATGACCATGCAGTGCAGATTTTTCTGTACTGCATGTTAAATACTCGGGTGGAGTATTATTTAAAGGCCTAATAAAACAGTGCCGAATCAGGGGTGTTTTTAACTATACTCCCCACTCGGCTTGCATTCTTTAGACGGGCGATACGGTGCGATATTACGGTATAAATTGATACATCGATAAGCTGATGTGGTCGCTTTATGGCGTTTATTAAAGCGTCCTAGTCTCTCTTGGTTGTTTTGCAATCAAGAGGGACCGGTTACATATTTATTTGCCGGCAAAGGCTTGCAGAGCGCCGACCATTTGGGCAAATACTTTTGGTGTGCCAGCCAGAACGTCACCTTTGTGCAGGTAGTTGCCATCGCCAGAAAAATTACCGACGATGCCGCCAGCCTCGGTGATCAGCAATGAACCTGCTGCGATATCCCAGGGGGCCAGGCCCTTTTCAAAGAAGCCGTCGAGGCGACCCATTGCGACATAGGCGAGATCCAGAGCTGCAGCACCCGGTCTTCTCAAGCCCTGACATTTGGTCGTCATGATTTTGAACATTTCCATGTATTCATCCAGACCGGATAAGTCGCGTGCAGGGAAGCCTGTGCCGATCAGTGCATCAGCAATTTTGTCGCAACGGGTAACGCGGATACGTTTGTCGTTCAAGAAAGCGCCAGCGCCTTTGCTGGCAGTGAACATTTCATTGCGGGTAGGATCGTAGACCACGGCTTGCGTAATCACGCCACGTTGTTGCAGCGCGATGGATACGCAGTATTGTGGGAAGCCGTGAATAAAATTAGTTGTGCCGTCAAGTGGATCGATGATCCAGACATTGTCGTTGTCGTCGTGAAGATTGGCGGAAGCCCCGGACTCTTCTGCCAGAATCGCGTGATCCGGATAGGCAGTTGTCAGCACCTCAATAATCGCTGCTTCGGCAGCACGGTCGACTTCAGTCACAAAATCATTGTATTGTTTTTCCGTGACCTGGACGCGGTCGAGGTCAAAAGATGCGCGGTTAATGATAGTCGCGCCACGACGAGCGGCCTTGATAGCCGTATTGAGCATTGGGTGCATAAGGGTTTCCGTTAAAATGGCGGCATTATCGGTGCAGACATCGAAACCGGTATCTGCAAAAAAAGATGCCACACAAAAATGAATTAAAGAGCGTCGCGTCACATCGCGGCACAATTAACATGCCTTGGATAAACGCGTAATTGCGCTATTTTAAATGAACTTGACCCAAACTGACACATCTCTTTTCAAACGCCTGCGCTTCGTTCTGGTAGAAACTAGTCATCCTGGCAATATTGGTGCCGTTGCCAGAGCGATGAAAACGATGGGGTTCTCCGAGCTGGTTTTGGTGAATCCTCGCTTTCCTGATGCGCTAAGTAATCCTGATGCGATCGCTTTTGCCAGCGGGGCACTGGATGTGCTGGAGTCTGCCAGAATTGTCGATTCTATTGATGTCGCCCTTGATGGCTGCCAATTAGTCGCGGCAGTCAGTGCAAGATTGCGGGAATATTCGCCGCCGCTCAGCACGCCACGCGAGCTTGCGCTCCGTGCGGCGCAAACTGGTGGTTCGTCCAGCAATGCGCCCATTGCTCTGGTCTTTGGCAACGAGCGATTTGGCCTGCCGAATGACATCGTCGTCAACTGCAATACCTTAATCAATATTCCGGCGAATCCTAATTACTCTTCGCTTAATCTGGCGCAGGCGGTGCAACTGCTAGCTTATGAATGTCGTCTGGCAGCGCTTGGCGATAAATTGCCTATAAGCGATATCGGTTTTCAGGGCGAGGCGGCATCTGCCAACGATATTGATGGCATGTATGCGCATCTGGAGCAGGCGTTGATCGCGATTGATTTCCTTGATCCTGCCAGTCCCAAAAAGCTGATGCCGAGATTGAAACGGATGTTTTCACGAGCTCAACTAGAAACTGAAGAAGTGAATATACTGCGCGGAATTGCAAAGAAAATTTTGCAGTTCAACAATGTGAAGTAGTGTCTGTTTCAATCTGACTTGAGATAAAAATCAGGCGCCTTCAGGGACGGTTTGTCCCAAGTTGGCACAATATAATTTCTTATTGGAAATGAATTGTTGTGGCAAATGATAAATAAGTTGAAATCCTTGTACTTCATCGCCTTTTTTAAAGGCAATTGCTTTTGCCTTTGTTATAAAGCAAGTAAGATTGGCAATATTAGTTTAGTCAATTAGGTATCTTTTTTTGCGGTTTGCGAAAATTATTCTTGCTAAGTGTTTTTTGAGGAACTGATTATTTTTTATCGCACCCGTCGATTCGTTGTCACTTTGCTTTTTATCGCAGCTCAGATGTTGATTGCTGCGATGCCCGCTTACGCCTTAGGTCTCGGCGAAATTCGTCTGCAGTCAGGATTAGGTCAGCCCCTGAAATCGTCTATTGGCTTATTAGGTAATGACGCAAGTGATGTGAGCCAGATTTGCATTAAGGCGAAGGTTGAAACTTCTGAAGGCGGTTTTTTGGCAACCGGCAATGTTGCGCTGGTTCAGTCAGGTAGTGCTAAGACGATTTACGTCACAACCCGTCAAGGCTTGTCTGAGCCTGCGGTCAAAGTCACGATTGATATCGCTTGCGAAGTGCAATTGCATCGCGAATACATGCTCTTGTTAGATCCGCCGCAATTTAATCAAAATGAGAAGGCTATTTCTTTGCCGCTCATACAAGGCACGCAAAGTTCATCAGCAAGTCAATCCTCGTCATTACCCCAGGCGTCTTCTGCATCTGCTCAAAACGAGCCAGCGCTCACCCGGGTAAAAAAAAGTTCTAAAAAAGTGAAAACTTCTGCAACTAGTGCAGAATTGGCCGGAGAAGCGGCATTTTCAGAAAAAACCAACACGCCAAAATCCCCGGATAAGCCAAAGAACCATAAAAAAAATTCCACAGAACATAAAGATGTCTTAAAGCTCTCTGATGAGACGATGGTCTTGCCTCAAGGCTTGCGCATGAGTGACAGTCTGACGATGGGAGCCGAGGCGCAGAGTGCAAGTAATATGGCCGAGCTTCGCGCAGCACAGGCACATCTGGCAGCTTTGTTGCGTGGTGATAGCGACCAGTCTGCAACACAATCAACCCAATTAAAAGCCGACCAGCAAAAACTATCCAGCCTGCAAATGGAAGCGGCGCAACTCAAAAAACAAAGCCAGATTGACAGGGCTGCGTTGGATGAGGTTAAGGAAAATAGTTTTTCCCGCAATTGGGTGATTGGTTTGTCCGCCTTCATTTTGACGGGATTGCTGGTCATTGTGATGTTGCTGATTTATATCAATCGCATGCACAAACGTACCGAGAGTTCCTGGTGGGCACAACATGCTGAAAAACCTGTTGAAAGAAAAAATATAGAAGATATCGTCAACAACATACAGGCTTCGTATGAGCCAACGACGACCAGCGGACGCTTTCAGTCGTTTGAAGATAGTCAGCCTATGTCGTTTGGCGGGGGCGATACGATGTCAAAAGCAGGCTCTCCCGATATAGATGCGATGGACACAGATTCTCCGGCAAGAGGAGGGCGGGGGCGCACCCCGACGCTAGAAGAAAGTAATAGCAGCACCTTTAATTTTTTCTCCACGAGAGGTAGCTCAGTCAAGGTTGAAGAGATCTCTGACGTCACTCAGGAAGCTGAATTCTGGATGTCAGTCAACGACCCTCAGCGTGCGATTGAGATTCTGGAGCCGCAAAGCCTGGTCGAACATCCGGATTCGCCCGTGCCTTGGTTGTATTTACTGGATCTGTATCACGCGACCGATAATCGTGTGAAATACGATGCCTTACGTGATCGTTTCATCTTGTTTTTCAATGCCAATATTCCTGAGTTTGATGTGGATCACTCAACAATTGTGAGCCGTCACCTGGAAGAATTTCCGCATTTGATTGAGCGTATTTGTGGTATGTGGAACGGCGGTAATATCGTTCCTTTCCTGCAAAGCTTATTAGTCGATGACCGTGATGGTACGCGGATGGGATTTGATTTGCCGGTGTATCGCGATATTTTGTTATTGATTGCCATCGCAAATGAGCTCGAACGCAATGCCAGCGCAGGTCCTGCAGGCAGCGGTTGGGCACATGCTCCGGATGTCGTCAGTCATATTGAGCCTGGCGTCGATGAGTCCATTATCCAGTCCGATCCGCATAGCATTGATTTTGAAGCGATTGATTTTCATAAAAAAACCTGAGCTGTGCGCTAAGGTTTGTAATTCACAATAATGTGTACTCGTCAGATAATGAGTCTGATGCACAAAATAACAAAACCGGAGACAAACGATGCTTAAATTATGTGGCTTTGCCGTCAGTAATTATCACAACAAAGTAAAACTGGCATTGCTGGAAAAACAGATCCCATTTGAAGAAGTTCTGGTATGGGCTGATCGTTCCCCCGATCTGTTAGCCAGATCTCCGCTAGGTAAAGTTCCTTTTATCGACACTGAACAAGGTGCTTTATGTGAATCCCAGGCGATTATTGATTATCTGGAAAGTGCTTATCCTGCGCATCCGTTGTTGCCTGCCGATCCTTTTGCCGCGGCAAAAGTACGGGAACTGATTGTGTTTCTCGAATTGCATCTGGAGCTGGTGGCACGAGAGCTGTATGCAGAGGCTTTTTTTGGTGGCAAAGTCAGCGACGAAGTAAAGATGCGGGTCGAGAAGCAACTCACGAGAAATATTAAAGCGCTGACACCAATGCTTAAATTCGCCCCGTTCGTTGCGGGCAGCGAATTTACGATGGCTGACTGCGTTGCGGTAGTGCATTTTCCTTTGGTATCAATGGCGACGAAGGCGATTTATGATCGCGATTTCTTAGCGGATTTGCCTGCCCGGGATTACGTGAAAATGATGTCAGAACGCCCAGCGATGCAGCAGATCAACGCGGATCGCAAGGCGAATCAACTATTGCTCGCAGAACGCTCAAAAAAATAGCTTATGTACCGCACGCGGTGACTGTAGAGTAAAAAACGGCGTCCTTCATTATCAGGACGCCGTTTTTATGTAAGTTGCTATAAGCACTGCACGTTAAGTCATGCCGCGCTACATCGCTCAAGCAGGTGCTTATACCGCTCTGCGCATCTTTTGGACGACGTAATTCTTTACTTCTTCCGGTGGCTCAACCAGTTTAACAATCGCGAAGGTGCAATTGTCGCCATGCCCCTCGGCACGCTCTCGGGCTTTTCTGATCAGTAACTCAGATGCTTGACGCGGAGAATTTGCAGCAACGGCGGCGGATAATTCTGCGTCGGTAAAATAATGCCAGAGTCCGTCAGAGCAGATCAAAAACGAATCGCCGACCTTTAATTCGCTGCGTTGTCCGTAGGTGATATAAGGAGGTGTTGTGCTGGAGCCGAGCACGTTTACCAGAATATTCGACATCCTGTGAGTCTTGGCTTCTTCTGCAGTAATTTTGCCCTCGTCCACCAGGCGTTCTACGTATGAATGATCTTTTGTGCGTTCGGCGAAATTCGGTCCGCTGAAACGATATAGCCGAGAGTCGCCTGCATATGCCCAGATCGCTTCTTTATTTGGCGTAATCACCAAGGCGACAAAGGTGCTGTGTGGTTCTTTTTCAGCGGAGACGCCGCTGAGCTTGATGACGGTATGTGCTTCGTTGACGATATGTTCCAGCAATTTTTTGACATCGCTGGTCGGATAGAAATCATCAAATAATAATTTTGCAGTACGCACGACCTGTTCCGCCGCCAGTGCGCCACCGCTCTTGCCACCCATGCCATCGGCCACTACGGCCATCATATAGCCAGGGGCGTGCGGAGCCGCAAACAGGGCAGCCCTGTCTTGTTGTTCTTTCCTGTCACCAATGTGTTGTCCGGTGCCAGCTTCGATCTTATATTGGCTCATACGTCTTGGTAGATTAAACTAGCGGGTATCCTGTAAAAGGTCCCAAGCAAAAAACTGTTGTTCAAATTAAACTTCATTTTACTCGCAACCAGACGACTATGAGCCATCCGGAACAAATACAACAACGCATTATCGAGTTGGAAGTCGAACATCGCGATCTTGATATCGTGATTGAAACCCTGGTGAAAGACCAAAATCACGATGAATTGCAGCTACGCCGCCTTAAAAAGCGCAAGTTGCAATTAAAAGACCATATTACTCTACTCAAAATGCAAATGATGCCAGATGTGCCGGCGTAAGCTGATGATCTGTTTTATTTTGTTACACTTTGCTGACTGATCCATTTATTTTGACTGAATCCACACTAGTACCTGGTGCCAAGGGCACTCATGATGACGAAGTTGAACATATTTTTGGTTTGACCGGTGCGCTAAGCGCTTCAATTAACGGATATCGCCCTCGTCAGGCGCAGACCGAGATGGCAAAAGCGATTGCTGATGCGATTTCTGGCCAAAAAACCCTGCTGGCAGAAGCTGGTACCGGCACAGGTAAAACTTATGCCTATCTGACGCCTGCTTTGCTATGGGGTGGGAAGGTGATCATCTCTACCGGTACCAAGAACTTGCAGGATCAATTGTTCTTGCGCGATATTCCAACAATCAAAAAAGTCTTGAAAGCGCCAGTCTCGGTTGCCTTGCTGAAAGGGCGGGCGAACTATCTCTGCCATTTTCATCTGGAGCGTACTTTACAAAATGGCCGCCTGACTTCTCGTGAGGACGTCGGATATTTGCGTGATATTTCCCGTTTCATGAAGACTACCAGCAGCGGTGATAAAGCGGAACTAGCACGTGTGCCGGAAACGGCCTCGGTCTGGAATCTGGTGACGTCTACCAAAGATACCTGCATGGGATCTGAGTGTCAGTATTACCAGGATTGCTTTGTCATGAAGGCGCGCAAAGAGGCGCAGCAAGCTGATGTGGTGGTGGTCAATCACCATTTATTCTTTGCTGATGTGGCTTTGAAAGATACTGGCATTGCCGAACTGCTGCCTTCGGCGAATACCGTGATTTTTGATGAGGCGCATCAATTGCCAGACACCGCTACCTTGTTCTTTGGAGAGACGATTTCGACTTCTCAAATATTGGAACTGTGCCGTGACGTACTGGCGGAGGGGCTGTCGCATGCCCGCGACGGTGCCGAATGGGCAAAGCTTGTAGCGCCTGTTGAACGTGCCGCGCGTGATTTGCGTCTGGCATTTCCTCAGGACGTTGTCCGTCTGTCCTTGTCGCAAATCGCGCCGTCGAGCGAGTTTTTTCCTTCGCTCGATAAACTCAAAGACACGATGGACGATCTGATTGCAGTCTTAGAAAAGCAGGCTGAGCGGGCTGAAACCATTGAGCAATGCCGTGTCAGGGCGATTGATCTGCAAACCAAAATCGATGACTGGAAAGAGCCAGAGCCGAATCCTAAGGCGGGTGCCGTGCCCAAAGCCGACTATGTGCTGTGGGTCGAGGCATTTTCAACCTCGTTGCAGTTGCACCGTACCCCGCTGTCGATTGCGCCGATTTTTAATAAGCAGCGTGAGGGTGTGCCGCGTACCTGGATTTTTACGTCGGCTACGATGGCGGTGAAGAATGATTTCGCGCATTTTGTGTCGCAGATGGGTTTATGGAATGAGCCTGCTAGAACCTGGCCTAGCCCGTTTAATTATGCGGAGCAGGGCATCTTGTATGTGCCAGAGGGAATGCCGCAGCCTAATTCTCGTGAATACACCGACGCCGTCGTAGATGCGGCATTGCCAGTGATTGAGGCGGCAGGCGGGCGCACCTTTATGCTGTGCACGACGATCAAAGCGGTCAAGCATTGCGCAGAGCGGCTGAGAGAAGAATTTGAAAAACGTCATCTGGATTTCCCCTTGTTTGTGCAGGGAGATGCAGGGCGCACCGAATTGCTTGATCGTTTTCGTGCCGCCGGTAACGGGGTGTTGATCGGCAGCCAGAGTTTTTGGGAGGGAGTGGACGTACGCGGTGACGCGTTGTCGTTGGTGGTGATTGATAAGTTGCCGTTCTCGCCGCCCGATGACCCGGTACTCGCAGCCCGTATCGAAGCCATGGAAAAAAAAGGCTTGAACGGATTTGTCCATCATCAGTTACCGGAAGCGATTATCAATCTGAAGCAGGGAGCAGGGCGCTTGATTCGTGATGAATTGGATAAAGGCGTATTGATGCTGTGCGACCCCCGCCTGATTTCCAAGCCTTATGGCAAACGGATATGGCAAAGCCTGCCGGCGTTCACTCGCACCAGAGAGCTCACGGTTGTGCAGAATTTCTTTAAAAATCTTGCCATCGTAAAATCACAATACAAGTAAGTCGTTTATATGAATTTTTACCATACTCCACTAGAGTATTTTTTAAAACCACAATGCAGATATGCGGGAATAAGACGGTTTTAAAAGGAAATTAGGGGAGTATCTGTAAGTGAATGAAAAAGGGCGCTTCAGTAATATAAACTGAAGCGCCCTTTTTATTGATGCAGCTAAGCTGATGCCTGATTACCAGATCGATACGCGTTCAGCAGGCGGTAAATACATCTTGTCGCCTTCTTTCAGGTTATAGGCTTTGTAGTATTCGCCCATGTTGCGCAATGTGCCGTTAGCACGGATTTCGCCAGGAGAGTGCGGATCAGTTTTCAGGCGAACGATCATTGAGGCTTCGCGCATTTTTCCGCGCCATACCTGAGCGAATCCCATGAAAAAGCGTTGGTCGCCTGTCAATCCTGCGATTACTGGTGCAGGCTTGCCACCAAGTGATAATTTGTAGGCTTTGTACGCAATGGCTAGACCAGAGTTATCCGCGATGTTTTCGCCAAGAGTCAGTTCGCCGTTCACGAAGTAACCAGGAAGCGGACTGAAACTGCTGTATTGCTTGACCAGTGTCGCTGTTTTGGCTGCGAACTTCTCGTGGTCTTCTTTGGTCCACCAGTCACGCAAATTACCCAAGCCGTCATATTGCGCACCTTGATCATCGAAACCATGGCTGATTTCATGACCAATCACAGCACCGATGCCGCCATAGTTCACTGCATCATCGGCTTTCGCGTCAAAGAATGGCGGTTGCAAGATCGCTGCCGGGAAGACAATTTCGTTCATCTCCGGGTTGTAGTAGGCGTTGACGGTTTGTGGCGTCATGCCCCATTCTTCGCGGTCAATCGGTTGCCCCAGTTTATTTAACTCAACCTGAGAGGCAAATGAGCGCGTATTGCGTAAGTTGGCGACAGCATCACCCTTGACAATTTGTAGTGCTGAGTAGTCGCGCCATTTGTTTGGATAGCCGATTTTAGGCATAAACGTCGCCAATTTTGCCTGTGCTTCTTTCTTCGTTTCTGGACTCATCCAGTCAAGCGTATCGATACTTTGCTTGTACGCCAGCAACAAATTGCTGACCAGTTTTTCCATCTTGACTTTATGCCCGGCGGGGAAATATTTTTCTACATACAGCTTGCCCAGACTTTCACCCAGACCGGCATCTGCCAGACGCACACCACGTTTCCAGCGTTCTTCTTGCTTAGGAACGCCCATCAGCGTAGTGCTCTTAAATGCAAAGTTTTCGTCTGCAAATGCTGTCGGCAATTGGCTGGCCGCAGAGCTCAATAACTGCCATTTGAAATACGCTTTCCAGGTATCAAGCGGGGTATTAGTAATAACGGTATTAAAGCCTGTCAGATAGCTTGGCTGGCTGATGATCAGATAATTGATTTTGCTTTGTACGCCCAGTGTCGTGAGGTAGCCGGTCCAGTCGTAGCCCGGCGTCAATGCATCTAGTTTGCTGAGCTCAATTTTGTTATAAGCTTTGATTGGGTCGCGCAACTCCACTTTGCTCCACTGGATTTTTGCCAGTTCTGTTTCCAGCGAGAGAATGTCGGCAGCCGTTTTTGCGGCAGCTTTGTCACCGGCCAGAGCAAGCATCGTCTCAATATGTTTCAGATATTTGGCACGAGCGTCCTTGAGCTTGGCATCACTATCGTTCAGATAATAATCGCGGTCTGGCAAGCCGAGACCTGACTGGCCAACGTCCAGTACGTATTTGGTGGAGTCTTTATTATCTTGATGAACAGAGATATCAAGCGGTGCATTGACGCTGACTTTATTTAGCCAGGCAATGAAAGCTGGAATCTGTTTTTTGTCAGACAGGGCGGCGACTTTGGCAAAATCGGCATCGAGTGGCTTCAGGCCCAGTGACTCGATGTGTTTTGTGTCCATGAAAGTGGCGTACAGATCGCTGATTTTTTGCGCTTCTGAACCGGCTTGCGGTTTTTGTTTGTTCAGGCCTTCAATAATGGTGTGCAGGCGCGGCACTACGGCTTCACGCAAGTCCATGAAGGCACCAATAGACGATTTGTCGCCAGGGATTTCTGCTTTAGTTAGCCAGGTGCCGTTTACATGGCGATAAAAATCGTCTTGCGCGCGTACAGTTTTGTCGTTGTGTTTGGTGTCAATGCCAGCTAATAGAACAGCTGAAGCGGATGCAGCCGTATTGACTGGTTCAACTGCGTAGGCGCTGGTAGCGCCGGCAAACATGAGCGCGATAGCGCTGAGAACTTGTGCTTTCACTAAAAATCTCCCTGGTAGTGAGTTGTGGCTTGTTGTTTTAACTAAATGAATCACTGGCAATATCGCTTGGCAGCACGGGGCAAATGCAAAGCGCTGCCGTGAGCCTTGCATTAGATAGACCAGCATTGTTGTTGCGAGTTCGCCCTACGCCGCAAATTCTAATCAATTTTTTTCAAATTAATGAATGTGAATGAAAATAAACAGAGCAAAGTTGATAAAAACCACGAAATACCGAATTCAATCCGGTGCTGAGTCAAATTGTATGGAGGTCAGCCAAGATGTTTCCAATTGGTGGTATCGATGGATTTCTAAGAACCTTGAAGACCCTGATTACCAGTAAGCGGCGGTCTATCGATTACAATGCGGCATTCTTTCTCATTTTTTGTATAAAACATGCCTGACTTGCAATCATTGAGTCAACTATTGGTGGAATTCAGAGACAAGCGTGACTGGAAACAGTTTCATAGCTTAAAAAATCTGATTATTTCTTTGCATCTTGAAACTGGTGAGCTACTGGAGTTGATGCAGTGGAAAACGGATCAGGATGTGATCGCATTGCAAGCCGATCCCGGGTTTCAGCGTGATCTAGCTGGTGAGTGTGCCGATGTATTGCATTATTTGCTGCTAATCGCCGAACAAAATGGAATCGATCTAATTGCGGCCGCGGAAGAAAAAATCCGTATCAATGAGAAACGCTATCCAGTGAGCTTAGCCTACGGCAGTGCGAAAAAATATACTTCGCTCGACTAGAAAAGCATAGAAATAATCAAAAATCTTACTTGTGAGGTCGGGAAAATTATCTATTGCGCCACTTTTGCAAGATTAAAAATAAATAAGGAAAAGTATGAACGACAATTTGACTATCGATGAATTTAACGCGCTGGAGCTGATTAGCAAATTACGTAAGGGTGATACGCCGAATGCCTGCATAGGAAGAAACTCTAAGCGCTTGAATGGTTTGAAATTTATCAAACATCATAAAGACGGCACTTTCGAAATGACAGAAAAAGGCTTGCAGACACTGTTCGTTAAACGATGCATAGAAGGCTTACGATCGGTATCTCAAGATGCAACAACGTCACTGGCGAAGGACGTGGCGACCTTTTTGAGTAAAAAAGGCCACATTATTGAGTCGCCTGAGGGGGGCTTTGCGATTACGGATAAAGGTCGCGACTCTTTAGTGGATATTGATAGTGCGCCGGCAGTGCGTGTCTAACACATCTGACTTACCTAACTTACTAACTAAAGTCAGATGCGATGATGCATCTGATGAGTGCATTTCAAGCGCATCTTACGTATTTTTCACTAAGGTCAGTCTCTGAATTAAAAACTGACCATCAATTACTTTGCGGAACGGGACGCCTGTTGTAGTGAAGCCGGGACCATTTTCCTCTACCCAGCGTTTGGCTTGCAGGTCAAAATCGACCATATTCATTCCTAACATCTCTGCTGAGACGACAAATTTGGCGCCGGGTTTTTGGCGGGCTATGATGGCTTCTAACGCTTCTTTGTTCATACTTATATATCTGTTTTAGTTTAAGTATCGGTTTCGACCATATCCCAGTTATCTTCTTCGTTATAACAGGTAATCCAATTTACAGCGTGATGCCATTCGGGAATGATGTCACAACGAATATTACCGACGGTCGTTTTTCCAATCAGATTGGCATGCCTCACCGCCCAATGAACACGGTATAGCAGATCTGCCCAGTCTAAGATTTTCGATTTAGAGCGAGTGTTTATTGCCTGCCGCAAAACGTCCGGGCTCTCCATGCCTCGTGGGAAATAGCGTAACAGCTTATCCAAATTAGATGCTTGTAAACTGAGCTCAATATCCGGCTGGATACCAGCGCACCATGCCAGCAAAAATAAGCGTTCTTTTTGTACGGAGAAGTAATTGCGTTCATCTTCAGTCCACTGATCCGATAGTAAGAAGCTTTTTTCTTTTTCTGATAAATAGCCGGTCATCTGGTGGGAGGCAAGATACTCGCGGAAGTAGCTCGCTTCTCCAGATTGCGCGCTACTAGTTACTGCCCATAAGGCAACCAGCCTTTCAAAAAGAGATGTTGTATCACGCAAGGTGACCTCTTCATCGGATTCAATCAGTGGCAGTTGCAGATTGATGCGGATGCCACGCTTATGCAGCATCGTCTCGGATAAAAATTTACGATTTTCTGGATTCATACTTAGTATTCATAAAAAATTCTTCAAACATTATTCAATAATATTGGCATCAAGTGTTTTATCACATGCTTATATCTGTCTGTTGTTCCGTACCGGGAAGATTGTTTCACTTTGATAGATACTTTATTATTAAATAAAACGATTTATAAAATATCGGTCAAAAGTTCTTGCAAGGCTGGGTGGTATTTGCTATAGTTCGGCTCCCGTCGAGAGGCGGGGAAGGCAAGAAGAGAAAGAGAAGCAGTCGATGCAAGTTTTAGAAGTGAAGAGTTAAGTGCGCGTAGTAAGCGTGTTTAGCGAAAGCGGCTAAAAAAGGTGTTGACGAAAAGTAGGAAGTGCTTCATAATCTCGCTTCTTTGCTGCTGACAAACAAAACGATT
>NZ_JBMPPC010000014.1:0-5908 GCF_049340185.1 Undibacterium sp. Rencai35W
TGCGGAATAAAAGCCTGACGATGACCTACTTTCACACTGGTTGCAGCACTATCATTGGCGCGGAGTCGTTTCACGGTCCTGTTCGGGATGGGAAGGGGTGGTACCGACTTGCTATGGTCATCAGGCATAACTTGTTGATCTGTTGAGGGTCGCGCTATTTTGCGGCCTGCAACAAATCCAATTCAGAAGAAGCTCAGTAGAGTGTGCGATCTTATTCGCACTAATCAATTTGTTTTGTCACAGCAAGCGAGACCATCGCTTGCTGTGGTGGTTGTGACTGCTGTCGAACAAGTGGAATTCTTCCGAACTCTCACATTGTCGCAAACACTTCACAATACTTGTCGCAGTTTATAACCTGCTAAGGTTATAGGGACAAGCCTTACGGGCAATTAGTACTGGTTAGCTTAATGCATTACTGCACTTCCACACCCAGCCTATCAACGTCCTGGTCTCGAACGACCCTTTAAAGAGCTCAAGGCTCTGGGAAGTCTCATCTTAAGGCGAGTTTCCCGCTTAGATGCTTTCAGCGGTTATCTCTTCCGAACATAGCTACTCGGCAATGCCACTGGCGTGACAACCGATACACCAGAGGTTCGTCCACTCCGGTCCTCTCGTACTAGGAGCAGCCCCCTTCAAACTTCCAACGCCCACGGCAGATAGGGACCAAACTGTCTCACGACGTTTTAAACCCAGCTCACGTACCACTTTAAATGGCGAACAGCCATACCCTTGGGACCGGCTACAGCCCCAGGATGTGATGAGCCGACATCGAGGTGCCAAACTCCCCCGTCGATATGAACTCTTGGGAGGAATCAGCCTGTTATCCCCAGAGTACCTTTTATCCGTTGAGCGATGGCCCTTCCATACAGAACCACCGGATCACTATGTCCTACTTTCGTACCTGCTCGACTTGTCAGTCTCGCAGTTAAGCACGCTTATGCCATTGCACTATTAGCACGATGTCCGACCGTACCTAGCGTACCTTCGAACTCCTCCGTTACACTTTGGGAGGAGACCGCCCCAGTCAAACTGCCTACCATGCACTGTCCCCGACCCGGATAACGGGCCAAGGTTAGAACCTCAAACAAACCAGGGTGGTATTTCAAGGTTGGCTCCACGAGAACTGGCGTCCCCGCTTCAAAGCCTCCCACCTATCCTACACAGATTGGTTCAAAGTCCAATGCAAAGCTACAGTAAAGGTTCATGGGGTCTTTCCGTCTAGCCGCGGGTAGATTGCATCATCACAAACATTTCAACTTCGCTGAGTCTCGGGAGGAGACAGTGTGGCCATCATTACTCCATTCGTGCAGGTCGGAACTTACCCGACAAGGAATTTCGCTACCTTAGGACCGTTATAGTTACGGCCGCCGTTTACTGGGACTTCAATCAAGAGCTTGCACCCCATCATTTAATCTTCCAGCACCGGGCAGGAGTCACACCCTATACGTCCACTTTCGTGTTTGCAGAGTGCTGTGTTTTTATTAAACAGTTGCAGCCACCAGTTTATTGCAACCCTTTCATCCTTCCCCCGCAGGGGGGTCAAACTACCAGGGCGTACCTTATCCCGAAGTTACGGTACCAATTTGCCGAGTTCCTTCTCCCGAGTTCTCTCAAGCGCCTTAGAATACTCATCTCGCCCACCTGTGTCGGTTTGCGGTACGGTCTCGTATGACTGAAGCTTAGAGGCTTTTCTTGGAACCACTTCCGATCGCTTCGTGAACAAGTTCACTCGTCTCAACCCCTTGAATTACGCACCCGGATTTGCCTAAGTGCCTTCTACAAGTCAAGAACAGGCTCTTCCAACCGCCTGACGACCTTCTGTGATCCGTCCCCCCATCGCATCATACGACGGTGCAGGAATATTAACCTGCTTCCCATCAGCTACGCATCTCTGCCTCGCCTTAGGGGCCGACTCACCCTGCTCCGATGAACGTTGAACAGGAAACCTTGGGCTTACGGCGTGGGGGCTTTTCACCCCCATTATCGCTACTCATGTCAGCATTCGCACTTCTGATACCTCCAGCATCCTTTACAAGACACCTTCGCAGGCTTACAGAACGCTCTCCTACCATATCCAATAAAGGATATCCGCAGCTTCGGTGTACAGCTTAGCCCCGTTACATCTTCCGCGCAGGACGACTCGATCAGTGAGCTATTACGCTTTCTTTAAAGGGTGGCTGCTTCTAAGCCAACCTCCTGACTGTTTTAGCCTTCCCACTTCGTTTTCCACTTAGCTGTACTTTGGGACCTTAGCTGGCGGTCTGGGTTGTTTCCCTCTTGACGCCGGACGTTAGCACCCGACGTCTGTCTCCCAAGCTCGCACTCATCGGTATTCGGAGTTTGCAATGGGTTGGTAAGTCGCGATGACCCCCTAGCCATAACAGTGCTCTACCCCCGATGGTGATACTTGAGGCACTACCTAAATAGTTTTCGGAGAGAACCAGCTATTTCCAAGTTTGTTTAGCCTTTCACCCCTACCCACAGCTCATCCCCTAATTTTTCAACATTAGTGGGTTCGGTCCTCCAGTGCGTGTTACCGCACCTTCAACCTGGCCATGAGTAGATCACTTGGTTTCGGGTCTACACCCAGCGACTAATTTCGCCCTATTCGGACTCGATTTCTCTACGGCTTCCCTATGCGGTTAACCTTGCCACTGAATGTAAGTCGCTGACCCATTATACAAAAGGTACGCAGTCACGGAACAAGTCCGCTCCTACTGTTTGTATGCACACGGTTTCAGGATCTATTTCACTCCCCTTCCGGGGTTCTTTTCGCCTTTCCCTCACGGTACTGGTTCACTATCGGTCGATATCGAGTATTTAGCCTTGGAGGATGGTCCCCCCATGTTCAGACAGGATTTCACGTGTCCCGCCCTACTTGTCGCAAACTTAGTTCCACACCGATGATTTCGTATAAGGGGCTATCACCCTCTATGGCCGGAGTTTCCAATCCGTTCTACTATCAAAGATGCTAAATCTTGCAGGCTGTTCCCATTTCGCTCGCCACTACTTTGGGAATCTCGGTTGATTTCTTTTCCTGTAGCTACTTAGATGTTTCAGTTCGCCACGTTCGCTTTGCATACCTATGTATTCAGTATGCAATGACCTTACGGCCGGGTTTCCCCATTCGGAAATCTGCGGATCACAGTGTGTTTGCTCACTCCCCGCAGCTTATCGCAAGCTACTACGTCCTTCATCGCCTGATATCGCCAAGGCATCCACCATGTGCACTTAGTCACTTGTCCCTATAACGTTAGCTTCTAGTGTCTGTTCTTATTACTAAGTTCAGGTTCATCACTAAAAACCGGTTATAGTTCTTTACTACTATTGAGTATTACTTTAGCGTTTGCCGTATCTCAAGGAATTTGATTTTTCTAAAACTCTGCTTTGCAGCAGTGCTTTTCAAACTCTTTTTAATACTTTGTTTGTTCGATACAATCACAACCCTTCCATAATTTCCATTAACAACTGTCGTTGCTAACTTCTCTTTACAGAAATAATTTTGATTATTTCTACTTTACTTCTTCTAAATTGTTAAAGAACGGTAATTCTGTATTTCTTTAATCTCTGTTGAAAGATCAAACCTAAATCGCTTGCCTTGGCACTTGACTGTGCCAGCTTGACTTAGGTTTGTACTTTTGACAAATCTTGGTGGAGGTTAACGGGATCGAACCGTTCACCCCCTGCTTGCAAAGCAGGTGCTCTACCAGATGAGCTAAACCCCCGAAACCTTGTGTGCGTCGTCAACCACCGCCACCACGTTATATGGTGGGTCTGGTTGGGCTCGAACCAACGACCCCCGCGTTATCAACACGGTGCTCTAACCAACTGAGCTACAGACCCAGGTGCTTGCTTCGAGTCTTACCGGTATCGCTACCGCTAAGTTACACAGCTTGTCACTTCTTCAGTGACTTACCTTGTTCTTTGTTTTAACAGTCAATAAGTGTGGACACTTAACTTTCAGCGCAACTCTAGAAAGGAGGTGATCCAGCCGCACCTTCCGATACGGCTACCTTGTTACGACTTCACCCCAGTCACGAACCCTGCCGTGGTAAGCGCCCTCCTTACGGTTAAGCTACCTACTTCTGGCAGAACCCGCTCCCATGGTGTGACGGGCGGTGTGTACAAGACCCGGGAACGTATTCACCGCGACATGCTGATCCGCGATTACTAGCGATTCCAACTTCATGTAGTCGAGTTGCAGACTACAATCCGGACTACGATACACTTTCTGGGATTAGCTCCCCCTCGCGGGTTGGCGGCCCTCTGTATGTACCATTGTATGACGTGTGAAGCCCTACCCATAAGGGCCATGAGGACTTGACGTCATCCCCACCTTCCTCCGGTTTGTCACCGGCAGTCTCATTAGAGTGCCCTTTCGTAGCAACTAATGACAAGGGTTGCGCTCGTTGCGGGACTTAACCCAACATCTCACGACACGAGCTGACGACAGCCATGCAGCACCTGTGTTACAGTTCTCTTGCGAGCACCGCCAAATCTCTTCGGCATTCTGTACATGTCAAGGGTAGGTAAGGTTTTTCGCGTTGCATCGAATTAATCCACATCATCCACCGCTTGTGCGGGTCCCCGTCAATTCCTTTGAGTTTTAATCTTGCGACCGTACTCCCCAGGCGGTCTACTTCACGCGTTAGCTGCGTTACCAAGACAATTAAGTCCCGACAACTAGTAGACATCGTTTAGGGCGTGGACTACCAGGGTATCTAATCCTGTTTGCTCCCCACGCTTTCGTGCATGAGCGTCAGTGTTATCCCAGGGGGCTGCCTTCGCCATCGGTATTCCTCCACATATCTACGCATTTCACTGCTACACGTGGAATTCTACCCCCCTCTGACACACTCTAGCCATACAGTCTCAAATGCAGTTCCCAGGTTGAGCCCGGGGATTTCACATCTGACTTATATAACCGCCTGCGCACGCTTTACGCCCAGTAATTCCGATTAACGCTTGCACCCTACGTATTACCGCGGCTGCTGGCACGTAGTTAGCCGGTGCTTATTCTTCAGGTACCGTCATTAGCATTCCGTATTAGGAAACACCGTTTCTTCCCTGACAAAAGAGCTTTACAACCCGAAGGCCTTCTTCACTCACGCGGCATTGCTGGATCAGGCTTGCGCCCATTGTCCAAAATTCCCCACTGCTGCCTCCCGTAGGAGTCTGGACCGTGTCTCAGTTCCAGTGTGGCTGGTCGTCCTCTCAGACCAGCTACTGATCGTCGCCTTGGTGAGCCTTTACCTCACCAACTAGCTAATCAGATATCGGCCACTCCATGAGCATGAGGTCTTGCGATCCCCCACTTTCAACCTTAGTTCGTATGCGGTATTAGCGTAACTTTCGCTACGTTATCCCCCACTCTAGGGTATGTTCCGATATATTACTCACCCGTTCGCCACTCGTCAGCGGAGCAAGCTCCCTGTTACCGTTCGACTTGCATGTGTAAGGCATGCCGCCAGCGTTCAATCTGAGCCAGGATCAAACTCTTCAGTTTAATCTCTGTTTTTGTTCATTTCTGAACTCTGTTCTTTCGAACAGTGTCGCTCACTCAAATAACTGACAGGCTACTTCTTACGAAGTATCCTATTGATTACTTTTGCGAACATTTGATATTTTTTAAGTATCATGATCAAATAAATTTAATCATGGCGCTTTCTATCAAGTGCCCACATTTATTGACTGTTAATTGTTAAAGATCTTAATTCTTACTTACCTTGGCAAAACCGGGACTCTTGCGAATCAACCTATTTTACTCTTCGCTGCGCTGCAAATCGTTTTGTTTGTCAGCAGCAAAGAAGCGAGATTATGAAGCACTTCCTACTTTTCGTCAACACCTTTTTTAGCCGCTTTCGCTAAACACGCTTACTACGCGCACTTAACTCTTCACTTCTAAAAC
>NZ_JBMPPC010000015.1:0-2576 GCF_049340185.1 Undibacterium sp. Rencai35W
ATACCCATTTAAAGCTCCTAAAAAATTTCAGAGTTAAGTTAATTTGCAGCATTACTACTTGTAGTCTGCATCACAGCGTAGCGGATGATGGCAGAAGACCTTACAACTTTATGTGACATGCATCACAAAAACAATAATATTGACGAAGATTTTCTACGGCGAGCAATTGCTCTCTGTCATAGCCAGATCACCATAGCTTTACCAGAAACCAAAAAAGGCTCCCGAAGGAGCCTTTTGTAGTTTGTAGCCAAATGTCATTTTCTATCGTCTTTACCCTGAAGTCTTCTATTGAAAGACAACTTCAGGATTTTGAATTTAAAAAACTTACTTAGCTATCCAAGCCAAATACTGCTTAACCCAGAGTGATCAAACCAGCAACGTTAGTTGTAGTTGAACCTACAGAGTAACCAACCAGGATGATTGTTTCGAACGCTGTACCAGCACCAACTGTTGTGTCATAAGTCACTGCCGTGTCCAAACCATTTGCAGCAAATGTGAATGTACCTGCAGCGGCATCGTATGTACCGTGAACAAAGTTCACAACATCATCTGTACCAGCCAAGTTGATTGCAGCTTTGTTCAAACCAGCAGTTGCTGTGGCCAATTGGATTAAATCGCCAGCAGCAGCACCCTTAACGATATCAAATGTTGATGTCAATTCAGCAGTTTGGATTGTTGTAGATGTGTTTGCACCAGAATCACCCAATGCTGCATTGACGATCTTCGATGTTGAGCCAGACAGAGTAATCAAGTCAGCACCAGCACCGCCAGTGATAACGTCAGCACCACCACCACCAACAATCACATCTTTACCAGCACCGCCAACGATTGTGTCTGCACCTGTACCGCCAGTCAATGTACTTGCGATTGTGGAGCTACCTGTGATGCTGTTAGTACCAGCAGTCTCAGTGATCGTGACTGCTTTAGTTGACGCTGCAGCATTGATCGTGTCGCCACCAGTTGCACTACCTTTGATTGTTGCCGCAGCTGTCAGAGCACCTGATGTCCAAGTGAAGCCACCGGATGTACCAGCAGTATTAGTCATGCCGCTTGCATCTACAGATGTCAATGTCGTGCTAGTGTTGGTCAAAGTCAGACCAGCATTACCAGTGATTTTCAATGTAGTCAATGCAGTGTCAACCAATGTCAGAGTATCAACATGCTTAGTCGTGTTTGTATCTGTCACAGTCAGGTTGACTGTTTCAACAGCAGTTGCTGTTACTGAACCACCAGCGATAGCAGCAGCAGATGACAATGTCAGGTTCAACACGTCAGTTGCTGTATCCGTTGCCAATGTGTAAGTTGTTGCGGCAGTTGGGGCAGCAGTGATTGTCAGATCCGTGCCAGCAGCGACGGTATTCCAAGTGATCGCGCCAGCTACAGCGCCTTCTGTCAGATGAGCGAAGCCAGCTGCAGAGTAGGAACCAGTTGCACCAGCACCAGCACCCAATGTTTCAAAGCCAGTGACATTTGCCAAAGAGAAGGACGCTGCATTCACAACGAATACGTCGTTAGTACCAGCACCACCATCAACAGACACCGTAGGAGCGACAGCAGCAGTCACGATGTCAACGCCTGAACCACCTTTGTAGATTTCGGTACCGTTGATTGTGACAGTATTAGCGCCTGTAGAAGCGGAGGCATCAATAGTAGTCAGTTGCGTACCTTGACCAGACAAATTAGATGTAAAACCACCAGCGCCAGTTACTGTTACAGTTGCCAGTGTGTTAGTTGTGTTGTAACCACTCACTGTAACCAAAGCACTGTCGTTCACTGTCAATGCAGTTGCAGCACCAAAGTGTGTTGTTGTCAGTGTCAGAGCCTTGTCACCACCCAGTGTCACTGCAGTTGCTGAAGCAACTGCCAGGTCAGCGACTACGCTGGCTGCGCCAGTAGAAGTGACGTTGACTGTTGTTGCTGTAGCATCCGTGATCGTGCCTGCTGTTACTGTGTTGACTGTAACACCCAGAGTACGGGTAGCAGCTGCAGCAACAACCGTTGCATTCTGGTTAGTGTTAGCAACTGTCAATGAAGTAATGCCATCGCCTGTCAATGTTGCCGCACCAGCATTACCGTTTAAAGAAACAGACTTCAATGTGCTACCAGTTGCGGCAGATGCGCCTGAACGGTCTTGTACAGCAACAGCTAAACCACCAGAAATCACCGCTGAAGTGATTGCATTAGCAACCGCCGTTTGACCAACGTTGATATTGCCGCCAACATCATTCGATATTGTGACAACACCGCCAGCACCAACAACAGCTACGTCGAAGGCTGTGGAGTTAGCGATTGTTGTTGCTGTCGTCGTTGCAGCAGTAATAGTTTCGTTAGCTGTTGCTGCTGAAACTACGCTCAATTTTGTCAAACCAGTCCAGCCAGAGACATTACCATTCACATCAGCAGCAGAAGTCAGATTGACTGTTTCAACGTTCTTGACTGTTGCTGTTGCTGGGATCGCAATTGCGCTGATAGACGTCAAGCTCATTGTGTCATTACCGGCGCCGCCATCGATATTGTCCAATGCTGTCAATACACCTGCTGTCAATGAACTGATTGTGTCATTGCCTGCTGTGCCG
>NZ_JBMPPC010000016.1:0-2284 GCF_049340185.1 Undibacterium sp. Rencai35W
CCCCCGGTCGCTGACGCCAAACCCGTCGGCCCCTCCGTGGTCCCCGGCGTGATCGACTTCAACGTCCCCGGCTGCAAACCCGAATACCCGCGCGCCTCGCTACGTAATGAAGAAACTGGCACCGTCGTCCTCTCCGTCGTGATCGGCGCTGATGGCAACGTCAACGACGTCAAGATCGACAAATCCAGCGGCTTCCGCGGACTCGACAACGCCGTCAAATCGCAACTCATGTCAGGCGCCTGCAAAAACAAACCAGGTACCGTAGACGGCAAGCCCCAAGCCACCACCACCAAAGTCCAATACGTCTGGAAGCTCGACTAAGCAAAAACAGCGCAAGAAAGAACAGCGCAAGAACACAGCAAGACCCCGTATAAGCAAGACCGAACAACAGCAACAAAAACAGCCACAACCACAGTAACAGCATTTGAAATTCAAATTTACGAAGGAAGCACACCCATGAAATTCAGCCTGAAAGCCCTACTGGCCGCCGCCATCATCGCCGTCACCGCCCACGCCGCCATCGCCCAAGAATCCGCTAGCGCCGCCGCCGGTGCCGCCCCCGCTGCTGCCGCCCCAGCAGACGCCGCCCCCGCAGCTGCAGCCCCAGCTGCCGAAGGTGCCGCCCCAGCCGCTGACGCCAAAGACAAAGTCGACAACCCCTACGGACTCGACGCCCTCTGGAAAGGCGGTGACTTCGTCGCCAAAGGCACCCTCATCATCATGTTCATCATGTCCATGGGCAGCTGGTACATCCTCATCACCAAAATCGTCGACCAGATCAAACTCGCCGGTCAAGCCAAAGATGCCCAAAGCAAATTCTGGAAAGCCGCCTCTGTCAATGCCGGCATCACCAGCTTAAAAGAAGGCAGCCCATTCCGCTTCATCGCCGAATCCGCCACCAAAGCCAGTGACCACCACGAAGGCGCCCTGTTAGAACAGATCGACCTCAACTCCTGGATCTCCATGTCCATCCAGCGCGCGGTAGAAAAAGTCCAAAGCCGTCTGCAAGATGGCTTAGCCTTCCTCGCCACAGTCGGCTCTACTGCCCCGTTCGTTGGTTTGTTCGGTACCGTCTGGGGTATCTACCACGCGTTGACAGCGATCGGTATCGCCGGTCAAGCCTCCATCGACAAAGTCGCTGGCCCGGTTGGTGAAGCCCTGATCATGACCGCCATTGGTCTGGCAGTCGCCGTTCCCGCCGTATTAGGCTACAACTTCCTGGTCCGCCGCAACAAGAGCGCCATGGAAGACGTCCGCGCCTTCAGCGCCGACCTGCACTCTGTCGTCCTGTCTGGCGTCATGTCCAAAAAAGCCTAAGTCAACCGGCCAGAAGAAACACACTCTCTCCTGGCGCCAAGCGCGCTGGAAGAGAGAGACAGTTGAAGAAGTTCGCTTATCTGAAAGAGAATAATTATGGCAATGGCAATCGGCAACGATGGTGACGGCGAAGACGAAGTCAACAGCACCATCAACACCACCCCATTGGTCGACGTCATGCTGGTCTTGCTGATCATCTTCCTGATCACCATCCCCGTCGTCACCCACACGGTCCCGGTCAAGCTTCCATCGGAAACCAACCAGCCGTACAAAACCAAACCAGAAAACATCAACATCGCCATCAACAAAGACGGCGACATGTTCTGGAACGAAGCGCCAATCGCCAGTACCGACATCCTGCTCGACAAACTCAAAGTCGTCGCAGTGCAGGTACCGCAACCGGAACTGCATATTCGTGGTGACCAGAACACCCGCTACGAATTTGTCGGCAAAGTCATCCTGACCGCCCAGCGCGCCGGGATTGCCAAGGTCGGCTTCGTCACAGAACCCCCGCCAAAGGGCTAAGAAAGGAACACCATGGGAATGCAACTAGGCTCAGGGAGCTCAGGTGAACCGGACGTCATGATCGAAATGAACATGACGCCCTTAATTGACGTCATGCTGGTCCTGATCATCATGCTCATCATCACCATCCCGATTCAAAATCATGCGGTGAACCTGAACATGCCGGTCAATGCACCGCCGGCCAATACGCAGGAAAAACCCGAAGTCATCTCCATTGACGTTGACTTTGACGGCACCGTTCTCTGGAATGGTGTTGCGATCCAGAACAATGCCGATCTCGAGTCCCGTCTGTTGACGGTAGCGACGACACCGAATCAGCCGGAAGTGCATCTGCGGCCCAACAAGCTGGTGGCGTACAAGTCGGTGGCTCATGTGATGGCAACGGCTCAGCGTCTTGGCGTCACTAAGATCGGTATGGTCGGTAATGAGCAGTTCTTGAAGT
>NZ_JBMPPC010000017.1:0-1399 GCF_049340185.1 Undibacterium sp. Rencai35W
ATGGGGATCAGATTTCAACGCGAGGAGTCCACTATGAATGCTACTACCGTGGCCGTTGATTTGGCCAAATCTGTGTTTCAACTTGCTGTTGCCGATACGCAATGGCGTGTAATCGAACAACATCATTTGACGCGAGCGCAATTTGAGCGATGGTTTGTAAACCGCAATGTTTCGCTGGTGATCATGGAGGCTTGTGGCTCGGCTCATCATTGGGCGCGTTCTTTGAATGCTTTGGGTATCGACGTTAAGTTACTTCCCGCAGCTTACATCAGGGCTTATGTAAAACGCAACAAAACCGATGCAGCAGATGCTTGTGCTTTATTAGAGGCTGCCCGTTGCGCCGACATTCGCCCAGTCAACATAAAATCAATTGAGCAGCAAGCTCTGCAAGGCTTGCATCGCACACGTTCATTGTGGATGGGAACGCGCACCTCACGCATCAATGCGCTGCGCGGTTTTTGTCGGGAGTTTGGTATTTCCGTTACGACTGGAAGTCGCAACGGCATAGAACAAATCTCACGTGTTCTGGCTGACCCCAATACGTCGGTTCCTCACTTGATTCGCGGCACCATGAAATTATTGGTTGAAGAAATTCATTTGCTCGAAGCGCGTGTCGCCCAATTAGAAAAAGAGTTGACCCAGCTTGCTAAGCAAAGCGCCGCTTGCACGACCTTGCTTTCGATTCCTGGTATCGGCTTGTTGACTGCAACCGCGATGGTGGCAGCCACGAGTGGTAGCGTTGCCCATTTTAAAGATGCGCGTCATTTCGCGAGCTGGTTCGGTTTAACGCCGAAAGAATATTCCTCTGGTAGCACGCGATACTTGGGGCATATTTCTAAACGTGGCGATCGTTATCTTCGTATGCTATTGACGCACGGCGCACGTTCTGTTTTACGAGCGGCTAGCGTTAGTTTAAGTGCCGGTCGGCACTTAGATGAATTGCGCAGCTGGGCACTGAAAGTGCAAGGTCGAACGAATCATAACAAGGCGGCCTGCGCCCTTGCCAACAAACTGGCACGCATTTGCTATGCAACGCTGCGTGATGGTGAAGACTATGGGGCTGTACAGCGATTGAATAAGAAATTAGAGAGAACCTCGTATCCAATGCCAGCTTGATCGATTTACTTGAAACTTGTCATACCGATTTCCCACCAGCCTTTGCGTAGAGATTACTCATCCATCATGGCACAACGGAACGCAACCAGATCATTGAACGCCGATAACCCTTCCGGCAGCTTTACGCCTGCCGCTCGTAACGAGTGGCGCAATGATCACGCAGATTCCATGTCGGCACGGAACACAATAGATTCCACATTAGATGCCGGATATACGACTGCAGGCTTATTCCTCGCGCCAGAACTATTGACTAATTTCTTGTACTTTGGGGGGAGTCCATATA
>NZ_JBMPPC010000018.1:0-989 GCF_049340185.1 Undibacterium sp. Rencai35W
ATTTTAGCAACGACACCAGCACCAACAGTACGGCCACCTTCACGGATCGCGAAACGCAGACCTTCTTCCATCGCGATCGGGTTGATCAGCTTGACTGTGATGGAGACGTTATCACCTGGCATGACCATTTCTTTGTCTTTCGGCAACTCGATCGAACCAGTTACGTCCGTTGTACGGAAGTAGAATTGTGGACGGTAGTTGTTGAAGAATGGTGTGTGACGACCACCTTCGTCTTTGGACAGGACGTAGATTTCGCCAGTGAAGTGGCTATGTGGCTTGATGGAGCCTGGTTTTGCCAACACTTGACCACGTTGGATGTCTTCACGCTTAGTACCACGCAGCAAGACGCCGACGTTGTCGCCTGCTTGACCTTGGTCGAGCAGTTTGCGGAACATTTCTACGCCAGTACAGGTTGTTTTGACAGTGTCTTTGATGCCGATGATTTCGATTTCTTCGCCGACTTTGACGATACCGCGTTCGATACGACCTGTTACAACAGTACCGCGACCGGAGATGGAGAAGACGTCTTCTACTGGCAACAGGAAGGCGCCGTCAACAGCACGTTCTGGTGTTGGGATGTAGCTGTCTAATGCATCAGCGAGTTTCATGATGGCTTCTTCGCCCAGTGGTCCTTTGTCGCCTTCGAGGGCGAGCTTTGCGGAACCTTGGATGATTGGCAAGTCGTCGCCTGGGAATTCGTATTTGGACAGTAACTCACGAACTTCCATTTCAACCAGTTCCAACAACTCAGCGTCATCTACCATGTCGCATTTGTTCAGGAAGACGATGATGTACGGAACACCAACTTGACGTGCTAACAGGATGTGTTCACGTGTTTGTGGCATTGGGCCGTCTGCTGCGGAGCATACTAGGATCGCGCCGTCCATTTGCGCCGCGCCAGTAATCATGTTTTTAACATAATCAGCATGGCCTGGGCAGTCAACGTGGGCGTAGTGACGGCCGGCTGTTTCGTATTCTACGTGGGCTGT
>NZ_JBMPPC010000019.1:0-830 GCF_049340185.1 Undibacterium sp. Rencai35W
TGGGATCGCAATTGCGCTGATAGACGTCAAGCTCATTGTGTCATTACCGGCGCCGCCATCGATATTGTCCAATGCTGTCAATACACCTGCTGTCAATGAACTGATTGTGTCATTGCCTGCTGTGCCGACGATTGAGTCAATACCAGTAGTCAGAGCAAAAGTCTGACCTGCTGCTGCTGAAGTAACGGCCAATACCGTTGCATCCAGAGTTGCTGGAACGATCGCTGTTGCCAGTGTCGCTGCATCAGTTACACCAGCGATGAATGCTTTAGCCAGTGTCAATGATGGTGTACCAGAGTAACCAACGATTTCAAGGTTTGTATCAACTGCTGCAGTGAAACTAGTTGCGGCAGATACTTTGCTTGTGTAAGCAACCAAGTCAGTACCTTGAGCGCCAGCAGCGATTTGGGTAACAACGTTGGAGATAGAGATAGCTTTTTGATCCAGCAACAGTGCCCAGTACAACAAGCCACTTGGCTCAGCTGCACGGCCGAACAAGTTTGTGTAAACCTGGTTGACGATCTGTGTGCTGTTCATACCAGCGTATGCTGCTGTGTATTCTGCAGATTGGGAGAAAGCTGCGCTAACAGCTGTAGTAGAACCAGCATTGGCTGCAACTACGGATTCCCAGTATTGCAGACCAGCTGGATCAGCAGGACGGCTGAAGTAGGCTACGTACAGTTTCTGTACTGCGTTTGTATAAATACCCATTTAAAGCTCCTAAAAAATTTCAGAGTTAAGTTAATTTGCAGCATTACTACTTGTAGTCTGCATCACAGCGTAGCGGATGATGGCAGAAGACCTTACAACTTTATGTGACATGCATCACA
>NZ_JBMPPC010000020.1:0-288 GCF_049340185.1 Undibacterium sp. Rencai35W
GGCGGGAATGGGGGATGTTATTTTTGCGTCATTGTATGAACTGTTGAAACAACGAGGCGTTAAGTTTGAGTTCTTTCACCAACTGCAACAGCTCACCCCTGGGGCGGATGACAATGGCCAACACTGTGTTGCTACAGTGTTATTACAACAGCATAATATAAATTTAGAATCATTTTGGAGTGATTGGCCTGGGTGTTACGAAACGCATTTTGGCGCTTCGCTCCCCACTAAAACACTGCAGTTTAAGGAGGATTTTGATCGGCTGATACTGGGCGTTTCAGTTGCATC
>NZ_JBMPPC010000021.1:0-283 GCF_049340185.1 Undibacterium sp. Rencai35W
CAAGCAAAAGACATGTTAGCAATTGATGACGTCTATTTAATTGATACTCGAGAGCCCTATGAACATGGCGCGAATAATGTTTCTCAGCAATTAGCAATCAACCCTGCGCGTGTAATGAACATTCCGCTCAGTAGAATGGCTAACGCATTAGTCGATGGGCAATTAAGCTCACAAGGGAAATATATTTTACTGTGCCGCAGTGGCAATCGCTCAAAACAAGCGGCCACTAATTTGTCTCAGCTTGGCTTTACCAATGTGTATAACCTCAGTGGCGGTATGGCAT
>NZ_JBMPPC010000022.1:0-280 GCF_049340185.1 Undibacterium sp. Rencai35W
CTTTACGGATCTCGACGACGGTATCCAGAGTTCCTTGCTGTGTCGTACCGCCAGCACCGAAGGTGACTGAAAAATACTTCGGTTGCAGTTCGGCGAGATCCGTAAAGAAGGTTATGCCGCGGCACCGCACCTGTCCTGCGTCGGCGGCACACGTGAATCGATCCGTGACATCCTCAAGCAATATCAGGCGCACGACATACACCGCCTGGTCGCTTTACGGGTGATCTGCCCAGCGGTTACGGCGCAGCGGGTGAATTCCGCTATGCAAATGAACTGGTCG
>NZ_JBMPPC010000023.1:0-278 GCF_049340185.1 Undibacterium sp. Rencai35W
GGTGTATTGACTAAATCTCGAGCTAAGTTGATTGCATTTGCTTGCTGATTAAGGCGCGCAAAAAGTGTTGCATCGGCTATCGCCAATTGCGCTTTAGCAGCACCTTTCGCTTTATATTCACTAAATTCATAACCGCCCAACATAAAGCCTAGTGCAATCTGCTCTAATTGTTGTTCGCACGCTTGCACTTGGTATAAGCCTGCGGGCAACTTGCTCGCCAAGTCCCCAGCTAACCAAAAATCGTCAAGGCTATTAACTAAACAATACACCTGACTTAG
>NZ_JBMPPC010000024.1:0-258 GCF_049340185.1 Undibacterium sp. Rencai35W
CGACGGTGCCAGTTTCTTCATTACGTAGCGAGGCGCGCGGGTATTCGGGTTTGCAGCCGGGGACGTTGAAGTCGATCACGCCGGGGACCACGGAGGGGCCGACGGGTTTGGCGTCAGCGACCGGGGGCAAAGTCGATTTGGGCAACACGTTCGTATCTGGCCGGACTTGGGAGGTCTGGGAGATGGTGTTGGGGGTGACGACTTGTTGCTGTACCTGGACTTCCGGCGGGGGAATGAACGGGGGTGGCGGTGCCAGCA
>NZ_JBMPPC010000025.1:0-255 GCF_049340185.1 Undibacterium sp. Rencai35W
ATCACGGTAAAACCACTCTGACAGCAGCGATTGCGACAGTATTGTCCAAGAAATTTGGCGGCGAAGCCAAAGCATACGACCAGATCGATGCAGCGCCAGAAGAAAAAGCGCGCGGTATTACCATCAATACAGCCCACGTAGAATACGAAACAGCCGGCCGTCACTACGCCCACGTTGACTGCCCAGGCCATGCTGATTATGTTAAAAACATGATTACTGGCGCGGCGCAAATGGACGGCGCGATCCTAGTATGCT